>NZ_CP053085.1:647386-1294773 GCF_013004105.1 Gemmatimonas groenlandica
AATACACGCCGGGCGCCTTTGCGACTCCCGAGGAGCTGGTCGCGCTCTGTCGTCCACTGGCGGCAAAGCGGTTGCCGTACGCCACGCATATGCGCAACGAAGACGACCGCGTGCTCGAGTCGATCGACGAGTCGATTGCGGTCGCGCGCGGCGCCGGTTGCCCGTTGCAGATCTCGCACTTGAAGATGCAGGGTACGCGCAACTGGCCGAAACTCGATACCGCGTTGGCCCGTATCGCTTCCGCGCGCACGGCCGGCATCGATGTCCAGTTCGACGTGTATCCGTACGAGGCCTATTCCACCGGACTCACGAACCTGTTCCCGGTGTGGAGTCGCGACGGCGGGACCACCGCGTTTCTTGCTCGGCTCAAGGATGCGGCTGTTGCCGCGCGCGTTCGTACCGAAGCGTTGGCCAAGGTGGAGCTGATCGGCGGCTGGGACAACGTGCAGATCTCACGGGTGGCCGAGGCGGTCGACCGCGACGCCGAGGGCAAGCGTATGGGCGCCTACGCGGCGGCCAAGGGAGTTGACCCGTATCTGGCCGCCGTCGGGCTGCTGGAGCGCAACCGCGCCGAAGTTGGCATGCTCGGCTTCGCCATGAGCGAGGACACCATCGACCGCCTGCTGGCGCACGAGTTCAGCATGGTCTGCTCAGACGGCGGCGCCTTCGCGATCGATGGGCCCACCCGACGCGGCAGCCCGCACCCGCGCGGTGCCGGCACCTTCCCGCGCGTCCTCGGCCGCTATGTGCGCGAGCGGAAGGCACTCTCGCTGGCCAGTGCCATCCGCAAGATGACGGCGGTGCCGGCGGCGCGGGTGCATCTGGCCGATCGCGGCAGGCTCGCCACCGGTCTGGCCGGTGATGTCGTGGTATTCGACGTGGCTCGGGTGGCCGATACTGCCACCTTCGCGAATCCCTTTCAGTACCCGCTCGGTATAGCGGCCGTCGTGGTGAACGGCGTGATCTCCGTCCGGGACGGTCAACGGCCGTCGGCCGGGGCCGGGCAGGTGCTTCGTCCCGCGTAGTCACACGCTCCACCCCTCAACGTCTGCCGCCGCTGGGCGTAGCTTTTCTGATGGCCTCTGTCCCGCCCCTCCTCGAGCTCCCTGAGATGATTCGCCGTACACTCTTCCTCTCGATTTCGGCCGCCTGCGCCACGCTTCCACTGGGGCTTTCCGTTGGCGCCCAGGCCAAGCCGGCCGCAGCGCCGGCCCGGGCCGTTGCCAAGGTCCCAGCGGCGGCGATGATGGCCGCCGCCGACCCGGCCCTGTTCAAGGGTCTCAGCTACCGCCAAGTCGGCCATTCGCGCGGCGGCCGCGTCACCACCGTGACCGGTGTGCCATCGCAGCCGAAGACGTTCTATGCCGGTGTCGCCAGCGGTGGCGTGATGCGCACCACCAACGGCGGTGAGTCGTGGGATTTCATCACCGACAACAAGATCCCGCTCGGCTCGACCGGTTCGATCGCGGTGGCGGAGTCGAACCCGAACATCATCTACGTGGGCACCGGCTCGGACGGCGTGCGCAGCAACGTGTCCACGGGCCGTGGGGTGTACAAGAGCGTCGACAACGGTGCCACCTGGCAGTTCGCCGGCCTGTACAACGCCGGACAGATCGGCGCGGTGCGGATTCACCCCACGAACCCGGACATCGTCTGGGTCGCGGCATACGGCGACATCTTCAAGCCGAACAACGAGCGCGGCATCTTCAAGACCACCGACGGCGGCAAGTCGTGGAAGAAGACGCTGTACGTGAGCGACAGCACGGGCGCGATGGATGTGGAGTTGCAGCCCGGCAATCCGAACGTGGTGTACGCGTGGATGAATCGCATCGAGCGCAAGCCGTGGTCGATCATCTCCGGCTCGCGCGAAGGCGGTTTCTACAAGAGCACGAACGGCGGTGACAGCTTCACCAAGATGGTGGGTGGCCTGCCGAATCAGATCACCGGCAAGGGCAACCTGGCTGTCACGGCGGCCAACCCGAATCGCATTTACGCGCTGGTCGAAGCGATGCCGGGCGGTGGTCTGTATCGCTCCGATGATGCCGGTGCGAGCTGGGCGCTCATGAACAGCACGCCGGGGCTGATCACGCGTCCGTTCTACTACACGTCGCTGGGCGCCGATCCGTCGAATGCCGATGTGGTGTACGGTGGCGCCGAAACGTTCTACAAGAGCACCGACGGCGGCAAGACGGTCGCACCGTTCCGCACACCGCACGGTGACAATCACGACATCTGGATCAATCCGACGAACAGCAACACGATGGTGCAGTCGAACGACGGTGGCGCGAACGTGTCGTACGACGGCGGCAAGACGTGGAGCTCGCAGGATGTGCAGCCGACGGCCGAGTTCTACGGCGTGTGGCTGGACAACGCGTTCCCGTACAAGCTGTACATGGCGCAGCAGGACAACAGCACGTACATCGTGCCGAGCAACAACGACCTGTTCAACATGAGCACCGTGCGCACGGGTCCGGGCTGTGAGACGGGTCCGATCATTCCGCATCCGAGCGACCGGAACCTCATTCACGGCAACTGCAAGGGGCAGTACTCGCTGATGAACGTGGACGCCGGCGTGACGAAGAACTACTGGATCGGCGCGCAGTCGCTGTACGGAAACGACGGTGGTGATCTCGACTACCGCATGCAGCGCACGACGCCGATGGCGCTGTCGCCGCATGACCCGAAGGTGCTGTACTACGGCTCGCAGTTCCTGCATCGCACCCGTAACAACGGCGCGACGTGGGAGAAGATTTCGCCCGACCTCACCTGGTTCCCGAAGTGCTGTCAGGGCGGCAGCGGCGAGCCGATCACGCGTGACGTGACGGGTGAAGAGTTCTACAGCACGCTGTACGCGATTACCGAATCGTCCCTGGAGAAGGGCGTGATCTGGACGGGTTCGAACGACGGTCCGTTCTCGGTCACGCGTGACGATGGCAAGACGTGGAAGCGCGTGACGCCGAAGGAGCTGGGTGAAGGCGGCCGTGTGGCATGGATCGAATCGTCGCCGCACCGCAAGGGCTCGGCCTACTTCGCGACGTATCGCTACCTGCTCGGCGACTACAAGCCGTACATCTACCTCACGAACGATTACGGCAACACGTGGAAGCTGCTCACCGATGGCACGAATGGTATTCCCGCCGACGCGCCCACGCGTGTGGTGCGTGAAGATCCCGTGCGCGAAGGACTGCTGTACGCCGGTACCGAGTTCGGCATGTACATCTCGTTCGACAACGGTGGGCACTGGCAGCCGTTCAACCTGAACATGCCGCAGATCCCGATCAACGATATCAAGGTGTACCGTGGTGACCTGGTGGTCGCGACGCAGGGTCGCGCCGCCTGGATCATGGACAACATCGCGGCGTTGCAGCAGATCGGCCCGACCACGCAGAGCGAGTCGTTCGTGCTCTTCAAGCCGCGTGACGGCTACCGTACGACGACCACGCCGCAGCTGCTCGGCCCGACGGTGGACTACTTCCTGGCCAGTGCACCGAACGACACCGTCCGTATCGACATCGTCGATGCGGCGGGCAAGGTCGTGAACACGTACAAGAGCGGCATCATTCCGCAGGCACCGCGTCCGCGCTTCGGCGGCGGCGAGGATGACCCCGATGAGGCGATGATGGCGGGACGTGGTGCGCGCCCGACGCTGGTGGCGCCGACGGTGAACCTCGTGACCAAGAACGCCGGTATGAACCGCTTCGTGTGGGGCGTGCAGCACTCCAACGGACTTGGCTCACCGCCGGGCACCTACACCGCGAAGGTGACGGCCGGTGGCGTCACGAAGTCGGTGCCGCTGCGCGTGCGCATCGACCCGCGCCTGGCGGCCGACGGTACGACGGAAGCCGACCTGCAGGCGCAGTACACGCACAATCTGAAGATGCGTGAGATGGTGGCCGACGTGAACGCGCTGCTGGCCCGGGTGCGTACGGCGGAAGCCAAGTACAAGGGCGCCACCGGCGCGGCGGCCGACACGGCCACGAAGGTGAAGGAAGTGAGCGAGATCGTGAACACGCAGCCCATTCGCTACGGCAAGCCGGGGCTGCAGGCGCACATCCAGTATCTCGCCGGCATGACGGCGCGGGCTGACCAGAAGGTGGGTCAGGACGCGTACGAGCGGTACACGTTCCTGCGCAAGGAACTGGAAGCCGCGAAGGCCAAGCTCGATCGCGCGATCGGGCCGGCCACGCGCATGTAATCGCGAGTCATGCTCGACGCGATTCGTAAGTTGATCGGAGACAGCGTGCCGGGGACTCCCGGCACGCACTCCCGGGTGCAGGTGAACGACGTGCGGGTGGCGGCGTGCGCCCTGTTGGTGGAACTGGCGTGCGCCGATGGCGAGTTCAGTGAGGCCGAGCAGGCGCGGATCATGGACATTTTGCAGCGGCACTTCGGCGTGGACGACGCCGGTGCGAAGCAGATGCTGGCCGAAGCGGCGGCGGCCAATCACGACGCGGTAGACCACTTCGTGTTCACGCGGCAGGTGGTGAAGGACTACGACGTCGCGCAGCGCATTGTCTTGGCAGAATTGATGTGGCAGGTGGCGCTGGCCGACGGCTCTCTGGATAGTCAGGAGTCGTATCTCATGCGGAAGCTGGCCAGCCTGTTGCAGCTGGAGCCGGCGTTCCTGGCCCAGGCCCGGAAGAAGGCGGAGTAGGGGAAGCGTCGGCGTCGGGAACCCTTCCGGCGCCGATTGGGTAAATTCCCATGCTGTCTGTTCCGCTTTTCTTTCCATTCCCGACCATACCAACCCTTCTCAACACTATGTCGCTTACCCGTACACTTCGTCGCGGCGCTTACGCCGTGGCTGCTCTTTCCCTGATGACGGTGTCCGCTTCTGCTCAGGGTGGCATGAAGATGGATCCCAAAGCGCCGGCGTCGCCGCGCGATTCCGTAGTTACCACGGTTGCTGGTGCGAATATCAACGTGAACTACGGCCGTCCGTCCAAGCGTGGTCGCGTGCTGTTCAACGGACTCGGCGACATGAAGTGGGGCATGGTGTGGCGCACGGGCGCCAACGAAGCCACGCACTTCACCACGAGCAAGCCGCTGCAGTTCGGTGCGACCCTGGTGCCGGCGGGTACCTACACGCTGTTCACGAAGATCGTCGAGAACGGCAAGTGGGAGCTGGTGGTGAACAAGCAGACGAAGCAGTGGGGCACGGATTACGACGAGAAGCAGGATCTTGCGCGCATTCCGATGACGGTAACGAGCAACAACGCGGTGGTCGAGAAGATGGAGATCATGGTGAAGCCGGCGGGCAAGGGCGGCGAGATCATTGTGGCGTGGGACAATTACAAGGCCGTGGCGGGATTTACGGCGAAGTAGGCGGTAGGGGGTAGGGAGTACGGAGTACGGGGTACGGAGCGAGATCGCTTCGTACCCCGTTCTGCGTTTCTACTTGGTGCGCGGCAGCATTCCTTCCACGGCAGCAGCCGACGGCGATTGGCGCTCCGATGGAAAGCACTGAGTTGCTAGGCTGGCGTTCGCGCCGCATGATATGGCGAGCTCACCCCTCGCCACGCACTCCGTACAGGTATCCATGTCGCTCCGCATTGAAGGAATCGCGAAGACGTATCCGAACGGCGTACGCGCGCTTCAGGACATCTCTCTTTCCATCGCGCCCGGTATGTTCGGGTTGCTTGGCCCCAATGGCGCGGGTAAGTCGTCGTTGATGCGCACGATTGCCACGCTGCAGCCTCCCGATAGTGGATCCATTCACTTTCGCAACATCGATGTGCTGAAGGAACCGGAGAAATTGCGGGCGCAGCTCGGGTATCTGCCGCAGGAGTTTGGGCTCTACCCGAACATGCCGGCCGAGGCCATTCTCGATCATTTTGCAACCCTCAAGGGCGTGGTGCACGCTGGCGAACGAAAGGAACTCGTGGCCGCCCTGCTGAATCAGGTCAACCTGTACGACGTTCGTAAAAAGAGTGCCGGCGGCTACTCGGGCGGCATGAAGCAACGGCTTGGCATTGCTATCGCGCTGGCCGGTAGCCCCCAGCTGTTGATCGTGGATGAGCCGACCGCGGGCCTTGATCCCACCGAGCGAAACCGGTTTTTGAACCTGCTCGCCGATATCGGGGAGAAGGTCGTCGTCATTCTCTCCACACACATTGTCGAAGATGTGCGCGAGCTGTGCTCGCAGATGGCCATCATCAACAAGGGCCAGGTGATCGTCCACGGTGAGCCGGAACGAATCATCGACGAGGTGCGCGGGCGCATCTGGCGTCGGACGGTGCCCCGTGCTCAGGCCGACGCCTACAAGGCGCGCTACGAGGTCATCTCGACTCGCATGGCGGCGGGCAACACCGTGTTGCATGCCTACGCCGAGACTGATCCTGGGGACGGGTTCATTGCGATTGAACCCGATCTGGAAGATGTCTACTTCCATCGCCTTGCGGCGGCATCGGGCGGCCGTGTGCCGGTGGAGGCCTGATGTTCGGCACGCTCTTCGCCTTTGAACTGCGAGGCCATTTTCGGCGACCAGCGACGTGGCTGTACGTCGCGATTGTGTTCCTGTTGGCGTTCTTTGCGATCAGCACCGATGCGGTGCTTGTGGGCCCGGCGCTTGGTAAAGTGAAACGCAATAGCCCGTATGCGCTCGCACAGATGTATGCCATCATGCTGGCGATCGGTCAGATCATCACCAGCGCGTTGGTGGGCACCACCGTATTGCGCGACTACGAGGCGGGCGTCCACGAATTGCTCTTCACCACGCGCATCACGCGCGCGGGGTATTTGGCGGCCAAGTACGTCGCGGCTTTGATCGCCATGCTGTTGGTGTTCTCCGCGTTGCCGGTCGGCGCGCTGTTGGGCACCCTGATGCCATGGATCGACGGGAGCACGGTCCAAAGCATCGTACTCTGGCACTACATCCAACCGTTCCTTGCCGTCGGCGTTCCCGGTGTGTTCTTCATCAGTAGTATGCTGTTTGCCGTGGGCTCACTGACGCGCAGCAGTTTCGCGGTGTACGTCTGTGGCATTCTGCTCTTGGTTGGCTACTCAGTGGCTGGCCGATTGGTGCAAACGCTCGATCGTGATCAGCTGGCGAACCTCATCGACCCGTTCGCGCTCCGCTCGATCGATCTGGTGACGCGCTATTGGACACCGGTAGAAAAGAACGCGCGCACATTGCCGCTTGATTCGTTTTTGGGGGCCAATCGGCTGCTGTGGGTTGCAGTCGGTGTCGTGCTGTTGGTAGCGGCATTCCGCTTCATGCGCCTCGAGAAGGAGGCGCCGGTGACGTCACGGCGAAAAGCGATCAAGGCGGCCGAAAGGGAACGTGTCATGCCAAAGAGCGGCTGGCGACCTCGCGAGACCTATGCGCCGCCCAGCGCCATCGTCGGCTGGTGGGGTGTGACCACCTTTCATATTCGGTCACTGATTCGTTCCGTGCCGTTTCTCGCGATCGCCGCGATCGGATTCATCAACGTGCTAATGAGCGCGTGGTTCGCGGACCAGAATGGTCAGAACCGCAGCTGGCCCATGAGCTGGCTCATGGCGGAAACATCGGTTGGTTCGGCCGCACTGTTCATGGTCGTGTTGTTGACGTTTTACGCCGGTGAGTTGGTCTGGCGCGAGCGGCAAGTGCGGCTCGATCAGGTACTCGATGCAAGTCCGGTGCGTACTGTCAGCGTCTTGGCAGGAAAGTTCACGGCGATGATGGCGCTCCTGTTCGCGTTCGGCACCGTCGCCATGCTAGGTAGTATGACCGTGCAGGTGCTCAAGGGGTATCCGGTCATCAACCTTGGCGTGTACGCATTGTACGTGTACGGCACGGACTTTCCAGGCTGGTTCGTGATGGTTGCGCTCGCGTTTCTCGTACAGTCCCTCGTGCCGCGCAAGCCCATCGGACACGTGATCGTGATCCTGATCTGGGTCGCCAATATCGCGACGGCGAATCTCGGCTATGACTACCGACTGCTGCAGATCGCGGCATCTCCGGCCATGCGTTGGTCCGATCTCAACGCCACGGGTCCGTATCTGCAGTCGTTTCTGGCGGTGCATGGCTTCAATCTAAGTGTCGCCGCGATCCTGCTGGCGGTCACTTATGTGGTCTGGCATCGGGGAACGGCGATGGCGTCCTTGCGCGATCGGTTGGCCCCCCGGCTTCGTGGTGGCGTGTCGGCCCTGGCGGCGGGCGGCGCGGTCGGGGCAACCGCGTTTGGCGGCCTGTTTTACTACAACGCGAGCATCGTCAACCCGTACTTCACGCGGAAGGAAGGGGAGCGCCGGCAAGTCGCATATGAACGCACGTGGCGGCCGCTCGAAACGCTCACGCCGCCAAAGGTCGTGGCCACGTCCATCACCGTGGACCTTCAGCCGACGGCCGGCACGGCGCGCACGGCCACCAGTTACACGATGGTCAATCGCTTATCACGAGCGATTGACAGCGTCCTGGTCAATGTTGCGAGCGATCTACCAGGCCTCGGGGTGACGCTCGATACCCTGCGTTTTGATCGTCCGCATACCGTGCTCAAGGCCGACACCGCCTTCGGTGTTCAACTCGTTCGGCTCGCCACACCGCTCGCGCCCGGCGACTCGCTGCGCCTTCGGGTCGTGCAACACTATGCCAGGCGCGGCTTCCCGAGCGGGGAGCCAGACCGCTCACTGGTGGAGAACGGCACGTTCTTCAACCGCGACAAGTTTCCGACGCTCGGGTACGGTCAGGACCAAGAGCTGCAGAGCGACGAGTTGCGCAGGAAGTACAAGCTTCCGCTGCAGCGCCGCGGAAAGCCGCGCACCGATGTCGTCGCCCTGCAACGGCAATCGTTTTCTCAGGATGCCGACTTCGTTTCGTTCGAGGCAACGGTCAGCACGGACCCCGACCAGATTGCGATGGCGCCGGGGTACCTGCAGAAAGAGTGGGCAAGCAACGGCCGCCGCTATTTTCACTATGTGATGGACAAGCCGATGCCGAATTTCTTCTCGGTACTCTCGGCGCGCTGGACCGTGACGAAGACGATGTGGCGCGACGTGCCCGTCGAGGTGTACCACTATGCAGGGCACACGTTCAACGTCGCACGCATGCTCGAGGCGTCGAAGGCCTCGCTGGAGTTCTTCTCCAATGAGTTCGGTGTGTATCCGCATCGGCAGCTGCGCATTCTCGAGTTCCCACGGTACGCGGGTTTCGCGCAATCGTTCCCGAACACCGTCCCATACTCGGAAGCCATCGGCTTCGTGGCCCGCGTCGATTCATCCGATGTGGAGGACACCGACTTGCCGTACTTCGTGACCGCGCACGAGATCGCGCACCAGTGGTTTCCGTATCAACGCATGCCGGCCGACGTGGAAGGCGCGCAGATGCTTTCCGAGTCGCTATCCGAGTACGCTGCGCTCGTGGTCACGGACCGTCTTCACGGGCGCGCCTTTACGCAGAAGTTTCTTCGCGCCGAGCTCGAGCGCTATCTGCGTGGCCGTGCGGGTGAGACCAAGGGTGAGCACCCGCTCACCCGCGTGGACCTGCAAGCATACATCTGGTACCAGAAGGGGTCCCTGGCGCTGTTCGCGCTTCGAGATCTGATTGGCGAGAGTGCACTGCACGGCGCACTGCGCGCGTACCTCGATGAAGGCCGGTTCGCGGGGCCGCCGTATGCCACGACGCTCGACCTCATGAAACACATTCGTGCGGCGACGCCAGACTCAATGCAAATGGCGGTCGACGACTATTTCGAGACGATCACGCTGTGGGACGTGAAGACCGATAGCGTGCTGACCGCCAAGCAGGCCAATGGGCAGTACAAGGTCACGGTCGTAGGAACCGCCACGAAGTTTCGCGCAGACTCGCTGGGCACCGAGGCACCGGCACCCCTGAACGATTATATCGACGTCGGCGTCTTTGCTGCGCCCAAAGCCGGCGCGCGCATTGGCGCGCCGCTGGCAGTTCGCAAGATCAAGGTGACCAGTGGCGTGGTGCGCGCGGAATTCATCGTCAAGAGCACGCCAGCCCGCGCAGGTATCGATCCGTACAATCTGCTGATTGACCGAGTGCCGTCGGACAACAGTCGCGAGGTGCGACCATAGCGTCCGTCCAAGCGTGGTCGCGTGCTGTTCAACGGACTCGGCGACATGAAGTGGGGCATGGTGTGGCGCACAGGGGCCAACGAAGCCACGCACTTCACCACGAGCAAGCCGCTGCAGTTCGGTGCGACCCTGGTGCCGGCGGGTACCTACACGCTGTTCACGAAGATCGTCGAGAACGGCAAGTGGGAGCTGGTGGTGAACAAGCAGACCAAGCAGTGGGGCACGGACTACGACGAGAAGCAGGATCTTGCGCGCATTCCGATGACGGTAACGAGCAACAACGCGGTGGTCGAGAAGATGGAGATCATGGTGAAGCCGGCGGGTAAGGGCGGCGAGCTCATTGTGGCGTGGGACAATTACAAGGCCGTGGCGGTGTTTACGGCGAAGTAAGCGGTACGAAGTACGGGGTACGAAGCACGGGGTACGGAGCGCAATCGCTTCGTACCCCGTATCTGTCCACGCGATGCGTGCCTACCTCGGCTTGACGTCGTCAAAGTCCATCTTGTAGATGTCGTCGATGTGCGTGCCCGGTGGAAGCATCAACAGATCGTTGATAAGCCCGGTGTGCAGGTCGTACACCCATCCATGCAGGTGAATGTCGTGATGCGTCTGCCACGCGTGCTGTACGAATGACGTCTCCGCCAGCTTCCAGACCTGCTCCTGGACGTTCAATTCGACCAGTCGGCGCAGGCGACGATCGGGGTCGGCGAGCCCATCGAGTTCGTGCCGGTGAATGCGATATACATCCTTGATGTTGCGCAGCCACTTGTTGATCAGGCCCAGATGCTTGTGCGAGAGCGCATTCTTGACGCCGCCGCACCCGTAGTGACCGCAGACGATAATGTGCTTCACCTTCAACACCTCAACCGCGTATTGGAGCACGCTGAGCATGTTGAAGTCGGTATGAATCACCTGATTCGCGATGTTCCGGTGCACAAACAGCTCGCCCGGTTCGGTGCCGGTCACGTCTTCGGCGGGCACACGACTGTCCGAGCAGCCGATCCAGAGAAACTCCGGCGTCTGGTCGTCGGCCATGCGCAAGAAGTAGTCGTCACGGACGTTGAGCTTGTCCTGCACCCAGGCCTTGTTGGCGAGGAGCAGCTTCTTATACGACTCCATTGGTCCGTCTCCGCTTCCGGTAGTTTTGCGACTTGTTGTGGAACTGCTTGAACTCGATCGCGATCTGCTTGTGGGGCGCTCCCTCCTGGAAGTCCGCAATCACGTCGTACAGGTCGCTGTCGATGAAGCTGGCCCGCGTGCCGTCGACGATCAGACTCGACTGTGTGGGTAGGGAGGCGAGTTTGGCCTTGAGCTCAGACTTGTTGACGAACGACGCATCCTTGTTGAAGCGCAGCAGATACATCGACTCCTGATGCACCAGTGTGAACGCCGAATGGTGATTCGTCCGGATCACGAAGATCACGCCGAACACCACGCCAATCAGCACGCCGATCAGCAGATCAGTGAAGACGATTGCAATGACCGTCACGATGAACGGGAGGAACTGATCAACGCCCGCCTTCCATGAATCGCGGTACAACGCGGGTTTGGTAAGCTTGTAGCCCACCATCAGAAGCACCGCAGCCAGACTGGCCAGCGGGATGCGATTGAGGAGGCTCGGTATCGCAACAACGCACACGAGCAGGAGGACTCCGTGAATGAAGGCGGACCACCGCGATCGGGCTCCGGCGTATACGTTGGCCGAACTCCGCACAATCACCGCGGTGACCGGAAGACCGCCAATCAGTCCGGCCGCGATATTTCCCACACCTTGGGCCATTAGTTCACGGTCCGGATTGGAGATCCGTCGCTGCGGATCCAGCTTGTCGGAGGCTTCGAGCGAGAGCAAGGATTCGATACTCGCCACAATGGCGAGCGTCAGGCCGGTGGAGTAGATCCGGCGGTCCGTCCACCGGGACCAGTCAGGACCGGATAATTGCGCAAGCAGGTCAGTCGGCCCCCCTGCCGGTAGCGTCACCAGATGGCCGTCTTCGGCGCGCAGGAAGAAGTCGGGCGAGATGGTGCGGAACAACTCGTTCAGCAGGATGCCAACCGCCACGACGATGAGCGCGCCGGGGACCATCGCGAGCGACTTGCGTGACTTAATCCACGGGGACTCCCACGCGAGAAGGATCGCGAGGGAGACGACCGAAATGAGAATAGCCTCTCCGTTCGCGGATACGACGGCATCCGCCACATCGGAGAGCGTTGTTGACGCTCCATCCGCCGAGCGGAAGAAGTCGAAATCTCCCTCGTAACTGGTGTCACGACCGAGCGCATGCGGAATCTGCTTGAGGATGATGACCACGCCGATCGCGGCCAGCATCCCCTTGATCACCGCGTTGGGCACATAGTTGGCAATGCGACCCGCACGCAGAAACCCGAAGCCCACTTGCGCCACGCCTGCCACCAGCACCGCCAGCAGAAAGGCGGGGAAGGAACCGAGCGATTGAATGGCCGTTGCCACGATTACGGCGAGGCCTGCGGCCGGTCCACTCACGCTCACCGATGATGCGGAAAGCATCGAGACGATGAGTCCGCCAATGATGCCCGAAATGACGCCGGAGAAGAGCGGCGCTCCGGAGGCGAGCGCGATGCCGAGGCAGAGCGGTAGCGCCACGAGGAAGACGACGAGTCCGGCTGGCGCGTCGTGCGACCACGACACCTTCCCGCTATAGGACGAGACTACCGATTCACGAGGTGATGTCATTGAGTGAGGAGAAGATGGTCGCGAGCTGGCAGACAAACCGCCGAGGCCTACCGCTTGGCCCATGGCGTTCGGTGCGCCTACGGCATCCGGTGGCGTACCGTTGTGCTCTGGAGTGGTCACGCTGAGTCGCTACCGCTAACGCCGCCCCCGCGCGATCTCGGTGCTCTTTGGTACGTACAAGTCATTCACGATGATCCCCAATATATTGGGGCACTGAGGCGCAGCCAATTCGTCATAGCCCCGACTCCCGACTTCGCTGTTAATGCCCAATCGCCCCAGCATCACGATCGCGCGGGTCCGCCGCCCCTTGCCGTACGCCCTTGGCGTTCACAAAGATCGAATGCGCGGTGCCCTGATTGCCGCCGAGTCGCACGGTGTGGCCCATGGCTTCCAGCGCCTTCACCGTTTCCGGTAGCGTGCCGTTGCGCTCCATCGTGATCACGTTCGGTAACCACTGGTGGTGCAGCCGCGGCGCGTTCACGGCGTCCTGCACGGGCATCTGAAAGTCGATGAGGTTGAGCACGACTTCCATGACGGTGTTGATGATGGTGCGACCACCGGGACTGCCCACCACCGCTACGAGCTTGCCGTCTTTGGCGAGGATCATCGGTGTCATGCTGGAGAGCATGCGCTTGCCGGGCTGCGCGATGTTGGGCTTGGTGCCCACCAGGCCGGTGCTGTCGGTGAGACCGGGCTTGCCATTGAAGTCACCCATCTCGTTGTTCAGCAGGAAGCCGGCGCCGTTTACGACCGCGCCTAATCCGTAGCCGGCTTCGAGCGTGTACGTGACCGACACGGCCATGCCGTCTTTGTCGACCACCGAGTAGTGCGTCGTCTCGTCGCTCTCGTAGCCCTGCGCCACGTCGGCCGGTGCTGACGGCGACGCTTTGTCTTTCGTTATCGTGCTGCGCAGCTCGGTGGCGTACGCTTTGCTCATCAGCTTCTCGAGCGGCGGCTTGGTGAAATCGGGATCTCCCAGAAATAGCGCACGATCGCGAAACGCCCGGCGCATGCTCTCGGCCAGGTAGTGCACGTATTGCGGCGAGTTGTGACCGAGGCTCTTGAGGTCGTAACCTTCGAGAATGTTCAACATCTCGATCATGGCCGTACCGCCGGAACTCGGCGGCGGCATCGAGATGATCTCGTAGCCGCGATAGGTGCCCTTCACCGCCGCGCGCTCGGCCGGCTGATACGCCGCCAGGTCGGCTTCGTTGATGAGGCCACCGTGTGACGCCATTTCCTCGGCGATCAACTTGGCCGTGGTGCCCTTGTAGAATCCGTCGCGCCCCTGATCGCGCACGCGCGTGAGCGTTTTCGCGAGATCGCCCAACACGAGCTTCTCGCCCTCCGCGTACGGCTGGCCGTCTTTGTAGTACGCCGCGATCGTGGCGGGATACGCCGACAATCGCGTTTGCGCGCCTTTCAGTGATGCGGCCAATCCGCTCGGCACCGCGAACCCATCGCCTGCCAACTTCACGGCCGGGTCGACCAACTTGGCCCACGACACCTTGCCGTACTTCTGGTGCGCATGCGCGAAGCCGGCCACCGTGCCCGGCACGCCTACGCTCTTGTGCGAGTTGTGATGAATGCGCGAGGAGTAGGCACCGGTGCTGTCGGTGAACATCTCCGGCGTGGCGCGCGCGGGAGCCTTCTCGCGGAAATCGATGGTGGTCGTCTTGCCGTCGGGGAAGCGAACCACCATGAAGCCGCCGCCGCCGATGTTGCCGGCGGTGGGGTAGGTGACTGCCAGCGCGAACCCGGTAGCGATGGCGGCGTCGATCGCGTTGCCGCCGTTGGCGAGCACGTCGCGGCCAGCCTGGCTGGCGATGGCGCTGGCCGACACGACCATGCCCTTGGGGGCGTCGACCGCGGCGCGCGGGGCCCGGGCGGCGGCCGGTTCCTGCGCGCCTAGGGCGAGGGGGAGGACGGCACCGGCCAGCCAGATACGGGCGGCGGCGCGAGCGGGCAGGGTAGAGAGAGCCATGGATCGGCGGGGTTGGGGAGGCTGGACCGGGCGAATCTACCTTTTCCTCCCATCCCTGACTATGCTTCAAGGCTCCCCGGAAACGGGGACCCGGGTGCGGGTCGGAAACGCCGACTTCGCGACGAGCCCGGAACGCTGGCGGCCCCGCAACGGGCATCACGCTGGCGAGCTGTCCAAACTGTCTGAACTGAGATCAGAACATGGCCGTCAAGATTCGTCTCCGCCGCGAAGGCCGGAAGAAGACCCCGATGTACCGTATCGTCATTGCTGATTCGAAGGCGCCGCGCGACGGCCGTTTCATCGAGATCATCGGACAGTACCAGCCGCAGCTCGGCGAGAACGCGATCAACCTCAAGCATGATCGCGTGGAATACTGGATGAACGTCGGCGCCCTGCCGACCGACACGGTCCGCTCGCTCCTCCGCCGCGCCGGCATCCTCAAGTCGCGCCACGAAGCGCGTCTCGCGGCCAAGCTGCAGGCCAACGCGGTCGCCCTCCCCGAGGCGTGATCTGCCGGACTATGTGATTGTCGGCAAGGTGCGTCGCGCGCATGGTGTGCGCGGCGCCTGGGCCGTCGAGTCGCTATCTGCGGCGCCGGACGTGATTTTCACGTCCGGCGCTGTCATTTATGCGGGCGACCGGAAGGGTGAAATCAGCGGCGACGCCACGGCGTCCATGCTACACATCGAAGACGGCCGTCCGATGAACAAGGACTGGCTCGTGCGCGTCACGGAAGTGACCGACCGCGATGTGGCCGAGACGTGGCGCGGCCGGTACCTGCTGGCCGACACCGCCGACATGCCCGAGCCGGACGACGATGAGATGTACATCTTCGCGCTCATCGGCATGCAGGTCGAAGTGGATGGTCAGGGCCACGTGGGCGAAGTGCGCGACGTATACGAAGCGCCGCAGGGGCTGATTCTCGAAGTGGAGACCGCGACTGGTCGTCCGCTGGTTCCGTGGCGCCCCGAAATCGTCGAGCGCGTGGACGAAGAGCGCAACACGATCGTGCTCAAGCCGCTCGACGGCTTGCTCGACGACTAGCGCGGCCACGAGACCACAGCCGTGCTGCGCATCAACGTCGTGACGATCTTCCCCGATTTCTTCGCAGGGCCGCTTTCCATCAGCATTCCGGCCAAGGCGGCGGGTACTGGTGGCGTGTCGTACAACCTGATCGATCTACGCACGTTCACGTACGACCGGCATCGCACTGTCGACGACTATCCGTTCGGTGGCGGACCCGGCATGGTGATGAAGCCCGGGCCGTTCTTCGAAGCGGTGGAGTCGGTGCAGGCCAGAGCGCCGATCGTGCTGCTGTCGCCGCGCGGTCGCCGCTTCTCGCACGCCGACGCGGTGCGCTTCGCCGCCGGCACCGAGCTCACGCTGCTCTGCGGTCATTACAAGGACGTCGACGAGCGCGTGGCGACGCACTTGGCCACCGAAGAACTTTCACTCGGCGATTTTGTGCTGAGCGGCGGCGAGCCGGCGGCGTTGGCCATCATCGATGCCACCGTGCGTTTGCTGCCTGGCGCGATGAGCGACCTGGAAAGCGCGCGCACCGATTCGTTCTACGATCGCGGCATCAGCGCGCCCAGCTACACGCGGCCGGCGGAGTATCGCGGCTTCACGGTACCCGAGGTGCTGGTGGGTGGCGACCACGCGAAGCAGGTGGCGTGGCGCGATGAGCAGAGCCTGCAGCGCACGCGCGATGCCGAGGCGCGTGATCGCGCCGAATGGACCGCGCGCGAGCAAATGATCGCCACGCGCGAGGCGGCCATTGCGGCCGTGGAGCGTGTGCAGGCGGCGAAGGCGTTGAAGAAGGCGAAGGAAAAGGCGGCGAAGGAACGCGCCCGTGCGCGGGCAGCGCGGAAGAGTGCCGCTGACGCTGCGGAGTCCGAATGAGCCTGCGCGTGTTCGTCACCGGCGGCACGTTCGACAAGGAGTACGACGAGCTCACGGGCACGTTGCACTTCGAGGCCACGCATGTCGAAGAGATGCTGCGTCGCGGTCGGTGCATGCTCGATGTGAACGTCGAAGTACTGATGATGATCGATAGTCTCGAGATGAAGGAGTCGCATCGACATCGCATCGTGGATGCCTGCGTCGCCTGCACGGAAACGCAGATCGTGATCACGCACGGCACCGACACGATGGTGGAAACGGCCACCGTGATCGCTGCCGCCGTGACCACCAAGACCATCGTGCTCACGGGCGCGATGGTACCCTATGCCTTCGGCAGCTCCGACGGCCTGTTCAACCTGGGCAGCGCGCTCAGTTTCGTGCAGGCGCTCGCGCCCGGTGTGTACGTGGCCATGAACGGCCGCTGCTTTCGCTGGGATGACGTGCGAAAAAACAGGGACGTAGGCGTGTTCGAGCCGCTGGGCGAGGCGTAGCAGGAGCCCTCGGCGGCGGCTATTCTTCGGGATTGCTTCCCACTCCCCTCTCCGAACTTCTTCGGTACCCCGGCATGGCCAAGATCAAGGTTGTGAACCCCGTCGTCGAGATGGACGGCGACGAGATGACGCGCATCATCTGGCAGTTCATCAAGGACAAGCTCATCCTGCCGTATCTCGACGTCGAACTCGAGTACTACGACCTCGGGATCGAGCACCGCGATGCGACCAACGACCAGGTCACGATCGACTCGGCCGAAGCCACCAAGAAGCATGGCGTGGCGGTGAAGTGCGCGACGATCACCCCTGATGAAGCCCGAGTGAAGGAGTTCGGGCTCAAGAAGATGTGGAAGAGCCCCAACGGCACGATCCGCAACATCCTGGGCGGCGTGATCTTCCGCGAGCCGATCATCATCTCGAATATCCCGCGTCTGGTGCCGGGGTGGACGAAGCCGATCGTGGTGGGCCGTCATGCGCACGGCGACCAGTACAAGGCGACGGACTTCAAGGCGCCCGGTGCCGGCACCGTGACCATGACGTACACGCCGGCCGATGGCAGTGCGCCGATGGAGTTCGAAGTGGTGAAGTTCGGCGCCGACGGTGGTGTGGCGATGGGCATGTACAACTTCAACGACTCGATCCGCGACTTCGCCCGCTCCAGCCTCACCTACGGCCTGCAGCGCAACTACCCGGTGTACCTCAGCACCAAGAACACGATCCTCAAGGCGTACGACGGCCAGTTCAAGGATCTGTTCGAGGAAGTGTTCAACACCGAGTTCAAGGCCGAGTTCGACGCGAAGGGTCTCACGTATGAGCACCGCCTGATCGACGACATGGTCGCGTCGGCGCTCAAGTGGGAAGGTGGCTACGTGTGGGCGTGCAAGAACTACGACGGCGACGTGCAATCGGACATCGTGGCGCAGGGCTTCGGCTCGCTCGGTCTCATGACGAGCGTGCTGCTCTCGCCCGACGGCAAGACGATGGAAGCCGAAGCGGCGCATGGCACAGTGACGCGTCACTACCGCGAGCACCAGAAGGGCAACAAGACGTCGACCAATCCGATTGCGTCGATCTTCGCCTGGACGCGCGGGCTCGCGCATCGCGGCAAGCTCGATGGCACGCCGGCGGTCACGGCATTCGCCGACACGCTCGAGCAGGTGTGCATCGAAGCGGTGGAAGCGGGCGAGATGACGAAGGATCTCGCGATTCTCATTTCGAAGGACACGCCGTATCTGCATACGGAGGCGTTCCTCGACGCCATCGATCGCCGACTGCAGGCGAAGATGGCGTGAGGACGCGGGCGCTCGCCTTACTTGGCGAGCGCTTTCACGACGGCGCTGAGAGCCGTCACCCGCTTGGCCTCAGGGCTGGCGGCGGCATCGGTGTCGAGCTGTGCAGCGAGCGTGTTCAACGCCGCCGCACGCTTGGCACCGTTTGCTTTTTCGGCGGTCGCCAGCTGGGCCAGCACGCCGGTGAGCCACGCCTTTGGTACCGCGCTATTGCGGGCCAGCTGGTCGGTGTAGGCCCGTGCCACGACGAACGCGGCGGGCCACACGGCCTGCGGCTGTTCCTGCGCGTTGAAGTACGCGTACTTCACGAGCTTGGCGGCGTCGAGTTCGTTCTTCGTGATGAACTCACTGGGGGTAAGCTCCCACACGTCGAGCCCACGGGCGATCTCCGAGCCGTAGATCAAGCCGTTGTACCAGTAGGCCGACCACGTTCCGGCACTCACCAGCGCGGTGGAATCCATCGGGCCGCGATCGAAGAAGCCGATCTCGAACGCGTGATCGGGGTCGGTCCAGTCGAACACGTTGATGCCGCCCTGATACCACGACTGCACCATGACTTCGCGGCCGGGAATCGGGATCAGTGAGCCGTTGTGCGCTACGCAGTTCTCCTGATTGCTCTGCGCGGCGGGCAGCTTGAAGTAGCTCTTGAAATCGAGCTTGTCGCCGTTGCGCACGAAGATCGCGTCGGCGCCCCATTCCTTCTTGTCGGTCGCACGGCAGCGTGGAGCCGTGCCACCGCCCCATTCGTCGGAGAAGAGGACCTTGCTGCCATCGTTGCTGAAGGTGGCCGAATGCCACGCCGACATGTTGGTGTCAGCGGCGGCGTAGATACGCTTCGGGTTCTTGATGTCGCGAATGTCGAGCAGAATGCCGTAGCCGCTGCATGCACCACCGGCCAGACCAACCGCCGGATACGTGGTGATGTCATGGCACTGCGTGGGACCACCGCGTCCGGCCACCGAAGGGCGCGCCGGCGCACCAGCCGGCCGCTCGCGCCGATCGGCGGCGGCGTCGGCGTGACGCACGGCTTCACCGAGTCCTTCGAAGATGCGCGGCGAGCTCACGATGGCGGCTGCCGCCGGGTTCTTCACCGGCACCTTGATGACTTCAATACGAAACAGCGACGAGTTCGGATCGATGTCGGGATTGGCCGCCGAACATCCTGCCAGCTCTTCATTTGAGCGTACGCCCGCTGAGCCGGAAACATAGATGTATACGTTTTCTGGATCCTTCGGGTCGGTGACCAGCGTATTGGTGTGCGAGCCACGGCACGTCTGCACGGTCGTGATCGAGCGTGGATGCTCGATGTCGCTGATGTCGATGATGCGGATGCCACGCGCGCGATCTTTGCTGACTTCATCCTGCACGCCGCCCAGTCCGCAGTCCACGCGACCGCTCACGGCTTCGGCCGACACGAAGAGCAAATTGCCGTACACCGTAACGTCGCTCTGCGAACCGGGGCACACAAAGGCGGCGCGCAACTTCGGCTTGCGCGGATTGCCGATGTCCCACACCTGCCAGCCGCTGTAGTTACCCTGGAAAACCAGATTCCCGCTGAAAGCGAGGTCGGAGTTCTTGAGTCGCGCGTCGCCGGGGGTGCTGAGATTGAGAAACGCCTCTGAATTCTTCGTGTTCGAGACGAGTTTGAGGTTCCACGAGGCTTCGCCAGCGTCGAACCAACCGGCCTTGAGGCCGACGCGCGGGTCGGGCGTGGGCTGCGCGTAGGCAACCGGTATGGCCGCCGTACTGCCGGCCACCAGCAGGGCGCCGCCAAGCAGCGATCGAAAGGGCGTTCGCATGGGAAGAGTGGGAGAGTGGGGAAAGGACGGACTGCTGCGATGTCGGTGTGTGACGCCGGTGCGTGTTGTCGGTGCTTACGGACGCGAGCGAGTTTTGAGCATCAGCTCCATGCGATCGATTTCGGTGCTCTGATCGGCCACGACATCGGAGACGAACTTGAAGACGTCATCATCGTTGGCGGCGCCCTTGGCGCTCATGAGCTCATCCACCATGCTGATGGCGCCGCGATGGTGCTGGATCATGAAAGTGAGGAAGTACCAATCGAAGGCCGGCCCTTTGGCCGTCTTGAGCGTATCCATCTGCGCCGTGGTGAGCATGCCGGGCATCATGCCGCCCGCGCTCGCCCTCGTGCCGGCACCACTCATGTTCGACATATCCATGCCGGCGTGAGGCGCATGCGCCATCGCTTCCATGTCGCCGGCCGGCACGGCCTGTTTGCGCTTGCCGAGCCACGTTTTCATGAAGGCGATTTCGTCGGTCTGCGCGACGGTGATCCGGCCGGCGAGCACACGCACTTCGGACGTCGCGCCGTTCGCGTCGGCGAACGACGACATCGTCACGGCCTGCGCGTGATGGTTGATCATGCCCTGCATGAAGGCGACGTCCGCCTTGGTGTAGGGGGGAATGCCGCCGTCCTGCGCCGCCAGTTGCGCGGGTGTAAGCGGACGTGTGCTGCGTGCGCCGCCGCTGCCCGACGCACAGGCGCCGAACAGGGAAGCCGTCACGGTGACCGAGGCGACGACAGCGACGCGAAGACGTGCGCGTGCAGACATGGATCAGGGGAGCGTGAGAGTGGGGAGCCCGGCCGCTTTGCGTTTGGCGTTGAAGGCGGCGATGCCGGTGGTGCGCAGCGCGTTCCACTTGGGTAATACGTCGACCCCCATGGCGCGCGCTGCGGAGCAGGCTGCCACCTGCGTGGAGGTGGGGGCCACGTCGGCGTTGTGCATCGCCATGGCGGCGGCCAGCATCGCCGTGCTGGCGCTTTCGAGTGAGGCCGCGGTGGTGGTGGCGCCGCGACGACGGAAGCCTCGGATATTGCGGGCGGTGGCCGACGACGGCGCGACCGCTTCGAGCTGCGCTTTGAGGGCATCGACATCGGCCCCGCTCATGGCGTTCAGCTGCGTGACGACGGCACGGGCGCTCACGAAGGCGCGGTGGGTCTCCACGGCGCCGCGGTACATCTCGGTGCTTAGCGCGTGCAGGCGCGCGAGGCCGGCGGCCGGCGTCTTCACGCGCGGATCGAGCCGAAGCGTGAGCGGCTGCTCGTACGTCGTGCCGTTGGCGGTGAGACGCACGGTGTACCGGCCGGGCGGGGCCCACGGGGCGTTCACGACGGGGAGCGTGCGGCCCGGCACGGCGCCGGTGGCGTCATCGTCGCCTTGCGGAATGGCGTCTTCCGGGGTGACCGGATCGAAGTGGAGATCCCACGTGAAGCGGTGGAGACCCGCATCGTCGGACAACGCCTGCGGCGGGCCAGGCCAGTAGAGCGGCAGTCCGCAATACGGCGCCGTCGGCGTCTTCTTGCACACCTCGTTGTAGCGAGCACGATCGATGTACGGATGTGGATCGAGCGCCTTCTGCGCGCTGGAGTACGAGCGCACCAGCTTCCCCGTGGCATCGAGAATTTCGAGCGCGATGGGCGAGGAGGCCTTGGCGGCGAGCATGTAGTCGATGAACACGCCCGATGGCGCGCTCTCGCCCGACGGCATCTCCGGCGGCCACGGCGTGGGATCGTTGGTGGCAAAGCGGACGCGTACCGCGGTGGCCGGCTTGAAGAGATACGCGTTGCGAGCAGCGACGGCCGCGCGCGAGGCGGCCATCTGACGCAGCGGAGTGATGTTGTCGAGAATGTAGAAGCCGCGGCCATGCGTGCCGGCGATCAAGTCGCTGCACAGGCACGTGCTGTCGTCCTTGACCTGAAGGTCGCGCACCGCAATGGCCGGCATGTCGATGCGCAGCGACTCCCAGTGGTCACCGTCATCGTACGACACCCACACCTGCGTATCGGTGGCGCCGTACAGCAGCCCCTTCACCTTGGGATCTTCACGGATGGCATTCGCCGGCGCATTGCCCGGCAGTCCGTTGCTGATTTCCGTCCATGTCGCACCAGCGTCGTGCGTGCGATAGAAATGCGGACGCAAGTCATCAAGACGGAAGGTGTTCGCGGCGATGTACGCCGTGCCGGCGTCGAAGTGCCCGGCGTCGATGTTATAAATGCGCGTCCACGCCTTGAGAGCGCTCGGGGTCACGTTCTTCCACGACGTGCCACCATTGGTGGTGACCTGCACCTGTCCGTCGTCGGTGCCGGCCCACAGCACGCTGGCGCTGCGCGGCGACGGTGACAACGCGGTGATCGCACCGGCCGGTGCCGGGGTCACGGCGCTGCTGTACTTGCCGGCCGTGGCGGGAACGTCCCACGTCTGCCGCGCGAGATCGGGGCTGATGCGCGTCCAGCTCTGGCCGCGATCGAGCGTCTTCCACACGACGTTCGACGCGTAGTACAGCACGTCAGGATTCACCGGCGAGAAGTGCAACGGCATCGTGCGCACGTTGCGGCCGAAGTTCTCGCCCTTGGGGCCGCGTACCGACAGGTCGGGGCCCACCAGCACGGTTTGTCCCGTGCGACGATCGTACTTCGACACGTTCGTTCGCTGGCTACCGAACACCACATCGGGATCACGCGGATCCGGCGCGGCGATACCGTACTCCTGGATGTTGACCGGATGCCAGTCGTGGAACGTGATGCGGCCGTCGTCGGAGCGGCTGTTCACGCACGCCGAACCGGAGTCTTGCTGGCCGCTGCAGACACGATACGGAAACGCGTTGTCTGTGGTCACGTGATACATCGCCGCCGTGGGCTGCGTGTACCAATTGCTCCACGACGCGCCGCGATTACCCGACACCACCGCACCCTGGTCGGCCACGGCGAAGATGAGATCGGGATTGTTGGGATTTACCCAGATCTTCTGATAGTCGTCACCGCCCGGCGCGCCGCGTACGGCCGACCAGGTGAGGCCGCCGTCTTCGGTGCGCCACATGACCGTCGACGCGCTATACACCACGTTCTCGTCGCTCGGGTCGACCGTGATCGTGGGCAGGTCACCACCGCCGATGCGCGCCAACGGACGATTGTCCACGAACTTGGGCGCGGCGCCCACGGTCGAACCGGGACCATTCACCGCGAGGAACCAATGCTCGCCGGCGTCGGTGGACTTGTAGAATCCGATCGGCCCCGATGCACCGGCGGCAGACCCGGCCGGTGGCGCCGCGGCGACCATGGCGTACAGCACCTTCGAGTTGCCGGGCGCGAACGCAATGTTCGCCTGCAGCACCGACGGCAGTCCTACCGTGAGTTGCTTCCAGGTAGTGCCACCGTCGGTCGACTTGAAGATGCCGTTGCCGCCACCGCCGAAGCCTTGTCCTTCGATGAAGCTCTGTTGCTGCTGCCAGAGCGTGGCGTACACGATGTCGGGATTCTGCGGATCGATGCGCACGTCATTCGCGCTCGTGTACTCGTCCTTGTACAGCACGCGCTGAAACGACGCGCCACCATCGAGCGACCGGAACACGCCGCGTTCCGTGTTCGGTCCGTAGGGATGTCCGAGTGCGGCCACGAACAACCGGTCGGGATTTTTCGGGTCGACATCGACCATCGCGATCATCTGCGACTCGCGCAGGCCGAGATGCGCCCAGGTTTTACCGTTGTCGATCGACTTGTACATGCCATCACCGACCGCGAGATCGGGACGGATGATGCCGGCGCCGCTGCCCACGTAGATGACGTTCGGATTCGACGGGGCGACCGCGATCGCCCCGATGGAGCCGGTGGGCTGGTCGTCGAATAACGGCACCCAGTTCGAGCCGTAGTCGGTGCTGCGCCACACGCCGCCGTTGTCAAAGCCGGCGTAGAACACACTCGGCTGCGAGGGCACTCCGGATAGGGCGCGCGCACGGCCGGCTCGGAGGGGACCGATAGCGCGCCAATGCAGCGCGCTCAAGCCCGAATCAGTTTGCGCGGGGAGCACGCGCGCGATCGGTGAGAGCGCCGTCGCGAGAGAAAGCGCGAACGAGCAGCGGGCCTGCAGAGAGCGCGGGATACGCACGGGGAGCCTGAGCCGAGGAAGAGGGTGCGGGACCCGATGAAGGGGACCCGTTCAACATGGGGCGGACCGGCAACGGCTGCTAGATTCCGCGCGATGACAGCCCAGTCCCCCGCCACCATTCGATACGGCACGATCGCCATTCTGTTGGCGGTGCTCTGTTGGGGTCTGCTGGGCGTCATGTCGCGCGTGGCCATGGCCGACGGCTCGCCACCCCTCACGGTGGCCTTCTGGCGGGCCGCGATCGCCGCTGTGCTGTTCACGGTTCACGCCGCGTTTACGCGTGCTGAGCCCATGCACAGCGCCGATCGCCCCGCCGCCGTGTTTCTCGGTGTGGCCGGCGTCGCCGTCCTGTACTACTCGTATCTGAACGCGATCGAGCAGGGCGGCGTGGCGTTGTCGTCGATCCTGATGTATTCGGCGCCGATCTGGGTGGCGATCGGCGGACGGATCTTCTTTCACGAACGGGTCAGCGCGCGGGCCGCCGCGGCGCTTTCGCTCACCCTGGTCGGCGTCGCCATCGTAGCGCTGGCCAGCGGCACCGGCGAGGTGCGCTGGTCGCCGGGTGCGGTGGGGTGGGGTTTGCTCTCGGGCGCGATGTACGCGCTCTACTTTCTGGTGGGGCGTCGGCTCTTTTCGCGCAACGCCTCGTCGCGCGTGATGGCGTGGGCGTTGGGCGTCGGCGCCGCCACCATGCTGCCGTTCGTGCAGTTTCAGTCGCTCTCGCGCTCGGCCTGGGGCGGCGTGGCGTTCCTGGCCGTCGTGTGCACGTATGCGGCGTATCTCGCCTACGCCGAGGGGGTGAAGCGACTGCCCTCGGCGCGCGCTGCCACGATTGCGACGCTGGAGCCGGTGATTGCGGTGGTGGCCGCGTACGTGGTGTGGGGGGAACGACTCTCGCCGCTGGGGCTGGCGGGAGCGGCGCTCGTGATCGCCGGTGTCTTGCTCAGCGCGGCTGGGGAGTCGCGCAGAGGTGCCGCATCGCCACGTCAGCCAGCGAGCCTTTGAACGACGGACCGAAGCCAGGGATCTTCACCTCTTTGTGCATGCCGACTTTCTTCCCCGCGTCGTCGAGGTAATACCAGCTCTCTTTCGTCGCCACGGTCTGCTTGGCGCAGTCGACCATCGCGATCGTGCGCGAGCTGCGCAGATCACCCAGGGCATGTTTGAGTGGCGGCTGCAGGCGCACCCGCACCGTGGCGGTCGTAATTCCGTTGGCGCGTCGCACCGAATTGGCCTCGAGAAATACCGGCGTGCCCACCGACGTCTTGCCGATCTCGACCAGTTTCTGTGCGGCGGCCGGCGATGCCAACAGCACCGATCCGATCACGACGAGCATTGAGGCTTTCATGTCAGCGGCGTCGGCGGGCGGTGGAGTCGGGAACGAACGTGAACGGCAGCTGCATGACCTGCTGCACGACGCGTCCCTTACGCACCGCGGGCACGAAGCGCTGCTCGCGCACGGCACGGCGCACCGGCTCGACCAACGCACGATGCGTGGTCGTGATCGAGTTGAACGTCTCCATCACCGCTTCACCGTTGGTACCGACCACGAACTCGGCGATCAGTTCGCCGGCCACCTGCGCATCGAATAGGGAGTCGGGATAGATCGGCCGCACGAGCATGGACGAATCGACACGCGCGCCGGCGTCGACATCAGTGGCCGTGAATACCGTGGCCTCCTCGAGCAACTGCGCGATGCGCGCGGCCGGCGTGACCTCGCCTTTCTTGAGCTTCTTCTCGCGATACTCGCCGCGGCGCGACCACAGGACGATCGTGCCACAGCTACTGCTCATGCGCTGGTTGCCCTGGAACTCCATCGGCACGCTGGCCGGGCCGCTGTACACCTCGATCCCTTCGAACGATCGCGGGTCGACGGCATCAAGATCGAATTCGGCGGCAAACAAGCCTTGGCCGTCGATCCACACCAAGGGAGAACACCGGGCGCCTCGAATGCGCACTTTGTTCTCGAGGCCACGTGACTCGATGCGGATCCCCGGCACCGAGCGTAGGAGGTCCGACATCCTGTTCGGCTGACGCTTTTCGATGTCGGCCTGCGTGAAGTAGCGTCCGCCGCCCGCCTGCAGTCGCTTGTAGAAGCCCGCCATCGGCCCAGTCATGTCGCGTCGGCCGATCACTTTCACCGCTGCGATATTCTGGGCGATCTGGCTCATCGTCACGGTCGGCTCGATCGACTGTCCGGCCACGACGGTGACGAGGAGCGATTCCGGTCGGTAGCCAATGCGGCGTACGCGTAGCCACATCGCGCCTGCACTCACTTTGGCGGCGGTGAACTGGCCGGCATCGTCGGATTCGGCGAAGTCGACGGCGCTACCGAACCGGATCTGTGCACCGACCAGCGGCCGTCGTAACTCGGTCAGGACGGTGCCTTTCACGAGCCCGGTAAGGACCGGCGTGGCGACTTGCGCGGCGAGGTCGGTGCAGGGCAGAAGCGCCGTGGCAGCGCATGCGGCCAATGCGACGCGCCAGCGTCGGGTTGCGCGCAGATTCTTCAGGTGGGACGAGCAGTGCGGCATAGGAGACCGAGCGGTGGGCTTGTGTGGTCCTCCCGTCAGGGTAGCATGTGAATCATGCACAGCGCCACCCGCCTCATCAAGACGACCGTCTTTCACCTGCTTTTATTCCCGCTGGCCGTTGCCTGTGTCCCCTGGCGTCGGGCCCCGCCGCGCGAGCCGCCGGTAGCCAACAGGCTCGTCCTTGCGCTCGACGGGGTGGACTACCGGGATGTCGTGGAGGCGCGTGCCAGGGGACTGTTCGCCGGGTTCCGGGAGCCGAGTCGCCTGATTTCGACCTTCCCGTCGATCAGCGACGTGTCGTGGCACGACATCATGGGTGTGCAGCCACCCCCGGGATACCAGCGGATTTTTTACAGCGCGCGACAGAACGCGGTGGTGGGCGAGTTGTTCGACGCGATCAAACCGATCGAGTACGAGCATCGTATGGACTTCGCTTTCGGCACGAAGTTTCATCACCTCGGGGCGTATCTGCTCTCGAATCAGGTGGCGCGGAAGGAAGTCGACGTCGACGTGAAAGAGTTCCTGAAGCGCGGCGGTCGGCCCACGATCTATGCGTACAATGTCGGGCCCGACGCGCTGCAGCACACGCGCGGGGATCTCGACAGATATCTCGCGCATCTCGACCGCAAACTGGCGGAGTTGCAGCGGACGTATCGTGCGCGTACCGGTCGCGATCTCGAGATCCTGATACTGTCCGATCATGGACACAACCGCGCCATCTCGGCCGACTTTCTCCCGGTGGTCGAGGCGCTGGAGCAACAGGGCTTTCACACCGCGCGCACGCTGCGCGATCCCCGTGACGTGGCATTCAGCGTCGATGGCGTGACGACCGGCTTTGGCGTCTTCGCGAACCCCGACTCGGTGGAGCGCGTGGCATCGCTGTTGGCCGCGCTCGACGGCGTGGCGGTGGTGACGACACGCGAGAGCGCCGGGCGCTTCCTCGTGCGCGCCGATAGCGCGTTGGCCGAGGTGACGACGCGCGGCCGCGGTGATTCCGCCGTGTACCGTTATCGCCCCGTGCGCGGCGACCCGTTGCGCTATGCCGCCGTGCTCACGCGCATGCAGCACGATCGTGAGGTATCGCCGGACGGCTACGCCACGGCAGCGACGTGGCTCCGTTACACGGCGTCCGAGCCGTTTCCGGCCGCGCCGCCCCGCATCGTTCGTGGGCACACTGCGATCACACTCAATCCGGCGCCGATTCTCGTGTCACTCGACGACAAGATGCGGGTGGGACTCGGCGCGGTCTCGGTGGCGAACCGCATGCGTCCGCTGGGCGGGACTCATGGTGCCCTGAGCGCCACGAATTCGCTTGGCGTGCTGATGGCCAACTTCGTGGATACGCACGACGACCTCACCGCGTCGGTTCGGCACCAGTTCGGCGGGTTCGACGATCTGCCCGATAAGGCCCCGCACGCGTCATCGCTGCGGCTCGCGACCACCGCGATGGTGCGGGCCGATCGCTGGAGCAGCTTCAGCGGCGACGCCGTGCCAGCGGCCCTGTCGGCACTCCCCGACACCGAGCCGGTCCTTCTGCTGTCGCTCTCCGATGCGGATCGCCGCTGGGCTGGTGCTGCCGCGCGCGTGTTGGTCGACGTCCGCAAGAAGGATCGCGGGGCCGACGGAGGAACGGCCGTGTCCAACAGCTACTGGGCCTTGGCAAAATGGACGGCCTCGGCCGATGGTCGGGCCTTCGCGATGACAGCCTCGCGGCTGGCCCTGTCCAGACTGGCGCCGTCATCCGCGTTCGTGGTGCGCGTGGTGCTTGACCGCGTTGCCGATCCTGGCGTGAAGACGCGCGGCGCGGACTCAAAGGTCGTGGCGTCGCTAGTCGTACGCACCGACGCCCATGGTGCGGTCGCGATCTACTAGGCCAAGGTGTAAGATAGGAAGGATGTGCTCGGTGTGTTCCCTCCCGATCTCGCGGCCCCCTCTGGCGTCCCTATGTCTCGATTGATCGCCCGCTCGTGGGCAGCGCTTCCAGCGCTCGCCTTGCTCGCCGCTTCAGCGGCTTCTGCCTCCGCACAGTCCGGCACGCGACTGCTGCGCACGCCAAGTGTGAGCGCGCAGCACATCGCGTTCGCCTACGCCAACAATATCTGGGTGGTCGAGCGCGCTGGTGGCGCGGCACGCCGCCTGACGAGCTTTCAGGGGCAGACGCAGAACCCCAAGCTCTCGCCTGACGGCGCGCTGATTGCCTTCAGTGCCGAATACGCCGGCAACACCGACGTGTACACGGTGCCGGTGGGTGGTGGTCAGCCCAAGCGCCTCACGTGGCATCCGTCGGCCGACATGGTGCAGGGCTGGACGCCAGATGGAAAGTCGGTGATGTTCGCGAGCCCGCGCGCGTCGTGGGCGCCGTCGGCCGCGCAGCGGTTCTGGACGGTGCCGGTAACCGGTGGTGTGGAAACACCGATGCCGATGCCGCGCGCGTATCAGGGCAAGCTCTCGGCCGACGGCAATCGCGTGGCGTATCGCATGCCGAGTTCGTGGGATGAAGAGCGCCGCAACTATCGCGGTGGACAGAACAAGCCGATCTGGATTCTCGATCTCAAGAGTTTCGTGCTCGACTCGACGCCGTTCACGAACTCGAAGGAAATGGACCCGGTGTGGGTGAACGACGCTGTGTACTTCCTGTCGGATCGCGATGGTGTGTCGAACGTATTCTCGTACGACACGAAGTCGAAGCAGTTGGCGCAGATCACGAAGTTCCGTGACTTCGACGTGAAGTCGCTCGATGCGTCGGCGGGCACGGTCGTGTTCGAGCAGGCCGGCTATGTGCACGAACTCGATGCCAAGACGGGTCGCGAGCACGTGGTGAACATCACGGCCGCCGGCGACTTCCCGTGGATGATGGCGTCGTGGAAGGATGTGTCGTCGCGTATCACGAGTCTCGCGATTTCAGCGACCGGCAAACGGGCCGCGGTGGAAGCGCGCGGCGAGATCTTCACGATCCCCGCCGAGAAGGGCGATGTGCGCAACATGACCAACACGAGCGGCGCGGCCGAGATCGCGCCGGTCTGGTCGCCCGATGGCAAGTCGCTGGCGTTCTTCAGCGATGCCAGCGGTGAGTACAAGCTGGTGATCGCACCGCAGGATGGACTCGGCGCGCGTCGCGAGATCACGCTGCCCGAGCCGAGCCGTCCGTACTCGCCAAGCTGGTCGCCGAACGGCCGCAGCATCGCGTTTCAGGATACGCACTTCCGCATCTGGATGGTGGACGTCGCGAGCGGGCAGGCCAAGGTGGCCGACACTGATCCGTATTTCATGGCCGACCGTTCGATCGTGCCGGTCTGGAGCCCCGATTCGCGCTACATGGCGTATCCGAAACGACTCAAGTCGCTGTTCCGCGCGATCTTCGTGTACGACGCGGAGACGGGTGCGGTGAAGCAGATCACCGACGGCCTCGCCGATGCGACGGCACCGGCGTGGGACGCCGGCGGCAAGTATCTGTGGTTCCTGGCGTCGACGAACTTCGCTCTGAACTCGTCGCTGCTCGACATGTCGAAGTACGACCGTCCGGAAACGCGCTCGCTGTATCTCACGGTCCTGAGCAAAGCTGACGCGTCGCCGTTGCTGCCGGAGAGCGACGAAGAGGCGGCGCGCACGCGGGGCGACAGCGCGGCGGCACCGGCGGCGGCGCCGGCACGCGCCGACAGCACGCGACCGGCGGCAGCCCCCGCGCCGCGAGCGGTGCGCATTGATTTCGACGGCATTCAGCAGCGCATCATTGCGGTGCAGGGTGTGGCTGAACGCGACTACGGCGACCTGCGCGCGGGGCCGGCTGGTACCGTGTTCTTCCTCGAGCCGGTGCCGGTAACGGGCACTGGTGGCGCCAGTGCTCCGGGTGGAGGCAACACGCTGCATCGCTTCCAGCTGTCTACGCGCCGCGCCGCGCAATTCGTGACGGGTGTGGCGCAGTACGTGGTGAGTGCCGATGGCCGCAAGCTGCTGTATCGCACGGGTGGTGCGCAGGGCGGGTTGTATCTGGTCGACGCCGACCGCACTGTGCCGACGGCCGGCACTGGTCGTCTTACGGCGACGCTACGTGCGTACATCGATCCGCGCGAAGAGTTCCGGCAGATCTTCAACGAAGGCTGGCGGAATCAGCGTAACAATCTGTACGTGAAGAACGCGCATGGCGCCGACTGGCCGGCGGTGAAGCAGATGTATGAGCCACTGCTGGCGCATGTGAATCACCGTGCCGATCTGAATTATCTGATCGACAACATGGGCGCCGAGATCGCGATCGGGCACTCGTACGTGCGCGGTGGCGACATCCCCGACGTGCCGGCCAACACGGGCGGCCTGCTGGGCGCCGACTTCACGATCGAGAACGGGCGCTATCGTCTGTCTCGCATCTACGACGCGGAGAGTTGGAATCCGGAGCTGCGGGCGCCGCTCGCGGTGCCGGGTGTGAACGTGAGCACCGGCGACTATGTGCTCGCCATCAACGGCGTGGAGCTGCGCGCGCCGGATAACATGTTCCGCTTGCTCGACGGCACCGCGAACCGGCAGACCGTGCTGACGGTGAACTCGCGTCCCGAGATGCAGGGCGCGCGCAGCGTGACCGTGCTGCCGATCGCCAACGAGCAGGGTCTCCGTACCCGGGCGTGGGTGGAGTCGAACCGGCGCAAGGTGGATTCGCTGTCGCAGGGCAAGCTGGCTTATGTGTATCTGCCGAACACCGGTCAGCCGGGTTACACCAGCTTCAATCGCTACTACTTCGCCCAGCAGGACCGGTTGGGCGTGGTGGTCGACGAGCGGTACAACGGCGGCGGCTCGGCGGCCGACTACATCGTCGATCTGCTCGGCCGCGACTACGACGGCTACTTCAACAACCCCGTCGGCGAGCGCTATCCGTTTACCAGCCCTGCCAATGGGATCTGGGGACCGAAGGTGATGATCATCAACGAAATGGCGGGATCGGGCGGTGACCTGATGCCGTACATGTTCAAGCGCCGCAAACTTGGCCCATTGGTTGGTGCACGCACGTGGGGCGGACTGGTGGCCACCACCGACACGCCGAACTTCGTGGACGGCGGCTCGATGATCGCGCCGCGTTTCGGTTTCTTCTCGCGCGACGACAAGTTCGCGGTCGAGAACGAAGGCGTCGCACCGGATATCGATGTCGAGAATTTCCCGAAGGACGTGATCGCCGGTCGCGACCCCCAGCTCGAGCGGGCGGTGCAGGAAGCGATGCGGCTGCTCTCCACGTGGAAGAACGATCGCGCCACGAAGGAGCCTTTGCCCCCGGTGTGGGGCAAGCGGAAGCCGTGACGACATTCAATCCGCGTATCTGGAATCGGAAGCTGCACCGCTGGGGCTCGATCGGCGTTGCGCTGCCGTTCGTTATCGTTCTCTGTAGCGGACTGCTCTTGCAGCTCAAGAAGCAGCTCGCCTGGGTGCAGCCGCCCGAGGAGAAAACGTCAGTGCGCGTGCCCACGGTCACGATGGAGCAGATTCTCGCCACCGCGCAGTCGGTGCCCGAGGCGAAGGTGTCGAGCTGGGCGGACATCGATCGACTCGATGTCCGCCCGGGCAAGGGGATCGTGAAGGTCGCGACGATTACCAATTGGGAGATCCAGATGGAGCTCGCCACCGGCGCGCTGTTGCAGTCGGCGTATCGGCGGTCGGATCTCATCGAGACCATTCATGACGGGTCGTTCTTTCATCCGCTCATGAAGCTCTGGGTCTTCTTTCCCGCGGCCGTGATCGTGCTCGGGCTCTGGATCACGGGGATGTATCTGTTCATCCTGCCGTTCCGTGCGCGGGCCAACAAGCGACGCGTGGTGCCGTCGTCCGTGGGGCCGTCGGCGGAGTGAGCACACCCGCCGGACCGCCGTACTCCAATCGCTCCGGCGTCAACGTGGATGGTGCCGGCGCGGCGACGTGGATGGTGCAGCGGGCGCGCGACCGACTCCCGCGTCCGCCCGCGCATCCCATCGTCGGCGTCGCGCCGGATCTTGCATTCATTCATGGCAACCGCGGTGAGCCGGCGCTCACGTGGATCGGCCATTCATCGTTGCTGCTGCAGATCGACGGCGTGAACGTGCTGATCGATCCCGTGTTCAGTTCGCGGGCCTCACCATTTCGGTTCGCCGGCCCCAAGCGTCACCAGCCTCCTGGCCTGCGCGCCGACCAGCTCCCGCGCATCGATGTGGTGGTGTTGTCGCACAACCACTACGATCATCTCGATCGGCGCTCGATGCGCGACGTGGCGGTGCAGCGTGGTGGCACTCCGGCGTTCATCGTGCCGCGTGGCACGGAATCGTGGTTTGCCACGAATCTGCCGCGCGCGGCGCAGGATGCCCGCGTGATCGGCTGCGCGTGGGATGACGTGGTGCGATGGCCCGGCCTCACGCGGGAACTCGAGCTGCATTTCTTATCGGTGCAGCATTGGTCGAATCGCACGATGCTCGATCGCAATCTGTCGCTATGGGGCAGCTGGGCCATCGTGCACCCCGACTTCCGCTTCTGGTACTCCGGTGACCTCGGTTACTCGAACGAACCGCGCGAGATCGGCGCGCGCTTCGGTCACTTCGATGCCGCCGCGATCGCGATCGGTGCCTACGAGCCGCGGTGGTTCATGCGCACGCAGCACGTGAACCCCGAGGAAGCGGTGCAGGTGATGCTCGATGTGAATGCGCACGAAGCTGTTGGTGTGCATTGGGGCACGTTCGCGCTCACCGACGAGCCGCTCGATCAGCCGCCGCGCGATCTGGCGGCCGCGCTTACGGCGCGCGGGTTACCGCCCGATCGGTTCCGGGTGCTGCGCCATGGCGAGACGCGTCGCTACCGGTGGCCAGATACACCAGCAGGGGCGGACACCCCATGATGAGTGTGGCCGGCCACCACCAGATGGCGCGGCCGCGAGCCCGCAGATCACGCGCCAGCCACACGAGGACGATGGCGGTAAACACGCCCATGTCGTTCCAAGCCATGAACACCATGGGATCCTGCCGGAGTGTGGCCCACGCGTAGGCGAGCCCGACCGTGGCCGAGCCGTGCAGCTGCATCCACGTATAGAACGACCACTGTTCGTAGGCGAAGAAGAGCGCCGCGAACGCGAAGAGTGCGACGCGTCGCATCAACCGGGCGGCTTCTCGTATTCTTCGGTGGGTAGCTTGAACGCCGCCACGAGCTTCGGTTCTCCGTTGATACCCAGAACGCGCTGCGCGACGTACTCGCCAACCACGGGTCCGAATTTGAATCCCTCGGCCTGACCGACACCGGCGATCCAGGCGTTCGACGTGCCTGGCACGTGATCGATGATGAAGTTGCCGTTCACGCTCGATTCGTAGTGACAGGCGCGCGTTTCGAGCAGCGGGGCGTTGGCCAGCAGCGGAAAGCGCGCGGCGAGGAAGCGACGGGATCCATCGATGCGATCCTGACTGGCCCAGCGACCGCTGGTGTCGGGGTCTTGCTGGAGCGGATCGGCCGCCACGGGTGCACCCGCGGCGGGTCCCACGGCAGCCGGGGTCGCGGGCGCCGTGCCAGCCGGTGGCGCCGGCGGTGCGATCGCGCCGCGCACGCGGAAGCCGCGCGAGTCGACGGGCAACACGGGCCAGCCGGTGACACCCGGAAAGTTGAAACTGGGAAGATTGGGGAACGTGAATCGTGAATCGCCGACCGGCACCCCGAAGTAACAGGCGACGCCGATGGGTACGCGCATCCTGTTCTCCATATATGGAAAGAGTTTGCGCAGCCACGGTCCACAGGCGAACACATAGGAATCGCCGCGTACGGTGGTGCCGTCTTCGAGGATCACGCCATCCATCGAGCCGTTCACGATCGGGCCGGGACGTACTCGGCTGATGACGAGCTTCACTCCCATCTTTTGGCCAACGGCGGCCACCGCCTGCGTCGCGGCCCGACAGCGCACGACGCCGGCATCGGGCTCCGTGATGGCGATGGTCATGTCATCGGCCTTGATGACCGGATACCGTTTGCGCAGTTCGGCGCCGTTGAGCACCTCATGCGGCACGTTGTTCGCCTTCCAGAGCTCGAGCGTCTTCGTGATGAAGGGCTCGGCCGTCGCCCGCATGATCACATCGCCCGTTTGGTGGAAATACGACGTGCGGAAGACGGGCGCCCATTCCTTCTCGAAGAGCCGCCAGCGCTCGATCGCGGCACGTGCCCACGGGGTCCAGAGCTCACCGGTCGCGCGATCGCCGTACGACGAGCGGATGCCCCGCGTCTCGTCGCCGCTGGTGGAGCGCGAGTTACCGGGGCCGTAGGCGTCGATGAGGGTGACGCGGGCGCCACGCTCGCGGAGATGGTAGGCGGTCCATCCGCCCCAGGCGCCGGCACCGATCACGACGACATGCCCGACGCCGCCGTCCTTCGCTCGACCGCGCTCGATGCCGCGCACCGGGGCGGCTGATGCAAAGGCCCCAGCGGAGGCGCAACCTGAGGCGAGCAAGGCGCCCGCGCCGACACCGGCGATCCGGAGGAAGTCGCGACGGGGCAGGGCCGAGGGCTCGTGCGCGGGATCCTCCATGGGATCCTCAGCGGGATTCAAACGTTCGTGGTCAGGCGGGGTAAGCGTCATGGGGCGAAAATGTCCACAAGCCCGCACAATCGCAATCGACTTTTACGAAAGGATCACGAGATGCCGCGCACGTCACACCTTGTCAGCGTTCTGCCCGCGACGCACGTTGATCGGCCATGACGATCAGCAACGTTCTTCCCAGCGCATTTCTCGCGACGGTGGTCGCCGCCAGCGTTTTCGGTGGTAGCCGGATGTCCGCGCAGCGCCCTCTGGCCGTACCTCCGCTGCGCGCCGCGATGTTCGTAGCCGACAGCGCCAAGTTGTATACCGAAGCCCAGGCGGTCGAGGGGGCGAAGGTGTGGACCGCCACATGCTCGGGCTGTCACGAATCGAAAGATGTCACCAGCGCCGACTTCAAGACGAAATGGGTCGGTCGTTCGTTGTTCGAGCTGTATGAGCAGATCCGGACGACCATGCCCGACGATGCGCCTGGCACGTTGACGCCGGAGCAGTACCTGACCTCCGTTACATACATTCTGAAGCTCAATGGGCTGCCGGCGGGCGAGACGGCCCTCGTGTCCGATTCGGCAACCATGTCGACGCTGAAGTTCGAGTTGCCGGCACCACCGCCGACATCACCGTTGGTACCGTAATTCCCGTCGTCCCCGTCGGCGGACGTTTCGTCCGTCGACGGGAATGCGATTGTTGTATTCAGAGCACGCTTAATGCCGTTCGATATTGACAGGGGATGTACCGCGCCGTACCCTCTCGCGGTCCTACTGTATCAGTCCTACACCAGTTCGATAGCGGCGCGACCGATTTTCGCAGCCCTCGGTGACGGATTGTCAGTTCGGACTGTTGTCCCGCGTAGTGCCGCTCATCCCCTTGTAGTTCCCACCGCGTGCGTGTCACGTACCCGGGAGCGTCGCGCGATTTCCGCAGCGTCCTTCCGTTCCCCTCGCGCCTATCGGGTGTTTCGACGCCCGTGCACCGTAGTGGCATGGCCAACTGGATTGCCCGCCGTCAGGCGAGCGATGGATGTTGGCCGTGGCCATGTTCGGCCACACTGGGTGGCCGTTGAGTGATCCAGCTCTCTGAGGGAGTCACGAGATGCGATTGTTCGGACCCGTCGCGACTGATCGTGGCGAGCGAATCCGCTCGCCACATCATTCCGTTTATCGCCGCCCACTGGCCGCTGTATGCGCCCGCCTTGCCCTGTTTGCCGGGCTCGTCGGCGCCTCCTTGCTTGCGGCTCCGCGCCTCGAAGCGCAGGCTGCCGGCGGAACTATCTCCGGACGCGTCACCGACGCCGCCACCGGGAACCCGGTCTCCCAGGTACGTGTGCTGGTCTCCGGCACGCAGAACGGTACGCTCACCGCCGATAACGGGCGGTACACGCTTCGCGTCACCACGACTGGTGCCGTGACGCTCGATGTGAATCGCATCGGCTACGAAGCACAGAAGATCACGGTGACGGTCGGCGCCACGCCGGTGGTTGCCGACGTCCAGATCAAGCAGGCGGCCTTCTCGCTCGCCGCCGTCGTCACCACGGTGACCGGCCAGCAGCGTAAGGTCGAACTGGCGAACGCCACGGCGCAGATCAACGTGGCCGAGAAGATCGCCGAGCTCCCCGTGTCCAACATGGGCAGCCTGCTCTCGGGTCGTACCTCCAGCGTGCAGGTCGTGCAGACCGGCGCCACCGGTACCGGCTCGCGTATCCGTATCCGCGGCCAGAACTCGTTCTCGCTCTCGAACGATCCCATCGTCGTTATCGACGGTGTGCGTGCCACCTCGACCACGAACAACGCTCTTGGCGTTGGTGGTTCGGGCCCGTCGCGTCTGGACGACATCAACCCCTCCGAAATCGAGACCATCGAAATCGTGAAGGGTCCGTCGGCCGCCACGCTATATGGCACCGAAGCGGCGAACGGCGTGGTCGTCATCACGACCAAGCGCGGTAAGTCGGGCAAGACGAACTACAGCCTGAGCGTCGAGAACGGCAAGATCGACAACACGGCTGAATATCCCGACCTGTGGACGCTGTGGGGCCGCACCGCGGCCTCGCCAACCCGGGCCGTGCCCTGCTTGCTCACGGCCGTGTCCCTCGGCACCTGTACGTCCGTGGATTCGCTCTCGCACGGCAACATCCTGAACGATCCGAACCTGACCCCGCTCAGCGACGGTAGCCGTCGGCAGTACAACCTGCAGGCGTCGGGCGGCAACGATAAGGTGCAGTTCTTCGTCTCCGGTCAGACCGAAGGCGAAACGGGCATTTACAAGCTGCCCGACAACGAAATCGCGCGACTCAAGGCGCGCCGCGGTGTGACCGCGTTGCCGTCGGACATCGTGCGCCCGAACGCCTTGGCGCGTAACAGCTTCCGCGCCAACGTGAACGCCGAGCTCCGCAAGGGACTCTTCGTGCAGGCATCCTCCGGCTACGTGAACAGCGAGCTGCGCCTGCCGCAGAACGAAGACAACGGCAACGGCCTCATGGTGCTCGCCCTCGGCGGCCCGTGGCGCGCCGACCTGGTCGATGCGCAGGGCGATTCGCTCCGCGGCTATCGCGCCTTCATGCTGGGTGATGTGCTCTCGCAGACCACCAAGCAGGGGCTCAATCGCTTCATCAACAGCGTGTCCGCCCAGTGGACGCCGACCACGTGGCTCGCCACCCGCGCCGCGATCGGCTCGGACTACACCGGCCGCAACGACTTCTTCATCTCGAAGGTCGGTGAAGGCCCGAATACGGGCACGGTCCGTACCGGCAACATCCAGAGCCAGCGTGTCGACATCAACCAGCAGACCGCAGACTACGGTGCCACCGGCACCTTTCAGCTGACCGATTGGATGAAGTCGACCACGAGCATCGGTATGCAGTACATCCGCAACGCCGTGGGCCTCACGTCGGGTACCGGTATCGGCCTGCCGCCGGGCGGTGTCACGGTGTCATCCGCCGCGACGCGCTCCAGCACCCAGACGTATAACGAGCGTCGCACGCTCGGCTACTACGTGGAGCAGCAGGTCGCCCTGCGCGATCGCCTGTTCATCACGGGCGGCGTGCGTCGTGACGCCGCCAGCGCCTTCGGTGCCAACACGCGCGCTGTGTACTATCCGAAGCTCGGTGCGTCGTGGCTCATCTCCGACGAGACGTTCCTTCCGCTCCCGGAGTTCGTGAACTCGCTGCGTCTGCGCGGTACGTACGGCGCGTCGGGGCAGATCCCGGGTGCGACCGACGCCGTGCGCTTCTACTCGCCGGGTCCGCTCACGACGGCCAGTGGCGATGCCCCGGCCGCATCGCTCGGCTCGCTCGGTAACGCCAACCTCAAGCCGGAATACTCGGCCGAAACCGAATTCGGTTTCGACGTGGCCATGTTCTCCGGTCGTACGAACATCGAAGTGACGTCGTATAGCAAGAGCACGACGGACGCCCTGATTCAGCGCCAGATCGCGCCGTCGCTGTCGGGTCTCACCACGCAGTTCGTAAACATCGGCAACATCAAGAACTCGGGTGTCGAGTTCACGTGGAATCAGCGCATCATCGACCGTGACGCCGCGGCACTCTCGTTCGCGTTCACCGGTTCGACGAACAAGAACCGGATGACGAAGCTTGGCGAAGGTGTTTCGTCGATCGCGTCGGGTAATCGCGACACGCAGCAGAATCGTCCGGGTTATCCGTTGTTCGGACTCTGGAGCCGGCCGATCAACTTCAGTGACAAGAACAACGACGGCATCATCACGTTCAACGCGAACCGGGACCTCAGCGAGCTGACGTTCGGACCCGTTGGTGGTGATACGGCGGTGTACCAGGGCAACACCTTCCCCACGCGCGAAATCGCGTTCTCGCCGACTCTTGAGCTATTCAACAAGAAGCTCAAGATTTCGGGTCAGGTGGACAGCAAGTGGGGCTTCAAGAAGTTCAACAACACGCTGCGTCACCAGTGCATGAACGGCGTGACCTGCCGCGGCCGCTACGATAAGAGCGCCTCGCTGCAGGAACAGGCCAACGCGTTGGCGACGTCGCAGGCGGTGTACACGGGCATGTTCGAGAACGGCGCGTTCACGCGCTTCCGCGAACTGTCGGCGTCGTACGAAATGCCGACCAAGTGGGCCAACGCGGTTCGCGCGTCGCGCTGGAGCGTCATCGTCACCGGCCGCAATCTCGGCGTGATCACGGACTACACCGGCGTCGATCCTGAAGCCGCGCAGTCCAACAACGACGCCCGCGGTAACGAGGAGTACTTCTCCACGCCGCCTCTGCGCATCATGACGCTGCGCATGAACTTCTCCTTCTGAGACGACCCACATCCATGCGATTCTTTAATTCCGCACGCCGGGTGATCCGTCCAGTTGGCGCCATGGCTGCCGCGTTCGCGGTGGCCGGGTGCAGCTCGGACCTTCTCTCGGTCCCCACGCCTGACGTGATCGCCGAGGGTGCCATTGGCGGCAGCCTTGGCGTGACCACGCTGCGCAACGGTTCCATGCAGGACTTCATCGTCTCGTACTCCGGCACCCAGGACGGCTTCGTCGTCGTCTCGGGCAACCTCGGCGATGAGCTGAACACCACCGACACCTTTGCCGACCGGTACAACACCGATGGGCGCAACTCGAACGAGGTGCTCGGTGGCGCCGTGAACACCACGTACAATCAGCTGCAGCTGGCGCGCGCCGGTCTGGCCGCCGCGATCGAGAAGTGGATCGTGGTCAAGCCCACGACGGCCGCGGTCAAGGACTCACTCAGCGAGATGTACGCGATTCGCGGCTTTGCCGAGACCGCCTTCGGTGAGGGGTATTGCTCGGGCGTTCCGTTCAGTAAGGTGTCGGCGAGCGGTGACTTCGAGTACGGCGATCCGCTCACGACGGCGCAGGTCTACACCCGCGCTCTCGCGTCGATGGACACCGCGCTCACGAACGCGACGGGCGTCAACTACCGTAGTCTTGCCCAGATCGGCAAGGCGCGCGTGCTGCTCGACCAGGGTCAGTTCGCAGCGGCGGCAGCGGCCGTGAGCGGTGTGCTCACGACCTACAAGTACGTGCTCAGCCACTCGATCGCCACCGGTCGTCAGACCAACGGCCTCTGGACGGCGATGTACAATGCCGGCACGCGATACACGGTGACCACGAACGAAGGCATCAACGGTATCGACTACCTCGTGACGCCGGCTGATCCGCGTGTGCCTTGGGTGCCAACGTTGAACCTTGGCTTCGACGGCACCAGCACGAACCTGCCGCGTCAGCAGAAGTACACGTCGCAGTCCGCGCCGTTCACGCTGGCCGACGGTATCGAAGCGCGACTCATCGAAGCGGAAGCGCGTTTGCAGGGCGCGACGCAGGGCGATCGTGATGCCGTGTTCGCGCAGCTGAATACGCTGCGTGCCACCGGTCTCAGCACGGCCATCGCTCCGCTGGCGGCGTCGCCGACCACGCAGGCCGCGGCCGTCGACATGCTCTTCAAGGAGCGCGCCTACTGGCTGTACCTCACCGGCCATCGCCTTGGCGATATGCGCCGGCTCATCCGGCAGTACCAGCGTACGGCAGCGACGGTGTTCCCGACGGGCCCCATGCGCTATCGCCCGGGCAACAACTACGGCACCGATGTGACGTTGATTGTTCCGTTCATCGAGCGGAACAACCCGAAGTTCACCGGCTGCCTCGACCGCAACCCGTAACGGTTGCCGATTGAAGTCGTGAAGAAGGCCGCCGATGCGAACTGCATCGGCGGCCTTCTTTGTTCGCTTGCGTATAAAGCGAACTGCGACGTGTGTTACCGACCCGCTACGCCGCGGCCGATCTCAACCGCCTTGAAGCCCGGCTCGCCCCAGCCGATCACGAAGACGCTGAACCCCTGCTTCATGCGCATCTCGATATCGGCGGCACCGGCCGGATAACCGCACGGCACGCTGAATTCCTTGCATGCCGCCAGCACCTGCTGGATTGCCGCTTCCCAGCCCTTCTCGTCGAACGTGCGCTTGCCGGCCGCATCCGTCGTGCTGAACACGCCGCGCAGGGTGCCCGCGCCCGGGAAGAGCACGCCGACGCCCTTCACCGCGGCGATCTCGCGCACCTTGGCCAGGCCGGCCTTGCTCTCCACGATCGTGAAGTTGTACAGCTCGCCCTTCGGGTTGAGCGGCCACAGATCCGCCTTGGCCTTGTACTCGGTCGGCGTCACGCCCCACATGGCCGGGGCGTCACCCACGTCGTCCGAGCGCGTGCCGCCCTGAGACTTGAAACGCATGGCGGCGAGGCCCTGCTTGAGCTCTTCCGGGCTCTCCACGCCGACGAACACGATGCCCGTGACGCCGAGGTTGAGCTGCTGACCAATGCGCTTGGCGGCCAGCGCCGGATCGGGGGCAATTTCATGCGTTTTCACGAAGATCGGGTGCGTGAAACGCGGCGCCTTACCCTTCTGGAGGGCACCCTGGTCGCTCATACCCTTCGCGAAGGCGGCGAACTGCGGGAGGGCGGCGTCGAAGTCGCCTTCCATGCTGCCGTCGAAGATGTAGTCGGCCTTCTTGTAGCCGAGCGCGTCGGTGGCGAGCTGGGCCGGTGACTTGATCGAGTCGGGTGACAGCGCGGGCTGGCCGGGGCGGGCGCGGCGGTTGGCGGGGCCATACAGACCGAACACTGGCTGCTTCTTGGCAATCAGGTCGATCACGGGATTCAGGCGCGTCTGAGCGTGCAGGGGGGAGACAGCGCTCAGAGAGACGGCCACAGCAGCGGCCGACAGCATCCAGCAGGGGCGCACGGAGAGTCCTCCAGGTGGGAAAGGGGCAGGGATGCCCCCGGGTACCGCGTATATGCCCCCCAACGAGATTCGGGGCAAGAGTGTTGAGAATCGGTACCCCAAGCGCTCACTTCCGGCAAAAACGCGATAGCTTTCATAGATATCTCAGCACTTTCCACTTCGCGTGCGTTAATCAGCATCCACGTACGTTGCCGTATCCTGCCCGTTCCCGCCTGAGCCCGGAGTTCCGAGGATGAAATCCTTGGTTGCCGCTTCGGTTGGTGGCCTGTCGCTCCTCGCTGTCGCGATCATTGATCGACCTGATCCCGCCGCGAATCCGACGCTGACATCGCCGCTCGCCTCGTCTGCTTCATTCGACGCCCCGCTTTCGGATCCCCCCGTGCGAGCTTCCGCGCCGACGCGGCGCGGTCTGGGGCATCCGGTGCTATCGCCCGCCCCGTCCGCGATCGCGCCTTCGGCGCTGACCGACGTGGTCAAGAAGACCTGCGCCGGCTGTCACAGCGAGCAGCGCAAACAGGGCAACCTGTCGCTGCAGGGCTTCGACATGGCGAACATCAACGGCAGTCCTGAGCTCGCCGAAAAGATGATCGGCAAGCTGCGTGCAGGCATGATGCCGCCGCCGGGTCGTCCGAAGCCGGGTGGTGACACGCTCGACGTGCTCGCCGGTACCCTCGAACGGATGATGGATGCGCGCTACGCGCTCAATCCCAATCCCGGCGCGCGCACCTTTCAGCGTCTGAATCGCGCCGAGTACGAACGGTCCGTGAAGGATCTCCTCGGCGTGGATATCAAGGCCGAATCCTGGCTGCCGCTCGATACCAAGAGCGCCAACTTCGACAACATCGCCGACGTGCAGATGCCGTCGGCCACGCTGCTCGACTCCTACCTCGACGCGGCCAGCGAGATCAGTCGCCTCGCGGTGGGCGACCCGAAGGCGAGCGTGAGCACGTCGAGCTACAAGATTGCGCGTTTGGCGTCGCAGGTTGATCCGGTCGAAGGCGCACCGGCCGGCACGCGCGGCGGAACGTCGGTGACACACACGTTCCCGGCCGATGGTGAGTACGTGTTCACGATCACGCTGCACGCCATTCCTACGGGGCAGCTGTTCGGTTCAGCCGCACCGTTCGACGAGAAGATCGAAATCTCGGTGAATGGTGAGCGCATGGCGGTGCTCGATGTCGACCGCGGCATGTCGCAGGCCGACCCGAACGGCATGGAGATCCGCACAAAGCCGATCTCGGTGCGCGCCGGTCCGCAGCGCATCACGGCCGCGTTTATCCGGACGTTCGAAGGTCCGGTGAATGACAATATCGCGCCGATCGGGCACAGCATTGCCGACACGCAGATCGGCTCGCAGGCCGGTATCACCACGCAGTCGCACGTGCAGATGTTCGCCGTCACGGGCCCGTTCAATCCGACCGGTGTGTCGGATACGCCGAGCCGTCGTCGCATCTTCAGCTGCCGCCCGCTCACGCCGTCCGAGGCGCGTCCGTGCGCCGAGAAGATCATGACGCGGTTGGGCGCGCAGGCGTATCGTCGCCCGCTCGCGCCGAACGATCTGAAGGGACTGCTCACGTTCTATGACGCCGGGGCCAAGGACGGCGGTTTCGAACTCGGTATTCGCACCGCCGTCGAAGCGTTGCTGGCCAGCCCGCACTTCATCTTCCGTGTGGAAGAGATGCCGGCGGTGTCGAAGCCGGGCTCGCGCGTGGCGGTGAATGGCCTCGATCTGGCCTCGCGTCTTTCGTTCTTCGTGTGGGGCGCTCCGCCCGACTCGCAGCTCGTATCGCTGGGCCGTCGCGGTCTGCTGACTGACACCACGGTACTGATCGCACAGACCAAGCGCATGCTCGCCGACAAGCGCAGCAGCGCCCTGTCCACGCGCTTCGCGGCGCAGTGGCTGCGGTTGTCGGACATCGAAAAAGTGCATCCTGATGCGCTGCAGTATCCCGACTTTCGGGAACAGCTGGCGGACGACATGGTGCAGGAAACCGAGCTGTTCTTCGATCATCTCGTGCGCGAGAACCGCAGCTTCCTCGACCTCTATACGGCCAACTGGACGTACGTGAACGAGGATCTCGCGAAGCATTACGGCATCCCGGGCGTGGTCGGTACCGACTTCCGTCGCGTCGAGTATCCGGCCAACTCGGGCCGCGTCGGCATCTTCGGGCATGGCAGTGTGCTCACGCTGACGTCGCATGCGAATCGCACGTCGCCGGTGTTGCGCGGCAAGTGGGTGATGGAAGTGCTCATGGGCACGCCGCCGCCCGCGCCGCCGCCGAACGTGCCCGATCTCGAGAAGACGGGTGACAGCAAGGAAGGTCGCATGCTCACCACGCGCGAGCGTATGGAAGAGCACCGCGCCAATCCGAGTTGCCGGTCGTGTCATGTGTTCATCGATCCCATCGGCCTGGCCATGGACAACTTCGATGTGAACGGCCAGTGGCGCATTCGCGAGAACGGCACCCCGCTCGACACCCGTGGCGACTTCTACGACGGTACGAAGATCACCAACGCGCTCGAACTGCAGAAGGCGCTGCTCAAGCGGCCCACGCCGCTGGTGCGCAACTTCACGCAGAACCTGATGGCGTATGCCTTGGGCCGTCGTGTGGAGTACTACGATCATCCCGCGGTGCGGAAGATCGAAGCGCAGGTGAAGGCGAACAACTATCGCATGCAGGACTTCATCGTCGGTGTCGTAAAGAGCGACGCGTTCCGGCTGAAGAAAGTGATGGAGCAGGCTGACTCGGGGACGAAGGGCGTTTCGGCGCCCGGCGTTCGCTGATCATTCGTAGAACTCATTCGCAAACGATTAGCACCCCCGTTCACGATACCGGAGACGCCACACCATGTATTTTCTCAGCGGCAAGGCGATGCCCCGCCGGCAGTTCCTGCAGAACCTCAGTGCCACGATCGCGTTGCCGTATCTGGATGCGATGATCCCGACCGGACGTGGCTCGCGCATCCTCGCCAACAAGGCGCCTCGCCTCGTCGCCATCGAAATGGTGCACGGTGCGGCCGGCTGCAACGAACTGGGCTCGAAGCTCAACCTCTGGTCGCCTGCGGCGGCCGGCAAGCAGTTCGACCTCGCGCCTACCGCGATGTCGTCGCTCGAGCAGTATCGCGACTATCTCACGATCATCAGCAACACCGACGTTCGTGAAGCGGAACCCTCGTCGCCGAACGAAATCGGCGGTGACCATTTTCGCTCCAGCGCGACGTATCTCACGCAGGCACACGCCAAGCAGACGGAAGGCTCGGATGTGAAGGTCGGCACGTCGCTCGATCAGTTGTATGCGAAGCGCTTCGGTCAGGACACGCCGATCCCGTCCATGCAGCTGTGCATCGAGAACGTCGACCAGGCGGGCGGGTGCGCGTACGGCTATGCCTGCGTGTACACCGACTCCATCAGCTGGTCGTCACCCACTGAGCCGCTGCCCGTCATTCGCGATCCGCGCGTGGCGTTCGAGAAGCTGTTCGGTGTCGGTGGCACCAGTTCCGAGCGGGCCGAGCGCCGTCGCACGCGTCGCAGCATTCTCGACTTCGTGTCGGGCGAGATGTCGTCGCTCAAGGTGAACCTCGGGCCTGACGACCGTCATCGTCTCGACAAGTATCTCGAGGACATCCGCGAAGTCGAGCGCCGCATTCAGCGCGTGGAAGCGCGCAACCAGAGCGGCGATCCGCGCGAGTTGCCGGAAGCTCCGGCCGGCGTGCCCGATTCGTTCGCCGAGCACGTCAAGCTGATGTTCGACATTCAGGCGCTGGCGTTCGCGGCGGATATCACGCGCGTGTTTTCGTTCAAGATGGGTCGCGACGGCTCCAGCCGTACGTACCCGGAGAGCGGCACGGACAAGCCGTTCCATCCGGCCTCGCACCATGGCGGTACCGAGCGCGGCGTGAAGGACTTCAACATGATCAACAAGTACCACGTCTCGATGCTTCCGTACTTCCTGGACAAGCTGAAGAACATCCAGGAAAGCGACGGCAACATGCTCGACAAGACGATGATCATCTACGGCTCGCCGATGGGTGACTCGAACCTGCACAACCATCGCCGCTGCCCGCTCATCCTGTTGGGCAAGGCCGAAGGACAGCTGGCCGGCAACCTGCACATCAAGGCGCCGGATGGCACGCCGATGGCGAACGCGATGCTCAGCATGATGCACACGCTCGGCCTGAACGATCAGACGAAGTTCGGTGACGCCACGGGTGCCCTCAACTTGAACTCCTATGCCTAAGTCCGGATTGCGGAGCGGCTATCGCCTCGCGGTGATCGCGTCGGTGCTCGGTGCCTCGCTGGCACTGGGCGCGGCGCGGATGCCGACGGACGAATCGCCGGTGGCCGACGCCGTCATGCGGGGTGACAGCGCTCGCGTGCGCGTGCTGATCAAGCAGGGACTCGATGTCAACGCCGCGCAGGCCGACGGCATGACCGCGTTGCATTGGGCGGCGCAGCGTGGCGATGCCGGTGGTGCGCAGATGCTGATGTACGCCGGCGCGCGCGTTGATGCCGTCACGCGCAACGGCAACTACACGCCGCTGCACTTGGCGGCGCGCAACGGACGCGCGGCGGCGGTGAAGGCGTTGCTGGCGGCTGGCGCCGATGTGAATGCGGTGACGACGACGGGCGCGGTGACGGCATTGCACTTTGCGTCATCGAACGGCGATGCGGCCACGGTCACGGCGCTACTCGACAAGGGCGCGCCGGTGGACACGCGTGAAGGCGCGTGGGGACAGACGCCGCTCATGTGGGCGGCCTCGGGCAATCGCTTGGCCGCACTCGATATTCTGATCAAGCGCGGCGCGAATCTCGAACTGGCGTCGAAGATCGAGGACATCTCGGCCAAGGAAAAGGCCGAGCGCGCGATGCTGGTGCAGCGCGGTCGCCGGGTGGCGGCGATGAAGGCGGCCGATGCGGCGCCGACGGTGGCAGCGGCTGGCCCTGGTGTTGCGGCAGGTGCTGGTCCTGCTGCGGCGGCTGCGACTGCTGTTCCGGCGACGCCGCGTGTAGCGGTTGCAGTGCCGGCTCCCGCGGCCGCCGCACCGGCGGCGCCCGGTGCACCGGTCAAGCGCGATTCCGCGCCCACGCCGCCACCGCAGACGGGCTTCAACAATCGTGGCCCGACCTATGGCGACTTGATCGGCAACAAGGGGGGACTCACGGCACTGCTGTTCGCGGTGCGTGATGGCAGTGACGAGTGCGTCGCGCGGTTGCTCGAAGCCGGTGCAAAGCTCAATCACGTCAGCGAGGGCGATCATACCAGCCCGCTGCTCATGGCGACGATCAACGGCCGCTTCGACATGGCCAAGATGCTGCTCGAGAAGGGCGCCGATGTGAAGCTGCAGAGCGACGCCGGGGCGACGCCGCTGTACGCCACGATCAACGTGCAGTGGGCGGCCAAGTCGCTCTATCCGCAACCGACCGCGCAGTTGCAGCAGACCACGTCATACCTCGACCTGATGGAGTCCTTCCTCAAGGCCGGCGCCGACGTGAACGTGCGCCTCAAGAAGCACCTGTGGTTCATGTCGTACAACTTCGATCTGCTGGGCGTGAACACAGTGGGCGCCACGGCGTTCTGGCGTGCCGCGTACGGTACCGATGTGCCGGCGATGAAGCTGCTCGTGAAGTACGGTGCCGATATTACGATCCCGACGATCAAGCCGACGGGCCGTCTGCCCGGCGACGATTCAGGCGGAGATGATGCGGCGGCCGGCGGCAAGGATCCGTCGGGGCTCGCGCCGATTCCCGATGGCGGTCCGGGCGTGTATCCGATTCACGCGGCCACCGGCGTGGGCTACGGTGAAGGCTTCGCGGCCAACTCGCACCGGCATGCGCCGGACGCGTGGATGGCGTCGGCCAAGTATCTGATCGAAGAGCTCAAGGTCGATGTGAACATGCGCGACCATAACGGCTACAACGCCGTTCATCATGCGGCGGCCCGCGGCGACAATGAGCTGATCACGTATCTCGCCAGCAAAGGCGGGGACATCATGGCGATCAGCCGTCGTGGCCAGACCACCACCGACATGGCGAATGGTCCGGTGCAGCGCATTCCTCCCTTCCTCGAGACGGTAGACCTACTCGTCAAGATGGGCGCCAAGAACAGCAACAAGTGCAAGTCCTGCTAGTCCACTAGCGCCCGGACTCGGCATTCTGCTGAGCCACGCCGACCGGGCCCTGCGCCCTCAGTCGTCGTGGCTCAGTTCGTATTTGCGCTGCTCGTGCATGCGGTCCTTGCCCTGCGCCGCGTCGCGCTTCTTGGCGGCATGCATGGCCTGACCGTGCGTGGACGAGGTCTTGATGGAGGGCAGGGCCATCTGCTTCTCGAGGGCCGTGCTGCCGCAAGCCGGGCAGGCCGGCGGCGTACTGCCACGCACCAACGCTTCGAAGCTCTGTTGACAAGCCGTGCACACAAAGTCGAACATGGGCATATGATTCCCGCTCCCGTCTTCCTGGAGGATTGCTGATGCGTCGTTCGTTCGTTTTCGCTACCACTGCCGCCATCTCGGTGTCGCTATCTAGTACGCTGCTCGCCGGCACGGCGCTGGCGCAAGTCGCAAAGGCGCCAGCCACGGCGGCGCGCCAGCCGGTGATTCCCGAAGGGCAGAGTGCGTCGCCCACGCTCACGCCGGGTATCCGGGTGGGCAACATGCTGTTCGCGTCGGGACAACTCGGCATGAGCCGCACCGCGCCGGACAGCACGATTCAGGGGCAGACGCGCCTGGCGCTGGAGAATACCAAGAAAGTGTTCGAGGCGGCCGGCACCACGCTCGCCAACGCCACGAAGTGTACCGTGTTCCTGACCGACGTGAAGGACTTCGGCGGCATGAATTCAGTGTATCGCGAGTTCTTCCCGTCGGCCCCGCCGGCCCGCTCGACCGTGGTGGTCGCCGCCCTCGTATCGCCAGGCGCCAAGGTCGAAATCGAGTGCGCGGGTGTGATTCCCTAAGTTCAGGTCGCACCGCTTTTCAAAACAAAAGCAACTTTACCGCGGATTTGCGCGAATCGTACGCGGATTGGCACGAGCGAATTCGCGCCGTTCCGGCGCAAATCTGCGGTAAGCAGTTTTTGTTGTTGTTTGTTTCGGAGGAAACGAAAAGGCCAGCGCAAACCCCGCGCTGGCCTTTCTTGTTCTCAAGCAGGGGATCTGCGGTTACTTCCCCGTCGGCCAGACCACGCCTTGGTTGCCACGCTTCACCTGACCGACGCCCTTGTAGCGGAACTTCTGCAGGCGCTTGCCCTCGTACGTTTCGGTCGTGTAGATGTTGCCCTTGGAGTCGGTCGCGATGCTGTGCACCGCGAAGAACTGTCCGGGCTGACGCCCGCCGTCGCCGAAGCTGGTGAGGATTTCCAGCGACTGCCGGTCCATCACGTAGACGCGCTCGTTCTTGCCGTCGGCGAGGTACATGTACTTCTGCGCCGGGTCCTTCGAGAAGGCGATATCCCACACCGAACCGTCGCCTCGGGTGGCTGGCGCGATGCGGACTTCCTTCACGAACTTACCGTTCTTCTGGAACACCTGGATGCGATCGTTGGGCCGGTCGCAGACATACACGAGACCATCGGTGGTCGGCTCGGCGCAGTGCACCGGGTTGCGGAACTGCTGCACGAGCGGCGCCGAGGGATCGTACGGGGGCAGGCGCGCGTCGTCCGGCTTGTTGCCGTAGGCGCCCCAGAAGCGCTTGAGCTTCCCGCTGTTCATGTCGAGCACGGCCACACGCTTGTTGCCGTAGCCGTCGGCCACGTAGGCCTCACCGGCCTTGGGGTCGAAGGTGATCTTGGCCACGCGACCGAAGTGCGTGCTGTCGTTGCTGGCCGATCCCTGGCCGGGCGTGCCGATCTGCTGCAGGAACTTCCCCTCGTGCGAGAACTTCAGGATGTGCGAGTCCGTGGGGCCGTTGCCGCCGATCCAGATATTGTCCTTGTCGTCCACCGCCACACCGTGATTAGAGCCGGGCCACACGTACCCCTCGCCCGGTCCGCCCCAGCCCTTCACTAGGTTGCCGTCGGGGTCGAACTCGAGAATCGGCGGGGCCGAGGCGCAGCATTCGCCGATGGGCGGCTTGGCGTTCAGTCCCGCCTCGGTGCGCTGATTGAGCGTGGAATCACCGCGGTGGATGATGAACACGTGGTCGCGACTGTCGATGCCGACGCCGATCACAGAGCCCAGAATCCAGTGGTTGGGCATCGGCTTGGGCCACACGGGATCGACTTCGAACCGCGGCGCCTGCACCGTCTGCCGGTCGGTGGCGCGGAGCGACGCTTGCGCGACACCCAGGGCACCGACCGTCAGGATCAGCGCCGTCCAGCGCAGTGAATTGCGCTTCCTCGTCATCAGCATCTCCATCAGGAACTCCATCAGGGGTAGGACCCCGTGTGGATTCCGGGGCGGGATGGTATGTTCGTGCAATTGCGGCTGTGCCGCGAATCCCTCCTTAGTAACGCGCCTCATCCCGCCTGTCCAGAGAATCGCCGCCCGCGTCGCGATGCCCTTTCTCTTATCCTTGCTCGCTCTGCTGTTGATCATCGTTCCGGGACATCGTGCGCAGGCGCACGAGATCCCGGCCACGGTCGTCGTACGCACGTTCGTGAAGCCAGACGGCGCGCGGGTGCGCGTGCTGGTGCGGGTGCCGCTGGAGAGCATGCGTGATGTGTCGTTCCCCACGCGTGGTGCGGGGTTGCTGGATGTGGCGCGAGCCGAACCCACGCTGCGCGATGCCGCCCAGTTGTGGATCGCCGATGGCTTGCGCTTGCGCGTGGGCGATCGGGTGCTGGGCGCCCCGCAGGTGATGGCGGTGCGTGCCGCGTTGCCCAGCGATCGCGCCTTCGATGCGTACGACAGCGCCTTGCGCGCGGTGCAGACGTTACCGCTGCCGGCGACCACTGATATTCCGGTGGGGCAGGTGCTGCTCGACGTGCTGCTCGACGTGCCCGCGAACGGCGTGATCGTAGCCGACGACGCCGACTTGGTATTGGAGCCCAAGTGGGCGCACCTTGGGCTCCGCACCACCACCGTGGTCACGCTGCTGCTGAGCACCGGCGCCGAACGGGTGATCACCTTCGACGGCGATCCGGGCGAGGTGCGTCTCGACCCGCGCTGGTGGCATGCCGCGTGGCGTTTCGTGCTGACCGGCATGTCGCACATGTTCAGCGGCATCGATCATCTGCTGTTCGTGCTGTGCCTGGTGCTGCCCATTCGTGCCATGCGGCCCTTGGTCGGTGTGGTCACCGCGTTCACGATCGCGCACTCGATTACGCTGGTGGCATCGGCGATGGGCTTCGCACCCACGGCATTGTGGTTCCCGCCGCTGGTCGAGGTGCTGATCGCCGGCTCCATCGTGTACATGGCGCTCGAGAACATCGTGGGCGCGCGCGTGCAACAGCGTTGGATGATCGCGTTCGCGTTCGGACTGGTACACGGCTTCGGATTCTCCGCGGCGCTGCGCGATCAGCTGCAGTTTGCCGGTTCGCATTTGCTCACGTCGCTCGCGGCGTTCAACGTGGGCGTCGAACTGGCGCAGCTGGCGGTGTTGGCGGTTTCGATACCGGCGCTGCGCTGGGTGTTCGCGCGCGCGGTGCCCGAGCGCATGGGCGTAATTATCGCGTCGGCGTTCATCACGCACGAGGCGTGGCATTGGCTGCTCGAGCGCGCGGCCACGTTGCGCACGTACCGGTTCACGCCTCCGGTGCTCGATGCGCTGTTTCTGGCGGATGTCATGCGGGGAGCGATGGGAGTGTTGATCGTGATCGGGGTGGCGTGGGGGATTTCTGGTGTGATGCGCAAGCTGTCGGGCGCGCGCACCGTGTCGAAGTCGGCCGCCACCGGACTGTTGCTGGTGTGCGCGGCCGCGCTGTTCGCGCCGCGCGGGAGCCAAGCGCAGGCGCCCAAGTCAACCACGCAAGGTGTGTACACGGCGGCGCAGGCTGCGAAGGGCAAGAACGTGTTCAACGGCGCTTGCCTAGGCTGTCACACCACGGCGACGCACATGGGGCCTGCGTTCGAGCTGAAGTGGTTCGGGCGACCGTTGTGGGACCTGTATGGCTATCTGAGCAACCTGATGCCCAAGTCGGCACCGGGCACGCTTACCGAAGAGGAGTACGTGTGGGTCACCGCGTACATCCTGAAGCTGAACGGCATGCCGGCGGGGAGGGTGGAGTTGAACGCCGAGCCGGATTGGTTGAAGACGGTGCGTATCGAGCCGGTGCCGAACAACGCGCCGAACAACGCGCCGAACAACGCGCCGAACAACGCGCCGAACAACGCGCCGAACAACGCGCCGAACAACGCGCCGAACAACGCGCCGAACAACGCGCCGAACAACGCGCCGAACAACGCGCCGAACAACGTGCCGCATCAGGCGCCGTCGTCATTGGAAGATCGTTGGGAAGTACGCAGGTTCAGACTCGTCCCGCAGTTTTGACGGAGATCAGATGATGCAACGCAGGACCAGACGGCTGGCCGGATTTGCGCTTATCGCGGGCGCCGCGGTTGTCGGCGCCACGTTCACGCGTGTCGCTCCCACGGTGGCGCAACAGGGCAAGCCACTCGTGCGCGGCAACGCGTACGGCGAATGGCGCCATTGGGGAGCAGACCAATGGAGCACGCGCTACTCGCCGCTCGAGCAGGTGAATGCCAGCAACTTCGATTCGCTGCAGGTGGCGTGGGAGTGGAAGGCCAGTGCGTTCGGCAAGGACGAGTACTATCGCACCACGCCGATCTTCGCCAATGGTCGACTGTTCACGGTGGCCAGCACGCGTCGCGTGGCTACCGCGCTTGATCCGGAAACGGGCGAGACGTTGTGGATGTATCGCCTGGACGAAGGCATTCGCTGGCAGAAGGCGCCGCGTCAGTTCGCCGGTCGTGGCTTGTCGTACTGGACCGACGGCCGCATTGAACGCGTGCTGTTGGTCACGCCGGGCTATCACCTGATTTCGCTCGATGCGAAAACGGGGAAGCCCGATCCGCTGTTCGGCAAGAACGGTGTGGTCGACTTGATGGACGGATTGGGCTACCCCATGGTGCCGCTGGCGGTCGATGATTCAGGTCCGCTCATCATCTCCGACGCTGCGCCGATGCGCAAAGCAAAGCCGGGCGAAACGTGGGACCCGGTCAAGAAGATCGGTGCCGATGGTACCGTCGGTCTCGACCCGGCGGCCGGACAGATCGCCGCCAGTTCGCCGCCGATGGTGGTCGGCAACATGTTGGTGGTCGGCAACTCGTCGATTCACGGCTACTACCCGATTCGCACGCACAACGTCACGGGTACCGTGCGCGGCTTCGACATCCGCACCGGACGTCAGGCGTGGAAGTTCAACCTCGTGCCGCAGCCCGGTGAGTTCGGTGCCGACACCTGGAAGAACGGCTCGAAGAACGGCACCAAGGGTGTCGGCAAGAACGACGCGTGGGCGCCGTACGCGGCCGACGAACAGCTCGGCCTCGTGTACATCCCGGTGGGCATGCCGCTGATGGACGAATACGGTGGACATCGCCCAGGCAACAACCTGTACGGCAACTCGCTCGTGGCGCTCGACGCGAAGACCGGTCTTCGCAAGTGGCACTTCCAGATGGTGCATCACGACATCTGGGACTACGACACGCCGATGGCGCCGAACCTGATGGACATCACGGTGGACGGCAAGCCGCGTAAGGTGATTGCGCAGACCACCAAGCAAGGCTGGGTGTACACGTTTGATCGTGCCACTGGCGAGCCGATCTGGCCGATGGTGGAAACGCCGGTGATGAAGAGCGACGTGCCGGGCGAGATTTCGTCGCCCACGCAGCCGATTCCGAGCAAGCCAGCGGCGTACTCTCAGCAGGGTCTCGTCGAGGCCGATCTCATCGACTACACGCCGGCCATCAAGGACTCGGCGCTCAAGATGGCCAAGCGCTGCCGCATGGGGCCGTACTTCATTCCGCCGGCCGCGGCCGACGGCAAGGGGAGCACCGGACTCAAGTGCTCGTGGTACGCGCCCGGTGCCAGCGGTGGCGTGAACATCGACGGTGGCGCCACGGTGGACGTGGAAACCGGCATGCTGTACGTGGCGTCGATCACGGGCATGAGCACCGCGCAGCTGCAGAAGGATCCGTGCTCGGAGTTCGACTACAGCTCCCCGCGCAACAGCTGCGGCCTGCTCGGCGCGTTGCCGGCACCGGCTGGCTACGAAGGTCCCGTGCGTGAGCGCGGTGGTGACTTCGCCGCGCGCGCCGGCGGCTCGATCATCGGTGGCGTGTCGATCGTGAAGCCCAAGGAATACGGTGGCATCACGGCGTACAACATGAAGAGCGGCGACAAGTCGTGGTGGGCACCGAACGCCGGCATGCTGAAAGTCACGAGCCGCGATCCGCTGTTTGCCGGCGTCACGTTGCCGCCGCAGGGTGGACGCGGACAGGCGCAGGCAATGACGACCAAGACGCTGCTGATCTACGGCACCGGCCGCAGCGGTGGCGCGCCGGGTGAGGCACCGAAGCTGTACGCGCTCGACAAGACCACCGGCAAACAAGTGGGTGCGGTGGAGATCGCCTCGAAGACGACGGCGGTGCCGATGACGTTCCTGCACAAGGGGCGGCAGTACATCGTGTTCGCGAGCGGCGCGGAGAACGAAACGCAGCTCACGGCGTTGGCGCTCCCGGTGAAGAAGTAAGGGCGCTACGTCGAGCCGTAACGGAATGGCAAACGCCCTTGGCAGACCAATGCCAAGGGCGTTTGTTTCTATAGATCACCCCGAATAAATGACACGGAGGCGCCGTGATGAAATCGATCAACTACTGTTTGGCGTTCTGCTGCACGGCCTTTCTGTCGTGCGAATCGATCACGGACATCGAGGACGGATATCCCACGGTTCGCGTCGTGGGTCGCGTGGTCGATGTCGCCGGACTGCCCGTGGCCCCATCGATTGTCGCGATCACGTCCTACAACGGCAGCTGCTCCGGTTCGGCCAACACGTATGGGACCGCGAATACAGACGCTAACGGCCGGTATCGTAGTGGGTTCGTCACGCCAGGAATACCGTTCATGGGGTGCGTCAAAGTCACCGTCACGGCTGGCGTGCGCGAAACCTTTCCGCCCATCACCGTGCGTCGCGATAGCCTGTCGATCGCCGCGCCGGCTACGGATTCGCTGGTGGTGAACTTCGTGGTGGCGCGGCCGTAGTCAGCTGCGGCGACACTAATCGCGACCTTTTCCGATACCTCGGTAGTGATTACATTGTGGGTACACTACTGGGAGGCGCATGAAAGGCAAACTCGTACGCATCGGCAACTCGCGCGGAGTGCGTCTTGCGAAGCCGCTGATTGAGGAGGCTGGGCTGACCGACGACGTCGAGATCCGCGTGCAAGGCGGCGCGTTGATCATCACCTCGGTCGAGTCCCCCCGCGCCGGGTGGGCCGAATCGGTCACGAAGTACGGCCCGTCGAAGCTGTTGGACGAACCGTCGGCAACGGTGTTCGACGAGTCCGAGTGGACATGGTGACCGCCGGCTCCGTGCACCGAGGGGAGGTATACACCGTCGAGCTCAACCCCACACGCGGCCGTGAAATTCGAAAGACGCGGCCGTGCGTTATCGTCTCGCCGGACGAACTCAACGCGGCACTCGGGACATTCATTGTGGCGCCGCTCACGACCGGCGGACATCCCTATCCGTTTCGCGTCTCGTGTCGATTTGCCGGCAAAGACGGGCACGTCGTCCTCGATCAGATCCGTACAGTCGATCGTGAACGAATAGGGAAGCGGCTCGGTGTGCTGACGGCACCGACGCAGGCAAAGATTCTTGTCGTGCTGCAGGCGATGTTCACAGCATAGCCGAACGCTCGGTTGCTACTTCTTCTCGTAGCGCTTCAGCGCCTTCTGCCCCACCTCGGCGCCGTAGATGTTTCCAGCCGCATCGACCGCAACTCCCTCAGCCGAACTCGTGCTGGGGGCTGTGTCGTCGGGGTCGGGAATGAACGCCGTCACCTTGCCGTCGCGCGCGCTGCCGATGCGCATGCCGCGCTTCCACGCCACGTGCGGCGGGTTCACCGAGCCCGACTCCGAGTCGGCTACGTAGATCACATCGTTCTTGTCGATGTAGATGCCGCTCGGGCGGCTGAACTGGTACCACGTGTCGAGCACCTTGAAGTCCTGATCGACGATGATGATGCGGTCGTTGCCGCGATCGCCGACAAACAGCCGCCCCTTCGAGTCGAAAGCCAGCGCGTGCGGCTGATCGAGTTCGGTCGCGCCTTTGCCCCACGAGCCCCACGTCTTCAGCAGCTTTCCGCTCTTGTCGAACTTGAACACGCGCGCATTCGACGTGTTGCGCGACGAATGGCCTTCGGCCACGAAGATGTCGCCGTTCGGTGCGGTGATCACGGCGTTGGGCTGCCAGAAGTACGACGTGTCGCGCTGGCCGCCGCCGGGCGTGCCGAGCGTCATGAGCAACTCGCCCTTGGGCGAAAACTTGTAGATCTGGTGGCCCTTGCCCACGTTGGCCGGCGCGGTGGCGGCGGCGCCGAGTGTGCAGGCGCAGTCGACCACCCACACATTGCCGTCTCTGTCTACGTGGATGCCGTGCGGCGACAGGATCATGCCGGCGCCGAAGCTGGTGACGAGGGTGCCCTTGTCGTCGAACTTCAGCACTGACGGTAGCGGCGAGCCCGCGCAGTTGTTCACGCCGCACCGTTCAGCGACCCAGATGCTCTTGCCGTCCTTGTCGATGGCCACCGCGCTGGTGGAGCCCCAAGTGCGCCCCTCGGGCATCTTGGCCCAACCGGCTACCGTGCGATACGGATTCGGCAGGTCGTTGATGGCCGGCATCGTCGCGGATGACTGTGCGGAGAGTTGCGCGGGAGCGTGCATGCAGGCGCTCGACGAGGCGAGCGCGAGCAGGAGGGCGAGACGGCGCATGAGGGCAGGGGCGGGAGGTGGGGCGGACGGCGTCGCGAATTCGGTCGTGCCGTCGGGCTTTTGTAAGTTGCAGGTGTAGTGCGGGGCACGCCAGATGATGGCAGTCGAATAGAAACGGTGACGGACGCGACGGCGCGACGTGGCATGATGTGCGATGCGTACTTGCCAACCCCGCGCCGAGGATCGCAGCTTATGGCCATGCCCGCACTGGTCGCCGATTGGACCATCGAGATGCTCGACGCGCTGCCTGATGACGGCCAGCGCTACGAGCTCATCGACGGATTGCTTCACGTGACCCCCTCGCCCAACGAGGGACATCAGGACGTCGCGCTCGAACTCAGTTATCGCCTGTCCGCGTACTTCGTCAACAGCGATGTCGGCAAGGTGATGATTTCACCCAGCAACGTCTGGCGCGGCGAACGCAATCGCAATCGCGTGCAGCCCGACGTGTACGTGGTGAAGCGTGCAGAGGGAAAGCGCGCCCCGTACCCCTACCATCTGCGCGATCTGCTGCTGGCCGTCGAGGTCGTGTCGCCGTCCAATCCGCTGCTCGACTACCAGATCAAGCGCGATCTGTACCTGCGCGAGGGCGTCGGCGAGTACTGGGTCGTGCACCCTGAGGCGCGCAACGTCTCACGCTGGAGCGGCGCGGCTGATCCTGGCGAGGTGCTCAGCACCACAATACGCTGGCAGCCGCAGGGCATGGCGGAGTCCTTCGTGCTCGATCTGCCTTCGTTTTTCGAACACGCATTCCGGTAGCCTCCGGTAGGCGCTTCACTATTTTCTCTGGCCGAGATGTTCGCATGACTCGCTCCCTCCGCACCGTCAGTGCACGCCTGCGTCCGGCCTTTGCGCTACGCATGGCCAGCATCGTGGCTGCCCTCGCTTCGCCGACGGCCCACCTCGCGGCCCAAGCTGCGCCCACTGTCACGCTCACGCGCATGTCGTGCGGCACGAACGCGCTCCCCACCGACGTGGGTCTGCGGTTCTCCGACACGTTCGCCTTCAGTGGACTCATGGTGCAGCTCACCTACAGCTGCTACCTCGTGCGCCACAACGACGACTACCTGATCTGGGATACCGGGTTCGCCATGGGGCCCGGCGCGACCGCGCCCAAACAGAGCCTGGTGGAGATGCTGGGTGAACTCAAGCTCCCGGCAACGAGTGTGAAGTACGTCGGCATCAGTCACTATCACGGTGACCACACGGGGCAGGCCAAGCTCTTCCCGCAGGCCACGCTGCTCGTCGGGAAAGGCGACTGGGATGCGCTGAACGATCCGAAACTCGCCGCTGCCACCACCCCCGCGAACTTCGCGCCGTGGATCAGCGGCGGCTCCAAGGTCGAACCGCTCGCGGCCGACAAGGACGTGTTTGGCGACGGATCCGTGATGATTCTGAACATGCCGGGACACACGCCCGGTCATCACAGTCTGCTCGTGAAGCTGCGTGAGATGGGGCCCGTACTGATCACCGGAGACCTGTCGCACTTCCGCGAGAACTACGAGAGCGACGGGGTGCCCACCTTCAACACCGATCGCGCGGCATCGCTGGCGAGTATCGATCGTTTCAAGCGGATCGCGAAGAATCTCAAGGCGACGGTGATCATTCAGCATGATCAGCGGGATGTGACCAAACTGCCGGCGTTTCCGGCGGCGGCGAAGTAGCTCGGGCACGCGGGACCGAGCTCACTACTTCCTTTCGGTCCTCCCGGCCGCGGCCAACCAGGACGCGGCCGACGTGCTCCGATGCACCGATGCTACCAAGGCAGGGGAACGCCGCCTACATTACGGGCACCTAGAGTGAATTCTCTATCCCGAATCGTCTAGTTGCTGGTCGCCGCAGCCGAGGATCGTTCGGCGCCGTGGGTGCAGAACATCGATGCGTCGTTCCGATCCCACAAACTGCGCTTGCCATTGAGCCCGAGCTGAACCAAACCTTGGGCCACCGCACACCGCTCGCCCGTCGTGCGATGCACCGAGAACCCATGAAACAACCTGCTCTCACCGACCGCGTTCGTAGACACCTACGGTTGACGCGCGACGCGTACCTGCCCGTTGATGGCACCACGCCGCCGTTTCTCGTGCTGTTCATCAACTCGATCTGCAACCTGACCTGCGACCACTGTTTCTACTGGCGGGAACTGAATCAGCGCGACGACCTGACGCTCGACGAAATCAAGAAGCTGAGCGCCGAACTCGGCCCGATCGACAACTTGAATCTGTCCGGTGGCGAGCCCTTCATTCGCAAGGAGTTCGCGGAGATCGTTCGCACATTCGTACGCAACAATGGGGTCCGGCAGGTCTACGTGCCAACCAATGGCTACTTCACGGACAAGACCGAAGCGGCGTTGCGTAGCGTGCTCGAAGAGAAAGACTTGATGCTCTTCGCCTGCGAGATCTCGCTCGACGGGATGCCGGAGTACCACAACAAGTTCCGCGGCAACGACAAGTCGTTCGAGAAGGCGATGGAAACCTACGAGATGCTCGCCGCCTTGCAGCGCGAGGATCCACGGCTGCGCATTCACTCGATTTCGACGGCCACCAACCAGAACATGGGCGAGATCTGGAAGTTGACCGAGTATCTGCATGAGCGCTGTCCGCAGATGGATCACCACAACCTTGCGATCATCCGAGGCGACCGAAAGGATCCCAAGCTGCTGACGCCGCCGATCGATCGTTACCGAGCGCTCTCCGACCATGTGCGGACGGTGTGGCGCGATCGCGATGAAGGCAGGTTTGGTGCGATCATCGAACCAATGTTGCAGTGGGCCAAAACCGAGTCCGTCCTGCAGAGTCGGCAGGTCGTTCCGTGCAAGGCCGGCGTGCTGGCGGGCGTGGTGTATGCCAACGGCGACGTCTCCGTGTGCGAGATGCATGAACCACTGGGCAACCTGCGACAGTCATCGTTTCGGGAACTGTGGAACTCACCCAAGGCACGTGAGCTACGCGCCTCGATCAGCGCCAAGAAGTGCTGGTGCACGACCGAGGTGTTCATGTGGCCGAGCATCGCGTTCCAGCCCGTGCCTCTGGTGCGCTCGATGGTCGGTGGACGGGTCTGGGAGGAGCCCAAGGAACATCCCGGCTACTCGGCGGATAGCTTTGCCGTGGTGCCGGTCGCTGAGGTCCGGGTAGAGCCAGAAGGTCTTGCGCGTGGGCGCAGTTCGGATGCGGACGTGGACAGCGACGTCTAGCCGCGCAGCGAAAACATGCCGGCCGCGCCCATTCGTCAGCAGAAGCGACTCAGCGTGATCGTGGCCGCGCGCACGCCGTCCGCGACGCTCGAGGAGGTGCTTCGCTCGCTCGCGGCCCAGCACCGGGCGTCGGAGCTGGACGTCATTCTCGCGGACGGTAGCCCGGATGGCAGCATGGCGATGATTCGGCATCGTTGTTTGCCGCAGGCGCGTCACATCTCGCTACCGGGTGGAAACCTGCCGGCGCTGAAGGCGGCCGCCATCCGTCAGGCCGAAGGCGATTTCATCGCGATGCTCGACCCGAGCGACGCCGCTGACCCGGACTGGGCGGATCAGATCATCGAGGGCTTTGCCGATCCGGGCGTGACGGCCGTGGGCGGCGTCGTACTACAGGCCGGCTCCGGAAGCGCCGGCAACGTATCCGCCTATTTGTTCGAGTACGGCGCGTTCAATCCTCCGGTGACTCCGGGAGACACGCAGGGCGATCTTCCGGGCAACAACGTCGCGTATCGGCGGGCAGCGTTGACGGACACCTGTGCCGACATCCTGGCCGCAGAGGGCTTCAACAAGCCGTTCGTACACGAGCGCATTCGCGCCGCGGGCGGCAGATTGGTGATCAGGCCATCGATGCGCGTGCGGCACCTGACGAACTATCCGTTTATCGCGTTCGGCGTGCGGCGGTTTCACTACGGCCGCTGCTTCGGCGCGACGCGCGTGCGACGTGCATCGCGCGGGAAAAAGTGGTTGTTTCGCCTGTTCGCACCCGCCGTTCCGCCGTTGCTGATGTCTCGACATCTCCGCCGCGCTTGGCAGCACCCCGCGAATCGCCGTCTACTGCCGCGAGCCGCGCTCGCGCTGTGCGGGGTCTGTGCGTTCTGGGGCATGGGCGAATGGCTCGGCTACTGGTTCGGACCGGGCCATTCGTGCCAGGAGCTGTACTAGTGCCGACGCCTGCGATGAGTGTGGTGGTCGCGGGGTCGCGGCCGTCGGGGCCGCCGACCGAGCTTCTTCGCGTGCTCGGGCCGGCACTACAGACTGGACGAATCGAATTGCTGTTCGCGACGGCGCGCGACGCTGGAGCGCTCACCACGCCGAACACGCGTGTCGTGAAGTGCCGGGTCGGCAGCACGGTACCGCAGATGCGCCTGTTGGGGGTGCGCGCGGCGCGTGGTAGGCTGGTGGCGCTGACCGAGGACTTTTGTGTGCCGGCGCCCGGCTGGGTCGACGCTCTGATCGAGGCGCATCGGCGTGAAGGCGCTGCCGCCGTCGGCGGACCGGTGGCACGCAGCACGGGCAGCGCTGCGGACTGGGCGCTGACCTTGATCGAATACGGACGCTTCTTTCGCGGTGAGCCTGAGGGCTCGGTCGGCGACCTCCCCTCGATCAACGTGGCGTACGACGCGGCGCAGTTGCGTGCAGTGCTGCCAGCAGATGCCGACGGCCTATTTGAAGTTGCGCTGCACGCGCAGCTACGCGCAGCTGGTGCACGATTCTGGCGGGTGCCCGACGCGGTGATGTTCGACCACAGCACCACCAACGTGCGAAGCGCCGCCTCTGCTCAATTCCATCACGGCCGACTTTACGGCGGCGGGCGCGTGCAGGATCAAGGCGTGCTGACGCGCTTGACCCGAACGGCTCTCAGCCCAGGCATTCCGGCGGTCCTGCTGTCACGAATCGCCCGCGAAGTGGGCGCGGCGGGCCAGACTCAGCAGCTGCTGCGGGCGCTGCCCGCGCTGTCGATCTTGCTCGGCGCATGGTCGATTGGTGAAGCCGTCGGCTCCATGCTTGGCGAAGGTCCGAGTGGGGCACGCTGGACAGGTGTGTGAGGTACCGGCGAGGCGATGATCCTGAACCTGCCGGGTCACACATCCGGTTATCACGGTCTGCTGCTGAAGCTGCGTGAGATGGGCCCGGTCCTCCGGGCAATACGCTCATGAAGTCCATCCGTACGCGTGTGCTCCTCGCGGCTGATGATTCGACCCTCGTCGACGGTCACTCGATCTCGGTGGGTGATTTTTCGCGCACCGGTCGCGACGACATCATCGTGGGCGAACGTGGTGGAAAGCGGGGCGTATACCTCTACCGGCTCGAGAACGACGTCACCGACTCGTGGTCGACGACGCCGCTCGACCCTGGAGGAATGGCTGCGGCTGGCTGTGCGGTCACGGACCTGAACGGTGATACGCGACCCGACGTGATCTGCAGCGGGAGTGCGACTGCACATCTCAAATGGTACGAGAACCGGCCCTAGCTGGGGTGCCGGATCGTACGGAGTGAGCTAGAGGGTGTCGGGCCCTCTCAGCCGTGCGTGCCGCCGTGCCCGCCGCCGGACGACTCCGATGACCCGCTGCCACCGGAACTCTTTGAACCGGTAGAGCCGTACCCGTTGTCTTCCTTCTTCGCATGTTGCGACTTGGTGCTGCCCGTCTTACCGGGTCCGCCGCGCCCGCCCGACATTCCCTGCCGTTCCTTCGCGTGTCCTTTGCCTTTCCCCGACTCGTCGTTCGTGCGCGCCATGGTGATCTCCGCCGTGAAGTCGTGTACGCTGATCGTTGCCGGGCTCGTGCGACGCGTGGTTCGCATCGCCGCCGACGCTGCGTACAGTGCACAACCGGTGCCGAGATCGTCGCCTGCGTTGCGGGTGGTCTCCGAGCGTCGATCCCGTCGCGTCGATTAGGCTGAAGGCCACGCGGCCTGGGCGGCTTCCGCCACGCGAGACGCCGGCCAACCGGTTGCCCCCGTCATCACCGCCACCGCATCCGACATGGTAATGTCGCGCGTGTTCACCAGCGCCGCCCGCTGCCCGAGTCGCTGAATGTGAATCCGATCAGCCAGCTGAAACACGTGCGGCATGTTGTGACTTATGAGAATCACGCTCAACCCGCGGTCGCGCACCCGCGTGATGAGGTCGAGCACCATGCCACTCTCTTTCACGCCGAGCGCAGCCGTAGGTTCGTCCAGAATCACCACGTGTCGCGCAAAGGCGGCGCTGCGCGCCACGGCAATGCCTTGCCGCTGACCACCGGAGAGCGTCTCCACCGCCTGCGTGATCGAGCGAATGCTGATGCCGAGCTCTCGCAAATGCTCGGCGGCCTCACGCTCCATGCGTGGGCGATCGATCACTCGCAGCAGCGAGCCCGCGAGTCCCGCTCTACGATGTTCGCGCCCCAGGAATAAGTTCTCCGCGATCGACATAGCCGGTGCCAACGCGAGATCCTGATACACGGTCTCGATGCCTGCAAGGCGGGCGTCTATCGGCCCGCTGAAGTGCACGCGTGCGCCATCCAGCCAGATGTCGCCGCTGTCGGGAATCATGGCGCCCGACAGCGCCTTGATGAGCGACGACTTGCCCGCACCGTTGTCGCCGATCACAGCCATGATCTCGCCCGCGCGCACTTCGAAGTCGGCGCCATCGAGCGCGGTCACGTGCCCGTAGCATTTCGCCAAACCGCGTGCTTCGAGCACCATCGGTGCGTTCTGCTCGCTCATGCCAACACCCTCACGCTTTCCTCGACCACTGATCGGTGGCGACGGCCAGGATAACCAGCACACCCGTGACCAGAATCTGATACACCGACGACACGCCCATCAGCGTGAGCCCGTTGCGGAACACGCCCACGATCATGGCGCCGACGAGTGACCCCAGCACGATGCCGCGTCCGCCGAAGAGGCTCGTGCCGCCGAGCACCACGGCCGTCACGGTATCGAGGTTCTCGGTTTGTCCGCTTTGCGGATCGCCGACGCTGGTGCGTGCGATGGACAGCAGCGCGGCAATGCCGGCGCAGAGGCCCGAGAGCATGTACGCACTGAGCAGCACGCGGTTGGTGCTGATGCCGGCCAATCGTGCGGCCTCGAGGTTGCTGCCCACCGCGTATACATGGCGCCCTGCCGCCGTTTCGCGCAGCACGACGAACGCGAGCGCGTACAGCAGCAGCATGGCGACGGCGCCGTAGGCAATCGGTGTGTTCCCAACCCACACGCTCTGCCCAAGCCAGGTGAGCAGTGGGGGCAAGTCCGTAAACGTCTGCGCGCGCGACACCAGTTGCGTGATCGCAAACGCAATATTCATTGTGCCGAGCGTGACGATGAATGGCGGCAACTTAATGCGCGTGACCAGCAGGCCGTTGATCATGCCGGCGATGGTGGTGACACCCATGCCGCCAGCGATGGCCATGGCTGGATGCCAACCGTGCTTCACCGCCAGGAGGCTCATGACGATCGAGCCGAGCGCCATGATCATGCCGCAGGCGAGGTCGATACCACCGGTGAGAATGACCAGCGTCTGACCGATGGCCAGCACGCCGACCACCATGACCTGACTGAGCACCAGCGACAGATTGGCACCCGTGAGAAAGCGCGGTGACTGCAGCGCGAAGAACGTACAGGCGATCAGCAACGCAACGAGCGGACCGGCAAAAGCCAGCCGTCGTGCGATCACTTATCGCCCCAGCAGAGTCCGAGGGCTTTGTCCGCACTGAGACTCGGTACGCCGGCTACGCTGTCCTTGGCGATGAGCTGCACGCCGGTATCGACGTATCCACTCGCCTTCTTGGCGGTCTTGATGAACGCCATCGCTGCTTCCACCCCTAACTCGGCCATGCGCAATGGATACTGTTGCGCGGTCGCGGTCAGCGCGCCGTCCACGACATTTTGCACGCCGCGGCAGCTGCCGTCGACCGAGACGATCAGCACGCCCTTCTCCTTGCCGGCGTTCTTGAGCGCGGTGAAGGCGCCGGCGGCCGACGGCTCGTTCACCGTGTATACGACGTTGATGTCGGGGTGCGCTTGCAGGCAATTCTCCATGGCCGTCTGTCCCTTGGCCTGATCGCCCATGGCGTCGGACATGCACACCACTTCCGGCGGCTGCGCGAGTTCGTTGCGCGTCTTCTCGTACGACGGAAGGCCGAAGCCGCTCAGGAAGCCATTGTGGCGCTGCGCACCGGTGGGGTGGCCGGGGATGAGGTCGAGTGTGGCGATCCTGGCCGGGGTCGCCCCAAGCCGCGCCTTGGCGTACTGGCCGATGAGCTGCCCGGCCTTGTAGTTGTCGGTGGCGAAAAGGGCATCGGTCGCGTCGACCGGATCGGTCGGGCTATCGAGTGCGATCACGAGGATGCCGGCATCGCGCGCCTTCTTGATGGCGGGTACGATCGCCTTGGAGTCGCTGGCCGAAATGAGAATAGCCCTGGCGCCAGCAGCCATGAGATTCTCGATGGCCGTCACTTGACCGGCGTTGTCGCCATCGGAGCGACCGGCAGCAGCAATCAGCGTCGCCCCCTGCGCGGCGGCGGCCTGTTCGGCCCCCTCTTTCATCTTCACGAAGAACGGGTTCGACTCGGTCTTGGTGATCAGCCCGATGACTGGCTTGTCGTCACCCTTGGCGGAGCACGCCAGCAGGAGAGGGAGAGCGAGGGCGACGAGACGCGGGGGGGAGAGGCGGGGCAGGGCGAGAGTGCGCATAGAAGAGGAAATCAGCACGCAATCGGGATTTGAGCAAGTGAGGCGGCAAGCGAACGGGCGGGGCGATTGCGGACGGCCCGCGTGCGTGCCAGCCTTCCCATCATGCGACGTTCGCCTGTTCGATTTCTGATCGCGTTTTTGGCGGTGCTGACGGTCGTCGGCAGCACCGGCTGCCGCCTGCTCGGCCCTCGGCAGCCTTTGTCGGTGCGGCAGCAGATCCGGGCTCGTGTGGCGAAAGTGCCGGGGGCGCAGGTGTCCATTGCGATGCGCGACTTCGAGCGTGGTGTGGCCTTCGATCTCTACGCTGACACGGTGTATCACGCCGCCAGCATGATGAAGGTGCCGGTGCTCTTCGCGCTGTACGACGCCTTCGCCAAGGGGCGGCTGCGCCCCGGCCAGACGATCCGCCTCACCAATCAATTCCGATCGATCGCCGACTCGTCCACCTACGTGCTCGACCCGGCCGACGACAGCGACAGTACGGTGTACGCGCGGGTGGGGCAGGACGTGTCGCTACGGTGGCTGGCCGAACGCATGATCACGCACTCCAGCAACCTCGCGACGAATACGCTGATCACGCTGCTCGATCCCGCAAAGATCACGGCGCTCGCACGCGAGCTCGGCGCCCGAAACACCGTGGTGCTGCGCGGCGTAGAGGACACGCCGGCCTTCCGGAAGGGCATGAACAACGTGACGACCGCCAGCGATTTGGTGATGCTGTTTGTCGCGCTCCAGTCGCAGCGGGTTGGTGACAGCACCGCCACGGCCGACATGCTCCGCATTCTCGAACAGCAGGCCTTCAACACGCAGATCCCCGCCGGATTGCCGCCGGGCACGCGCGTGGCGCACAAGACCGGCAGCATCACCGCGACGCGCCATGACGCGGGGCTGGTGTATCCGCCGGGGAGGGCGCCGTACGCCATCGCCATTCTCACGCGCAACATCGCGGATCCTGCGGTCGCCGATGCCCTCACGGCGGATTGCTCACGTATCATCTGGGAGTGGCTCGCCAAGTGAACGACCTCACCACCGGTTCCATCCCTCGCCACATCGTGCGCCTCGCCGTGCCGATGGCGCTCGGCATGATTTTCCAGACACTGTATTTCCTGGTCGACCTCTTCTTCGTGGCGCGGCTCGGCGATGCCGCCGTGGCCGGCGTGAGCGCGGCCGGCAATGTGCAGTTCATCATCATGTCGTTCACGCAGATTCTCGGCGTGAGTACCATGGCGCTCATTGCGCACGCGGTGGGGCGTAAGGACCAGCCGGACGCCGAGCTGGTGTTCAATCAAAGCGTCCTCTGGGCGTTCGTGTGCGGGATCGGGACACTGATTGGCGGCTATGCGCTGTGCGGCCGGTACATGAGTGCACTCGGTTCGAACGCCGAGACGATCGCGGCCGGTACGTCGTACTTGCGCTGGTACATCCCCGGGCTCGCACTACAGTTCGCGCTAGTGTCGATGGGAAGCGCCCTGCGCGGCACGGGCATCGTGAAGCCCGGTATGCTGGTGCAGATGCTCACCGTCGTGCTGAACATCATCTTCGCGCCGATCTTCATTGCGGGGTGGGGCACCGGCCGGCCGCTTGGTGTGGCGGGTGCGGGGCTGGCGAGTTCACTGGCCATCGGCATCGGCGTGATCGCGACGGCCGTGTATTTCGTGCGACTCGAACACTACGTGACGTTCAAGCGCGAGTTGCTGTCGGTGCGGACCGACGTGCTTACGCGCATGCTGAAGATCGGCGTGCCGCCGGGCGCCGAGTTCGCGCTGATGTTCGTGTTTACCGCCGTGATCTATACGGCCATCAAGCAATTCGGAGCGGAGGCGCAGGCTGGCTACGGCATCGGTTCGCGACTCATGCAGTCGATGTTCCTGCCGGCGATGGCCGTGGCGTTCTCGGCGGCTCCGATGGCGGGGCAGAACATGGGCGCTGGTCATCTCGACCGCGTGCGCGACACCTTTAAGTGGGCGGCGATCATGGGCAGCATCCCCATGGCGCTACTCACATTGCTCTGTCAGTGGCGCCCTGAATTACTCGTGCAGGGATTTACGCAGGAAGCAGCGGTGATTGCCGTAGCCTCGCAGTTCCTGAGTACGATCTCGTGGAATTTCGTGGCGTCCGGGTTGGGCTTCACCTGTGGTGGCATGTTCCAGGCGCTCGGCAATACGGTGCCGTCGCTGATCGCCAGCGCCACGCGCCTCATCACGTTCGCCGTGCCGGTGTGGTGGTTGTCGCATCGCCCGGGCTTTCAGATCAAGCAGGTGTGGTATCTCTCGGTGATCACGATGACGCTGCAGGCGGCGTTCACGCTGTGGCTGTTGCGCGGCGAGTTGCAGCGCAAGGAATTGAAGATGGCCTCAGCCCGGTTGGCGGTATGACGGTTGGCTTTATGATGCGTTGCGCTCGGCGAGCCTCCGTCTCCGCCGCGTTGGCGATCGGATCCCTGGGTGCGCAGGAGACGCGCGCCGTCCCGACGCCGTGCCCGGACGGCATCGCCGCTGCCGTCCAGTGTTCGCTCGGTAAGGACAGCGCCGGTGCGTTCTACTGGATCGCAATGCCAGCGCCTTGGAATAAGCGACTGGTGGTGCACGCGCATGGCGGGCCGGACCTCGGTGCTCCTGATGCCAAGGGCAGTGCCGACGACCTGACGCGGTGGAACATCTGGACGCGCATGGGCTTCGCCGTGGTGGCCTCTACGTACCATCAAGGTGGTGTGGCGGTGCGGTCGGCGGCGGAAGATGTTGAGCGTTCGCGGCAGCTCTTTGTCGCGCAGGTCGGCGTGCCCGAGCGTACGATTCTGCACGGGCAGTCGTGGGGGGCCGGCGTGGCGGCGCGTACGGCGGAGCTGTTCGGTGCGCGTAATGCGCAGGGCCACGTGCCGTATGATGCGGTGCTGCTCACGAGCGGCGTGCTGGGGGGAGCCAGCCTGTCGTACGACTTCCGGATGGATCTGCGCGTCGTATATCAGGCGGTGTGTGGCGATCATCCGCGCGCCGATGAGCCGCAGTATCCGTTGTGGCAGGGATTGCCCGTGGGCGCGAAGCTCACGCGCGTGCAGTTGGCCGATCGGGTCGACGCGTGCACCGGCGTGCGGAAGCCGGCGGCGGCGCGCTCACCCGAGCAGGCGCAGCATTTGGCCACGATTCTCGCGGCGGTGAAGGTGCCCGAGCGCACGCTGATCGCACACCTGAATTGGGGTACCTGGCACTTTCAGGACATCGTGACCAAGCGGACGCACGGTGCCAATCCGTTCACCACCACGGGCGTCACCTACGCCGGCGGCGCGGACCTGAATGGCAAGGTCGCGCGCTACGTCGCCGATTCTGTAGCATTCGCTACACTATCGGCAGACGCCGATCCGACCGGTGGTATTCCCGTGCCCGTGCTCACGATGCATGCCATCGACGATCCCACCGCGTTCGTGGAACTCGAGAGCACATTCCGCCACACGATGGAGCGCGCGGGGCGAGCCAAGACGCTGGTGCAGCTGTTCACGCAGGATAGCGAGCACAGTTATTTGAGTGATGCCCAGTACGTGAGCGCCATGCGCGCGTTGCTGGCGTGGGTGGAGCAGGGCACCGCACCGACACCGAGGGCCGTCGCCGCGTCGTGTGCACGCGTTGAATCCACGTACGATCCGGCCAAGGGATGTCGTTTCGTGCCATCGTATGCACCGGCGCCGCTCTCGTCGCGGGTGCCGAACAGAGCCAAACCGGGAATGCCCAAGTGAACGCGTCGTTCAACCATCGACTGCGAGTGGCTGCGGCCTCCATGGCGCTGACGCTGTCGGCCGTGGCTGGCTGCCGACCGTCCGCGCCCTCGTCGCCTTCGGAGACTGCCGCGCAGTTCTACACGCTGCTGGACGGTCTCGGCGTAGACGGTGTTCCCGACTCGCTCGCGCTCGATGCCGTGCAGCCGTACCTCGATTCCACACTGGTCGGTTTGCTCGTTGAGGCGCGCCACGCACGTGATGATGCGTCACGCCGCGCACCCGGCGAGAAGCCGCCTTTCGTGGAGGGCGACATGTTCGGCAGCCTCTTCGAGGGAAACACCTCGTTCGGTATTCGTCGTCTCGCCAAGCGCGGTGATACGACCTTCGCGGTAATGGCCTTCACCAACGCGATGCAGCCGCCTACGGTGAAGTGGACGGACACGTTGGTGATCGTGCCGCGGGCGAATGCGAAGCCGAAAAGCCCGCAATTTGTGATTGCCGACCTGCGCTACGGCGCCGGCTGGGACTTCGGCAATCGCGGGTCCCTGCTGCAGAGTCTTCGCGCCGCGCTTTCGCCGGACAGCGCCAGCGCGATCGTGCCCACGGCTACACCCGCTGCGTGCGCCACGCCCCCCTGCGGAACATCACCGCGCTGACGACCGCCAGCAGCGTATAGGCGGCCAATACCGACACGAACACGGCGTGTGAGCCGATCGAGGTCTGCGTCGTGAGCAGCCACGCCAACGGGAGTTCGAACGCCCAGAAGACGGCGATGTTGATGTTGGTCGGCGTGCGCGTATCGCCGGCGCCATTGAACGCTTGCGTGAGCACCATGCCGAAGGCGAAGAATGGGAAGCCGGCCGCCATCATGCGCAGGCCGTACACAGCCACATCGGTCACGGCGGGATCGCTCGTGAAGCCGGCCACGATCGGCCGCGCGAAGATCACGAAGATGGCGCCCATGAGCCCAAGAAATGCCACGTTGTAGCGCGCTGCGGTCCAGACGGCGCGGTTGGCGCGATCGGGATTTTGCGCGCCAAGCGCCTGACCCACCATCGTGGCGGCGGCGTTGCCTAAGCCCCAGGCGGGCAGCATGGCGAACATGATCATGCGCACCGCAATCGTGTAGCCGGCCATCGCCGCGCTGCCGAACGACGCCATGAGGCGGATGAGCACCATCCAGCTCAGGCTGCCCACCAGCACCTGAAAGGTGGCATTCACCGACAAGCGCAGCATCGCGCGCATGGTGTCCCACTCGAACACCAGATGCTCGCGCGAGACACGCAGGTGCCCGGAGCCGCGCGTGAGTCGCCAGAGGGCGTAACACACGCCGGTGCCGCGGCCGATCGTGGTGGCGATGGCGGCGCCAGTCACGCCCCATTCGGGGAACGGTCCCACGCCGAAAATCAGCATCGGACCGAGCACGATGTTGATGGCGTTGGCCAGCCACAACACGCGCATGGACACCGCCGCGTCGCCGGCCCCACGAAATGCCGCGTTGATCACGAACAGCAGGAATGCGGTGCCGCTGCCGCCCAACAAGACGCGCGTGAACATCGTGCCGGTGGCGAGCACGTCATCGGTCGCACCCATGGCGCGCAGCAGCGCTGGGGCCGCCAATGCGCCCACGACGCCGATCAGTACCGACGCGATCACGCCGAGCGTGATCATCTGCACCGCCGCGCGCGCGGCACCATCGGCATCACGCTCTCCCACTCGGCGCGCCACCACCGCCGTGCCGGCGATGGCCAACCCCATGGCGATCGTGTACACCACGATCATCATCGACTCGGTGAGCCCTACCGTCGCCACTGCGCTTGCGCCCAGGCGCGCCACGAAGAACACATCGGAGAGCGCGAACAGGCTCTCCATGATCATCTCCAGCACCATCGGAATGGCGAGGAGGAAAATGGAGCGCCCGATCGGACCCGTGGTGTAATCGTGCTTCGTGCCGCGCAGCGCGCCCCGCGCGGCGTCCCACCACGACCGCGTGTCGTCGTCCTGCGCCAATTCGTGCATGGCGCGAAGGCTCAACTACATCGTCGATCGGCGCAAGCGGACGGATCCGGATCCGGTTTCCACCACGACACGTCCCGCGCCATTGCCGATCGTCCCGCGCAGGTGGCGCCGCTCCAATGTGCGCGTGCGCACCGCGAAGTCGGTGGTGATGCTGCCGCTCCCTGTTTCGATATCCACGTCAGCGCCGAAATTCTCGGGTAGCGCCAGCGTGACGCCGCCGGAGCCGGCGTCGACACTGACCGACGACGGAGACGACACCATGTCGATCGAGACGCCACCGCTGCCGGCATCGACCGACACATCGTTCGCCGACACACTCCCGAGACGAACACTGCCCGAGCCGACGTCGACCGAGAGCCGCTTGCATGACAGCTCGGTGGCCGTGACGCCGCCGGATCCGGTGTCTACCGTGCACTCGTCGCTCGACACACGATCCAGCGATACGCTGCCCGATCCGTTGTCGACGCTCACTCGACGACCGCGCGTGCCGCGCAACGACACGCCACCGGAGCCGGCATCGATGATCAGCGTGCCGCGGGTATCGGTGGCGGCAACGCGCGCCGAGGCCACGTCGAGGCGCAAGTCGGCGTCCACGTCGGTCGCGCTCATCTCGCCGACCAGGAGATAGCTGTCGAGCGCCGTGCCGTCGGGGACCAGCACGCGGATGTCGGCCCACGCCTCGAGGCCACTGCCCGAGGTTTTCACGCGCACGCGCTGGCCGTCGCGATCGCGCCATCCGTCGCCGCCCCACGTGCCATCGTCGCGGATACGCGTTTCCGTGCTGCCACCCCAGCGGCGCTCGGGGCCGCCACGATACACCACGTCATCATCGGGATAGATGACGCGCAGCGTCGGCAATCCGCGCACGGTACCCGCCTCGATGCGCAGGCGGCTCGCATCTCGCCCCCGCATGGTGATCTCGAATTGCACGTCACGTCGGTCGCCGCGTACGATGCGGACCTCGCCGGCCACGTTGTAGAGCGCCACCTGCGACCCGCTGAGCGTGCGGCGCTCGGTCTGTGCGGTCAGCGCGGCGGGGACGAGCATCCACACGGTGATCGAGGCCGAGAGGCGCCGGCCGAAGCCGGTTGCGCGCGACGTCGACCGGGCGGAGCTTGAAGAGGCGATAAGCATGGGGCTCATGGAAAGGTATTGATAAGTGACCTCAACGCTTGGATGCCCCGGCCCGTCAGAAAGGTTTGAAGATCCCGACACGTTTTCCGCCACGTTTTCCGCCACGTTTTCCTTTCCACTCGCCCCACCATGCGTACGATGCGCACGCTTACCTCTCTATCCGTCTCGGCCGTGGTTGCCGTCCTGACGGCGTCGCCCGCTCTTGCCCAGAAGCAGGTGCTGCCTACGGCGATTGCCCCGATCGACTCCGCCGATCCGGTCGCGCTGATGGTCGCGCGCCTCGACCTCGAGAAGTACAAGACCACGCTGAAGGGACTCACACAGTTCGGCGACCGAAAGCAGGGCACCAAGCGCAATCGCGACGCGGTGGATTGGATCGAGGCGCAGCTCAAGAGTTACGGCTGCTCGAACACGGAACGCATCGTCTATCGATACGAGCCGCCCACCTTGGCCGAGCGCCCGGCGGCGCCCCCCGGCTGCCACGCCCCCGGCCGCTGGGCAGCCGCCGCTGCGTCGAGTCGGTCCGCCGGCCACGCAGGCCTCGGGCGGTGGACGTAACCGTGGCATTCGCACGCGCACCGGCGTGAACAACGACTCCCTGTTGCAGCCCGATCCGAAACTGCGTGCGCTGAATTCTGAGCCGAGCACGCCGGGCGAGCGTCAGGAAGTGTATTGCACCAAGATCGGCTCCACGCATCCGGAAGAGATGTACATCGTGGGGGCGCACATGGACGGCATCGGCTGGGGCGAGGCCGTGAATGACGACGGCTCAGGCACGGCGCTGGTGATGGAGTTGGCGCGGGTGTTCAGCAATCCCGACGTGCAGACCGAGCGGTCCATTCGCTTCGTGCTGTGGAACAACGAAGAGTCCGGCCTGAACGGCGCGCGCGCGTACATCGAGCAGCGCGCGAAGCTGCAGGGCATCGAAGAGCCGAAGGGATCGGGCAAGTATCCGGAGCCCAAGTGGCTCGGCATGATCCAGCACGACATGATGATGTGGGACCACGGCATGCCGAAGGCCGACGGCACTATGGCCAAGGAGCAGCGTCCGGAAGCCGACGTGAACATCGAGTTTCAGATCAACTCGAAAATGTGGAAGGCGTCGTCGGAACTGGCGTGGGCGCTGCATCAATCCAACACGAAGTACGCCACCGACTATCCGGCACAGGTGGGTCCGCACATGACCAACACCGACTCTGGCCCGTTCCAGGATCTCATTCCCGCGATCAGCTTGCGCGAGAACGAGCGCGGTACGCAGACCGGTAACGGGTGGAATCCACACTGGCACCAGCCCACCGACGTGTGGTCGACCTACACGGACAAAGATTTCCGTCTTGGCCTGAACGCCGCGCAGACGACGCTGGGCGGCGTCGGCCGACTGGCTGGCGCGACCCTCAAGCCCGCGACCAAGATGTGATCAGCGTGTAATCACCGTCTGATCAGACGAGCGGCGGAATGCGTCCCGCCCACGGGCGGGCGCGTTCCAGCTGACCTGCCACGCGAAAGAGCGTGGCCTCGTCGCCAAAGCGCGACACGAGTTGCGTACCGATCGGCAGTCCGGCGGCATTCCAATGCAATGGCACCGACATCGCCGGTTGTCCGGTCACGTTGAACAGCGGCGTGTAGGGAATGAAGCCGTACACTTTCTTTGCGGTCTCATTGAGCAATCCGGCTGCCTTGAGTACACCGCCGAGGCCCAGACCCGCGACCACACGCAGCATGGCGCGTTCGGCAGCGGTAGGCTGTAGCGTCCCGATGGTGAACGGCGGGGCGCCGAGGGTAGGCGTAACCAGCACGTCTACGGTGGTGAAGAAGCGGCCCACCGTGCGCCCCGCCACTTGCAGCGTGCGCACCGACGTGGCGTAGTCGGCCGCACTGGCCGCCTTCCCCACGAGACCGAGCGCCCACGTGGTGAGCTCCACATCATCGCTGCGCGGTGCGCGCTTGAGCTGTGCGCCGATCCACTCGATGTCGGCGCGCGCCTCTGCGGCGACGACGGTGAGAAAGGCCTGCGCCAGCACCTCGCCATCGACCACGGGTTCGGCGCGAATCACGTCGTGCCCCAGTGACTCGAGCAGCGCGGCGGCGTCTTCGAGCGCGGCCACACAGTCGGGATGCACGGTACTCCCGAAGAACGGTGAGGTGGTGACGGCAATACGCAGTCGCCCGGGCTCGCGCGTGACTTCGTCGAGGAACGGGCGCTCCTGCGGCGGACAGGCGACCGGCGTGCCGGCGTCTTCGCCGGCGGTGGCATCGAGCATCGCCGCGGAATCGCGCACGCTGCGAGTGATCACGTGCTCCTGCACGAAGCCGCGCCATGCGTCGCCGATGTCGGGCCCGGTGGGCATGCGGCCACGCGTGGGCTTGATGGCGAACACGCCATTGCATGATGCGGGAATGCGCAGCGACCCGCCGCCGTCGCCACCATGGGCGATGGGCACGATACGCGCCGCGACGGCCGCGCCTGAACCGCCGCTCGAGCCACCAGGGGTTTTGGTGGGATCCCACGGATTGCGCGCCGGTCCAAGTGCCTCGCTTTCGGTGTACGGTGTGAGACCGAGTTCGGGGGTGTTGGCCTTGCCGATGAACACGGCGCCGGCGCGCCGGTAGCGCGACACGAGTTCGCTGTCGTGAGCGGGGATGATGGATTGCAGCACCCGGGTCCCGTTGCTGGTGGGGACGCCGGCGATGGTCGTCATCAAGTCCTTGATCAGGATCGGCACGCCGGCGAACGGCGCGTCGAGATCGACCTTGGCGGCCATCGTTCGCGCCATGGCGTCGAGCGGACGCACCACCGCGTTCAGCCGCGGATTGCGGGCGGCCATGCGGGCCAGCGCCGCTTCGGTCACGTCGGCCGGGCTCAGCTCACGACGGCGCACCAGATCGGCGATGGCGAGTCCATCGAGCCCGTCGTACTCGGGGAGGGGAAGAGACATGCGGGAAACTACCGTCCCTACGGAACGCTACGGAAGGAAGCGCGCGCGTTCCTCAGGGGTGGGCAGGAGGCAGGCCGGGGCGGCCATCTCGAAGCGGCGTCGGGCGACCTGGTCGTAGATGGCATCGCGGAGCACGCGGGGGACGAGATGCCCCAACGCCGCGACGACGGCCCATACCCCGCCAAGGTGAGCCAAGGCCGCGAGGGCGGCGGCGCTCCGCACTCGTACGCGGGGGACGGCCGGGTCGTACCACACCACCGAGTCCACACCGGCCAACTCCGGAAACTGCTCGCGCACGCGGGTGCCGAACGCGCCCTGCAACGGCGCGAACGCCAGGCGCGCGCGGGCCGCTGCTGGTTCATGGCCCAGCACGAACTGCACACTGCCCGCGCAAAATCCGCAGTCCCCGTCGTACAGCAGCACCGCCCGGGTATCCGAAAGGGGCGTGTCCGTCGCATTGGCCATGTCTGCAAGCTAATGTGCGGCATGTCGCTCGTATCGTTGCAGGACGTCAGTGTCGCCTTCGGGGGTCCCCCCGTGCTCAACCACGCCGATTTCGCGATCGAGCGCGGAGAGCGAGTCTGTCTGCTGGGCCGTAACGGCGCCGGCAAGAGCACGTTCATGAAGGTGCTCGATGGCACGCAGGTGCCCGACAGCGGGGCCGTGGTGAAGCTGGGCGGCGTGACCATGGCGCGGCTCGACCAGGAGATGCCGCTCGCGCTCACCGGGTCGATGTTCGAGGTGGTGGCCGAAGGGTTGGGCGATCGCGGCCGCCTGCTGACCGAGTATCACGCCGCGTCGATCCGCGTCAGCACGGATCACTCCGACGCCGCCCTGCGTGAGCTCGACCGCCTGCATCGCGCCCTCGATTCGGCCGACGCCTGGCAGCTGCACATCCGCGTCGAGACGGTGCTCGAGCATCTGGCGCTCGACCCGGAGGCGCGCATTGAGCAGGCCTCAGGTGGTCGCACGCGACAGGCGTTGCTGGCACGCGCACTGGTGTGCGAGCCCGATCTCATTCTGCTCGACGAGCCCACCAACCATCTCGACATCGAAGCCATCGAGTGGATGGAGGAGTACCTCACGTCGCGCGGTCTCACGCTGATTTTCGTGACCCACGATCGCGCGTTCCTGCGCCGCGTGGCCACGCGCATCGTGGAACTCGATCGCGGCCGCCTCGTGGACTTCGGGACCGACTACGACACGTATCTCGAACGGAAGGACGCCATGCTGGCGTCGGAAGCGAAGTCGTGGGAAGAATTCGACAAGCGCTTGGCGAAGGAAGAGGTGTGGATCCGCACCGGCATTCAGGCGCGACGCACGCGAAACGAAGGACGCGTGCGCGGTCTCGAAGCGCTACGCGTGGAGCGGTCGCAGCGCCGTGAGCGCGTGGGTACGACACGGGCGCAGACACAGGACGCGGAGCGTTCAGGGCGGATGGTGATCGAGGCCAACGCCATCAGCTTCAACCACGGCACCAAGCCGATCGTCTCGGAGCTCACCGCCACCATCATGCGCGGCGATCGGGTGGGATTGGTGGGGCCGAACGGCTGTGGCAAGACCACACTCATCAAGTTGTTGCTGGGGGAACTCACGCCGCAGAGCGGTTCGATCCGTCACGGCACGAATCTCGAGATTGCGTATTTCGATCAGCGTCGTGAGCAGCTCGATCCCGAGCGCAGCGTGTTCGACAGCATTGCCGACGGCGCCGAGTTCGTGTCGGTGGGCGGACAGCAGCGGCATGTGAACGGCTATTTGCAGGACTTCCTCTTCACCCCCGATCGCGCGCGCACTCCGGTTCGTGCCTTGAGCGGCGGTGAGCGCAATCGACTGCTGCTGGCTCGCTTGTTCACCCGCTCGTTCAACGTGCTCGTCCTCGACGAACCCACGAACGATCTCGACATCGAAACGCTCGATGTACTCGAGGCGCTGCTCGCCGGGTTCACCGGCACGTTGTTGCTCGTGTCGCACGATCGTGCCTTCCTCGATGCCGTCGTCTCGAGCACGCTCGTGTTCGAAGGGAAGGGCGTGATCCGCGAGTACGTGGGTGGGTACACCGACTGGCTGCGTCAGCGGCCGGCACCGGTGGTGGTGACGGCGTCCCCGCCGAAGCGCGTCGAGGTCCCCAGCACGGTCAAGCCGAAGAAGCGGAAGCTCTCGTACAAGGAGACGCAGGAACTGGCGGCACTGCCGGATCGGATCAGCGCGAGTGAGCAGGAGCTGGAGCAGGGGTACGTCTCACTCGCCGACCCGGCGGTGGTTCGTGACCCGGGTGCCCTCGGTGCCGTCCGTAGCCGGGTGGCCGAACTCGAGTCGGCGATCCCGGCGATGATGGCCCGCTGGGAAGAGCTGGAAACGATCGCCTCCGAGTAAACCCACGCGTGCTGACTGCTTGCAATCTGGCCGCGCCGGTCGGAACATTCCCCGGATGACCAGCTCGATGCCGCTCTCGGCACCGACGCGACGCGGTGAATCGCTCGGGGCGCTCGCCTTCGCGCGCTTCGGGCCGTCGGCGATCGTGGCCGCGATTCTCTATTTCCTCGCCGTTGCCGCCCCCCTCGCCGCGTCGTTCCGGTTCGGGTCGAACTTCGGCGTCTGGCCCGCCACGGCCGTCGGCATCTTCACGCTGTTCCTCACGCCACGCACGCTGCGGCCCATCATGGTCGCGGCGCTCGCCGTGATGAACTGGTGTGCGCTCGAACTCTTCGTGGCGGGAACGTTGCCGGTGCAGCTGCTCCTCATCGTGGCGCGTAGCGTCGGCGAGTGGGGCACGACCGAACTCACCGAGCGCGTCCTCCGACGCGCGCCCGACTTCGAACAGCCCGGTGACTTGGCCCGGTTCGGTCTTCTCGCCTCGGTGGGCACGATTCCCCTGGCCGCGGTGCTCGGCGGCATCGGCTATTCGGCGATGGGCCGTGGCACGGTGTTGATGGAGGGCTTCCAGTGGTGGGTGTCGGAGATCACCTGGGTGCTGCTGCTCGTGCCGGCGCTGATGCATTTGCGCCGGTTGCAGGTCGTTGCGACCGAAGCGACGACCCGACAGCAAATTCTCGAACGGCTGCTCTTTTTCGAAGCGCTCGCCCTCTCGCTCCTCGTTGCTTTTTCGTACACCAGCAGCTCGGCGTTCCAGCCGCCACTCGGTGTCGTGGTCAGTCCGCTGCTCATCTGGTCGGCGTTCCGATTGGGCGTGGGCACGACGCTGTGGGGAACGATCGCCGTGGCTGGTGCCTGCGTGCTTGCCACCCTCAACGGGCGCGGTCCCTTCGTCGGTCTCTCCGACGAAACGTTCTATCAGATCGCTTGGGCGCAGGGGTACGCGTTCGTCGTGGGGATCTCGCATATCCTGCTGGCGGTCGCCGTGGGGCAGCGTCGCGCCGACGCGGAGGAGCGCGCCCGCATTCTCGAGGCGGTGCGCACATCGTCGGCACGGCTCGAGGCGCACTTCGCTGGTGCGCGTGATGCCGTGGCCGTGGTCGATGCTGGCGGTGTATTGGTGGCCGCCTCACCCACCGCGTCGCAGCTCGTGGCACAGATGCAGGCGGATGGCGCACGGAGCTGGCAGCGCGCGTTGGGCGGCGAGACGTTCACCGAAACGATGCGCCTCGGTCCCGATCACGAGTACGCGGTCACAATGCTCCCACTGCGCGACGCGCGGGACAGCATCATCGGTGCGTCGGCCAGCGCCGTGAACCTGACCGACCTGCGCAGCGAAATCGCCGCCGAAGAACGCAGTCAGCGACTCGCCACCGTGGGCCGACTGGCCGGCGGCATCGCGCACGATTTCAACAACATCATGATGGTGATCCTCGGCAACCTCACGTTGCTGAAGGAGAGTATTCCGCCCAATGATCGCAAGCGCGCCGACGTGGATGAGGCCAGTGCCGCGGCGCAACGCGCCGTGGGACTTACACGACAGCTGCTGGCCTACGCGCGACGCCAGACGATCGAGCCGCAGCAACTCGATCTCGGCGACCATGTACGGCACATGGCCAGCATGCTGGAGCGACTCCTCGGCGCCGACATCGCGCTCACAGTGGACGTGACCACCGGCGACTCGTCCGTGTGGATCGACCCGTCGCAACTCGATCAGGTGGTGGTGAACCTGTCCGTGAATGCACGCGATGCCATGCCGGGCGGCGGAGCACTTCGACTCGTGATCGCCAAGGATCGTCTCGATGAGGTGCTCGCCGCTGAAGTCGGCATGTCTGCCGGTAACGTGATCACGCTCATGGTGCAGGACGAAGGACACGGCATCGCGCCCGACACGCTGCCGCATGTGTTCGAGCCGTTCTTCTCGACGAAACCCACCGGCAAAGGCTCGGGTCTTGGTCTCGCCACCGTCGATGGTATTGTCCGACAGGCAGGCGGTGCGATCAGTGTCGTCTCGTCGGTGGAACACGGTGCGACGTTCACGATCCGACTGCCACACGTACCCGCCGCGCTTCCCGACGCCGCGAAGCCAGCGGCCCGCTTGGCGGCGCCGACTATTCCGCTGGACACTCCGCGCACCGCCGGTGTGACGTGAGCGCATCCCCGACCCGCAGGAGTTCGTTGTGATTCGTACGTCGCGCGCTGTGCTCTCCGCTGCTTCGTTGTTCGTGATTCCTGCCGCGTTGGCGGCGCAACCCGGCGGTGTGAAGTCCACGACCCGGCAGAACTTCCCGACCGATCCGGCGGCGAGCGTTCCCGCGCTCAGCGCCCTCGTGGCGGCGCGCACGAGTGAGATGGCGGATGTCATCTCGCGGTTCGCGTCCGATCAGCAGGTACTGCAGCGTCGCTACGACGCGCCCGATTCGCCGGCGCAGCGCACGCGCACGCGCGCCTTCTACACGTCATGGCGCGCACGTCTGGGAGAGCTCGCCTTCGACAAGTTGTCGCAGGAAGGCAAGGCCGACTACGCGCTGCTCGAGAATCATCTGCGCTATCAGCTCGAACTGATGGACCGAGAGGAGATTCAGCGTAAGGAGATGCTCCCGTTGTTGAGTTTCGCCGATCGCGTGCTCGCCTTGCAGGATGAACGGCGCGATCTCAAGACCATCGATGCGCAGGCCTCGGCCCGTACGCTCGCCGATGTGACCAAGCTGGTGGACAGCCTGCGCGCACTGCTCGAGCCTGCGCCGGCCCGCCCGGCTGGCGACAGTGTGAATGGTGCCCCGCGTCCGGCACGCGTAGCGGCGCCCAAGGTGTCGCGCACGGTGGGCAACCGCGCCGCCGACCAGCTCGACCAGATCCGCAATACCGTGGGCGTGTGGTATCGCTATTACAACGGGTACGATCCGCTCTTTTCGTGGTGGGCCACCAATCCGTATCAGAAGCTCGATGAGGCGATGCGGCGCTACGCGACGACCATTCGCACGCGGGTGGTCGGTATTCAGCCGGCACCGGTCGTCGCAGGCGGCGGGCAGGGCGGAGCCGGTGCTGCGCAGGCGCCCCGCAACGCGGCGGCGGCCAACGAACCGATCATCGGCGATCCGATCGGCGCCGAGGGACTCGCGGCGGATCTGCGCCACGCCATGATTCCGTATACGGCCGACGAGTTGATCGCGATCGCCGAGAAGGAGTACGCGTTCAGTCTGTCCGAAGCCAAGAAGGCCGCACGTGAGATGGGCCTGGGCGACGACTGGAAGGCGGCGATGGAGAAGGTGAAGAACATGTACGTCGACCCCGGTAAGCAGCCGGATCTCATTCGCGATCTCGCGAACGAGGCCGACGCCTTCTTCGCGAAGCACGACTGGGTGACGATCCCCGCGCTGGCCCGCGAAGACTGGCGCATGGAGATGATGGCCCCCGAGCGTCAGCGCGTCTCACCGTTCTTTCTGGGCGGCGATCTCATTCTCGTGTCATATCCCACCGCGGACATGACCGACGAAGAGAAGCTGATGAGTCTGCGCGGCAACAATCCATATTTCTCGCGCGCGGTCGTGTTTCACGAACTGAATCCCGGCCATCATCTGCAAGGGTTCATGTCGGCCCGCTACAACCCCCATCGGCGCGTGTTCTCGACCCCGTTCTGGAACGAAGGACAGTCGTTGTACTGGGAGATGTTCCTGTGGGATCGTGACTTCCACGTCACGCCGGAAGACCGACTCGGAGCACTCGCGTGGCGCATGCATCGCAGCGCGCGCATCGTCTTCTCGCTCAGCTTCCATCTGGGCAAGATGACGCCGGAGCAGGCCATCGAATACGTGGTGGACAAGGTGCCGTTCGAGCGGGCCAACGCGGAAGGTGAAGTGCGTCGGTCGTTCAACGGGTCGTACTCACCGATCTATCAGGCCGCGTACATGCTGGGCGGATTACAGCTGCGCGCGCTGTATAAGGAATTGGTGATGTCGAAGAAGATGACGGACCGCGAGTTCCACGACGCCGTGCTGCAAGGTGGCCCGATGCCGATCGCGATGGTGCGCGCGCGGCTGGCCAATGTGAAGCTCACGCGTGAAGGAGCGGCGCCGTGGCGCTTCGCCGACGACCTGCCGACCCCGCGCCCGTTCCCGTCGAAGTAGTGCGTGGTGCTACCGTGTCGTGTCGGTGAGCGGGATCGGCACGTACGGCAGAACGTTCTCCGGCATGGCGGCATCGGCGGAAAATTGCGCCGTCCACCGTTCGAACATGCGCCAGGTGGCCGACGTAAACAGCGACGCCTCGGCCGGCAGGGACTCCACCTCGTGTCGGTCGGTGCGTCGTAAGGGCGCGGCGCTCGGCGTCTCACGGCGCACCAGCAACAACGGCAGCGGTACGTCGTTCGCGATGGCCCACGGATCGCGTGGCAGCAGGGTGCGAATCGCGCGCCAGCTGAAGGTGCGCGCGGTCGGTCCGTCAGGCTGCTGCGCACGCTGATACGCCACCGGGAGTCGATCGGCGAAGTGCAGGGCCACGACATTCATCAGCTGTTGGGTGCGCAATCGTCGGGTGTGCCACTGAAAAGCGCCGCCGTCCTGGGTGCCTGCCACCTGCAGCGAATCAAGCGTCAGGATGGGATCCACCAGCGCGATCCCCTGCACGCGTGGCTGCTCGGCGTCGCTCGCGTGTGCGGCAAACGCCAGCACAGTGCCGGCGCCCTGACGTACTCCCACCAGCAACACGGGCCCCGACGGATTCGCGCGCTTGAGTTCGCGCACGACACCGGCGAGGTCGTCGGCGTACTGCGTATCGTGCCCGATGCGTCCGCGGGCGCCCCCCGACCGCCCGTTTCCGCGCAGGTCGAGGAACAGAATGTTCATACCGGTCACACGACGGAGCGAGTCGCCGGCCTGCATGGCCAGCGCATCGTGCGCTCCGAGTCCATGCAGGATGATGATCGTGCCCCGCGACGGCAGGAAATACTGCGTGCCGTACACGGCGACACTGTCGGGCATGTCGAAGAGGCGGAACGCGGCTTTGTTGCCCACGATCGGCATCCCTTCGATGGCTTTCGTCTCGAAGCGTGAAAGGCGCGCGAGCGTGGGCGCGCCGGTGCCGAGTCCGACGCCGAGCGCAGCACCCGCAGCGAGTAGCGCGAGCGCAGTGATGCGGGCTGCGGTCAGCGCCACTCTGGTGTCACGCCGAGATTCTCGAAAATGAACGCGTACTCGTCGGCCATTTCAGCGATCTGCTTCGTGAGTGACGAACTGCCGTGTCCCGATTGCGTCTCGATCCGAATGAGCACCGGGTTCGGGCCATCATGTGCCTGCTGCAGTCGTGCGGCGAACTTGAACGAATGAGCCGGCACGACGCGATCGTCGTGGTCGGCGGTCGTGATGAGCGTGGCGGGGTACGCCGTGCCGTCCTTCAAGTTGTGCAGCGGCGAGTAGGCGAACAGATAGTCGAAGCCCTCGACGTCGTCGCTCGACCCGTAGTCGGCGATCCAGTTCCAGCCGATGGTGAATTTGTGGAAGCGGAGCATGTCCATCACCCCGACGGCCGGCAACGCGACCTTCGCCAGGGTGGGACGCTGCGTCATGATGGCGCCGACCAGCAAGCCTCCGTTGGAGCCGCCCGCAATCGCGAGCTTGTCGCTGCAGGTATAGCCGTGCTCGAACAGCCACTCGGCGACCGCCACGAAGTCATCGAAGACATTCTGCTTCTTCTCCTTCATGCCGGCCTGATGCCACGCCTCGCCGTACTCGTTACCGCCACGCAGGTTGGCCTGCACGTATACGCCGCCTTGCTCGAGGAAGGCGACGCGCATGGCACTGAAGTTCGGGGGCAGCGAGACGTTGAAGCCGCCGTAGGCGTACAACATCGTGGGATTCGCACCGTCGAGCACGAGACCTTTCCGGGCGACGATGAAGGCCGGCACCTTCGTGCCATCCTTACTCGTCACGAACACCTGCCTGGTTTCGAACCGGTCGGGATCGAACGGCAGCGTGACCTCGCGCAGTTGCGTGCTGCGTCCCGACACGATGTCGTACCGATACACGGTGATCGGTGCCGTAAACGAGGTAAAGCTGTAGTACACCGACGTCGCGTCGTGCTCGCCATCGAAGCCGCCTGCTGTCCCGAAGCCAGGGAGCGTGATCTCTCGCTCCACGGTGCCATCGAGCGCATGTACGTAGGCGCGCGTCGTCACGTCCTTCAGGTACGTGGCGAACAGGCGCCCGCCGGCGGTCGACATCCCACTCACCGGCTCGGTGCGTTCGGCGATCACGGTGATCCAGTTCGCTTCGTCGGGAGCGGCGGGATCGATGCGCACGACGCGCTGATTGGGCGCGTGGCGGTTCGTGATCACCAGCAGCTGATCGTCTACGTTGTCCAGCACGTCCATCTGGTCGTCGAACGTGGTCCACAGCGGGGAGAACGCGCCGTTGGGCACGGTAAGGTCCAGCACGTGGAGCGCGTTGCCATCCTTGCCCTGGCCGCGATCGCTCACTGAGAGGACGGCATAGCGCTCGCTCTCCGTGGTGCCGACCGTGTGGAAGCGCTGCGGGTTGGCACTGTCCCGGTACACCAAGCGGTCGGACGACTGCGGCGTGCCGAGTGCATGGTAGAAGACCTGGTGGTCTTCATTCACCGAGGAGAAGGCGGCGTCGGTGTTGACCGGTTCCGGATAGCGACTGTAGAAAAAGCCGTCGCCGTGCCACGCGATGCCGGAGACCTTCACCCAGTCGACGACGTCGGGCAGGTTCTCGCGCGTGGCCACATCGATCACGCGGATCTGTTGCCAGTCGGAGCCGGCCTGGCTCAGCATGTAGGCGATGCGCGTGCCGGCTTTGTTGAACGTGAGGCCGGCCACCCGGGTCGTGCCGTCAGCCGACAGGGAGTTGGGGTCGATCAGTACGACCGGCGTGCCCGCGGCGCCTTCCTGGATGTAGTAGACCGCCTGATTCTGCAGGCCGTCGTTCTTGGTGAAGAGATGCCACTGCTTCTTCACGACCGGGGCGGAGTACCGAGGGTAGTTCACCAGCTCGGTCAATCGCGCCCTCATGAGGTCTCGTGACGGAATCCGGTCGAGATACGCGAAGGTGACCCGGTTCTGCGCCTCCACCCACCCTTTTGTCTCAGCGGAGGTGTCGTCTTCCAGCCATCGGAATGGGTCGGCCACCAGGTTACCGTGATAGTCATCCACCTGATCGACCGTCCGTGTGGCGGGATAGGTCGGCGGTGCTGTCGGGCGTTCAGGCTCGAGCGAAGAGATCACGAGAGAGGTGGCACTGGTGGCGGCGGGCGAATCGGGCGTCTTCCCAACTCTACCGGCAGGCGGGGCACTAGCGCCAGCGGCAATTCTTTGGGTATCTTCTAAAGCTCTAGTGTTTTATCGGTCTTTCGAGACCGTTTTGCCTCCCCGGATTATGCCGGGCGGCGATGCCACGTCGATTCCGGATCGGGGGACTTCGCTCCCAGTCCGCGTCATGGCCTCTCGCACCGTTGGTGTTGGTGTCGTTCGCTGCACGGGCTTCGGCTTCAGGCAGATCGACGTCGTACCGCCGGATCTGCAGCACCTGAACCGGGCGCAGTTTGGCCCCGGAGAGAACTATGCATCCGTTTATCGAAACGCAGAAAGAGTGGATGAAGGCAGTGACGCCGTTCCGCCCGGGTGACACCGTGCGCGTTAACGTGCGCGTAAAGGAAGGCGACAAGGAACGCGTTCAGGCGTTCGAAGGCGTCTGCATCGCGCGTCGTGGCGGTGGTGTCAGCGAGACGTTCACCGTGCGCAAGATTTCGAACGGTGTCGGTGTCGAGCGCATCTTCCCGATTCATAGCCCGATGGTCGCCGAGATCATCGTGGTTCGTCGTGGCGCCGTGCGCCGTGCGAAGCTGTACTACCTCCGCGACGTGACGGGTAAGGCCGCGCGTATCAAGGAGCGTAAGGTCGTGCGCGCCCCTCGCGGCGCGTAAGACAGACGCGTTTCACCCCTCACCAGGAAGCCGGCCCTCGTGGCCCGGTGGACCCCGATCGAGCGCACCCTGCGTGCGCAACACGGACCGCTCCTGGTGGGTGTGGATGAAGTCGGACGGGGCCCGCTTGCGGGCCCCGTTGTCGCATGTGCCGTCGTCATGCCCCCCGACCGCCGCGCGATCGCGGGCGTCGACGATTCGAAGCAGCTCGATGCCGCCACGCGCGTGAGGCTCGCCGCCCGCATACGGGAGCAGGCCCTCGTGGTCTCGCTCGGTGCGGCCAGTGCACGCGAGATCGATCGGATCAACATCTACCACGCCACCGTCCTCGCCATGCGGCGCGCCCTTTCGCGCGTGCCCGAGCGTCTGGGCTGCGAGCCCCATCACGTGCTGGTCGACGGCAAGCCGCTCCGTACGCTCGGCCACGTACACACGGCCGTGGTGAAGGGCGACGCCAAGTGCTACGCGATTGCCTGTGCGTCGATCGTGGCCAAAGTGACCCGTGACCGGCTCATGCACGCGCTCGCGGCGCGACACGACGGCTACGCGTGGGAGCGGAACAGCGGCTACGGTACCGCTGCGCACCGAGCCGCGCTCGACGAACGCGGGCTTACGCCGCATCATCGTCGTAGCTTCTGTCTCGACGAGCAGGTATCCCTGCTGCTCGACGCGATGACCCCCGATGACCTCGGTGTCCCCTCACACGGCCTTTACACGGAGTAGGTACATGAACGATGCGACTGGTGGGTCCGATCTCGCGAGCGTGGCGTCCATCTTCCGGCCCGGGCTGCTCGACGGACAGGTCGCGCTGGTCACCGGTGGCGGCACCGGTATTGGTCTCGGTATTTCGCAACTGCTTGCCGAGCTCGGCGCGCATGTGGTGATGGCCAGCCGCAAACCGGCGAACCTCGAAGCGGCGCGCGCCGACATCGAATCGCGCGGTGGCAAGGTCAGCGCCGTGCAGCTCGACGTGCGCGATCCGGAGCAGGTGAAGGCCGCGGTCGACGGCATCGCACAGCAGCTGGGGCGTATCGACGTGCTCGTGAACAACGCGGCCGGCAACTTCTACGCACCGAGTGCGACGCTGTCGCCGAATGCGTGGAAGAGTGTGGTCGAGATCGATCTCTACGGTACGTTCTACTGCTCGCAGGCGGTGTATCCGATCATGGCGGCGCAAGGCGGCGGCCGCATCGTGAGCACGTCGATGACGTTGCACTATCGCGGCTGGCCCATGATGGCACACGCGACCGCCGCGAAGGCCGGTGTTGATGCGCTCACGCGTACGCTCGCGGTGGAGTGGGCGCCGCAGCGTATTCGCGTGAATGCGATCGCACCTGGGCCTATCCCCACCGAAGGCGTGCGCAAGGCGTTCACGCCGCCGGCCGACAGCGGCGTGCCTGACGTATTCGCCGCCGCCGATGCGCGCATGGCCGAGTACGCGAAGAAGGGGATTCCACTCGGGCGATGGGGCTCGCCGCGCGACATCGCGAACATGGTTGCGTTTCTCGCATCACCGGCAGGCGATTGGATTACGGGATCGATCTTCGTGATCGACGGCGGCGAGTGGCTCGCGAAAGCACCAAGCTGAAGCACCACCTGACGCCCGGATCGTGTCAACCGCTTCATGTGCTCGGTGACGCCGCACACGACGACGGCAAAGTGGTACGAAATGTGTGATATGAGGCACTTCGAAAGTCGCGCTGTATGGCGAGGTTCATCTCGTGGTTCGCGTTATGCATGAAGCATAGATCGCGAGCCCGATGGATAGACGTCGATACTCGAGTTTCACCTCACGACTGGACAAGGAGACTTCATGCGACAGGTAAAGTATGTGGCGATGGTTGCGCTCGCGGCGAGCACGTTGGGCGCCTGTGCCACGAAAGGCTTCGTGCGTAAGGGACTCGAAGAACAGCGCGTTGCGCTGAGCACTGAGAAGACCGAGCGCGTCGCTGGTGATGACGCGCTGCGCACGGATGTGAACGGTCTGCGCACGGATCTCAACGCGCTGCGGAACGACCTGACCACGATGCGTACCGAGTTCGGCGCCAAGATCACGGCCATGGAAGGACAGGTGAAGTTCGCGATGCCCGTGCACTTCGCGTTCGATGACGCTGCGGTGCGGCAGGACGATCAGGCCGCGCTCGAAAAATTCGCGCAGGTTGCCAACCAGCATTACAAGGGCGCGACGATTACGATCGAAGGTTTCGCTGATCCGGCCGGTTCGGCGGACTACAACCTGCGTCTCTCGCGTGAGCGGGCCGATGCGGTTCGTGACTACCTCGTGACGAAGGGCCTTGATGGTACGGCGCTGCGCACGGTAGGTTATGGCAAGACGCGTCTGGTTCGCCCGGGCGCACAGGGCACTGCCGATGGAGCCGAACTCAATCGTCGCGTGACCTTCGTCATCGAGACGCCGGCTGGTGCCGCTACGGTGGCTGCCTTGTCGGGCATGAACTGAATCGGATGACGTTGGTGTAGGACAACGCGATGGCCGGCTCTTTTCGGAGAGCCGGCCATCGTTGCGTTTCTGACCGGGAGCTTCGCGTTGCTGCTGTCATCGGTACCTTCGCTGTCCGATCGCCTGACGGCCGAAGGCGAGGCCAATGCCCTCCACGCGCTGGGCGAGGTATCGCTCCCGCCACGCCTGCGCGCGGACGCCGCCACGAGTGTTCTCGACATCACGGAGTGGTTTGGCGAGACGAGCGGTGGCATACGCACGTATCTGCTCGAGAAAGCGCGCTACGTAGATGCGCGCCCGTGGTTGCGTCAGACGATCGTCGTGCCGGGCCATCGCGATCGCGTGGTAGACGGCGATGGCGTGCGCTTGTATCGCTTGCGCGGACCACACATCCCGGGACAGCGTCCCTATCGATTCATGCTGGCCACGCGCAGCGTCTCGCGCGTACTGCGCCACGAGCGGCCCGATCTGATCGAAGTCGGCAGTCCGTTCATCATTCCGTGGATTACCAAGGCAACCGCCCAGTCGCTCGACATCCCCATGGTGTGTTTCGCGCACACCGATGTGCCACGACAATTCGCGCCGAACGCCGAGCGCGATGGCACGCTCCGACGCGCACTTGCGCGCGCCTCCGCGTGGTACCTGCGCCGGCTCGACCGACTCTTTCCGCTCACGATTGTAGCCTCCGATTATGCGGCGACAGAGCTCGCTCGGATCGGGATCGACCGCGTGGCCAAGGTCCCGCTCGGCGTCGATCTCGAACGGTTCTCGCCGGAACGACGCGAGCGCGCACGAGACACGCGCCGCCGATTCCAGTTGCCCGAGGGGCCGTTGGCGGCCTTCGTCGGCCGATTCGCTCGCGAGAAGGAACTGGGCGTGGTCCTGGATGCGTGGCGCGACGTTGAGCGTCGCTGTGGTGCGCGGCTGGTACTGGTCGGCGCGGGCCCGATGGAGTCGATGCTCAAGGCGCATCCGTACGGACACCGCGTCACGTTCATCCCATTTCTCCGCGATCGCGATGCGCTCGCCGATTTGCTCGCGGCGTTCGATCTTTATGTCGCGGCCGGCCCACTCGAAACCTTCGGACTGTCCGCCATCGAGGCGATGGCGTCGGGCACACCCGTCCTCACGGTGCGCCACGGCGCGGTCCTCGAGCATGTGCGCACGGGAGGCGGATCGTCGTACGAGCGCGGCAGCGCGGGATCTTTGGCCGATGAAGCGGTGCAGCTCTTTGCCTGCGATCTGTCGGCGCTTGGGGAACAGGCGCGCCGTCATGCGGAACGCGCGCATGCCTGGGATACGGTGTTCGACCGTCTGTTTGCCGTGTACCGCGGCGTGCTGGAGCGCTGAGTGATGCCGACAGACACGGGGGCCTCGGTGCGCGCCGACGGGCTGCGTCTCGCGCTGTTCACCGACACGTACGCGCCGCAGGTGAATGGTGTCGCGCGGACGTTGGAGCGCCTGGTCGCGGCCCTTGAGGCGCGGGGCGGGGTCGTGCGGGTATTCGCGCCCTTTGATCCCGAGGGGCAGGAACACGATGCGGTGGAGCGCTTCGGAAGTCGGGCATTCTGGGCATACCCGGAACTTCGGCTTTCATGGCCATCGTCGACGCGCGTGGAGCAGGCGCTGGCAGCCTTCGCGCCGACCCTTGTGCACGCGGCGACCGAGTTCGGCGTCGGCTTGGCCGGCCGTCGGGCGGCGCACGCGCTCGGCATCCCCTTCGTGTCGTCGTACCACACCAGCTTCGTGGCCTACGCCGAGCATTACCGCTTGGGTCTCCTGGCGCGTCCGGGCTGGCACTTCATGCGTTGGTTTCACAATGGGGGATTGCGTACGTATTGCCCGTCCCAGTCCATCGTTGACGAGGTCAATTCGCACGGATTCGAGCGGACGGCGGTGTGGTCGCGTGGCGTTGACGGCGAGCGATTTGCGCCGCGCCACCGGTCGTCGGCGCTGCGTGAGCGCCTTGTACAAACCAACGACACGTTGGTGCTGTCGTACGTGGGACGGTTGGCCGCGGAGAAAGGCCTGGACGTGGCACTCGATGCGCTGGAGCGGGTCGAGCGGGCACGACCGGGGCGCGTGCGTTGGCTCGTGGTCGGCGATGGGCCGTACGAAGCCGAGGTGCGGCGACGTGCGCCGCAGGGTACGGTGATGACCGGAAAGTTGCAGGGGACCGCGCTGAGTGAGGCGTACGCCAGTGGTGACGTGTTTCTCTTTCCGAGCACCACGGACACCTTCGGTAATGTCATGCTCGAGGCGATGGCGTCCGGACTGCCGGTGGTTGGGGCCGACGTCGGGCCCACCCGCGAGCAGCTGCAGTCGGGGGGCGGGTGGCTGGTGCCGCCGGGCGACGCGGCGGCGTTTGCCCGCGCCATCGTTGCCCTGGTTGACGACCGTGCGTTGGTGCGCGATGCCGCCCGTCGGGCGAGTACCTTTGCCGCGTCGAAGTCATGGGACGTCGTGTGGGATGCCCTCCTGCGCGACTATCTGCAACTGCATCGCGTCCACGCCCCGCCGTCGTTGCGCTAGTCCACTACGCCGAGGTACATAGAGCGTGGTGCCCGGTCCGCTTGGCATTTCCCACCTCTTCTCGGCCATCATGCGACGTTGGAAATCAGAAAGGGTACGCGTCCTGCTGCTCTCGACGCTGGCGACAACGCTGGTCGCGGGTGCCTGCGTCGCCCCGCTCAAGCTGGCACGCGACGATTCGGATGTCGTGCTGTCCCGGCAACTGCTCGCCGCCCCCAATCCGTCGCAGAAAGGCAGCTTTGCCGTCAAGTCGCTGTACTACGGTAGCGGCACCGACAAGCAGCGTGCGGTCTATCGCGATTCCGTCACGCTGAAGACGGCGGTCGTGAACGGCGCGAAGTTCGCGTCGGCCCCTGATCCCAAGCAGGCCCAGATCCGCAAGAAGTATTGGGGCTTCGACTTCACGAAGCTGCCCGTCAATGGGCGCGTCTGGTATCCCGATGCACCGGGTCCGTTCCCGCTGGTGCTGGTGGTGCACGGCAACCATGACATGAAGCAATTCTCCGATCCCGGATATCAGTATCTCGGCGAACTGCTGGCGTCCCGTGGCTACATCGTGGCATCGGTGGACGAGAACTTCCTGAACGGCAACATTCGCGGCGAGAACGATGCGCGCGGCTGGATGCTGCTGAAGCATCTGCAATCGTGGAAGCGCTTCAACGACTCCACCGGCTCGCCGCTGCAGGGCAAAGTGGACATGCACAACATCGCGCTCATGGGTCATTCGCGCGGTGGTGAGGCGGTCACGGTGGCCGGCGCGTTCAATCGCCTGGCGTACTATCCCGACGACGCGACGGTGAAGTTCGATTTCAACTTCGACATCAAGTCGTTGGTGGCGATCGCGCCGGTCGACGGGCAGTATCGCCCGGCCGACAAGCCAACACCGGTAGCGAACTACAACTACTTGCTGATGCACGGCTCGCACGACGGCGACGTGTCCACGTTCAACGGGTTGGCGCAGTACGAGCGCATCCGCTTCACCGATGGTAAGCCGTGGTTCAAGTCGGCGGTGTTCGTATACCGCGCGAATCATGGACAGTGGAATACCACGTGGGGCAGTCTCGATGGCGGGCCGCGCAGCGCGCGCTCGCTCGATACGCGCGGGTTTCTCTCGCAGGCGGATCAGCGGAAGTTCGCCGAGGTGTACATCGCGGCGTTTCTCGACGCGACGTTGCGCGGGAAGAGCGAGTATTTGCCGATGTTCCGCGATCATCGCGTCGTGGGGCAGTGGCTGCCGAAGACGATGTACACGACGCGCTTTCAGGAGAGTGGATTCCGGACGGCCGCCGACTTCGAGGAAGACGTTGACGTGACGTCTGGGTCGGTGCGTGGTATCGCGTTGTCGAGTGACTCGGTGGCGGTGTGGAAAGAGTCGCCGGTGCCGTTCCGTGCGCGCGGATCCACGCAGGCGCACAACGCCGTCACGATCGGCTGGAACAATCGCATTGCCGGTGATGACACCACGAAGCTTGGAAAGCCGGCGTCGTTCGCCATGCAGGTCAGCGATTCGCTGCGCACCTCGTGGAACGTCGGCGCCTCGTCGTCGCTCGTCTTCTCGCTGACGCCGACCGATGCGAAGCCCGGTCCGCGTGCGGCGGCGCGCGACACCACCAAGAAGGCGGACTCGCTGTCGAAGAGCGCCGCGAAGAAGCCTGCGCCCAAGAAGCCGGCGCCCAAGGACGTGAAGCCCGATACAGTCGCTGTCGACCTCTCGATCGAGGTGACCGATGCCGCCGGGCGCTCGGCCTCGCTTCCGTTGTCGGCGTACGGCGTCGTCCGCCGTCCGCTCGAATCGTACGTGTATCGACGGGCCGGCCGCGACAAGCAGCGCTTTGCGAACGTCTACGAAATCGTGCTGCAGACGTACGCGATTCCTCTCGCGGATTTCACCCGCGCAACGCCCGGATTCGATCCGGCGCGCATCACGCACGTGCGGTGGCGCTTCGATCGCAGCGTGGCCGGCACCATCATTCTCGACAACATCGGCTTCTCCAACATGCGCCCCGAATTCACCGCACAAACGATCGGAGCGGCCCGATGAGCCGTTCGTTGCTTCGCCACTCAGCGATGGCGGCCTGTGTCGCGAGCGTGTGCGCCGGCGCGCTGGCGTCGAGCGCGCAGGCACAGGCACCGGCATCCGATCAGCGTGAGCGCTACGCACCGCTCATTCTCAAGCTGCCCGCCACGGCGCGCGTGATGTCGCTCGGCGGCGCGCAAGCGGCGCTCCGTGATGTGGATGCGGTGTTCGGAAACCCGGCTTTGGTGGGCACGGCGACCGGATTGGCGTTCGGTGCGGAGCGCTATGCCAGCGGCGCGACGGCGGGCCAGTTCGCCAGCAGCTCCACCATTGGACCGCTGGGCCTTGGGGTCGGTGTGCAGTTGCTCGATGCCGGTCCGCGCTACGGCACATTCCCGGCGACGAGTGAGGTGCTCACGCGCGAGAACGCTGCCGGTGCAAGCAGCCTCGCGACGACGCTCGCCGCGTCGCTCACGTGGAAGCAGATGCGCTGGGGCATCGGCGCGAAGTATGTCGAAGAGCGTGTGACCAACGATCGCGCCGCCGGCGTGGTGTTCGACATCGGCGTCTCGAAGGCCCTGCAGTTTCTGAACAGCACGGTCGGCGTGGCGGTGCAGCATGTGGGGCCGCGTCTGGAAGTGGCCGGTCGCCGTGAATCGCTGCCGTCCCAACTTGCGCTGGGCATCGCCACGGCCCCCAGGGGCCTCGGTAAGTGGTTCGACCTCTCCGGCACGGCGCAGCTGGATGTGCGACGCGACGGTGAGCTCTTTCCCCGAGGTGGCGTGGAGCTGAGTTATTCGCCGCTCGAAGGCATCGGCTTCACCGGTCGTGTGGGCGGTCGTCGGCCGCAGCTGCGTGAGGAGCGTCCGGTCGCCGTGGGCGGCGGGCTCACGGTGGATCGCTTTACCCTCGACTACGGATGGGAAGCGCTGCGCGACGGTGGGGGCCATCGTATCACGGTGCGGTTGCGGTAAGTCGTTTTTTGCGCGCCGGGCCCCTGTTCGCGCGGCGCGTCATTTCGCTAAATTGAGAGGCTGGCCCGCTTCACCGCGGATCGGCGCTCCGGTAGCTCAGTTGGTAGAGCAGTGGCCTTTTAAGCCATAGGTCGTGGGTTCGAGTCCCACCCGGGGCACTCGCTGGTCACCTGGCTATCTTTGAGCATGCGCGTTCGCATCCTCATTTCCGCGGCGTTGGGCTTCCTCGCCGCCAGCCTGTCTCTCTCGCAGCAGGCCCGGGCCCAGCTTGGGCTCCCTTCGCGGCCCTCGAGCACAGACAGCGCCGCGACCAGCGTGTCTTCGGCATCGCCCCGGGCGGCGCTGCAGTCGTTCCTGCGCCTCGCCGAGGCAAACGACTGGGTCGGCGCCGCCGAGTATCTGTCCGTGTCCACCGCGGAGCGAGATCGGGCCTCACAGCTGGCACGTCGGCTCAAGACGATCCTCGATCAGCGTCTCGCGATCGATGTGCGCACGGTGTCCGGTGCCGTCTCCGGCGACACGACGGATGGCGACATGGGCGGCGACCGGATCGGCGTGATCACGTCGGTCAACGGCCGCGAGGATCCGGTCCGCATGGTGCGCCTGTCCGCGCCTGCGTCTGGAGGGCCGGTGCGATGGGTGTTCTCGCAGGCCACCGTCGGCTTCATCGATAGCTGGTTCGAGAATCTCGGCGCACCGTGGCTGCGTGAGCGGCTCCCTCGCACGCTGATGCGCGAAGGCCCTTTCAACGTGTACTACTGGCAGTGGATCGGACTCGGGCTGGCGATTCCGGTCGTGCTATTGCTGGCTTGGGGACTCGGGGCCCTGCTGCGCAATCTTTTGGGGCGCATCGCGCGACACACCGTGACCGAGTGGGACGATCTGTTGCTGGAGCATCTTCGCGGACCGTTCCGCTTGTGGGCGGCGTCGTTGGCGATCGGACCGCTCCTGTCGCTGCTGGACCTCAATACGCGCGTGGCCGGATTCTTCACGTCGCTGACGCGCGGTCTCGTGCTGATCTCGATCTTCTGGGGTCTGCTGCGCATCATCCGCCTCGCGCAGGATCGCGTGGCGAATGCGGCGTGGGCCACGGGGCAGGGCACGCAGGCGCGAACACTGGTTCCGCTGCTCGGCAACTTCCTGCGGGTGACGCTGGCGATCATCGCGCTGCTGGTGGCGCTGGCGCAATTCGGCTATCCCGTCGGCACGTTGCTCGCCGGTCTTGGTATCGGAGGTATCGCGGTGGCGCTGGCCGCGCAGAAGACTGTCGAACATCTGTTCGGCAGCGTGTCGCTGGCGGCTGACAACGCCTTTCGCGTTGGCGATTGGGTTCGCGCTGGTGCGTCGGAGGGCGCGGTCGAGCGCATCGGTCTGCGCTCCACGAGCATCCGAACGGTCGATCGCACGGTGGTGCGCATTCCCAACGGGCGGCTCGCCGACGAACGCATCGAGACCTTCGGCGAGCGCGACCGCATTCTGCTTCGCACCGACATCGACCTGACCTACGGCACGACGCCGGAGCAACTCGAGCGCATTCGCGATGCACTCGAAGCGGCGTTGCGCGCGCATCCCCTGATCTTCACCGATGTGGTGCGCGTGAACGTGGTGGCCTTCACCGATTCGGCGATACGCGTCAACGTGGTAGCCTGGTTTCTCACGACCGACTATCAGGAATTCCTGCACATCCGTCACGCGATGTTGATCACGTTCATGCGGATCATTGCCGACAATGGATCGAGTTTCGCGTTTCCCTCCCGCACCATCTATCACGTGCAGCAGGACGGCACAACGCCGGTTCCGGTCATCGGTGCCAGCGCGCCGGCCGCGGATGTATAGCGTCGAGTGGGCGTCATGATCCTGCCGCTGCTGGTCCTCGCGCAGGGTGACATGATTCAGGCGCCACCGCCACTACTGGCCACGGAGTTGGCCGCGACGCTGCTGCAGGGGGCGATCACCACCGGACTCGCGGCACTCTGCGCGCACTTGTACGTGCGGTACAGACGTCCGTGGTTCGGCTGGTTCGCGGTGGCGTGGAGCGTGTACGTGGCGCGCCTGCTTTGCATTCTCAGCTTTCTGCTCACCGGCGAGCGCGTGTGGTTGTACTGGCATCAGGTCACCACCGGGTGGACCGCGCTCGCGCTGCTCTGGTCGGCGATCGTGTTTTTGCGACAGCCCAAGGCGCGACCGGCGTATTTGTTATTGGCGCTCTTTCCGGCGCTTTGGTCGTACGTGGCGATTTATCAACTCGATCACTTCCTCTGGGCCGCACTGCCCGCGGTGTTGTTCCTGAGCGGCGCGACGATGTGGACCGGCTGGGTCTTCTGGCGTCATCATCGCATCGCGAGTTCGACCGGCGCGCGCCTGCTCGCCATTTCGTTCTTCCTCTGGGGACTGCACCACCTCGACTATCCGTTCCTGCGGGCGCAGGGCGCATGGACGCCGTGGGGCTACTACCTCGACATCTCCTTCGAGCTGTTGGTCGGCTTCGGACTGGTGTTGCTGGTGCTCGATGATCTCGGCCGCGGCGTGCGTGCCCTGTCGGCGCTCTCCGGCGACTTGCAGCGTCGCGATCGCACGACCGATCCACTCGATGCGCTGCTGTCACGCCCGCTCGCCTTGCCGGGCGTGCGCGGCACGGCGATGTACCTTTTCGATGCAGACGGCGCCGACGATGCGGCGGCCGCCGACGTGCTCGATGGCGTGCTCACAGCCTGGCGTGACGAGGAACCGGCCGATCCGACGCTGACTGGTGCGACACCCGTAGGAAGTGCACCGGCCACCCGCGGACGATTCGTGCGTGGTGCCGGTTCGTGTTCGTCATGGGACAATGCCCGGCCCGAGAAAGCCGTGTTGGACGCGCTGACGCGGATGCGAATCTCCCGGCGCCCGCAAGTCGTGGCGGCGGAAGGGCGACAACCGTTCATCGCCGCGCTGCCGGTGGGTACCGGCACGCGTCTGGTCGGCGCCCTGGTAATGGCGGGCGACGTGCGCAATCCGTTTACCGCACTCGACGACGACTTCCTGCTTACGCTCGGTCAGCAGGTCGGCGCCGCACTCGAACAGTCGGCGCTCGATCGTCAGTTGGCCACCCGCACGAAGGCACTTGAGCAGCTCTCCGCCCGCATGGTGCGGCAGCACGAAGACGAGCGTCGTCGTTTGTCGCGCGAATTGCATGACGAAACCGCGCAGGTGTTCTCGGCGGTGAAGATGCAGCTCGAGGCCTTGCGCCCGCTGTTGGCCGGTGGGGCGTCGCCCCGCCTTGATCGCCTGCTCTCGCTGGTCGATACTGGCATCGCGAGCATTCGGCAGGTCACCAGCGATCTGCGCCCGTCGCTGCTCGATGATCTGGGCCTGCGGCCGGCGTTGCATTCGCTGGTCACCGATTTCACTGAGCGGAGCGGGATTCGCGCGACCTTCGACGCGCCTGGCGCGTTTCCGCCGCTGCATCCTGACGCCGATCTGGCGCTGTTCCGCGCGCTGCAGGAAGCGCTGTCGAACGTCGTGCGCCACGCGCAGGCATCGCAGGTCGATGTGCTGGTGACCGTCGATGACCAGGGACTCGTGCTGTCCGTCCGCGACGACGGCAACGGGTTTCCGATCGGACGCAACGGTCGCATTCGCGACGCCGAGCATCGCATGGGGCTGACCGGCATGCGCGAGCGCATCTTCGCCATCGGCGGCGATGTCGTCATCGCCAACCGGAGCAAAGGTGCTGAAGTGCGAATCAGCGCGCCGCGCGTGGATGTCGGCCTTTCAACGACCCTTTCAACGACTCCGACCCCTTGAACCTCCTCGTGCGAGCATCTCGTGAAACGACCGTCTGAAGTCGGGCAGGAGCCCGCGCGTATTCGCGTGCTGATCGCCGACGATCACGCGCTCGTACGCGAAGGTTTGCGCTACGTGCTCGATGCGGATCCGGGCATCGAAGTGGTGGCGGAGGCCGCGAACGGCCGCATCGCTGTGGAAATGGCGCTGCAGTTCGCACCGGATGTCGTCGTGCTCGACATCACGATGCCCGAAGAGACCGGACTGCATGCTGCCGCGCGCCTTCGCGAGGCGTTGCCCTCGGCGCGCATCCTCATGTTGAGCATGCACGACCAAACGGAGTACGTGCGCGAAGGGATGCGCATCGGTACGCACGGCTATCTGCTGAAAGACTCGGCCGGCGAGGAATTGCGGGCAGCGATTCACGCGGTGCATGCTGGTGGTACGTTCTTCAGTCCCGCCGTCGTGAAACGACTCACCGCGAGCGAAGCGGCACCGGTGTCGGCGCCGCAGGTGCAGCTCGAGCAGCTCACACCGCGCGAACGCGATGTGCTGAGCGGCGTGGCCCGTGGACTGACCAACAAGGCGATCGCGGCGGAGCTGGGTATCAGTCGACGAACGGTGGAGGCGCATCGCGAGAGTCTGATGCGGAAGCTCGAGATTCACAGCGTCGCGGGGCTCACGCGATTCGCGCTTGAAGCGGGGTTGGTCGCCGACGCGTGACATCCCCGTGTCCCGCCGGTGATCGTTCCGTCGGCGCGCCGTCACGCGCGATGACGAATCTATTTGTCCATGAGCCCATGGCTGATTCGACTCGATGCGCGTGACCGCGCCTTGTTCGCCCGCCTCGCCCTGAGGTCCACCACCGCGCGTTCGCGCCGGCGCTTCTGGACCTCCCTCACCCACCTTGGCGGCGCCCGCGCCAGCATCGGTCTCGCCCTCACGCAGTCGCTGCTTCCCGATGGCTCGTTCGCGCTCAGCTGGCGCACGTTGTGTCTGCTCGGGCTGTCGCATCTGGTGGTGCAGCTGATCAAGCGGTCGGTGGGTCGGCCGCGGCCATCGGCCGGTGAATCGTCGGGAGCGTTGGTGCTCGTCCCCGATCGGTTCTCCTTCCCGTCGGGGCACGCCTGCGCGGCGATGGCCCTCGCGCTCGGCGTCGCAAGCGCGGTACCGGCGCTCACCGTGCCGCTCCTCATCGCGGCGCTGCTGGTCGGTTTCTCCCGCGTCATGCTGGGTGTGCACTACCCCGGCGATGTGCTCATGGGGCAGGCGATCGCGCTGATATCGGCGTACCCGATACTGGGGTAGGGAGCGGGCAGGAGAACCGCGAACTGCGAACTCCCTAGGGAGCAGGAGGGAGGGTCTCAGGAAGGAGGGAGCAGGAACGACGCGATGTTTCCCTGCCTCCCCCCCCTGATACCCTCCCTCCTGCTCCCTAAGGAGTTTGCATTCTGGCGTTCGCCGCGTAGTCGGTGTGCGACACGTCACACCCCGCCGTGACAGCCTCTCAGATGGGTCGTCACCCCTGTGAACACCCCACCTTCGCCCCGATCTCCTGACATGTTTCTCCCGGAGCTGCTCGCCGGCAGCCTCACGACGACCCGCGTGACCCCGAATGGTGCGGCCCATCGGCTGCGGCTTCTGAGCTGCCGTTTGGAGCGCGGGCCGGTCGCAACGTCACGCGTGTCGGTGGAGTTCGAGGGACCGGCCGAGTCACAGCGGATCGTGAGTCGTCAGGAAGGGTCGGCGTGTCCGGGAGGTGATCTGCGCCTCGCGGCGCTCGCGACCCTGCATGCCATCACGCAGGCCACGGGCGGTGCGCTGACCTTCGAGTTGATCGGCGTGAAGCCAGTACGTGCGTTCGACACGACCGTGATGATGGTGGCCGTTTTCGCTCAGCATGACGGAGTTGTGACGCGTATCGTTGGAGCAGCGATCGTCGAGGACGATCAATTGGTGGCCACGGCGCGTGCTGCGCTGCATGCTGCCAACCGGCTGTCTTCGCCCCTGCTCGATCAGTTGTCGTCCGTCGCCTGAAGTCAGCGGGCTGAAGGAACGTCACACGGGGCGAGGGGTCCGACCGGCCACCCCTTCGATCCGGTTCTCGTTAGGTTCCCCGCGTGAAACTTCCCTTCCATTTCGCACCGGTCCTGCTGTTACTCGCGACCGGAGCGTGCGGCCGTGCAGGATCGGTCGCTCCCGTCACCACGCCGACACCCGTCGCCGCCAAGTCCGCGCCAGTCGCTGCGACGGTCACGGCACCCACGGCGAAGGCGGATCGCGCCACGACGGATGAAGTCGTCAGCGCGGTGGTGGCGGTGTTCGGCGACAGCGCCGTACTCCATCCCGCCGACTCGGCCAGCATCGCTGACGACCCGATCTGGGACATCAACGTCCGCTCGTACGAAACGCACGATCGGGTCGAGCACTATGTCGGGCTCTTCTCGAACAGCGCGAAGGAGCGGTTTCTTGCGCGTCTCTCACGCGGCACGCGCTACGAGCCGATGATACGGGCAAAGCTTCGGGCGAGTGGTATGCCGGAAGACCTGACCTACCTCGCACTGATCGAAAGCGGCTACGACCCGCATGCCTACTCGCGCGCGGCGGCGGTGGGCATGTGGCAGTTCATGAGCGGCACCGCCCGTGGCGTGGGCATGCGCGTGGATTGGTGGATGGACGAGCGTCGTGACCCGGCGCGCTCGACCGATGGGGCGATCCGCTTCTTGCGCGACCTGCAGAAGCAGTTTGGCTCACTGTATCTGGCGGCGGCGGCGTACAACGGCGGCCCCGGTCGTGTTGCGCGTGGTCTCACGCGATTCGCCAGCGAGATGGATGGCGCCGAAGGCGAGGATCGTTTCTTTGCGCTTGCCGAGCAGGACTATCTGCGAGCCGAAACCAAGAATTACGTGCCGCAAATCATCGCGGCGGCGCTCGTGGCCAAGATGCCGGCCCGCTATGGGCTGGTGATCGACTCCTTGCCGCTGTACGGGTACGATTCCGTGTTGGTCACCCCGGGCACCAGCCTCGCGCACATCGCGGCGGCCAGCGGCGCGACGAAGGCGGAAGTGCGCGACCTGAACCCGGCGGTCCTGCGGGGTATTACTCCGCCCGACGCGAGTATCTGGGCGCGCGTGCCGGTTGGACTGGCGGATCGCACGCGCCTGGCGCTCGACAGCATTCCCGAAGAGGATCGCCGAGGCTTCCGGATGGCCTCGGTGAGTGGCAGCACCGGCACGCCGGCCGGTTTCGCCGACGCGCATGGCGTGACGGTCAAGCAGCTTCGCTGGTTCAATCCGACGATCAAGACGACCAAGAAGGGGCGCCTGGTCGCCGGTCAGTCGCTACGGATTCCGAGCGACCTGGCGATCGATTTCGCGCGGGAGATCCCCGATCCCGGCATCGAGCGGTACGGCGGCTCGTCGCCGACCACGCTGACCTCCCGCGGCATTCACGTGGTGAAGCGGGGGGAGTCGCTCGGGGCGATTGCCAAGCGCTACGGCACCACGGTGCCCCGGCTGAAATCGCTGAACGGCATCAAAGGCTCTCGCGTAATCGCCGGCCAGACGCTGCGCGTGCGCAGCGGCACCTCGACGGCGTCGAGCACGTCGTCGTCGGCGAAGAAGTCCGCCGCCAAAAAGGCGAGTGCCAAGAAGGCGAGTGCCAAGAAGGCGACGGTGAAGAAGTCCGGCGCCAAGAAGTCGACGGCGAAGAAGAAGCCCGTCGCCAAAAAGAAGACGGCGTCCTCCAAGAAGAAGACGCCGCCGAGAAAGTAGGTCTCCCTACTCCGTACTCCCTACTTCGCCGTCAGTCCAAATACCCACGGCCGCGGTAGCCCTTCGTGATGATGCTCTCGTAGCCGTTGGCGGGGCTCATGCCCATGCTCAGCGACCGCTGCACCGCCACCGGACCGCGGTTGTAGACCAACAGGGCCAGCTTGAGATCGCCCTTATAGTCGCGAATGAGGCCACGGAGGTATTTGAAGCCGATCCTGAGGTTCACATCGGGGTCGAGCAACTGTTCCCGGGTGACGTTGGGCTCGAACTCGCGGGCCGTACCGAGCATGAGCTGCGTGAGTCCCAACGCGCCGGCGGAGCTGACGGCCCGCGTGTCGAAGACACTTTCCACGCGCACCAGTCGGAAGCCCAACTCCGGTTCGATGCCGGCCGTCGTGGCGGCATCATAGATCCGGCGGGCAAGTTCCGGTTTGATGCGGTACTTGGCGCTGTATGTATAGATGCGATGCAAGCGACTGAGCGACTCGCGACGCTCGCCTTCCTTTGCATCGTGCCCGAAAGGGAGCGTCGGGGCTGCGGAAACGGCCTTCGAGCGCTTGAGCACCTCACCCGCCGGACGCCAGAGCGGCTGGATCGGCAGGCTGGCGGCCTTGGAAGCGGCCGGTGCGGTTGCCGTCATCCCGTTGAAGGCAATCGCCGGAGCCACCGCAGGCGAGGGGGCGTCGGGAGTCACGATCACGGCGAGCGTAAACACCACCGCTGCCGCTGAGAACACACTCGTCAAACGACGCTTTGCATGACGACGATGCATCCGTCGTCTGCGAGCCACCGCGTCGCGGCTCGGTACTTTATCGGTCGAATCGGTAGAATCGGTCATGACACCTCTCGATCAGCAGGACACTCACGGATCTCGGGTGAAATCCCCCTTCGTGCCGCCGCGCTTTTCGCGCAGCACGATCTCGGAGATCACCATTGTCCGGTCGATTGCCTTCGCCATGTCGTAAATCGTCAACAACGACACGGAGACTGCAGTCAACGCTTCCATCTCCACCCCGGTCTGAGCGGTGGTCCTGACGAATCCCTCGACCCGAAGGCCCGGTAGGGACTCATCAACGTTAACCCGGACATCGATCCCCGACAAAGGGAGCGGGTGGCAGAGCGGGATGAGGTCGGCCGTCCGCTTCGCAGCCTGAATGCCGGCGAGCCGCGCAACCGGAATCACATCGCCTTTCTTTAATGTGTTGTCACGTATTGCTTTAAGCGTGCTCACCTCCATTCGAATCGAGCCGCTGGCGAGGGCCGAACGGACCGAAATCGGCTTCTCCGCCACATCCACCATGGTGAAATTTCCTGCCGCATCCAGGTGCGAAAACTCGCGCGCGGGCACTTCCGGCTTGTCTGGACTCACGGGCGGAGGGTCCGGTGGAGGGAGGAGAGCAACGAGGCACCAAGCAGTTGCGGGCTCACATTGCCCTGTGCCTTGGCCTTCGCGAATTCAACAATGACCACCGCCGACGCGGTGCGTCGCGCGTCCGCCTCACGTCCGACATCGACCAACTGTTTGGCGCGTGCATGCAACAGATGCGTCAACGCCTCAAGGGTATCGGTGAATGCACCGCGCGCACCGGCTACGCCCTGACGCGCCGCGGCTTTGATGCGTTCGGCCGTGCCGTCCGGTGTGGACGGTTGCAACGCGGCGTCGAGAATACGCCGCGCCGCCGTGAACGCCGCCGCCATCGATTCGCCAGCGAACAACTCGCCGGGTGCGCCATTCATCCGCGCCAGCGCTTCGTCGCGTGGAACGCGCGCGAGCTTGCGCACCACCACCGCGTCGTCGAGAAACGCGTCGATGTCAGCGCGGCTGAGGGTGGGCACGCGTATCGCGACCACGCGCGACTTGATGGTGGGAAGCAGATTGCCCGGCTCGCTGGTGGTCAGAATGATCGTCGTGCCCGGCGGCGGCTCCTCGAGCAGCTTGAGAAAGGCGTTAGCCGCCTGATCGGCGCCTTCCTGCGACACCATGCGCTCGGCGTCGCCGACCACGAACACCGCCCGGCGCGCCATCGCCGGGCGTAGCGACGCCTGATGCACCAGCGCGCGCACGGTGGCGACATAGAGCCCCTCCGTACCGATCGAGGGCGCCCACAGCCCCTCCGCCTCCATGCGCTCGGCGATGGCCTCGCTGTAGTCCGCCTTCACGTCATCCGGCGACGCGTCGCCATCCTTGAGACGCGGACGCGGAAAGAACCAGTGCAGGTCGGGGTGCATGCCGCGCACGGTGTATCGGCAGTGCTGGCAGTCGCCGCACGGTTCGTCGAGGCGTTCCGACAGCGCCCGCTCGCAGAGCAGGTATTGTCCGAGCCAAAGTCCGAGGCGCTGCTTGCCGACACCGCGGCGACCTTGCAGCATGATGCTGGCCGGCAGCCGGTCATCGGCGGCCGCCGCCGTGAGCCGATGCCGCAGGGCGGCATGTCCGTAGAGCGGGCGAAGCGACATGCGCGCAATATGCAGGGATCACGGTCCTCCCCGTCAGTCCGCCTTCATGACTCCGATGACTCAGTTTTCTGGTCGCAGCACCCGCCTCGTCGCCGTCGGGCTCGCGGTGGTCGCAGCGTCGGCACCGCTGGCCGCCCAACAGCGCGCCCGCGCCATCGGGTTGGCTCCCGGGGTCTTCGCGCCCGGTCCCAACAACGCCATCACCGATGTGGCCGGCGTGCGCGTCGGCCATGAGACGGTGACGCTCGGCGACTCCGTTCGAACGGGAGTTACCGCCATCATTCCACACGGGGGCGATCTCTATCGCGATCGCGTACCCGCGGCCCTGCATGTGGGCAATGGCTTCGGCAAGCTGCTCGGCGTCACCCAACTGCGGGAGTTGGGTGAGCTCGAGACTCCGGTGTTGCTCACGTGCACGCTGTGCATCTGGCAAGCGGGTGACGCGCTCGCCCAGTACATGCTGGCGAAGCCGGAGAACGCGAATGTGCGGTCGATCAACCCCGTCGTGGGTGAAACGAACGATGGGCAGCTCAATGCCACTCGGGCGCGGCCGGGTATAGCCGCGGCCGTGAACCGCGCACTGGCGAATGCCGACAGCGGACGGGTTGCGGAAGGCAGCGTCGGCGCCGGGCATGGTACCGTGATGTTCGGCTGGAAGGGCGGCATCGGCACGTCGTCGCGGAAGCTGCCCGCTTCCCTGGGCGGCTACACCGTTGGCGTGATCGTGCAGGGCAACTACGGCGGTGTGCTACAGATGGCCGGCGTGCCGGTTGGGCAGCTGTTGGGTCGTTACGCATTCCAGCGTGATGTGGAACGGGCGGCGGGCACTCCGCCGGGGGCGGGCGGCTTCGGCGACGCGGGCGCCGAGCAGGGTGACGGGTCGTGCATGATCGTGATCGCCACTGACGCGCCGGTGCTCTCCCGCAACCTCGAGCGGATGGGGGCCCGGGCGGTCATGGGGCTCGCGCGCACCGGCTCCAGTGCGTCGAACGGCTCCGGCGACTACGTGATTGCCTTCTCGACGTCGCCGCGCGTGCGTCGTTCGCCCGATGCGACGCTGTCCACGAACGACGAACTGGGGAACGAAGCCATGTCGGCGCTGTTTCAAGCGGTGACGGAAGCGACGGAGGAAGCGTTGTACGACGCGCTGCTGATGGCGACCCCGGTCTCGACGCGGGCCGGACGCGTGAACCCATTGCCACGCGATTCCGTGCGCGTGCTGCTGCAAGCCCGCGGTATTCGCGCCCCTCGATAACGGACACGATCATGGATTCGGCCTCTCTCCGCATGACCACGGCTGACCGTAGCCGTGTCGACTCGCGCTCGACGACACGCGCACTCCCGTGGCAGCTGGCGGCGGTGGTGTTTGCAGCCACCAGTGTGATCGTGGGTCTCATCTGGGATATCTCGTGGCACATGACGATCGGCCGCGACACGTTCTGGACGCCGGCCCATCTGGCGATCTACACCGGCGGGGCGGTCGCCGGGCTGGCCTGCGGCTTCGAAGTCTTGCGTCGCTCATTCTTCACGAAAGGCGCGCCCGACGACGGGGTCACCGTGTGGCGCCTGTTCAACGGGCCGCTGGGTGGATGGCTCTGTATCTGGGGGGCGGTCGCGATGCTGACGTCGGCGCCGTTCGATGACTGGTGGCACGCCGCCTACGGACTCGACGTCAAGATCATCAGCCCGCCGCATGCCCTGCTGGCGTTGGGCTTCATCACGATTCTCGGCGGCGCGCTGATCATGGCGGTGGCGGAGCAGGGACGCGAAGCAGATCGGAGCGCCGATCGCGCCGCGGAGGCATCGGGAGTGGCGCCGTACATCGTGGCCTACACGGGTGGACTGGTGCTCGCGATGCTGTCGATCTTCACGACCGAGTATCACGATCGCGAAGCGATGCACCTTGGCAGCTTCTACGTGGTCTCGGCCCTCGTGTTTCCGTTCGCACTCGTGGCGGCTGCGCGCAGTACGCGGCTTCGATTCGGCGCGACGGCCACGGCGCTCGTCTACACGCTCGTCATGTGTGCGCAGGCCTGGGTCCTGCCATTGTTCGAGGGATCTCCCAAGCTCGGACCGATCCGCACCGCCGTCACCCATATGGTGTCGTTGGACTTCCCGCTGCTGCTGTTGCTCCCGGCCATCGGTATCGACCTGCTCATGCCGCGTCTTCGTGAACGTCATGCGTGGGTGCAGGCCGCCGCGTTGGGTGTGCTGTTCCTGGCGGTGCATGCGGTGACGCAGTGGCCGTTCGCGAACTTTCTCGTGAGCGATGCGTCGCGGAACTGGTTCTTCAACACCGACAATATTCCCTACATGATGCCGCCGGACTGGCTGCGCCCCATGCGCCAGTTCGCCATCGAGCCGATCTCGCGCACGGTGAGCGCATTCGGGTTGGCGTGCCTGATTGCGGTGTTGTCGGCGCGTGTCGGACTCGGCTGGGGCGACTGGCTACGCTCGGTGCGCCGGTGACGCGCGTTCGTTCGGTGCGCACCATCGCGCGGTTGTCGCGAATGGGTGCTCGGCTCACGCTGCTCAGCAGCGCGCTGTTGGCGTTCGTGCTCCTGTCGGCGCATGTGGGCACCAATCAGGTCGTGTTCGAAGGACAGGCCGGCGGCTATCCCGTACGCGTGCTGATCAATCCGCCCGGAGTGGTCCCGGCTCAGGTGCCCATTGCGGTGCGTGTGCTGAGCGGAACGCCTTCGCGCGTCACAGTGCGTGCGGCGCAATGGAACGTGGGCACGAAAGGCGCGCCACCGGCGGAAGACGCCGCGATCGTGCCCGGCGATCCCGGTGTGTGGGCGCACGACCTGTGGATCATGACGGCCAGCATCTACGCGGTGTACGTCGCCGTCGAGGGTCCGGCGGGCAACGGAACGGTGGTGGTGCCGATGCAAACGAGCGCCACGCGAACGCTTGGAATGGAGCGCGGCATGGCGGCCGTCCTGATCGCGCTCGGCACGCTACTGGTGGCGGGCATGCTCACCATCATCGGCGCCGCCGTGCGCGAAGGGCCGGTGGCCCCGGGGCAATTGCCTCCCCCCGCGAGGGTGCGCGGTGCGCGCATCGCGATTGGGGCCGGTGCGGCGCTGCTTGCGCTCGCGCTGTTCGGGGGATCGAAGTGGTGGGATGTGGAAGAACGTGCGTACGAGCGTCGCATGCTGAAGCCGATCGCGATGCAGGCGTCGGTTCGACTGGTGGACGCAGAGCGTGTGCTGACCATGGCGATTACCGATTCCCTGTGGCTCACCAATCGATTCGCCCCGGTGATGCCCGACCACGGCAAATTGATGCACCTGTTTCTCATCCGCGCCGACGGCGCGGAGGGAACGAGCGTCCTCGCGCACTTACATCCATTGCGCGTGCATGCGGATACGTTCGTGACACGCATCCCCCCGATGACTGCTGGACGATACCTGCTGTTCGGTGACCTGCTGCTGCAGAACGGCGCACAACGCACGTTGGTAGATACGATCGACCTGCCGGTCGCACCCGTCGTACCCGGCGAGGATGGCGCTGTTGCTACCGTCGTGAGCTCAGCGGTAGTTCCCTCGCTCGACACCGATGACGCGTGGAGCGCGGTGACGCCCGTGCCGCTCGGCGTCGCCTATCGCCTCGCGAGTGGCGGAACGATGGTGCTTACTGCGGACGCGAGGGTCGACGCGGAGCGCGATCTCCGGCTGGTCGCCACGGTCACGAATGCCGACGGGTCGCTGTCGACGCTTGCGCCGTACATGGGTATGGGTGGACACGCTATGGTACTGCGCCGAGACGCCGGCGTATTCATGCATCTGCACCCGATGGGAACGGCCAGCATGACCGCGCAGGCGCAGCTCATGCGCCGAGAGCGCGGCGATACCGCGTTGCTCGATTCCGCACAGCTCTCCGCCGCCATAGCGACGGCGGAGATGGCGACGGCGGAGATGGCGACGGCGGAAATGGCATCAGGTGGATCGCACGCCGCGCACGCGGCAGGACCGAGTGCGCTCGCGTTCCCCTTTGCGTTCCCGACGGCAGGTGCCTACCGCGTGTTCGTGCAGGTGCGGCGCAACGACGCGATAGAAACAGCCGCGTTCGACGTCTCGGTAGGAGAGCCGGTACGACCTTTCACGCGTTAGTGCGGTCGTGCTATCGCGCCACGATGTCGGCCAGCACCGCACCAGCCGTGGCGCGCCCTCCGGCACCCGGTCCCTGAAACACGAGTGATCCGGCCGTTTCGCTCTCCACCACGATGCGATTGAACGGGCCCGACACTCGCGCCCACGGATCGTCGCTGGTGATGCGCGTGGGAAAAATGCGTGCGACGAGTTCGTCGCCTTCTCGCGTGCAACTGGCGATGAGTTTCACGCGATCGCCTTCGAGAGCCACGCGTGTGGCCCACGCGGCGGTCTCGGCGTCGATGCCGCGCCGCGTGACCTTGAGTGTGGCGGGATCGACGCCGAAACACATCCAGGCGAGAATGCGCAGCTTGTCTTCGGCGTCTTGACCGGAAAGGTCGCGCGTCGGATCCGCCTCAGCGTAGCCCAGTCGCTGCGCCGTGGCGACCGCTTCGGCCAACGAGGCACCTTCGGCAACCTTCTCGAGCACGTAGTTGCTCGTGCCGTTCAGGATGCCGCTCACCTTGGTGATGCCCACACCGGCGGCGCCACTGCGAACGCACCGCACGATGGGAATCGCACCGCACACCGCACCTTCGAAGTCGAGACGCGTGTCGGTGATGCGCGCGAGGGCGGCGAGTGACGAGCCGCGCTCACCGAGCAAGGCCTTGTTCGCCGTTACTACGCGGATGCCTCGACGAAGCGCTGTCTCCACCAAGGTCCGCGCTGTCGTCGTGCCACCGATCGCTTCCACCAGTACATCGATATCGTCGCTGAGCAACAGCGTAGGGTCGGTGATGCAGGCATCCGGTGCGGCGATGCCCCGCGCAATCGCCTGCGCGAGGGCGGGGCGCGGACGTTCGGCATCGCGCACCAACACGCGATCGACGCGAATGGGCTGCGCGTCGCCAGGTTGCTGCGCCCGTTCACCGAACAGGTCAAGCAAGCTGCCGCCGACATGGCCGCAGCCGGCGAGTGCCACGCGCAGCGGACGTACGCGCGGTGTCACCGACGTGACAATCGGCGTCGTCGTCGCCGCCGCGCGGGCCGGCGCTGATGCGTTGCGTAGTTCAGACTCGGCGATCGCCTTGGCGATGACCGCAGAGACCCGATCCACTTCGAGCAGAAACGCATCATGCCCATGAATGGAGGGCAGCTCCACGTACGTGGCTTTCGCCGCGGTCGTCCATTCACGTACACTCTCGGCGGGATAGAGCAGGTCCCCGGGAATGCCAACGCCGATCAGGCGGTCGCCGACAACCGAGAGGGCGGCCGAGAGTCCACCGCGATTGCGGCCCACGTCATGCTCGTCCATCGCATCGATCAGCGCGCCGTAACTCGTGGCATCGAAGCGCGAGACGAGTTTGTCACCGTGTACTTCAAGCCAGTCGCGCACCTGAAAGGTGTCGTGCTCGCTGCGCGACCGGCCGAAACGACGTTCGAGTCCCTCGGGTGTGCGATAGCTGAGCATGCCGACCATGCGCGCCAAAGCGAGTCCTTCACGCACGCCGCCCAGCGCGATCGCGCGCCGCATGATCGCGTTCCAGGCGATGCCTTGTGCCGTTTGCGCGGCGGGCGCTGCCAGCACGACCGCCGACCGGACGCGGTCAGGGAAGCTCGCGGCAAACTCGAGCGCCACCATGCCGCCGAGCGATCCGCCGCACACCAGCAACGGCGCGGTGATGCCGAGGCTGTCGAGCAAGCGCGCCAGCACGGTGGCCTGATCGCGCGTGCTGAACGGTGGTAACGCGTCCGGATTGTCATCGGTCGGCCCTGTGGTGCCGTCGCAGCCCCCGAGGAGGTTCGCGCAGAGCACAGCGTGCTTGGTGGGGTCAATCGCGGCATTCGCGCCGATCACGCCCTTCCACCAGTCGCTGGCGTGCGTGGTGCCGGTGAGTGCGTGCACGACGAGCACCACGTTGTCGCGCGCTGCGTCGAGCGTACCCTCGAGCCGATACCGCACATCAACGCGGTCCAGCCGGTCGCCGCGCTCGAGCGCGACGTCGTGAAACGTGATCGTCTCATCGCGAATCGGCCACGCTGAGGTGCCGCTCTTCGCTGTGCCGACTGTGGCACGCGAGGGAATCGACGATCGCGGAACGCGCACGGCGGCGCGTCCGACCAGGAGACTCGAGGGCAGGGTGCTCATGCGGCGTGCTCGCTCCGCTGCGGGCCAGCAGTAGTGGTCCGACCAGCGTCGGCCGCGACGGCAGCTGCCAGCGCGCGATCGAGATCGGCAATGAGGTCGTCGGCATCTTCGAGGCCGATCGACAATCGTACGAGATCGGGCGTCACTCCGGCGGCGCGCCGTTCCGTCTCGCCAAGCTGCTCGTGCGTGGTCGTCCACGGATGGATCACGAGGCTCTTCGCATCACCGACGTTGGCCAGCAGCGAGAACAGCTTGGCCTCCACGATGAAGCGTCGCGCCGCGGCTTCGCCGCCGCGCACACCGAAGGTGAGCACTCCACCGAAGCCACCCTTGAGATGCGCCACCGCCTGCGTGTGTGTGGGATGCGAGGCGAGTCCCGGATAGCGCACCCACGACACCGAGGGATGCGACTGCAGAAATTCGGCGACCTTGAGTGCATTGGCGCTGTGCTGACGGATGCGCAGCGGAAGCGTTTCGAGTCCCTGCAGGAACAGGAAGGCGTTGAACGGCGACAGCGCCGCGCCGATGTCGCGCAGCAGCAGTACCCGCAGGCGCACGGCGAACGCGATGTTCGCGCCGTTCACATTGCCGAAGGCCTCGGAGAAGCGAAGGCCGTGGTACGCCGGCTCGGGATCGTTGAAGAATTTCCGAAACCGTGCGGTGGCGCCCCAGTCGAAGCGGCCGCTGTCGACGATCACGCCGCCGATCGACGTGCCATGTCCGCCGATCCACTTCGTCGCGCTGTGCAGCACGATGTCGGCACCATGATCGATTGGACGCGTGATGATCGGCGCGAACGTATTGTCCACCACCAGCGGTACGTTGTACTCGTGCACCAGCTTGGCCAACGCGGTGAGATCGGGCACGTCGAGCGCCGGGTTGCCCACGGTTTCCACGTACACGGCCTTGGTGTTTTCGTCGATCGCCGCGGCAACGGCCTTGTGATCGTGAATGTCCACGAAGCGCGTGCGAATGCCGAGGCGAGGGAGCGTATGGGTGAGCAGGCTGACGGTACCGCCATACAACGACTGTGACGCCACGATGTTGTCGCCGGCCTCGGCGAGGTTCAGCAGCGCCAGCGTCTGTGCGGCCTGGCCGCTCGCGACGGCTACCGCCGCCACGCCACCCTCGAGCGCGGCAATGCGCTGCTCGAACACGTCGGTGGTCGGATTGTTGATGCGCGTGTAGATGTTGCCGAAGGCGCGGAGACCGAACAGATCGGCGGCGTGTTCGGGGCTGTCGAACACGAAGGAACTCGTTTGATAGATCGGCACGGCGCGGGCGCCGGTGGCACCGTCGGGCTTTTCCTGGCCCACGTGCAGGGCGAGCGTGTCGACGGCCTGCTGACGGGGTGCAGAAGTGGTGGAATCGGACATCGTGGCACTCTCCAAATTGGGTGAGTGCCGCCCAACAACACGAACGCGCCCGGGCGGATAGATGGCCGCCGGGCGCTATCGCAGTTTAGCTCCTTGTTTTACGTGGCGGCAATCGGCGGCAAATCACCACGGAAGCGACACCGGCGAATGCCGATGGCCCTTCACCTTCAGTTTTTCTGTTCGAATCTCGAGGATCGACTGCCTGAAACGACTGACGGCCATCGCCGATTTCTCGTCGAAGGCCGTCAGGACCTCGACTTAGACGGATAGTCAGTGCCACAGGCACTGAGTGCGCGGCCCGTCAAATCGGGGAAACCGCCGCGCACACGTCAGTATCGTCCGATTCCGCGAAATCTGCAACCCCCTGCGCGCCGCAATGCTTCAGGTCGGCTCGACGCCGGCAATGACGCGGAAGGTGTCGCGAGCGATCAACAGCTCTTCGTCGGTGGGCACCACCCACGCCGCGAGCGGGGACTCGTCGGTCGAGAAACGTCCCTCGCGACCATGTGTGAGCGCCTCGTTCGCCGTCGGGTCGACGTGCAGTCCGGCCCACTGCAGGCCGTCGCAGATCTGTCGGCGGATCTCGGGCGAGTTCTCTCCGACGCCGCCGGCAAACACGATGGCGTCGGCGCCCCCCATCGCGGCGAGATACGAGCCCACATACTTTCGCGCGCGATAGCAAAAAATGTCGATGGCCAGCTTCGCGCGACGATCCTGATGCTCGTCCGCTTCGGCGAGCAGATCGCGCATATCGTTGGTGAGGCCGGAAATGCCGAGCAGTCCCGACTGGTTGTTCAGCAGCGCTTCGACCTGCGGCAGCGTGAGCCCTTCTTTCGCCGCGATGTAGTCCAGCAGTGCGGCGTCGATGTCACCGGAGCGTGTGCCCATCACGAGTCCTTCCAGCGGCGTAAAGCCCATGCTCGTGTCGATCGATGCGCCGCCCTTGATCGCGCAGGCTGAGCAGCCGTTGCCAAGATGCAGCGTCACGATGCGCACATCGGCGCGGTCGCGGCCGGTCAGTGTGCGCCAGCGATAGGCGATGGAACGGTGCGACGTGCCATGAAAGCCGTAGCGACGCACTTTGTGCCGACGGTAGAGCGGGTACGGAATCGCGTACAGGTAGGCGTGTTCCGGCAACGTGTGATGAAATGCCGTGTCGAACACCGCTACCTGCGGCACACCGCTGCCGAGCGCCGCACGCGCCGCTTCGATGCCGCGGAGGTTGTGCGGATTGTGCAGCGGCGCGAGTTCGATCGTTTCCTCGATGCCGTGCAATACACTGCTGTCGATCGCGACGCTGCTGCGGAATCGCTCGCCGCCATGGACCACACGATGACCCACCGCGTGCAGTTCGCCGCGGCTGGTGAGGCCGGTACCGCTCTCTTCCGACGTGACGAACCCTACCAGCCAGTCGACTGCCGCGCGCAAATCGCGCAGCGATGCTGTGCGCTTGCGCGAGACACCGTCGGCACCGCGAATCGTGATGATCGACTCGCCGCCTATGCGCTCGATCTGACCGCGGATCAGGCGCTCGTCACGGTCAGTATTGATCCGATCCGCGTCGGTGACGACCACCTGAAATTTCAGGGTCGCCGAGCCCACGTTGAGCACGAGAATGTTCACGGCTGCACGCGTTCGTGGGGAACGGAGATCGGAAGGGCAGGGTGCACTAGAACGGCTTGTACAGCGCCATGTACACCGCCAAGCCGGCCAGCAGCGGGAGCACGAGCAAGAACGGCTTGGCCAGTCCCGGCTTGCGGTACGGCAGCAGTACCACGGCGCTGAGGATCACCCACACGATGATCTTGACCCATAACCATCCCGGAAAATTGGTGCCGTGCATGAATCCGAGTCGGGCCAGCATGCCGAACCCGCCCACAAGGATCAGCAGGGCACCGAGGCCGTGAATCGAACCGATCAACGGGCGCGTGGAACTCGTACCCTTGGAGCCCCCGTTCGCTGCATGCGTCGCCACGCCACCGATGGCGACGAACAGCATGGCGATGCCGATGACGTGCAGAATTTCGTAGAAGTCGCGCGGAAACATGTGGGGGTCAGTTAGTGGAGCGAGCGAGCACGGGCTCGTGCACATCGAAGCTCGCGATCGTTTCCGGCGACAGGCGCCGGTAGCTCTCGAGTACGCGCCCGAGGGCCTGCTGGGCGCTCTCGCCGACCGCTGAGAGATGGCCCATCTTGCGGCCGCCGCGCGCGCCGGCCTTGCCATACAAATGCAAGCGACTGCCGGGTACTTGGAGCGCGTGCGTCGTGTGTGGCGGCTCGTGCTGTAACCAGACTTCGCCCAGCAGGTTCACGATGGCCGACGGGGCATGCACCTCGGTGCTACCCAGCGGCAAATCGCACACGGCGCGGACGAGCTGCTCGAATTGGCTGGTGGCGAGTCCACGCTCACTGTGGTGATACGTGTTGTGTGGACGCGGGGCGAGTTCGTTCACCAGCAGCTCGCCCTCGGTGGTCACGAAGCATTCGACGGCCAGCAGTCCCACGATGCCGATGCGCTCGGTGATCGCTGATGCCAGCGACTGCGCCTTCTCGGACATCTCCGGAGCAATGACGGCTGGGATCACCGCCCAGGTGAGAATGCCGCTCGTGTGGTGATTGCGCGATGGTGGATACACTGCCATCTCGCCGCCCGGTCGGCGCGCGACCATCACCGAGATCTCGTAGTCGATCGACACCATCTTCTCGACGAGACATGTACGACCGCCAAGTGCCTCCCAGGCATCCGCTGCCTGCTCAGGCTCGCGCAAGCGAACCTGACCACGACCGTCGTAGCCACCGTGCGTGGACTTCGCGATGCACGCGCCGTGTTCGCGGACGGCCGCTTCCACGTCCGCTGCCGATGCCGCGGCAACGAACGCACCGAGCGGAAAGCCCTGCGCGTGCAGCCACTCCTTCTGACGGATGCGATCCTGAATGATGTACACCGGCGCTCGCCCCGGTCGAAGCGCGGTGTGTTCGGCGACCGCGTCGAGCACATCCGGATGGATCTGTTCGATTTCCAGCGTGACGACATCGCACGACTTCGCGAGTTCGACGGCCGCCGCGATGTCGTCGAACGGCGCCGTGATGGTGCGAGAGGCCACCGCACGCGCGGCGCAGGCGGCGTCAGGATCGAGCACCTGGATGTCGTATCCCATGGAGCGCGCCGCGAAGGCGGTCATGCGTCCCAACTGTCCGCCACCGAGAAATCCGATCGTGGCGCCCGGAAGAATCGGCGTCACGTGGCGGACGGAATGAAGTCGTTGGGCGCGACCGCGTTGGGGGCGATCGCATTCGGGGCGGCCAGCGGGCGCGCGAGCGCTTCCGTGGCCTTGCTGCTCCGACGGGCGGCGAGCTTGTCACGCAGCGAGGCATCGTCGGCGGCGAGCAACTGCGCGGCGAATAGCGCCGCATTCGACGCGCCTGGCTTCCCGATGGCGAAGGTGGCGACCGGCACACCCGCCGGCATCTGCACGATGCTCAGCAGTGCATCCATGCCGTTCAAGGGTGTCGCGACCACCGGCACGCCGAGGACCGGCACCAGCGTCTTGGCGGCGAGCATCCCCGGAAGGTGGGCCGCGCCACCGGCCCCGGCGATGATCGCCCGCAACCCACGGGGGAATGCCGTTTCGGCGTACTCGAACAGCCAGTCGGGCGTGCGATGCGCTGACACCACGCGCGCCTCGTAGGGGATGCCAAGCTCGGCGAGAATCTCGCAGGCCGGGGCGAGCGTGTCGAAATCGCTCGCGCTACCCATGACCACACCGATCAGTGGCGTGGTCGCGGCAGCGATCGAGCTGTCGGCAGCAGCGGTCACGTGCACTCCGTAAAGGGAATCGGCAGCCCAACGGGGGCCGCTCTGAGGTCCAAAGTTACGCGCGCGCGTGACCGCCTCCAACCCGGCCGGCTCGTTCAACGACTCGGAGTCGTTGAAGCCGCGGCCCGTTCAACGACTCGGAGTCGTTGAATCTCAGGGTGTCCGACTACCGCAGCAGGGCCGCCAGAAATTCGTCGTCTTTGAAAGCTCGGCCGCCCCGCACGGGTCCCATCCGCACGATGACCAGCTCCTGCGACGGAATCAGGTACAGCCGCTGTTTGCCGGCCCCCGCCGCCATGACCAGATCGCGCGGTAGCCAGTCGCTGCCGGCGGCGCGGGAATCGGCATCACTACCGCGGCCGGCGCTGCCGGTGCCACGTCGGGCGGCGGCCCGCTGTTTCAGCCGTTCGATGATCCGGCCACGCGCGGCGCCGCGCGCTCCCGCCCCCGACGCGGTGTCGTCGTCGCCGGCCCCGACACCCGGTGCGCCCATGGCCGGATTGGTCTGAAACGCCGCATCCCGAAGCCACCAGGACATGCCATACGCCGGATTGACGGAACTCGGGCGGAACAGCTGGGAGACCAGCTCGGCTGGCAGAATGCGCGTGGTGCCATGCATGCCGCCCCGTCGGATCATTTCGCCGAACGTGGCCCAGTCAAGTGCCGTCATCGCGGCGCCGCCGGCCAGCTGTGGCTTGCCATCGCCGCACGTCATGCGCCAGTCCACCTTTACGCCCAGCGGCGCCAGGACGCGACGTGCGAGATAGGCCTCGAATGACTCGCGCGGATTCACCCGTTCGATGGCGGCGCCCATCGTGATGAAGGGATACGGACCGTAACGGAACCGGGTGCCCGGTTCGACAAGCGCTTGGGCCGCGACCGCGTCGGCCCACGTACTCCGGGGGCCGCCACAGCCCGTGCCGGGATTACCAGTCTCGATGCCGCTCTCGAGCGAAAGGAGTTGGCGCACCGTCACGCGTGACTTGCGGGCATCGCTTTTCCACTCGGGCAGCAGATCGGCCACGGGCTGATCGAGTCTGACGAGTCCATCCGCGACCGCCGCGATCGTGGCCACGCCAACGAAGCTCTTGCTCCCACTGGCGAGCATCATCGACTTCGATGCACTACCCTCGCCGATGTAGCGCTCGTGAATGATGCGTCCGCGATGCATCACCAGCACCGCCTGTCCCTCCGTGCGCGAGGCATACGCCGCGGCCCGTTCGAACTGCGCGTTTGTCGGCGCCTGTGCCGCCAGCTCGGCCCCTACGGCCTGCGACGAGAGCATCGCCACTGCGATGCAGAGTCCCATGAAGCGTGTCATGCCTGTTAGACGGGACTCCGGTCGTTCGCGTTAAGCGCTCACGTCGGGGACGGGGTGACGTCGGTTTGCGCCGTACTTCGCCAAAAGTACCATTCACGCGCCGCTGTCCAGCCTTCAGCCGCCGCTCGTTCGTCGCCATACCAGCAGTGCGCACTTGCCTGCGTCATTGCGCGAAAGGCGTCGTCGAACTCCGTGAGCAGGTCGCGCGTTTCGGCACTCGCCGGTCGCACGCGTAACCGTAGCGCGATCTCGTGGCGCACGCCCAGGAGCTCATCGGGCAGCTCTGCGCTCCCCGTACGCGCCGCGTCGTCGATGCCGCGCGCCCAGAGGGCCACCAGCGCTGGAACGTTGACCCGGGTCAGATGCACCGGCGTGACGGTGGAGGGGAGAGAGTCGACATCGGAGTAGGATAGCGACCAGCGGTGCTAAATTCCCGCCCATGTCATCGATGCTTCCCCCGCCGCCACACGAAGACAAGGGCGACTTCGGCCTTGGACGTGATCTGTCCAACACGCGCGGCAGTCGACTCCTGAATGCCGACGGCACGTTCAATGTTCGCCGCGAGGGCCTCTCGTGGACGCAAGGCGGTAGCCTGTATCACGATGCCCTGACCGTGACCTGGGGCCGGTTTCTCGGCTGGACAGCGCTGATCTACGTCGGCATCAATCTGCTCTTCGCCGCAGTCTTTCTGCTGCTCGGCAACGACGCCCTCAGCGGTGCGTCGGTCGATCACTCCGGTGGTCTGTTCTGGCGCGCGTTCTTCTTCAGTGTGCAAACCTTCGCGACGATCGGCTACGGGACGATCGTCGCCAATGGCGTAGCTGGCAATCTCGTCGTCACCGCCGAGGCGTTGGTGGGCCTGATGGCGCAAGCCCTGATCACGGGGCTCCTGTTTGCGCGATTCGCACGCCCGACGATGGCGCTGCAGTTCAGCTCTGTCGCCGTGATCGCGCCATTCAACGGCGGGACGGCACTCATGTTTCGCATTGCCAATCGTCGCAGGAACGAACTGATCGAGCTGGAAGCGCAAGTGACGGTGACCTTACGCGACACCGACAGCGATGGCGGTGGCCGTCGCTACTATCCTCTGGCTCTCGACCGCCGTGCCGTGAGCTTCCTGCCGACCACGTGGACGCTGGTCCATCCAATAACCGCCGACAGTCCGCTCTGGGGAATGTCGGCGGGCGATCTGCATGCGCGGGAGGCAGAGATCCTCGTGCTCATGCACGGCACCGACGAGACGTTCGCGACCCGCGTCTCGTCACGACGTTCGTATCGCAGCGACGAGTTGGTGTGGGGCGCCAAGTTTCGCAACATTCTGCAGACGTCACGCGCCGACGGCGGCGTCTCCGTCGATCTGACGCAGATCGATCTGCACGACGCGGTCGACCTTCCGTCGCTGGCCGCGCCGCACGAACGCCCCTGACCTACTTGCCCGGCGGGCCCACCACCGGCAAGCGCGCCGTGCCGCTCCACTCCTGGAACGAGCCGTCGAACATGCGCGCATCGTGCCCGAGCATCGTCGCCACGAACCAGAGCAGTGTCGCCTGCTGCCCGATGTGGCAATAGGTGATCACCGGCTTACTCTGATCCACGCCAGCGTCGGCGAACAACGTCTTCAGTTCGCTGACCGGCTTCAGATAGCCATTCGTACTTACGCTTGACAGCGGCACGTTCACCGCGGTCGGGATATGCCCAGGACGCGGATAGCCGCCGCCGTCACCGTTGAAGAATCTGGTCAGGCGCGCGTCCACGATGTGACGCGTGTTGTCTTTCGTGGCGGCTTCCACCTGTGCGATCGTGGCGATGATATCCGGACGCAGCTTCGGCGTAAACGTCGCCGAAGGCGCGGCGCCAGGAGCGTCGGTCGTCACGGCGCGCGACTCGCTCTTCCACGCCTGATAGCTGCCGTTCAACAGCGAGATGCGATCCATCGCGCCGAGGTACGCGAGTGTGATGAATACGCGCGTAGCGGATTGCAGCGCGCCATCATGGGGAATCACGATCACGCGCGTCCGGTCGCCGATGCCGTTACGCACGGCCCACGCGGTCAGTTGCTCCACGCCCGCCAACTGCAGCGTGAGGCCACCGGGCACGTTCGGCAGCGCCACTTCGTCGAGTGCGGTGTGGCGGGCGCCTGCAATGTGACCGCTGTCGTACTGCGCCTTGCTGCCCACGTGCAGCATCACGAGATCGCGATCGTTCTGGTGCTCGGCCAGCCAGGCGGTGGTCACGAGCATGTTCGCCGGGTTCGGAGCGGGCATCGCGCGGGGGGGAGCGTGATGGCAGGCACCGGCCGCGAGCGCGCTCGCGGCCACGGCGACGGAAGCGACGAGGCGCCGCATCACGGCGTGATTACCGGACGGCCACGTGAGTCACGCACTTCGACCGGCGCGATGCCGGTGGCCTTGAGCGTGGGTTCGATAGTCGCGCGATCGCCGGCAATCACGATAGTGAGTTTGGAAGGGTCGAGGTACTTGTTGGCGACGCGCTGTGCTGACTGCACGGTGACCGCGCCGATGCCGGCGTTGAAGGCGCTGAGCGTCGTGAGTGGCAAGCCATACGGAATCAGCTGCGAGAGCTGCGCCGCGATGTCACCGGTGGATTCGAAGTTCTCGGCGTACCCGAGCTGCAGGTAACGCTTCGCCTTGGCGAGTTCTTCGGCCGGCAGCGGATCACGAATCGCCTTGAGTTCACGCATGAACTCGATGAGCGCGGAATCGGTCTTGGCCGATACCACTTCCGCGTTGGCGCGGAACGGACCGGCCTCTTTGCGCATGGTGAAGCTCGAGCCAGCACCGTAGGTATAGCCTTTCTTCTCACGCAGCGTGTTGTTCAGGCGCGAGGTGAACGAACCGCCCAGCGCCGTGTTCACCACCATGAGGGGGTAGTAGTCCGGCGTGCTGCGCGCGACGCCAAGTCCGCCGAGACGAAAGCTCGACTGCGCAGCTTTGGGCTTGTCCACGATGAAGATGGTCGTGGCCTTTCCACCAGCACTGGCCGGTGCCGACTTCGCCGGGAGCGTCGGTAGCGCGCCACGTGTCCACGCGCCGAACGCGCGACGCGCCAGCGATTCCGCCTCGGCCACGGACAAATCACCGACGATCACCAGCGTCGCGTTGTTCGGGCGGTACCACGTTTTCCAGAACGTCTGTACGTCTTCGCGGCTGAGGCTCTCGGTGCTCTCCTTGGTGCCGATAGTGCTTTGGCCGTAGGGGTGCGCCTCGCCGTACACCAACGCCGCGAAGGCGCGATCGGCCATGGCCGGTCCACGATCCTGTTCCTGCAGCAAGCCGGTGGTGCGCTCGCTCTTGAGGCGGAGGAATTCCTTGTCGGCGAATGTGGGACGCAGCGCGACGTCGGCCATGAGCCCCATCGCACTGTCGAGCGTCGCCTTGGTAGAATGCATCGCGATCGTGCTCTGCTCGAAGCCGGCGCTGGTGCGCAGGCCGATCGCCAGAAATCCGATCTGCTCGGCCAGTCCGAGCGCATCACGCGTACCGGCCCCTTCGTCGAGCAGGTTCGCAGTGAGCGTAGCCAGTCCGGCCTTGCCCTTGGGGTCGGCCTCGGCGCCAGTGCGAATCACGAGCGACGCGTCCACCACCGGAATCTCGTGCTGCTCGACGATCACCAGCCTGAGTCCGTTGGGCAACACGCGCTCGGTAATCGTGGGCAGCGTGAGCGGCTTCGGCGCGGTCAGCTTGGGCGGCGTGGTCGATGCCGGTTGCGCCAGCACGGCCTGCGCGGAAAGCATCACCGGCGCTGACGCCAGCGACGCGAGAACCATCAGTGTGCGGCGCATCAGCGGAGGTCTCCTGCGATCAACGCGAGTTCCTTCTTGCCTTCCGGCACCACCGTGAGCACGATCTTCGGCTGGCCGGCCACGTACTGCTTCGCCACGCGCTGGATGTCAGCGAGTGTCAGCGACTCGTAGCGCTCGAGGTCCTTGGCCATGTAGTCGGGCGTGCCCGTGAAGTAGTTGTAGTAACTGAGCTGCGTCGCCTTGCCGAGGACGCTCGACAAGCGGTCGATGGTGCTGGCGCGCATGCCGTTCTTCACGCGAATCAACTCGCGTTCGGTCACGCCACGTGCGGCCACGTCCGCGATCGCCTTCGCGATCTCGACGTCGAGCTCACGCGGATGCACGCCGGGCTTGGCGGTCGCCGTCAGCATGATCATGCCATCGAGCTTGCTCGAGCTGTTGCCCATACTGACGTCTTGCGCGATCTGCTTCTCGTACACGAGCGTACGGTACAGACGCGAGCTCTTGCCACCGGCAATGATGTCGGTGAGCGCATCGAGCGCGGCATCGTCGGGGCTGAACGCCTTCACGCTGTGCCACACATAGTACGCACGCGGCAACTGCACACGGTCTTCCATCATCATCACGGTATCCTTCTTCAGCGCCACCGCGGGTACGACCGGTCGCGCAATCTCAGCGTTCCGCGGGACGTTGCCGAAATACTTGCGCACCCAGGTCTTGGCTGAGTCGGCGTTGAAGTCACCGGCGATGGTGATCGTGGCGTTGTTGGGCGCGTAGTACTGACGGAAGAAATCGCTCACGTCGGTGACCGACGCGGCGCTCAGGTCGGCCAGCGAACCGATCACCGGCCAAGAGTACGGATGATTCGACGGAAACATTACCGGCAGGATCGTTTCGTAGGCGCGTCCGTACGGCACATTGTCGTAGCTCTGCCGCCGCTCGTTCTTCACCACGTCGCGCTGCAGGTCGAGCTTTTCCTTGTCCATGGTCGGCAGCAGCCATCCCATGCGATCGGCGTCGAGCCAGAGCATGAGGGGCAGGGCGTTCGACGGACCGGTTTCGTAGTAGTTCGTGCGATCGAAGTTGGTCGAGCCGTTGTTGCTGGCGCCGGCCGCTTCGAGCCATTCGTCGAACTTGCCGACGGGCACGTTCTGCGAGCCCATGAACATCACATGCTCGAACAGGTGTGCGAAGCCGGTGCGGCCTCGCTTCTCGTCGCCAGAGCCGACCTTGTAGAAGTTCTCCACGGCCACGATCGGGACCGAGCGATCCACGTGCAGGATCACTTCGAGTCCGTTGGGCAGGGTGAACTTCTCGTAGGGAATCGTCGGCGCCTTTTGCGCGGAGGCGAGGCCAACGGAGGTTCCGAGCGCCAGCAGACAGGCTGCCGTGAAGAAACCGACGCGATACCGCAGGGTCATGGTTCGGAAAGTCGAAGAGGGGTCGCTGGTAGCGCTGGAAATGTACACAAGCCACTTTGGCGCCATGGATATACACGCGCCCCAGCCGGTCGGTTACGCGGCCCGCCTCGGCCTCTTCTCGGGCACCATGCTGGTGGTCGGCGGCATCATCGGCTCCGGTATCTTCCTGTCCCCGTCGGTGGTAGCCCAGCGAGTCGGCACGGCGCCGCTTACACTGGCCGCCTGGGGCATCGGTGCGGTCGTCGCCATCATCGGTGGCTTCGTGTACGCCGAACTGGGCGCCCGACGCCCGCAGGCGGGGGGCACCTACGTCTATCTGCGAGAGGCCTTCGGCACACTGCCGGCGTTTCTCTATGGCTGGGCGCTGTTCCTGATCATGGCAACCGGGGCTATCGCCGCCGTGGCGATGACCGGCGCCAGCTATCTGGCCACGCTACTGGGGTGGGCGCCGGAGAATGCACGCGCCATCGCCATCGCCTTGATCGTGATGTTGACGCTGCTGAACGTCTTGGGCGTGAACATCGGGGCCACTACCGGCAACGTGCTGACCGTGCTCAAGTTGTCGGCCATCGCGATCCTGGTGGTGGCAGCGCTGATCATGTCGCCGGCGAACGCGTTGCCGGTGCCCACGGTCGCCGCCGCGCCGTTGATGCCTCCGCAAGGCCTCACCGCCACGGTGGTGGCGATGGGCGCCGCGCTGGTTCCGGTGCTCTTCTCCTTCGGCGGGTGGCAGCAGACCAATGCCGTGGCCGAAGAGTTGCGCGATCCCGCGCGTACGTTGCCCCGTGCCCTGATTCTGGGCGTGCTCATCGTGGCCGCCACGTATCTGCTGGTGAACGTCGCCTATCTGCGTGCTCTTGGCGTCGCGGGACTTGCCGCCAGCACCGCGCCGGCCGCCGACACCATGTTCGTGTACCTCGGCCCGGCCGGGCGCACCCTGATCACGTGCGGCATCGTCGCGTCCACTATCGGCTTTCTGGGCATGGTGATACTCATGTCGGCCCGCGTGTATCAGGCGATGGCCGCCGACGGGCTGTTCTTTCAGAGCATGGCGGCGCTGCATCCCGTCACGCGCACGCCGGTGGTGGCGTTGGTGGCACAAGGTGCCGTCGCGCTGGTGCTGCTGCTGACGGGCACGTACGGCCAACTGCTGGACTACGTCGTGTTCGCCGACTGGATCTTCTTCGGCTCCACGGCTGCCACGTTGTTCGTGTTGCGGCGGCGTGACGCGCATCGCGACGGACCCGCGTTGGTGCAGGCGCCGGGACATCCGGTCACGACACTGATTTTCATTGCGGCTGCGATCTACGTCGTCCTCGGGTCGATCATCTCGAACCCCGGCAACGCGGCGCGCGGCGCCGGTCTGCTCGCGCTTGGCGTGCCGGTCTACCTTTACTGGAACGGGCGGCGTACGGCGTCGCGGCCGCCGGCCACCCCGTGAACGCACACGCAACCGCGGACACCACCGTGCGCGTCGCTGCGCTCTTCGTTCATCCGCTCAAATCGGCAGCGGGTATTCGCGTGCAGGAGCTTACGCTGGACGAACGCGGCGCGGTTGGCGATCGCCGATGGATCTTGGCCGACTCCAACGGCGCGATGATCACCGCGCGCGAGACGCACCGCCTCGTGCTGATTCGCCCGTCGTTCCTCACGGACGATCGCCACGGTGGCATCCGGCTCACGGCCCCCGGTTTGCCACCGCTGGATGTGCCGACCGAGTGGATAAATCGCGCTGCGCGGACCCAGACCGTGCGCGTGTGGGATGACGACGTCGTCGCGCATGACGTCGGGGACATCGCCGCCGCCTGGTGCTCCGCGGCGGCCGGACGCGCCTGCCGGCTGCTGCGACTGGCTGACGTGGATCGCCGACCGCTCGCGCCGCGCTTTGCGGGAACGATCGACGCGCACGCCCGCTACGTGGCCATGTCGGACGGTGCGCCGCTGCTGTTGCTTGGTATGGCCAGCATCGACGCCCTCAATGCGCGTCTGCTCGAGAGCGGCCACGCTGATGTGATGGATCTTCGTCGGTTCCGCGCCAATGTGCTCGTGGCCGGCACGCGGCCACACGACGAAGACACGTGGCGCGATATCCGGATTGGCGACGTGTCACTGAGCGTAGTCTCGGCCTGCACGCGCTGCGTGCTCACGACCGTCGATCCCGACTCGGCCGAGAGCGGTCATGAGCCGCTGCGTGCGTTCGCACAGTATCGTCGCGCCGACGGCGGTGTCATTTTCGGCATGAACACGACGCATCGCGCCGCCGGCGTGATCCGCATTGGCGACGAACTGCAGGTGCTCAGTCTTCGCTAGCAACGCCTGCCGAGAAGTACTCGGCTACGGCGGCAATCGTGATCGGGTCGCGCAGAATCCGTCGGTGTCCAACGTGCTCCACGCGCAGGAGTGTGGAGCCAAGCCAGAATCCCGCAATCCGTTCGGCGTCCGCGAAGGGCACTTCCTTGTCGTCGAGCGCATGAATGACCAGCGCCGGTGCGGTCACCGCGCGCAGGGCGCCTTCGATATCGTCGGTGCGATAGCCGCGCGCCGTGATGCGGCGCCGGGCGTCGCGCACGAAGTGCTCGGTCGCCTTTGGCGGCAGGTGCATCGCGGCGGAAAACCGGTGCAGCACGTCGTGCAATGAGGACGGGCTGGCGATCAGCGCCGCCCGCGACAACGACAGCCCGGACGAGAGCGCCAGCGCGATACTCCCGCCACCCATGGAATGACCGACGGCCGCATGCAGGGGACCGAATGTCGCACTGACATCGATCAAGGCCTCGGCGAACCGGTACGGATCAGACTCTTTTCCACGCGAATGCCCGTGCCCAGGCGCATCGATCGCGACCACACTGAATCCGCAGGCGAGCAGGGCAGGGGCCATCGCGGCGAATTGCGTGGCGCGTCCTTCCCAGCCGTGAATCAGCGCCACCGGTGGACCATCACCCGCCCGGAGCACCGACAGCCCGCTGGGAAGGCGTTCCCGTCGCGCCAACGCTTCGAAGGGCGCCTCCCACTCGCGGGGCGTGAACTTGCGCGGCGTGGAGAAGATCCGGCGACTCAGGCGCGACGCCAGCGAGGGCGCGACGCGCCCGAGCGTGCGGTTCGCTCCGCGGATGATGCGGATGCCGACGGGGATGTCGTTGGCCATACCGAAGTATCGCAGCGATGCACGAAGGGCGGCCACCTGTCGGCGACCGCCCTTCGTGTTCCGCTCCCCCTCCCGAGGGGCCCTGCAGACTTCGACGACCGACTCAGTACAGCTGCACCCAGCTGCGTTCCTTCGTGCGGGTCAAGATGGCCGATCCGCGCAGGGCGGACTCGACGGCACACTTGGACCAGTTGAACGAGGAGTTACCGACGATGTCGTTACCGTCGTTCACGTTCGCGTTGCGGGACATGATGCTGCCCCACATGTCGAAGGTACCGTTGCCCTTCGTGATATCGTCGCGAGCGATGATCAGACCAAACCACTGGAAGTTGCCCGCCAGGCGAATGTCGCCGTTCACCAGCAGAATGCCCTGTCCGCGTCCCTTCGTGAGCTGCAGCGAACCACTCGCGTAAATGATCGGGAAGTAGTCGGTGCAGCCGGCCACGTACCCGTTGCCGCTGCGCAACGGCTCGCCCCAGTTCGATACATCCGAGATGTCGCAGGTCGTGGCGGTGCCGACCGGTTCCGGTCCGAGGTTGCCCGCCGGCAGAGTGATATCAGCGTTCGCAACGAGCGTGTTCCAACTTTCCGTTCCGTACCGCACGTAGGTATTCGAGTCGGCGGCGGCAGCACTTTGATTGATACCGCCCGTCACCATGTTTGTCTTTTGGATCGTGGCCGTCTTGCCCGTGGCGTAGCTGATCGCGAACGTGTCGCGGCCGGCGATGTTGGCGCACTGCGTCCAGCCGGTCGGATTGGTATTCGTACCGGTGATCTGTGCGGATCCCTTTACATCGATATTACCAGCCGTCACGATCGCGCCGCCGGGATTGATGGTGGGGTACGCGATGCGCACCACCATGTGCGTCTGACGCTGTGCCTCAAGCGTGCCGTTGCCGATATTGGCGCGTCCGACCGACACGACCCAGAACGTCGTTTCGGTCAGTCGCTGCACGCGCACGCGCGCCGTGTCTCCTTGCGCCACGAAGACATTGGTCGAATCGATCGCTCCGACCGCCATGCCCTTCGGCGCCGGCAAGTTGCGAGCGCGATCCCACTTGGAGATCTCCTGGTTCAAACCAAACTCGGCCACGGCGAACGCGCGCTGCTCGACCAGCGTATTGCGGCCGGCGCGAAAGTCCTGCATCGCACCGAGAACCGCTCCGGTCGACAGAATCGCGAGCACTACGACGACCACCAAGGTGATCAGTAGTGCGGTACCGCGACGCACGCGCAGGGTGCGCGGCAGCTCGGTCATCTGCTCATCACTCGACGCTTCGATGTGGGTCATTGACGGTTCCTCAGGGCGATACGAAAGGCCAGTGAATCGGTATTGCTCGTGCTGCTGCTGCCCACGCCGCCGGAGCTGTTCGCCCCCTTGGCGCGCAGGATCATGTCGATGCGAGCTACGTCGCGACCCAACGCGGGGTTGGTGACGGCGAGGCCCAGGCTGTCGAAGTAGGTGAAACGAATGCCCCCATTCGAGCCGCTCGGCGCCTCGTACGGACCGCTCACGGCCGTCGCCCCCTGCCATGCACCGCCCACGTACTCGGCGCGCGTGAGGTAGTACCGCCCGCTACTCTGCGCGGTGAGTTGAAAGCGCGCGCTGCGCGTAAAGCGCAGTGCCGAGCCCACCTTGATTGAATCGGGCAGATTGGGCGTCACGGTCACGCGAAATCGCGGTTTCCCGACGTCGAGGATGGCGTCGATGAACGGCGAGAGCGGACAGAGCACCGCGCTCTGTGACACGGCGGTGATCCGCAGCGGCACCCAGACGTCGTCTTCGGCACCGCGTGACAAGCTGTCGTTGAACGCCCACACCGTGTCACCCGCCTGCGGGGTGGTGTACCAGCTGGTCACGGTGTTGCGCGCCATGTTCAATGGAGGCAGGTCTAGTGCACTGTTCGACGGTCGCGCGCAGACGGCCGAAGCCCCCAGCACGGCGCGAAACGTGAGGGAGTTGGAATTGAAGGTCGTGAGGTCGCCACCCGAGGAGGAGATCGAGCGCAGGTCGGCCGGCACCAGATTCATCGCTGAACGCAGCTCGCGTCGCATCCCCATCTGTTCGTTGGTGCGCTGATAGAAGCGCTGTTGTCCCATCATGAGACGAGACACGATGATGCCGATGACCGAGAGGATGGTCATGGTGACCAGCATCTCGACCATGGTGAAGCCCCGGCGGCGCACGGAGGTCAATCGCGGCATGGAATCACCATCGAGTAAACGAGAGTCTTCGTGCGACGGGGGATCTGGATGTTCACGGCGATGGTCTTGATGTTGCGGCCGTCGGTCACGGTCCATGACTCTTTCACGCCGCGCGTGGAGCTGTAGCCGGTCGCTGCCCCCGCCGCGAGCTGGGCGCAGGAGAGGCTGGTGAGCGAGTCGAGGCGCGCCTGCGCCACGCCCGCCGCGACGGTCTGTCGCACACCGCCGCCCATCTGATTGGCTACGGCGGCCGAGCTGCTCAGGAGCCCACCGACGGCCACGGTGAGCATGAGGACGGCCACCAGGATCTCGACCAGCGTCACGCCGTCACGTGTGCGGCGAGGCTTCACGACAGCAGGCTGTTTCATAGCTGACACCCCTTAGGCATGATGATGCCGGCCGGACTGATGCACAGCGTGTCCGACGATGACGACATGCTGAGCTTGTACTTGAGAGTCGACACAGGCGTCGGCGTGAGCATGCCGCGCGCATCGAAGTTGAGCGTGACCGGAGAGCCGGACAGCGCCGTCAGCGCAACGCCGAACTCGGTATCGAGCTTGATCGGCCCGAAGACATTGACCACTGTGCCGTTCAGCCCACTGAGCACCGAAACGCGGGCCGACGACCCGTCGATCGTCAGTGTCGACGTCTTCCCCTTTTGCAGGGCGGCGGCGCGGGCGGCGGCGAAGACGGCGGTAAGCTCTTGGCGGGCCGCGCGCATCGACGTGCTGGATTTGATGGTCGTCATGCGGGGCACGACCATCGCGAACATGATGGCGGCTACTCCCACGACGAGGAGCACCTCGATCATGGTGAAGCCCAGCCGATGGCGAAGCGGAGCGCGATGGGTCATGACAGCACGGAGGACGAAGGGCGATGCGACACCAGAACCCCTGTTCTGATGCGACATAGACAACGTCACGGTGTCGGGCGTCACAGAACATTCCTGTCTGGGCGCTCGCCCTCACACTGCGCGTCACTTTTCGATCAATATGAAGCAAAATACATGAAATCAACGATTTACGAGCTATTGCACGCAAGAAAGGCCACCGCGTGAGCGATGACCTTTCTCGTGTCAAACCTTGTGTTCAGCTCCCGGGGAGGGACTCGAACCCCCGACAGGGTGATTAACAGTCACCTGCTCTACCTGGCTGAGCTACCCGGGAATATCGACGGCCGTCGCCGCCGTCTCACACAACCGCGAACGGCCATGCAAGAGCCCAATAGTATCGTCACCCCACCCGACTGAGTCAAGCGGGCAGCACCGTCTTGAGCCACCGACCGGTGTGCGACGCGGCGACCTGGACGATCTCCTCCGGTCGCCCCATCGCCACCAAATGCCCGCCGCCGTCGCCGCCGTCCGGGCCCATGTCCACGATCCAGTCGGCCAGTTTGATCACGTCGAGGTTGTGCTCGATGAGGACCAACGTGTGCCCCTGATCGAGCAGGCGCTCGAACACTTGGGCCAGCTTCCGGATGTCCTCGAGGTGCAAGCCCGTAGTCGGTTCGTCCAGCACGTACAGCTTCCGGGCGCCGCCGCGCGCCGTCAGAGCGAGCTCACGGGCGATCTTGAGACGCTGCGCCTCGCCCCCCGACAGCGTGGTGGCTGGCTGCCCCAGACGTAGATAGCCCAACCCCACTTGCTGCACATGCCAGAGCGCCTGAGCCAGCTTGTCCTCGCGCGGGAAGAACTTGATCGCCTCATCCACCGTCAGTTCGAGCACGTCGGCGATGTTGCGACCACGCACCCGCACCTCCAGCACATCGGGCTTGAAGCGCTTGCCGCCGCACGCGTCGCATGGCACGAAGACGTCGGCCATGAACACCATCTCCACTTCGATCGCCCCGGCGCCTTCGCACTGCTCACAGCGGCCACCGGCAACGTTGAACGAAAAGTGCCCCGGCCCGTACCCGCGCGTTTTTGACAGCGGCATCTCGGCAAACAGCTTTCGCACTTCGTCGTACGCCTTCACGTACGTCACGGGGTTCGATCGCGGCGACTTGCCGATCGGGCTCTGATCCACCAGCACCACGTCATCGAGGAACTCCGCGCCCGACAACGATGTGAACGTGCCCACGGTCTCGCCCAGGTGCTCTTTGGCCGAATGCTCGCCGTGCAGACGTGCTTCGACCGCATGAAAGAGAATGTCGTGGACCAACGTGCTCTTGCCCGAGCCCGAGACGCCGGTCACCACCGTCATCGCGCCCAACGGAAAGCGCACGTCCACGTGGTTCACATTGTTCGCACTCGCGCCCTTGAGGTCGAGCCAGCGCGGCCCCACCGCCCGCCGCTTCGCAGGTAGCGGAATCGTGCGCGCGCCCGTCAGATACTGCCCGGTAAGCGGGCTGTTGGTGATATCGGCGATCGGTCCGGCGAACACGACCTCACCGCCGTGCTCACCGGCGTGCGGACCCAGCTCCACCATATAGTCGGCAATGCGCATCGCTTCGAGATCGTGCTCCACCATGATCACGGTGTTGCCGTGATCGCGGAGGCGCATCAGGAGCGCAAGCAGTTTGTCGAGGTCGCGCGGATGTAGCCCGATGCTGGGTTCATCGAGTACATACGTGGCGTCGACGAGCGCGGCGCCCAGCGCATTCGACAGCGTGATGCGTTGTGCCTCGCCACCCGACAACGTGCGCGTGGCGCGGTCGAGCGTGAGGTATGTAAGGCCGACATCCGACAGAAAACGCGTGCGACTTCGCGCCTCGCGCAGCACGGCCTCGGCGATCTGCGTTTCGCTGGGCGTCAGCGACAGCGTATCGAGCCACGTGTGCAGATCGCGCACCGGCAGCTGTGTGACATCGGCGATCGTGCGATCCTGAATGCGCACCGCCATCGCATCGGGCTGCAGCTTACTGCCGCCGCAATCGCGGCAGGCGCGCGCGCTTTGATACTTCCGCAGGAAGATGCGGATGTACTGCTTGTAGCGCTTCTCTTCGAGCGCCTCGAGAAACGGAAAGATGCCCGTGTACGCGCGTGACTTGGCACGCAGCAACTGCTCGCGGGCTTTCGCCGGCAGCGTCTTCCACGCGGCATCAGGGGACACGCCGAGCGCGCGCGCGAACTCCACGACCGTGCGTCGCTGCTTCTCGTAGCGCGGGGCGGTCCATGGGTCGATGGCGCCCTCACGCACCGAGCGTTCCTGGTTCGGCACGATCAGCGCTTCGTCGTAGTCCAGTGTCGCCCCGAACCCGTTGCAGGTGGGGCAGGCGCCGCGCGGATTGTTGAACGAGAACAGCTGGGGCGTGGGCGTGGGGGCGCGCGTGCCGTCGTTGGGGCACTCGAACCGCTCGGTGAACGCCAAGCGCGATACGGGTTTGTTGCCGGTACTCGCGCGCAACGCCTCGGGGGGCAGCACCGGCTCGGGGAACAGGAGCACGGTATCGCCGTCGCCCTCGTTGAACGACGTCTGCACCGCATCGGCGATGCGCCCGCGGGCCGAGGCCTCCACGCGCAACCGGTCGATCACGATCTGGACATCGCCGGCGGCGGCGAGATCTACGCCTTCGGCGTCGACGTCATCCAAGTGCACGATGCGCTCACCCAACGCGACGCGCACCAGACCGCGCGCGCGTAGATTTTCCGCGATGACCGCGTGCGTGACTTCGCTGGACCGAATCAACGGGCACGCCACCATGAAGCGCGTGCCCTCGGGCAGCGCCATCACCGCATCGGTCACGGTCTGCACGGTATCGGGACGCAGCTCACGACCGCACACGCGGCAGTAGGTCCGCCCCACCCGCGCCCACAGCAGTCGCAAATAGTCGTAGATCTCGGTGGCCGTACCGACCGTCGACCGCGACGTCCGCGTGGGATTCTTCTGCTCGATGGCCACGGCCGGCGACAGCCCCTCGATCGAATCGACCGCCGGCTTCTCCATCCGCTCCAGAAACTGACGCGCGTAGGCCGACAGCGACTCGACGTAGCGCCGTTGGCCTTCGGCGTAAATGGTATCGAAGGCGAGCGATGATTTCCCTGAACCCGACACCCCGGTCACGACCGTGATGGCCCGACGTGGGATATCAAGGTCGAAGCCCTTCAGGTTGTGCTGGCGGGCGCCACGAATGCGAATGCGATCCTTCATCCCATGAAAACTATCGGGGCGGCCCGCTAGATTCCGCATCTCATGGCCGCTTCTACAAATACCACGGCACCAACCGAAGACGACGCGCTCGGCAAAGCGTACGACGCGCGCCTGGTGCGGCGTCTGCTGGCGTACGTGCGCCCCTATCGTCCCTTGGTCGTCGCGGCGCTGGCGTGCATCATCGTTCAGTCTGGAATGCAGCTGGTTGGACCGCTGCTCACCCGCTGGGTCATCGATCGCGCGCTGCCCGCCCGGGATGTCGGCCTCGTCGTGCAGGTGGCGTTCATGTACGCGGCCCTGCTCGTGGCCCAGTTCGGTGCAGCCTTCGGCGAGACCATGTTCACGTCCCTGCTGGGACAGCGAGTGATGCGTGATCTGCGCCGGGAGCTGTTTGAACGGTTGCAGCGCCTCCCCGTCTCGTATTTCGACCGCAATCCGGTTGGGCGATTGGTCACCCGGGTCACCAGTGATGTCGAGGCGCTCAACGAGCTGTTCACATCTGGCGTCGTCGCCGGTGTCGGTGACCTCTTTACGCTGCTGGCCATCGGCGTGGTCATGCTGTACGTGGATTGGCAGTTGGCGATGGCGGCATTTGTGGTCATTCCGCTGGTGCTGATCGCGTCGCGGGTCTTTCAGAATTCCGTACGCACCGCCTACCGGGACATTCGCACGCGCCTGGCGCGCCTGAACGCCTTCATCGGCGAACGGATCGGCGGCATGCGCATCGTCCAGCTGTTCGGTCGGGAGGCGCACGAAGTCCGGCGTTTCGACGCGCTTAACCAGTCGCATCTCGATGCCCATCTGAAGTCGATCACGGTGTACGCCCTCTATTTCCCCGTGATCGAGTTCCTCACCACCTTCGCCTTGGCCAGTCTGCTCGTGACCGCCGGCTTCCGGGTGGGGAGCAGTGCGATCACGGTCGGCACGGTCGCCGCCTTTCTTCAGCTGGTCCGTCGCTTCTTTCAGCCACTGCAGGATCTCTCGGAGAAGTACAACATCCTGCAGGCCGCCATGGCCGCTTCTGAGCGCATCTTCGGCCTCCTCGATACGCCGGTGGCGGCTGGTGTCGCCGCTACCCCTGATCGGGATGCGCGCGTCGGCGCCCTGCGATCGGCCGGCGTGACGGTGGTGTTCGAGGATGTCTGGTTCGCGTACGACCGGGAGCAGGGGGTGTCGGACGATCACTCGCCCACCTCGCAGCGTGCGGCCGACGCACTTCGCCCAGCCGACGCTGATCTCCCCGGGGGCCGCTGGGTGCTGAAGGGCGTCAGCTTCCGCGTCGCGCCCGGGCAGGAGATCGCGCTCGTGGGGCATACGGGCGCTGGCAAGACCACCATCGTGAACCTGCTGCTCCGCTTTTACGAGCCGCAGCGCGGTCGCATTCTGGTAAATGGCGTCGATATCCGGGAATTGCCGGTCGATGTACTCCGCTCGGTGATCGGCTACGTGCAGCAGGACATCTTCCTCTTCGCGGGAGACGTGGCCGGCAACCTCCGTCTCGATGCCGACATCGACGACGAGGCGCTCGCCGCGTCGGCGGCCCAGGTCGGCGCCGACCGGGTGATCGCGCGTCTCCCCGGCGGGTGGCACCACGAGTTGGCCGAGCGAGGCGGCGGAGTCAGTGTGGGCGAGCGGCAGCTGCTGGCCTTTGCGCGGGCCGTCGCCGCCGATCCGGCCCTGCTCATTCTGGATGAGGCCACCAGCGCGGTGGATTCGCAGATCGAAGCGGAGATCCAACGGGCCGTCTCGGAGCTCATGCGCGGCCGCACCACGATCGCCATCGCCCACCGGCTCAGCACGATCGTCGAGGCCGACGAGATTCTTGTGCTCCACCACGGCGAGGTCGTCGAGCGGGGGACCCATCGCGAGCTGATGACCCGTCAGGGTCTGTACGACCGACTCTTCCGACTGCAGGTCGGCGAGCCGGACGTCCACGAATCGGGCGATCTCCCGGCCCTTCCAGCCGAGGAGTTGCCTCCCGTCGGGCCCACGGATCTCTCGGCGAGCTCGGCGACGCGCTTGCCAACCGACGCAACTCTCGGGTAGCTTCGCTTCTCCGCTCCACGTTCCATTCGTCATCCTCGGTCAGACCTCTTCCTATCCACGTGCAGCTATCCGTCGCCGCCGGCACAGATGTCGGGCGCATTCGGGCAGGCAACGAAGACAGCCTTTATGCGGACGCCGATCAGGAGCGAGGGCTCTTTATCGTTGCCGACGGCATGGGCGGTCACGCCGCAGGTGAAGTGGCCAGTGAGATGGCGGTGCAGATCGTTGCGCGCGACCTCACTGATGTCCGCGACCTGACCGGCAACCCGCCGCTCTCTCGTATGGGTGAAGCGCTCAAGGCCGCCAATCGGGCGATCTACGAGCGTACGATTCAGGAAGCCGACAAGCAGGGGATGGGCACCACGGCCTCCTGCATCATGATCGGACAGGGGCGCTGGATCATCGGACACATCGGCGATTCGCGCGTCTATCTCCTGCGGGATGGCACCCTGCGCCAGCTCACCAAGGACCACTCCTACGTGCAGGAGCAGGTCGACGCTGGCTTCCTCACGCCGGAACAGGCGCGCTACCACCCCTACAGCAACGTGATCACCCGTTGCGTGGGCGCCAACGCCGCCGTCGAAGCTGACGTGCTGAACGGGGAGATCCAGAATGGCGATCTCTATCTCGTCGCCTCTGACGGTCTGACCGGTATGGTCGAGGATCCGCAGCTCAAGAAGATCCTCGAGTCGAAGCAGACGCCCGGCCGCATGGTCGACGCGATGATTACCGAGGCGAATCGCCGCGGTGGACTCGACAACATCACGGCCATCGTCGTGCAGGTGCTGCAGGTCCATGGTACGGGGAGCACCGGCACGACCGGCGAGCAGGCTGCCGTCTCGCATGCCTGACGAGTCGGTCGGGGAGATTGCCGAGCTCTACCTTGGCAATCTCCTCTATGCGATCGAGCGATGTGCGCTGTCGCTCGAGGCCGATGAGAAGCCGCTCGATGCCGCCTTCTATCGCGGCATCGGACGCAAGCTTGCCGACGCACACGGACGCACGAAGACGCGCCCAGCCGATCAACATTCACCGGACCGCTCCTGATGCTCTCTCCGCGTCTTCGCGCCGGCTGCATGGCCGGGCTTTCGGCGGTCATCCTCGCCCTGGCTGGTACGCCGACGCCGGCCTTCGCCGCCAGTCGTCCGGGCTGCGTGGTGGGGCAGGACAGCACGCTGCTGTCGCTGTTCAGAACAGGCCAGAGCTTCCCCGACTTCCTCGCCGCCGCCAAGGCGCGCCGTGAAGGGTGGCTCAAGATGGCCGACAGCGCGCGGGTGGAAGACGCGCTCGTGACCCGCGCCAAAGCGGTGGGCGGCACCTGGCATCTGCTGGTGATCGCCATCGACGCGTGTGGCGATTCGATGAACAACGTGCCTTATCTCGCGAAGCTGTCGGAGTTGGTCCCCGGGCTCGACCTCCGCATCGTGCTGCCGGTGAACGGGCGGCCGGTGCAGGATACCCACCGCTCGCTCGACGGACGCACCGCCACGCCGACCTTCGTGCTGCTGGACAGCAAGGGCAATGACGTGGGATGCATCGTGGAGCTGCCGCGCGAGATCCGCGACTGGGCCCATGGTGTGCGCGGCACGGTCAGCAGCGATTCACTGCATGCCGGCATTCGCACCTTCTACGCGGCCAACCGCGGCGTGGCGATCACCACCGAAGCGGTGGAGATGCTGGAGGCGGCAAAGGCCGGATCACCGCGCTGTTCGCGCGGCGCCCGACCGTAACGCGCGCCCGTTCGCGCTAGCCCAATAGCGCGGTCCCTGCGTCCAGTCGCGTCCGGACCACATCCGCGTCTTCGCGCAGCGCGCGCAGCACCCGCGCTTCCGGGACGGGTGCCCGGTCCGTGGTGAACACGCGCAGCCGTCGTGCACTGCGATAGAGTTCGTCGCTGAGCCGCGGCAGGTTGATCGCGCCTTCCCATCCGGCGGCGGTGAGCTGCTCCACACGACCATCGCGGCGTTGCATGGGGATGTCGAGCCCCAGCATCTGCGTTTTGGCGGGGTAGTCGAGCAGCACAGCGCCGGCCGGCAATCCGAGCTCCCGCGCGAAGGCATCTTCGACGCGACGCGCGAGATGGAAATCGCTGGCGATCCACTCGCCCACATCCTCACCCAGCGTAGCGGCGGGGCACTCGTAGGCGCGTTTGTGCAGGCGGCGAAAGCGCAGTCCGTCCAGCATCACGCGGGCCTCCGTCGGCAACGAGGGCACGTCGAGATGCACGAGCAGCCCTTCGTCGGTGAATCGGGCGACCGTGTCCGATGCCACGTGGCCGGAGTCGAGTGCCACTGCTACCAGTCGCTTGTACATCGCCGTCGCACTGCGCACGGCATGGTGCCAATACACGTTGCGATACATCTGGTATTTCGCGAAGAGCAAGGACTCGAGCGCCGAGAGCCCTTTCTCATGCACGCCGACCATGCGGGTGGTTCGCTCTGGGGTCTGCACGATCACCAGAGAGTTGAGCAGACGATCCACATCGATCTCGCCGTACGGCACGCCGCACATGGTCGCGTCGCGTTTCAGGTACTCGATCTTGTCGAGATCGAGCGAACCCGAGATGAGTCCCTGCAGCGCATCCGTGCTGCGACCGGTGATCAGGGCGAACACCTCTTCGGGGGCCGATTCGCCCAGCGCGTCGCGAAGCACGGTCGCCACCGGACCGGAGGTGATCAGCGGGTACGCGACCTGCTCATGGTGCGTGACGCCTATCTCTTCGAGCGCATGCGAAAACGGATAATGCCCGACGTCGTGGAGCAGGGCGGCGGCCCGCACGATCTGCTGCGCACGGGCGTCGATGCCATGGAGGGCTCCGCGCTCCTCGAGCAGACGGAGGGCGACGCCGGCAAGGTGCCAGGCCCCGAGGGCGTGCTCGAATCTGGAATGCGTTGCGCCCGGATAGACCAGAAAGGCCAATCCCAACTGGCGCACGTAGCGCAGCCGTTGCACGACTGGCGTTTCCAGCAGCGCCAGGGCCAGGGGGTCGAGGCGAATGTTGTTCCAGAGCGGATCGCGAAGAATCTCCATACCCAAACATATGAAGCGGAGCCGTCAGTGGGGCATCAGCAGCCATCGGGTGGATCGCGAACCCGTACGGGACGTCCCTGAAATCGGCAGGGACCAAACGCCGCTGCCGTGTCCCCAAACGCAAGCGGCACCGATTGCACTCGCGCGGCGTTGTTCAGCGTCGGCGTTAAGACTCGCACAATTCGTCAACGAAATCACCAAGCCCCGTGTAATTGGCTCAAGCAGTCCGACGTCGTATTTCCCTCTGCAAAGACGTCCAAAATCCGCTCTTAACGCGGGTGCCGTTTCCTCGTCTACATTGTCGTGACCCATACATCTCTCTTTTTCAGACGGCTCCTCGGCGCCATCGGATTGCTCTTCGTGTGCAGTCTGCAGCTGGCCGCGCAGGCAGTCGATATCATCCGTGGTCGCGTGCTCGGCACCGACGCACAGGCGATTCCCAATGTGCTCGTCACCGCGACGACACTCAGCGGCAATGTCAGCCGCTCTGCACGCACCGATAAGAACGGTCGCTACACGATCTCCTTCCCCGGCGGGGAAGGCGATTACTGGGTGACATTTTCGGCGGTCGGTCTCGGCCCGCGTCGCTATCAGGTGAAGCGCACGGCGGATCAGGAAATCCTGATCGCCGACGCGCGCATGGCGCCGGCCACGATCACGCTCGATGCCGTGCAAGTCACGGAGCGGGCCGCGGCGTCGCGCACCGATACGGTGTCCGATGTGTCCGGCACGGAAAAGACGGTCGATGATGCGACCGCGGGCTTCCTGAACGCCGATCAGCTCGGCGATCTGGCCGCGATGGCGTCGGCGATTCCGGGCGTGCAGTTGCTGTTGGGTTCCGACGGTGGTGCCGACGCCTTCTCGGTGTTCGGCCTGGGCGGTGACCAGAACAACACGCAGCTCAACGGCCTCAACTTCGGCGACGCAGCGCTACCGCGCGACGCGAACGTGATGACGTCGCTCGCCACGTCCTCGTACGACGTGTCGCGCGGTGGTTTCTCCGGCGGCCAGCTGCAGGTGCGTACGCGCTCGGGGTCGAACTACATCACGCGCAGCCTGAGCGGCAATCTCATCACGCCGCAGACGCAGTGGCTCGACCAAACGGGTATTGCGACGGGTCAGCAGTACACCAACATGTCGCTGGGCGGTTCGGCGTCCGGCCCGATCAAGATGGATCGCGCCTTCTTCAACTCGTCGTTCCAGTTCGATCGTCGCCTGCAGGACCTGCAGACGCTGCTCAGCGAAAGCTCACTGGGCTTCGAGACGGCCGGTGTTGCGGCCGACTCGGTGGCGCGTTTGCTGAACATCCTCGGGTCGAGCAACGTGCCGATCACCGTGGGTGGCTACTCGCCGCAGCGTATTCGCAACAACGTCACGATGCTTAACAGCTTGGACTTCGTGCAGCCGAATTCGAATCGCGGCAACACGTTCGCCATCACGCTGTCGGGTAACTATTCGGGAACGTCCCCGGTCGGTGGCGGTGGTGGTGGTGGGTTTGGCGGCGGCGGTGGCGGCGGATTCGGCGGCGGTGCTGCCAGTCTCTTCACCCCGACGCGCGACGGCACGCGCGACAACTACGGCGGCGCCCTGCAGGCGCGCCACAGCGGCCTGCTCGGTTTCAAGGGCATCTTCACCGAGAGCACGATTGGATACAGCCTGAGCCGCAATGAGTCTGAGCCGTACGCCATTCTACCGGCCGGCACGGTTCGCGTGAATTCGCAGCTCCTCGACGGTTCGGCGGCCGTGAGCAGCCTCCTGTTCGGTGGTTCGACGAATCTGAACACCGCCTCCGAGAACACGTCGCTGGCGTTCAACAACACCATGTCGTGGTTCTCCAACGACAATCGGCATCGCGTGAAGCTCACCAGCGAGCTGCGGAACGACGCGTTCTCGCAGAACGTCACGTTCAATCAGTTCGGCTCGTTCAGCTACAACTCGCTGGCCGACTTGCAGGCGAATACGCCGGCGTCGTTCACGCGCACCTTGTCGCCACGCACGCGCACCGGCAGCCAGATCGTTGGCGCGATGTCGCTCGGCGACGCGTGGCGCCCGACGAACGATCTGCAGGTCCAGTACGGTGTGCGCGTCGACGGTAACCGGTTCTCGAAGGGACCGCAGTCCAACCCGGCCGTACGCTCGGCCTTCGGCTACGACAACGCGGAAACGCCGAACCGGTTCTATGTGAGCCCGCGCGTCGGCTTCTCCTGGACGGTTGGCCAGGCCGATCAGATGGCGCTGCTCCCCGGCATGATCCGCGCGCCGCGCGCCGTGATTCGCGGCGGCGTCGGCGTGTTCCAGAACACGCCCGGCACGCAGCTCATCTCGAACGCCATCGACAACACCGGTCTGCCCTCGGCGCTGCAGCAGCTCACCTGCCTCGGTACCGCCACGCCAATCCCGAATTGGACGGCGTATGCCGCCGATCAGGCCAACATTCCGACCACCTGCGCCGACGGCACCAACGGCACGGTGTTCGCCAACAGCTCGCCGAACATCACGTTGTTCGTGCCCGAGTACGCCGCGCAGCGCTCCATTCGCGGCAACCTGCAGTGGGCCGGCGCGGTGCTCAAGAACCGCTTCATGCTCTCGGTGGACGGAACGTACTCGCGCAATCAGCATCAGCAGGGTGGCGTCGATCTCAACTTCCCGGGTGTCCAGCAGTTCACGCTGGCCAATGAACTCGGACGTCCGGTCTACGTCATGCCGTCGGCGATCGTGCCGACCACGGGTCAGGTGGCGTGGCGCGATGCGCGTGTGGTCGATGCCTTCGGTCGCGTAACCGGGCAGACCTCGACGCTCGAATCGGAGAGCAAGCAGGTCAACGTGAGCCTCCGCCCGGCGGTGTTCAACTCGCACTACAGCTGGAGCCTGGCCTACGTGCTGGCCGACGTACGCGAACAGTTCCTCGGCTTCAACAGCACGGTGGGTTCGCCAGCTGGCACGGAATGGTCGAAGGGTGCCTTCTTCGCCCGTCATCAGATTCAGTATTCGATCAGCTACAACGCCTGGGATGCCGTGCGCATCTCGTGGAACGGTAACTTCCGCTCCGGCTCGAACTACACGCCTACGATCAATCAAGACGTGAACGGCGACAGCTACGGCAATGACCGCGCGTTCATCTACGATCCCGCCGCGGTGACCGACCCGGCGCTCAAGGCTGGACTCGAGAACTTGTTGGCGACGGGCACGAAAGAAGCCGTGGCATGCCTGCGCAGTCAGCTCGGCCAGTTTGCCGGCCGCAACTCCTGCACGACCCCGTGGAGCATGAGCGGCAACCTGAATGTCTCCTTCAACTCGCTCAAGCTCGGTTTGCCTCAGCGCACGACGCTGAGCTTGCAGATCGCGAATCCGCTGAACGGATTGGATCGCTTGTTGAACGGCGAAGCTGGCCTGAAGGGATGGGGCGTCACGCCGACGCCGAACGGTCAGCTGCTGTACGTGCGCGGCTTCGACGTGGCAAGCAACACGTTCAAGTACGAAGTGAACGAGCGCTTCGGCTCCACGCGTCCGCAGCAGACGACCATTCGCTCAGCGCCGATGGCGATTACGATGCAGATGCGCGTCGACGTCGGGCCCACGCGTGAACAGCAGCAGCTGTTGCAGCAGCTCGATCGTGGTCGCTCGCGTGCCGGCAACAAGCCGACGTTGCAGCAGCTCCGCGGCACGGCGACGTCCGGCATCATCAACCCGATGCAGCAGCTGCTCCAGCAGTCGGACACGCTCAAGCTCACGCGCAAGCAGGCGGACAGTCTGGCCACGCTCAACCGCTACTTCGTGCTGCGTTCCGATACCATCTGGAACCCGGTCACCAAGTTCCTGAACGAGTTGCCCGACAAGTACAACCATGATGCGGCGTACGGGCGCTACAAGGATGCTCGCGAGCAGACCATCGACATCCTCATCCGGTTCGCGCCTGGCATCAAGAGCATGCTCACGCAGGAGCAGATCCGCGTGCTCCCCACGTCGCTGGTCAGCTTCCTCGACAAGCGCACCTTGCAGGGATTGCGCTCAGGAACGTCTGGCAACAACCGGTTCGGCATGGGTGGTATGGGCGGCGGCGGCGGCGGCCGAGGAGGCAACTGATCATGTCTGACCTGACGAATCGAAATTTCTCTCGACTACAGAGTGGTACTCGCATGAGCGTGTCGCGTACGAAGTCTGCGACGTGGACGATGGTTGGCGTGTCGATTCTGGCCGCCACCGCATCGACCGCGTCCGCGCAGGTGTCGCCGGAAACCCCGTCCACCTCGACGGTTCCGGTGCGGGAAGTGACGGCACCGTTGGCCAAGGCCACGCGTCCGATCAACGGCGCGAACATGCTGCGCGCGCTCCCCGACGGCTCGATCTTCATCAACGACGTGCAGCGTCGCCAGCTGCTGCGCTTCGACCCCACGCTGCAGAACGTGGTGGTCGTAGCCGACACGGCGGCGGGTGCGCTCATGCCGTACGGTCAGCGCCCGATCGGCTTGATCCCGTATCTCGGCGACTCATCGATCGTGGTCGACCCGGCTACGCTGTCGATGGTGGTGCTGAACAAGGACGGCAAGACGGTGCGCGTGATGGCGTCACCGCGCACGAACGATGTGAACACGCTGTCCAACATGAACCTCGGGTCGCACGCTTTCGACCAGAAGGGTCGCTTGTACTATCGCCAGGGCAACGCCGGCGGTGGTCCCGGTGGCGGTGGCATGGCGATGATGTTCGGAAGCGGCAACGATCGTGGCGGTGGTGGTGGTCGTGGCGGTCAGCCTGGCGGGCAGGGTGGTAACAACCAGCAGCAGAACCGGGGCGGCGCGCAGGGTGGGCGTCCTGGCGGCGACGCTGGCGGGTTCGGTGGTGGCGCTCCGGGCGGCGGCCAAGGCGGGCAGCCGTTCGGTGGCCCCGGCGGTCGCGGCTTCAACCCGCAGAGCCAGCCGGATTCGGTGCCCATCGTGCGCGTCAACTTCGACACGCGCAAGGCGGACACGGTCGCGTTCGTGAAGGTGCCCAAGAACGAAACGCAGATGACGCGTGGCGAAGACGGCAGCACGAAGATCGCGATCAAGATCAACCCGCTGCCGCAGGCCGATGATTGGGCGCTGTTGAACGACGGCACGGTCGCCGTGATGCGCGTGCTCGACTTCCATGTGGATTACTACCGTCCTGATGGTTCGCACATCGCGTCGGACAAGCTGCCGTTCGACTGGAAGCGCATCACCGACGACGACAAGACCAAGCTGGTGGATTCGCTACAGACGCTGGCCAAGGCGGCCACCGAGCGAGCCGCTGGTAACGCGGGCGGCGGCGGTGGGTTCCGCATGTCGTTCGAGCCCGTGGCCGCTGAGAAGCTGCCCGACTACTACCCGCCCATCCGCGCCGGCACCACACTGGCCGACTTCGATGGCAACCTGTGGGTGCTTCCCGCCACGTCGAACCTGTCGGCGCAACTCGCGACGCAGTTCATGGGTGGCATGGGCGGTCGTGGTGGCCCTGGTGGCCCGCCGGGCGCTCCCGGAGCCGCTGGCGCGGCTGCTGGTGCTCCTGGCGCTCCGCGCGCCGCCGGTGACACCACGCGTGGCAGCATGCCCGCTGCCGCGATGGGCATGATGGCGGCCATGATGAACCAGCCGCCGCTCGTGTACGACGTGATCAGCCCCGCGGGCAAGATGATCGAGCGCGTGAAGCTGCCTGCCGGTCGTCAGCTCCTCGGCTTCGGCCCCAACGGCGCCATCTTCCTCGGCGCCCGTGAGGGCCGTCAGATCATGGTTGAGAAGGTGATGCGGAAGGAGTGATGCACCGCTGATGCAAACAAACCGCCCCGGAGCTTCATGCTGCGGGGCGGTTTGTTGTTTGGGGCATTGCGCTACAACAACAGCAACAGCTCACCGCGGATTCGCACGAATGGTCGCGAATGATCGTCGTAGAGCGGGGGCCTGTCCGCAGGCGCGACGCCCAATTTCATTATGCTGTTCATCCGCGAGCACCTGCGGCAATTCGCGGTCAAGTTGCTGTTTATACGGGTCTTTCACCGCGACGCGGAACGCGCAGTGGTGCAACACGGCACAACCTCACCGCGAGTTGAGCGAATGGTCGCGGACGATCGTCGCAGAGCAGGACTCGGTCCGCAGGCGCGACGCCCAATTTCATTATGCTGTTCATCCGCGAGCACCTGCGCCAATTCGCGGTCAAGCAGTTTGTGAAACGCAAACCGCCCCGGAGCCAATTGCTCCGGGGCGGTTTGTCATTCAGCGGCCACCGTCAGCGCCGAGCCTCAGCCCTTCGGACCCGCGCCCAGAATCGCCGGCGACACGGCCGCGCCGAACTTCGTGATGTTGTCGCGGAACATGCCCGCCAGCTTGCTCGCTTGCGCATCGTACGCGGCACCATCGGCCCACGTGCTGCGCGGGTTCAGCACGTCGCTCGGCACGCCATCGATGGCATTGGGCAGGTGCAATCCAAAGATCGGATCAGCGGCGAAGCTCGCGTTGGCCAACGAGCCGTCGAGCGCCGCACGCACCATCGTGCGCGTGTAGCTCAGCTTCATGCGCTGACCAACGCCGTATGCGCCGCCGCTCCAGCCGGTGTTCACCAGCCACACCTGCGAGCCGTGCGTACGCAGCAGTTCGCCCAGCATCTCGGCGTACTTCGTGGGGTGCCACACCAGGAACACGGCGCCGAAGCAGGCCGAGAACGTGGCCTGAGGCTCCGTGACGCCGCGCTCGGTGCCGGCCACCTTGGCTGTGTAGCCCGACAGGAAGTAGTACATCGCCTGCTCGGGCGTGAGCTTGGCAATCGGCGGCAACACACCGAAGGCGTCGGCGGTGAGGAACACCACGTTCTTCGGGTGTCCACCGCGGCCGCTCGGCACGTGGTTCTTGATGTAATGGAGCGGATACGACGCGCGCGTGTTTTCGGTGATCGACTGATTGGCGAAGTCCACCGAACGCGACGGCTCGTTGAGCACGACGTTCTCGAGCACCGTGCCGAACATCTGCGTGGTCTGATAGATGTCGGGCTCGTTCTCGGGCGACAGGTTGATCACCTTCGCGTAGCAGCCACCTTCGAAGTTGAACGTGCCTTCGGACGACCAGCCATGCTCGTCGTCGCCGATGAGACCGCGCGTGGGGTCGGCCGAGAGCGTCGTCTTGCCCGTGCCCGACAGACCGAAGAACAGCGCCGTGTCGCCGGCGGGGCCGATGTTGGCCGAGCAGTGCATCGAGAGCACACCCTGCTTCGGCAGCAGGTAGTTCATGACCGTGAACATCGACTTCTTGAGCTCACCGGCATAGCGCGTGCCGCCAATGAGGATCGTCCGCTCGGCGATGTTGAGCACGATGAACGTGGTCGTGCGCGTGCCGTGCTTTGCCGGGTCGGCCTGGAATTCCGGTGCGTGATACACCGTGAAGTTCGGCGCAAACGTGGCCAGCTCTTCGACCGCCGGGCGGATGAACATGTTGCGCACGAACGACGCGTGCCACGCATTGGGCAGCACGTACCGCACGCTGAGACGCGTGGCCGGATCGGCGCCGCAATACAGGTCCTGCACGAACAGTTCGGGCAGCGTGTTCAGATACTGCTTCACATCGGCTTTCAGCGCTTCGTAGTGCGCCTGCGCCATGGGCTGATTCACCTTGCCCCAGTCGACATCGGCCTCACTCGACGACTCCTGCACCACGAACTTGTCGTTCGGCGAACGGCCCGTGTGCGGCGACGTGACCGCCACGAACGGCCCCATTTCAGCCAACCGCCCCTCGCCACGACGGATCGCCGCCTCGACGAGTTCGGAAGCGACGAAGTTCCAGTGAACCTCGCCGCTCGGTTTGAGGCCCTGGGGAGCGAGGCCTTCAAGGCTCTCGCGACGAACGGCAGCGGACGGGGTGACCTGTGTCGCCATGGTGCGACCCTCACGGAAAACGGACGGCGGGACAGGCGCAGTCGAGCGCGCACGGTGCAGCGCTTGACCTGTCCTGCGGGAGGTATGCTTCAGAGATGTGAAACTGCGAGCGACTGGTTCGGCCTTCATTCGGTCGAGCAGCGAACCGAGAATGAAACATGACGGACGAGGCCCGCTGGCTCAAGCGGATTTGCCCCTTTTCCTGCATGAATTCTCAGTACGGTTGCATGGCACCTGCCCGCGTCAGAGCGTAATGTCGGCCGCTCGCCCCAGGAGATTTCGCAGCGTGTTGCGATCGCGATCGGTGGGTGCGCTCACGGTCGGTCGCGTGTACATCACGTCGGTGGTTTGCGGACTATGGCCACCGATACCCACGGCGTGCCCCATCTCGTGCGCCACGAGCGCATCGAGCGACGCCTGCGTCGCGGTCGTGGACATGTCCACGCGAATCACGATCGCTGCGCTCAGCACGGATGAGGCAATCGGGCGCAGACGTTCGGCCCGACCATTGACCGCACAGAAATACGTATAGCCCGCTGCACCTGACGGGTTGAACGGGCATGAGCCGGTCACCACGGGTTGCGCCAGGCTGCGGTCGTATACAATCACATCAGCTACATCGCGGTTCGTCACGACTTCGAGCGTGAACTCACGGACCTGCGGTACGGCGTTCCACGCCACCACCGCGCGCTGCGTCGCAAGCGCCACACTCACGCTGCTCGCCGGTATCGGCTCCACGAACACGCGCACCTTGGCGCCTGTGGTCCAGCGGTACAGCAGGCCCCCCGTAAGCTCGGTAGGATCGTATGCGAAATCCGGTCGGACCGCCGTGGGATTGTCGCAGGCGGCGGCGAGCAGGGCGATGCCGATGAGATGCCGGCCGGCGTGGAACCGACAGCGGGATGCGTGTGATCGAGCGCGAGGGCGGAACATTTGTGAAAGCTGTCTGTCAGACGCCGGATCTTCCATAGCCCGTTGCGTCGTTTTCCCGGAACCGACACGTTACAGAGATGGCTCGCACGCGCTCCCCACTGCTCACGCGCTTCCTGTTCCTGTTGGCCTGGTTTCAGGTCATGGGGCCGGCCGTGTCGTCGGTGGCCGACGCCTGGCGACTCGACAAGCGCGAAGCGTACGTGCACATGGAGTCGGAGACGGGACCCGGCTGCGTGCTCGTGCATGGGCACGACTGTCTCCTGTGCAGTGTGGCGACCGGCCCGAACGGCACGTCAACGAGCGCGCCGCGCACCCCCATCGTTACCGCGCGCGTCATCGCGCCCGTCAGCCTCGAAGCCCCGCGTCGCGAGGGTGTCGGTCGCGGCACTGCTTCTCAGCGTGCTCCTCCGATGATGTCGGTCTGAGTTGTCGGCCATGCCACGTGCATGGCCCCGGACCATGCGATCGCGTCATCTACGCGTCGCGCACATCACATTTCTGGAGTTGTCATGCTGCCGAACTTTTCGCGCCGCGACGTCGCCTCGGCGACCGTCGCGCGTCCGGCCGCGGGCCGTCGTATCAGCCCGCGGACCGTCTTCTCGCTGTTCACCCCTCTGGTGGTAGCCGCGCTCGCGATCGCGAGTGTCCCGACGCGCGGTGAGGCTGCCTCGCTGGCGCCGACCGCCGCCTCCGAGGCCGTGGTGAATGGCATCGTCAAAGACACGGCCGGAGCGCCGCTGTCGAACGTTCAGGTCGTGGTCAGCGGCGCGAACCGCAATGCGCTCACCGACGAGCGGGGTCGCTTCGCCATCGAGGGATTGCCGCCGGGCGTGTATCACCTCGACTTCATTCGCATCGGCTACTCCGCCGCGCATGAAGTCGTGACCGTGAGTGCCAGTGGTTCGCCGGTGCAGGTCACCGTGACGATGCGGGTCGCCACGGTACGACTTTCGAGCGTTAACGTGACCGCGACGCCCACCGGCACCGATCCGCTCAACGTCACACAGGCCACGGTGCAGCTGTCGGGCAAGGAACTGCAGCGCGCCCTGAGCACGTCGCTGGGTCAGACGCTCTCGAAGGAGCCCGGCATGTCGACGCGCTTCAACGGACCGATGGCGTCCACGCCGGTCATTCGCGGTCTCACCGGCGAACGCGTGCTGGTGCTACAAGACGGTGAGCGCGCCGGCGATCTGTCGGCCGGCGCCGCCGATCACATGAACGCGGTCGATCCGAGTACCGCCGAACGCATCGAAGTGATTCGCGGTCCGGCCTCGTTGCTGTACGGCAACAACGCCATCGGCGGCGTGGTGAACGTGATTTCGTCGGACATCCCCACCAGCGTTCCTGGTCGCGCGACCGGCTATGTGCTGGGGCAGGGGGAAAGCGTCACGCCCGGCGGTGTCGCGAGCGTGGGCATCACGGTTCCCGTTGGCTCGAAGCTCGCCGTCACGGCACGTGGTGGGTTCCGCCACTTCGAGAACATGCGCGTGGGCGGCGGCGCTTCGCAGCCGAACACGAATGGTGCGACCAATCAGTTTGCGCTCGGTGCCGGCACGGTCGGCGGGCGCGGGTCGGTCGGTGTGGTGTATCGGCAGATGGGGTTCGAGTACGGCCTGCCGCATCCGGCCGGCGACGACCCCATTCGCATCGATGGCGTGCGACGCATGGCGGCGCTGCAATCCACCATCAGCACCGGCTACGCCCCGATCGCCACGCTGCGCGTGGACGGCACCTCGCAGTGGTACTCGCACAACGAGATCGAGCCGGATGGTGCGATCGGCACGCAGTTCACGCTCAACACGCAGACGGTCAACGTCACCGGACGCACCAAGGTCGGCCGGATGAGCGGCGCGGTCGGTGTGCAAGGACTGTTTCGTGAGTACCGCCCAGTCGGTGAAGAAGCGTTCGTTCCCGGCTCCACCAACAACAACGTAGCCGCGTTCGTCTTTCAAGAGCTACCGCTCAGCATGGGTGCGTCGGAAGACCACACCCCGCGCCTGCAGATCGGTGCGCGCTACGATCGCTTCTCGATTTCCACCGATCCCGGCAGCGAAGCGGCACGTTTCGGCGCCGCGCAGTCCCGCGCCTTCGAGAACATGGCGGCGTCGTTGGGGCTGAGCGTGCCGGTGACCACCGACATGTCGCTCACCGCGAACGTGTCGCGCGGCTTCCGAGCGCCGGCGGTGGAAGAGCTGTTCGCCAACGGCTACCACGCCGCGGTGGGCACCTTCGACGTCGGCAATGCCGCCCTCAAGCCGGAGCAGAGCACGGGCTTCGAAGCGGGACTGCGCGCACAGACACCGCGCACCTTCGCGCAGTTCAACACGTACTACAATCTGATCGACAAGTACATCGTACCCAGCGCCACGGGCACGCAGAATGTCGACGGGAACAGCGTACCCCTGGTCAACTTCCTGCAGCGCGACGCGGCGATGTACGGCGTCGAAGGACAACTTGAAACGAAGCTGGTCCATCGTCTCGTGGGCGGTGTGATGGGAGACTACGTCCGCGCCAAGATCCGCAATAGCGACGACAATCTTCCGTACATTCCCGCCGGCCGTCTTGGCGCGTCACTGCGCTACGACAACGGCCGCGTGTCGGCGGGCGGCGACGTGCGCCGTGTATTCGCGCAGGAGAAGGTGAGCGGCGACGACCTCGACGTGACCACCGATGCCTACACGCTGCTCGATCTGAGCGCGACGTGGCTGTTCACGCTCAAGGGAAGCCAGGTGCACTCGGTCACGATGCGCGTGGACAACGCGTTGGACGAGCAGTATCGCGACGCGACCAGCCGCATCAAGAGTTACGCGTACAATCCGGGACGCAACGTGAGTGTGGTGTATAAGCTGCTGTTTTGAACAACGGCAAACTCCCTAGGAAGCAGGGGGGAGGGTATCAGGTAAGAGGGAGGAGCAACGGCGCGCGGTTTACCTCCCTCCTCTGCCCTGATACCCTCCCCCCTGCTTCCTAGGGAGTTTGTATTTCGCCGTTTGCCGTTCGCAGGTCACCCCGCCGCGTACCCCCGCAATAACCGCAGCATCCGTCCATCCGTCTCCGCCGGCGTGTCGCCCTTTGGCGTCTCGATCACCTTCGGAATCTGCGCCATGCGCTCGTCGGTCATGATGCGACGGAAGGCCTGTTCGCCGATCGTGCCTTCGGCAATCAACTCGTGTCGGTCGAGATGCGAGCCCAGCTTGGCCTTCGAGTCGTTCAGGTGCAGGCAGCCGAGCGTGTCGAAGCCCAGCAGGTCGCCGAACTTCGCGAACACGCCGTCGTAGTCGGTGACCAGGTCGTAGCCGGCAGCCCAGATGTGCGCGGTGTCGAGGCACACGCCCACCCGGCTCCGCAGCGCGGCGGGAATTCGCGACAACAAGTCGGCCATCTCCTCGAACGTCGAGCCCAGCACCGTACCCTGACCAGCGGTGAGCTCCATCAGCAACCGCGTGGGGCCGACCTCCGCTTCAAGTGCGGCGACAATGCCTTCGGCGTTGCGCGCGATGCCACTGGCGCGGTCGTCCATGAAGTTGCCGGGGTGCGACACCAACGCGTCGAGGCCGAGCGCGTGACAACGACGCAGCTCGGCGCTGAAGCTCTCCACCGAGCGCGCCCGTAGCGCGTCATCGGGTGAGGCGAGATTGATGAGGTACGAGTCGTGCGCACAGGTCCAGCGCACCTGTGTCTCGCTCATCGCCGTGCGATAGCGCGCGGATTCGCTGTCGTCGATGTCGCGTTCGAGCCAGCGGTTCGCCTGCTTCGTGAAGATCTGCGACCCGGTCGCGCTGATCTCACGCGCCCGCGCTGCCGACTCCCACGTACCTCCCGCGATCGACACATGTGCACCTATCGGTGCTCGGTCCTTCGTGTGGTCGCCCGCATCGACCACGATGGGCGCAGCAATCGATGGGGCAGGCGGCGATGGCGCCTTGCGGGTGGAGACCTTCTTCGCGGGGGCCGCAGCAGCGGCAGGCACCTTAGTGGCGGCTTTCTTGGCAGGCATGACCAACACTACCACCATCCCCCCGCCACCTCCACACCTACCCGTTACTCCGTACTCCGTACTTCATACCCCCAACTTCGCCGTTACCGTTGCCCGCGCAGCCACTCCAACGGATCCACCGAGCGCCCCTTCGGGCGGATCTCGAAGTGCAGGTGCGGCGGCAGATCAGGGTCGGTCGCACCCACCGTGCCGATGGTCTGCCCCTTTGGAATCTGCTGCCCTTTCCGCACATCGATGCGAGAGAGCGAACCGTACACCGAGTAGTCACCACCGCCGTGCTGCACGATCACCGTAGGCCCGTACGTGCCGACGTTGTCGGCCAGTACGACTTCACCGGCGGCAATCGACTTCACGGCAGTGCCTACCGACGCGCCGATGCCGATGCCGTTCCAGCGGGTGGTCGTGTTGTTCGGATTGATCACGCGGCCGAAGCGATACAGAATCGTGCCGTCCACCGGCCAATCGAGTTTGCCGAGGTCCGACGTGCGAATGCTCGACGGTGCCGCCGGTCGAGCGTTCGGCGACATCTCGGCCCGGCGTCGTACCGTTTCGAGCGACGCAATGACGCCGGCCACCTTGGCTTCGTCGCGCGCCAACTGCGTGAGCCGCTCGCGCGTTTGGGTGGCGCTGCGCTGCACGGTCGTGAGATTGCGCTGACGCCGCGATTCGAGCTCGGCCAGCCGGCGCGCTTCCCGATCCTTTTCGGAACGGTTGCGCGCCACTTCATCCTGCAGGCGCACCAGCAGCAGTCGCTGTGAAATGATCTGATCGCGTAGTCCTTCCACGCGGCGCACGAGTCCGCGGTCGTGCAGCGCCAGCTCGTGCAGATACTTGTAGCGCGCCACAAGGCCGGCGAACGACTGGGCCGAGAGCATCGCTTCCACGTCGTACAGGCTACCGCGCTTGTAGATCTCGACCATGCGGCGCTGCAGCGCGGTACGCTTGTTCACCAGCTCACTCTCCGCCTTCACCAGGCCGGAGCCCGCCTTTACCACTTCGGTGTTGATGGTCTCAAGCTGCTGATCGAGGGCGCCAACCAGTCGCGCCGTCGCCTTCCGCTGCGCTTCAAGATTGGTCACTTCATCGGAGAGCGTGCGCGCGCTGCGCTGCAGGTCGGCCATCTTCTTCTCGAGGTCGCTGCGTTCCTTTCGCAGCTTGTCGAGTTCGTCCTGTTGCTGTCGCAGGCGCTGTTCCGGTGCGCCGCTCGCTTGCGCGCGCGCGATGGTCGGCGTGCCGGCTATCGCAGCCCCCGTTACCGCTACTGCAAACGCGAACGCGACGACTGCGCGCACTACGCGTCGCGCCACACGCGGCGCAGGTGACGACCCACCGAAAGCCAGCTCCCCACGAGGCCCAGCACGCCGCCGGCCGCGATCCCCAGCATGACTTGTTCGGCGTTGAAGAACTGCGCGGCCATGAGGTTCTTCGACACGAGCTGCACGGCCGTCCACGCCAGGGCTGCCGCGATCGCGCCACCGGCGAGCCCTTTGAGTGTTCCATCGATTAGGTAGGGCAGGCGCACGAAATTGTTCGTCGCGCCGACCAGTCGCATGATCTCGATTTCCTTGGTCCGCGCCAGGATGGCCATGCGGATCGTCGACCCGATGATGATGATCGCAACCAAGGCGAATACACTGCCGAGCACCGATCCGGCGATGCCCGCGATATTGCGAATGCGATAGAGCTTCTCCACCCACTCGCGACCGTAGCGCACTTCCTCGACCACCGGAAAGGTCTGCAGGCGCCGTGAAATCGTCTGTACCGTTTCGGGGTCGCGCGCACCTTCCTTCAGGCGAAGCTCCACCGAGCCGGGGAGCATCGCCCCTTCCATCACATCACGAAACTCTTCGAGCTCGGCGCGGGCGCGTTGCAGCGCCGAGTCGGGACTCACATAGCCCACGTCGGCGACCTGCGGGATCTTGTTGATCCCCTGCATCAACTCTTCCACCTGCGCGTCCTTCGCGCCGTCGATCAAAAACGCGCGAATTTCCACGCGATCTTCGATTTCCAGCAGAGCCGATTTGATATTGATCGCGACCAGCCCGAACAGCCCGAACGCGAACAACGAGAACGCAATCGTCGTCACGCCGAGCATCGCCAGGAGTGGGGCGCGCTTGAATGCCAGGAACACTTCTCGCATGGCGAGCCTCATCGGCGGCCTCGCATGTCGGCCAGCAGTCGCGCCACATCGGTGCCGTCGTGCACCAGCTCACCGTGGTCGAGCTCGAGAAAGCGCAGATTGGAGCGCTGGATCATCGCGACGTCGTGCGTGGCCATCAGCACGGCCGTGCCCTGTGCGTTGATCTCGCGCAACAGCAGAAAGATGGCGTGGGTGGCGCGGTCGTCGAGATTACCGGTGGGTTCGTCGGCCAGGAGGACAAACGGATCGTTCGCCAACGCGCGCGCAATCGCGACGCGCTGCTGTTCGCCGCCCGAGAGTTCGTGCGGAAACGCAGTGGCCTTCGAGGCCAGCCCGACTTGCGTGAGCAGTCGCGCCACCTTGGGGCGGATCTGCGCGTGCGGGGCCCCCGTCACTTCCAAGGCGAACGCGACGTTTTGTTCCGCGGTGCGATCGGGCAACAACCGGAAATCCTGAAACACGATGCCCAGTCGGCGGCGAAGAATCGGAATCTCGCGCTGCTTGATCGAGAGGCTCGAAAAGCCCGAGATGCGCAGTTCACCCGTGGTCGGGCGCTCGGCCATCGACAACAGTTTCAGCAGCGTGCTCTTGCCGGCGCCACTGTGTCCCACCAGAAACACGAATTCACCTTTGCGCATCTCGAACGAGATGTCGCGCAGGGCGGCGCCTGAGCGGGGATACTCCTTGCTGACGTTTGTCAGGCGAAGAATGCCGGACACCAACTACTCCAATGCCTGAGTGAGATCGCCGATCAGTGTCGACGCATCGTCGAGTCCGATGTTGAGGCGGATCGATCCTTCGGGGAGGGCGCTCGCTACCGACTCGATGCCGCCCAGTCGCGCGGCGCGCTCCGCGTGGCGCACATGAAAGTGTTGCAGTCGGCCGAGCAGCTCGCCAACCGCCGCGTCGCCATCGCGCAGGGTGATCGACATCAGGCTGCCGTACCCCGAGAAGCACTCGGCGGCCACCGCATGATCGGGATGCGAAGCGAGTGCGGGGTAGTGCACCGCGCTCACGGCACCGTTGGTGGCGGCGAATGCGGCCCCCCACTGCGCCACGTGCAGCGCCGAGCTGTTCTGCCGCGCGACCCGAACGCCGAGCGTCTTGAGTCCGCGGGCCAGATGCTCCTCAGCCGCTGGATGCGGCTCGGCGCCCCACGACCGCATTTTGGTGCGGACCTCGTCGATCACCGCGTCGCTGCCGCACACGACGCCGGAGAACCCGTCAGCATGACCATCGAGGAACGCGCTGGCGGAGTGAAGCACCACATCGGCGCCGTGCTCGACGGGCCGAAAATTGATGGGACTCGCCAACGTCGCGTCGACCACCAGGGCGATCCCGAGCTCCTGAGCCAGCGTACGCACGGGGCGCATGTCCACGATGCGCGTACTCGGATCGACCGGCGACTCGAGATACACCAGGCGCGTCGTGCGCGTCAGGGAGCGGCGCCATCCACGCGTTTCGGTGGGATCGACGAAGCTCACCTGTACGCCGAGCGCCGGAAGTTCATGCTCGAAGAACCGGCGCGTCTCGGGACGCAGCCAGCGGCTCGCGAGCAGGTGATCACCGGGGCGGAGCAGGGAGACCATCGTACACGCCACGGCGGCCATGCCGCTGGCCAGTACCAGCGCCGACTCGGTCCGGTCCAGCTGCGCCAACTCACGCACGACCGAGTTGTCGGGCCGCCCGGGCACGAGGCCATCGGGCAGCCCGTCCGGGACGGGCAGCCCGTCGGGAAGGCCGTTCAACGGCATGGGGGGCATCGCGTCGATGTCACTCATGTCAGGCACGGCGGGTTGGGTGCGGAATAAATGCGGAGTTGGCCGGCAAGGGGCCGGACGAGGTCAGACGCGCGTCCGGGAGTCGGTATCCAACTTGATCACGCGCACGAGTTCAGACGGAGCCGCCCCGACCACGTCCCGCAAAACACACCCGCCGCGAGGCAAGGTGTCGTCGATCTGCAGCTCGGCCAGTTCAGAACGTCGATCCGATACCACACGCACCAGCTCGTGTCCCGTCACGAGACGCACCAGCGCATCGTCGGAGCGAAGGCGCACCATCGGGCCCCGTTCGGCGTCGCCGGGCTTGCTGCTGATGAAACCCACGACCTGCAACACCGGGGAGAACCCGCTGAACATCCCCAACTTTCGGGCCTTGGCCTTCTCGTCGTCGTTCATGATGCCCTCGCCACGGTGCCGGGCACCGTGAAGCCGTCGTCGCGTCGCATGATCAACCGGCGGACCCGCAGCCGGTCCAGCTGCTGGGCGGCAAACGCCTCGCTCACGGCCAGAATCGGCGCCAGCGCCTCGGCCCAGATCGGTCCGTGGTCGCGGACCGCTTCCCAGTGCGAACGCTCGTCGTCGTCCACATGGCCGAACAGTTCGGCCGCCCCCTCATGCCACGAGACCAACGCCAGCGCGTGACGTTCGAGGACCGTCTCGATCGGATCGATATGGCCTTCGTGAATCCCGCGGAAGGTGAGGAATCCCGGCAGTCCGTCGTCGCTGGCGTAACGCAGCAGCAACTTGGCCACGATCTCGTCGGCGCACGAGAAATCCAGCAGGTTCACCTGCGAGAAGTCGATCGTGGTGACCACAGACGCACCAAGCTCGAGGACCTGCTCCTCGATCGCCGTCCGGACGGCCGCGCCGGTCGGGCGGGTGACCAGATTCGAGTACAGGTCGCACACGGTGCCACGCAACACGGTCCCGACGTCGATGTTCACGGTCATCGCGCCCTCACAGCGTGCCCCGCGGGCGCGCACGTGACGCACCGGCGCTGCGGGCCCGCACGGGCGCCTCACCGAGGCGTTCGGGGATCGTGACCTGCATCTGCGCACCGGGGAAGAACGGAAGTCCCTCCGTCATCGGGACATCTTCATCCCAGTCCGGCGTGATGGCGATGCGGGCGGCGCCGCTGCGCACCGACAACTTCCCGTCCCACCGACCGACGAAGCGACGAATGCCCGCCAGACCTTGGCCGCGTCCCTTGTCGCCATGACGGAAGCGGCTGACCGCGCGCAGCACGGCATCTTCAAGCGCCATCGCGTCATCCCAGCGGTCGCTGCGCCGATGTCCCGGCGAACTCTCGAGTGATTTGCGGAAGCCGACACCGGCATCGCACACCGCGATCACCACCACACGGCGACCGAGTCGGCGCGCGTACTTGTACGTTTGCACGGCCACCCAGCCACCAAGGCCGGCATGCTCCACGATGTTCTGACACGCTTCACTCAGCGTCATACCGAAGGCGCCGGTGATGGCGGTATCGAGATTCAGCTGGCCGTGCAGAATGTCGGCGGCCTTCTGCTGGATGCGGCCCACCACCCCGTGCACGTCGTCGCTTTTGGTGATCGGCGTAATCTCGAGCAGCACATCCGACTCATGTGCGTCACGCGCGCGCGGCACAGTCCCATGCATGTCGTACAACTCGGCCGCATGACGGAAGAATCCCGTGCGCGACCAGTAGGACACCGTGTCGGCATGTTCGGGCACCGCGAATCCCATGCGGTCGGCGCGTGATTGCGCGACGCAGAGCAGCGCCGTCAGTCCGTAGGGCGAGGCCCATCGCGCATGACGGGCGTCGACCAGGATCTTGTCACCTTCGGGGACCAACGCCAGCTGCTCGAAGACTTGCTCGAAGCTGTGTTCATCGAGTGATGGCGGTACGCTGATGACAGACGTCACGAAAGGCTCAGCTCTCCGCGGAGATGATTCGCAAGACCGGAGGCCCCGCGATGCTCGACGTTGCGCGATGCGGCTTTGTTCGCCGTCGCAATCGCATCAGTCAACATATCACCGGCAAGCAGCCGCGAGAAATGGGTAGCGCCCCATACATCGCCACATCCGGTCGGATCTCCGGGGCCATCGACCCGTGGCGGAACACTTGGCACCAGTCCCGTGCGCAGCGCGCCCAGCGCACCACTTCCACCTCGCGGCGATGTGGATAGCGCAGAAGTGTGACCTCGCACGGGCGGCAAGTCGCGCAGACGCTCAAAGCCTGGAGCAGCCACGTACACCGCGCCGCGTTTGCCGAGGGTGACACAGAGGCAGGACACACCGGCCGCCATCGCCGTGGCGGCGAGCGCCATCGAGTCGGGTGCCATCATCTGCATCTCGTCTTCGTTCACCTGGAGCACGTCGAAGCACTCGCACCACGCCGCCACGTTGGGCAACGGCTGGGCCACGCGCAGGCCATCGGGCAGCACGGCCATGATCTTCATGTGCAGGTCGCAGTAGATCGGCCCGCTGAAATGCGCGCGCACCAGCTGCGTGGTCTCGAGATCGAGCTCCCAGCCGCTCAGGAAGTTGATGTACAGCGCATCGAGCCCCGCTGCATCGAGCACCGGCTTGAGTCCCATCCACGTCCACGCCGGTACACCACCCGATAGATGCTCGGTACGACGTTCGTCGTCCAGATAGCGCAGCTCTACCCGATTATTGGGGTAGGGCACGCCGATGATCTCGGCGTCGGGCGCCATGTGCCGTAAGGTGCGGCAGAACAAGCGCGCGCGATCGACCAGATCATCGCCCACACGCGCCAACGGCACGATCTCCCAATCATCGGGCAGGGCGGCATCGAGCGCCGAGAGTGAGTAGGTGATGCCGCCCCATTCCTCCACGGGCACACTGCGCTTGTCACGGCCGTGCAGCACATCCCAGACGAACGAACCGATCACGCCCACGCGCTTCTTGCGTGGTTCGCTATGCGGTGCGCTTCGTGATTCGCGCGGCAACCCGGCGGTACTCACGCGGGCGGCCGACCGGTGTGCTGCGCGATGAACGTGGCCACCGCACCCACCACACCAGCGGTGCCGGGCAGCGTACCGGGCACGATCCGACAGGCGTCCACCGCCGGCTTGAACGCGCGACGACGCACTTCCTGGCGCAGCGGCACGAACAACGCCTCGCCGGCTTGCGTGACGCCACCGGCGATCACGACGCAATCGGGATTGAACACGTTCAGCAGATTCGCGATGCCAGTGCCCAGAAAGCGCGCGGTGTCCCGCACGATCTCGATGGCCACGGCATCACTTTGCGCCGCCGCGGCATATACCGTGGCCGCCGTGATCTTCGACACGTCGCCGTTCACCAGGTCGGGCAGAATCGACAGCTGCTCGAACGACAGCGCCTCACGCGCGCGTTCGGCGATCGCCGTGCCCGACGCGTATGCCTCGAGGCAGCCGTAGTTACCACAGCCACAGCGACGGCCGGTCTGGTCGATGGTGGTGTGGCCGATTTCACCAGCCACGTCACTCGAGCCGTGATACAGCCGACCGTCGAGGATGATACCACCGCCGATCCCGGTGCCGATCGTCATGCCGATGACGTTCTTCGCGCCGCGGGCGGCACCGACCCACCATTCGCCGTACGTCGCGCAGTTCGCGTCGTTGTCGAGTGCGGCGGCGAGGCCGGTGAGCTCGGTCATGCGATCGCGCAGCGGGATGTTGTGCCAGTTCAGATTCGGCGCCACGAGGACAATGCCCTTTTCCCGATCGAGCGGGCCGGGCGCTCCCACACCCACGCCGAGAAACGCATCGCGCGACACCCCGGCCTCGCGCATCGTGTCGGCCACCGCCGTGTTCACCATGCGGGCCATGCGCGCGATCACGCCATCGGCACCTTCGTGCGCGGCGGTGGGTTCGGAGCAGAGTCCGTATTGGCGCGATCCATCGGCGGACATCGCGCAGACGACAATGTTGGTGCCGCCAAGATCGACACCGACAATGAACTGGTTGGCTGGGAGAGCAGTCATAAGGCGAAAAGATAATGCTGCCGCCCAGTGCTGGCTGCGCTGGCGGTCGTTAACGCACGTGGCGGCCGGTCGTCCAATGGTCATGCGAATGCCGCCGACTCCTCGAAGCGCTCAACTGCCTGCAGTTACCCGGCCCCGGATCGCGCGCTTCGCGTGGGAGGTCGCTCTCGGGCTCACGACCGCGTGTGCCAGCGCTGACGTGACCGCGACGTCAACTGCACCGCCCGCCGAGCCACCACCGGTCGTCGTCGATCCGCGCACGCTGGCGCCCTACTTTCCGCCGACAACGGGCGCGTCGTGGGACACGATTGCCGGCGCGCGACTCGGTTTCGACACGGCCGCTCTCACGGCCGCTCTCGACTGGGCAGGCACACAGCGCTCGACCGCGGTGGTGGTGCTCTGGAGAGGCCGGATCGTGGCCGAACGCTACTGGAGCGGCTGGACACCCGCGAAGGACTCGATCATCGCGTCGGCCAGCAAGTCGGTGCTGAGTGCGATCGCCGGAGAGCTGGCACGATCGGGACAGCTTGCGCTCGACAGCGCGGCCACGCGATACCTCGGGAGCGGCTGGTCGCGCAGTCCCGGCACCGAGGTGCGCATTACAGTGCGTCATCTCATGGGTATGATGTCGGGTCTCAACGACTCACTGCAGACCGTCGTGCAGCCCGGCACGCGATTCTACTACAACAATCCAGGCTACTATCAGCTATTCGGGGTCGTGCAGGCGGCGAGTGGAGAGAGTATCAACGTGCTGTCGCGGCGCGTGCTGTTCGACCGCATCGGGATGTCCGGCTCCACGTGGTTCCCCAACGTCGACACCGGCGAACTGGGATGGATTCTGAGTAGCACCGCGCGCGATATGGCGCGCTTCGGCCTGCTCGCGCTGAATCGCGGTCGCTGGAACGGCGTCGCGGTGTTGGCGGATAGCGCATGGTTTGCCGCGTCGTGGCGCGCCACCCCACCTGATAACGCAGGATACGGCTTGCTCTGGTGGCTCAACGGTAGCACCAGCTATCGCATTCCCGGTCCGTATCGGCTGCCGTCGCAACCCGGCGCGCTCATTCCGTCGGCGCCCGCCGATCTGGTGGCGGCCCTCGGGAAGGGCGACAAGAAGATCTATGTGGTCCCGAGCCTCGAACTCGTCGTCGTTCGCCACGGGGAAGAAGCCGATGCGTCGGGTGGCAATCCACTCGCGGTATCGACCTTCGACGAGCAGTGGTGGCGCAAACTCAAATTGGCGTTTCGCTACTGAGACGGGCCGCTCATACGCACGACCTGCGCTAACACAACGCTCGGCTCCACATCCCGCATACACTTCCAATGACCGAGCGGGCAGGCCTGGCCGCCGTGCGCGCTGCATGGTCGGCAGGTCAGCTCGTCGCGCCCCATCACGACATGACGATCAGAGAGCGGGCCGAATCCCATTGCCGGCACCGTGGGGCCGAACAGCGCAACGGTCGGCGTGTTCATGGCGCTCGCGAGATGCAGCGGCGCGGAGTCGTTGGTCACGAGCACGGCGCAACGGGAGAGCAGGGCGGCTGATCCGAGCAAGGACAGCTTGCCGGTGGCATCGAGAATTGGCGGGCCACCGCGCTGCTGCACCGCGGTGCCGATTGCCGTCGCGAGCGAGGCATCGCTAGCCGCTCCGAGTACCGCCACGCGCCCAGCGCGGAGCCCGGCCACGAGTTCACTCGCCAACGCATCGTACGACGGCCATCGCTTGGTGGCCCACACGCTGCCGGGCGCCAGGGCGATCAATCGCTCGCTGGGTCCGACCCCGGCGGCGTGCAACAGCGCGACGACCTGCGCCTGATCAGACTCACCCGGATAGAGCGACGGTCGCATGGACTCCGGCGCTCGCAGTGATCGGTCGCCCGGATTACTCGCCAACGCCCAGAGCCGCTGGGCGTGATGCCAGTCTTTCCGATACACCACGCGGCGCGAGTACAACCATCGCCCCGCTGAAGTATCGAAGCCCACGCTGGGCACACCCGCTAGCCGCGCTAACGCCGCCGTACGCCACGAGCCTTGTGCCATGTACGCCGTGGACGCCCCGGTCGCTCGGAGTCGCGCCGCTACGCGACGCAGCCCCGTCAATCCCGCGTCGGTGTTGCGCTTGTCGTACACAATCACCGACGCTACCGACGGGTGATTCGCCAACACCGCCGCATTCGCCGGCGTCGCCACCACGTGCACCTCGCCCTCACGCGCCAACCGCTCGATGAGCGGGGTCGTGAGGATCATGTCGCCAAGAAAGGAAGTTTGCAGTACCGCCGAAATCGTCACGTGGGTTTCGCGTTGTGAGTAAAAGTTTGGAGTCGTGTGTATCGCTTACTCACAACCCGAGACTTGAACCCACAACTCGAAACTCACGCGAGTATTAGTCGACCTGTAGCACCGCAAGGAACGCTTCCTGCGGAATCTCCACGCTGCCGACCTGCTTCATGCGCTTCTTTCCTTCCTTCTGCTTCTCGAGCAGCTTCCGCTTTCGCGAGATGTCGCCGCCGTAGCACTTGGCCGTCACGTCCTTTCGCAGCGGCTTCACAGTTTCACGCGCGATGACTTTGGCGCCGATGACCGCCTGAATGACCACTTCGAACATCTGGCGCGGAATCAGTTCTTTGAGCTTCTCTGCGACCTTGCGACCCCACTCGTACGCCTTGTCCTTGTGTACGATGACGGAGAACGCGTCGATTGCGTCGCCGTTGATGAGCATGTCGAGGCGCACGAGATCGCTCTCGCGATACTCGAGAATCTCGTAATCCAGTGAGGCGTAACCGCGGCTCACTGTCTTCATCTTGTCGAAGAAGTCGAGAATGATCTCGCCGAGCGGGAATTCCCAATCCAGCTCCACGCGTACCGTATCAAGGAAGCGCGTGTTCTTGTAGATGCCGCGACGCTCCATGCCGAGCGTCATGATCGGGCCGATGTAGTCCGACGGGCACATGATACGCGCCCGTACGTACGGCTCTCTCACGCGCGTGATGACCACGGCCGGCGGCATGAGCGCGGGGTTCTCCACCAGCAGCTCGGTGCCATCGGTCTTCAAGACCTGGTACTCGACGCTGGGCACGGTGGTCACGAGATCCAGATTGTACTCGCGCTCCAACCGCTCCTGCACGATTTCCATGTGCAGCAGGCCGAGGAATCCGCAGCGGAAACCGAAGCCCAGCGCGGTGGACGTTTCCGGCTCGTACTGCAACGACGCGTCGTTCAGCTTCATCTTCTCGAGCGCGTCACGCAGCGTTTCATACTGCGTGGTGTCGGTCGGGTAGATACCGGCGAACACGAACGACTTCACTTCCTGATAGCCGGGCAGCGCTTCGGCGGCGCGATTGTCCTGGTCGAAAATCGTGTCGCCGGCGCGCGTTTCGCGCACCGAGCGCACGGCGGCGAGCACGTAGCCTACTTCGCCGGCATGCAGCACATCGGTGGGCACCTGACGCAGCTGCAGATAGCCCACTTCGGCCACTTCGTACACGTTGTCCGACGCGCCGAAGGTGATCTTGGTGCCCTTCCGCATCGCGCCGTCGACCACGCGAATGCTGGGAATGGCCCCGCGGTACTTGTCGTAGTACGAGTCGAAGATCAGCGCCCGAAGCGGACCGTTCACATCGCCCGACGGCGCCGGGACGCGTCGCACGATCTCTTCGAGCAGCTCGGGCACGCCGGTGCCTTCCTTGCCGCTTACCTGCAGCACGTCTTCCGGCCGGCAGCCGATCAGGTCAACCACTTCCTGACGACGACGCTCCGGTTCGGCGCCCGGCAAGTCGATCTTGTTGAGCACCGGAATGATCTCGAGACCGGCGTCCATCGCGAGGAACAGGTTCGACAGCGTCTGCGCCTGAATGCCTTGCGACGCATCGACCACCAGGATCGCGCCTTCGCAGGCCGCCAGCGACCGCGAGACTTCATAGGTGAAGTCGACGTGGCCCGGCGTGTCGATCAGGTTGAGCTCGTAGTTCTGCCCGTCGCCCGCTTTATAGCTCATACGCACGGCATTGAGCTTGATCGTGATGCCGCGCTCGCGCTCGAGGTCGAGCGTGTCGAGCACCTGAGACTTCATTTCGCGCTTCTGCAACGTGCCAGTTTTCTCGATCAGGCGGTCCGCCAGCGTGGACTTGCCGTGATCGATATGCGCGACGATGCAGAAATTGCGGATGTGACTGAGTTCCAACGGAATGCCTTGCTAGAAGGGGCGATGCGTGGACAGCCTTTCAAGATAACCGATTCGCCCCGCAATCTGGTGCCCGGATATGAAAACGGCGGCCGTCCCGAGGGGACGGCCGCCGTGTAACGCTATGATCTCGTGTTGCTTACAGCTCGTCCGGGACGATTTGGCCAGGGTTGCCCTTCGTCGAGGAGACGTTCGACGGCGCTATGTTGGGCGTGCCGGAGCGAGCCTGACCGGCCAGCTGAGCAGCCGTCGGAGGCGCCGGTGGACGAGGGTAATACACCACACGTCCCTTCTCGATGGCCGCCACCGAGCCGCCCTTGAGGGTGAACGGGGCACCGCTGGTGTAACCCATCGGAATCATCCCGGACTTCTGAAACACGTCGGCCGTCATGACAATCGGATCGAGCGTGGCGAGCACGAGGGCACCATTGATGCTGGTGGCATACCGCGACACCACGACCGGCCCGTTCCCGAACGCGAAGGCACCGCTCACAACCGGCACCGGCGAGATCTCGCTGGGCTGGCTGATAACGGCATCAAATGGCACTCCCGCGGCGTAGATCGTTTTCGCGAGAATCTCCACCATCTGCTGCTCGCTGGTGGCGAGGGTGTCCATCAGTAGGTCGTGTCCCCAGCTGCCGCCGGCCTTGAAGGCCCCCAGCTCCGGCTTCACGCTGGAAGCAATGGCGACGATCAGCGGCGACTCGCCGTAATTCAGCAGGTGCAACGCCTCGTCACCCAGTAGACGACGGGGCTTGACCGTCCTGCCGGCCCTCAGCTTGCCCGCGTCGTCCGGCTTGGCCGGCGAAAGGATCTGAATCGGGAGCGCCGATCCCTTCGTGCGGGTTACGGCGAACACGGTGACGTAGGCGTCTTTGTTGACCGACAGCGACAATCCGGGCCAGTTCGCCAGCGACGTCACCGCCGTCACCCCGGTCACGGTGATCTGCGGCGCGGTCTCGACCGGGGACGCCTTCGGGGCCGCACCCTGCGCCACCAGGGTACCACTGGCCGTCACGGAAGCGACGGTAGCGAGCAATGCAAACGATCTGGTCATGTCCAGCCTCCTATAGGGAGGGAATTATTCGTCAATCCTCAACCAATGTTGGGGTCTTGGCCGTAATTGTCAAACGATTCAGAGCCGCCGTCGGATACCCACCCACATATCGGCGGCCACCGCACTATCCTTCTCGCACATGTCCCAGCCACGCGCCGATCAACTCGACCCCACAGTCCTGGCGGCCCTCGGCCATCTGGAACTCGTCGCCCGCTGGGTCGTCGACGGCTTCGTGACGGGCATGCATCGATCGCCTCGCAAGGGTTTCAGTGTCGAGTTCGCCGAGCATCGCCCGTATATGCCGGGCGACGACCTGCGCTATCTCGATTGGCGAATCGCCGGCCGCGCCGATCGCTGGGTGGTCAAGCAGTTCGAGGAAGAGACCAACGCCCGAGCCATGCTCGTACTCGACGTGAGCGCGTCGATGCAGTGGACCAGCGACCCGGCCCGGCTCACCAAGCTCGCGTACGCTGAACGGCTCGCCGCTGCGGTGGCGTTGTTGCTCTTACGGCAACGTGATGCCGTGGGGCTGGTGCGTTTTGATGCGACGCTGCGCCATGTGGTGCCACCGCGCTCGCAGCGCACCCAGTGGCGCCGGCTCATGGCGGCCTTCTCCGAACCGGGCGGCGGCAACAGCTCCGACGTGGCGGGGGCGCTGCTGCAGGCCGGCCGATTGGTGCGTCGCCCCGGATTCGTGGTGCTGTTGTCCGACCTGCTCGCCGATCCCGAGCCGGTGGCTGATGCGGCGCGCACATTACGGGCGCGCGGGCACGAAGTGCTGGTGCTGCACGTGATGGACCCGGCCGAACGCGACTTCCCCGATTCCGGCGAGGCGCGCTATCGCGATCCGGAATCCAAGATCGAAGTGCCGGCGTCACCCTCTGATGTACGGACCACCTATCAGGCCACGGTGCAGGAGGCGCTCGCCGAATGGCGCGCCGCCTTGGGCCGGGCCGGCGCGCGCTATGCGGTGGCCATGACCGATGAACCGTTCGGCCGACCACTACGCCATCTGGTCGGCGTGAACGGTCGCGGCGCCATGATCTGATGGCGATCTGTTGGATGGCGATCTGTTGCGCCTACCTCTCCTGAATTTTCCGATTCTGTTGTAGTCCTCTCGCAGCCTCTCGATGGCGTTTCTCGCTCCGCTGTTTCTGACGCTGGCCACCTTGGTCGGCGTGCCGTTGCTCGTGCATCTGTTGCGACGAAAGGTCGGTCGTACGGTGGATTTCCCCGCCGTGCGCTACCTCACGCGCATGGAACAGGAACACAGCCGCGACCTCAAGCTTCGTCATCGGTTGCTGTTGCTGCTGCGCATCCTCGCGGTGCTGGCATTGGCGCTGGCGGCCGCACGCCCGATCGCCAAGCTCGCCGGGCTTGGGCATGCCCCGGTCAGTCTGGCCATTGTGCTGGATAATTCCATGAGCACTGGCATCATCGGCAACGAGCGGTCGGTGTTCGACAGCTTGCGGGCCGATGTGCGCGGATTGCTTTCCGATCTCTCGAACGACGATCGCGCCTGGATCGTGACCGCCGATGGACGCGTGATCGGTGGCAGCGCTCCGTCGCTGCTGGAGGCGTTGAACGGACTCGCGCCCTTGGGCGGACGCGGCGATCTCGCGGCCGCGACGCGCCGCGCCGTGGGACTCGCGCGCAGCGGCAGTCCCCGCGCGCCCGTCGTGGCCATCGTCAGCGATGGGCAGCGCAACGCCTTCGCCACCGACAGTGTGGTCAATGCTGGCACCGTGCCGGTCGTGGTGTTGGCCCACGGTACCGGTTCCGTACGGAATCGGGCCGTGCTGGCGGCGCGAGCCGAGCCCGCGCGTTGGACGCCCTCGGGCACCGTGAATTTCGCCATCAGTGCGCCCGATTCGGCCGACTGGCGCTTGCTGTTGGATGGTCGCACGGTCGCCCGCGGCGCCGTCGCCAGTGCGCCCGTTGGCGCGCCGGTGCGGCTCACGCAGCGATTGGCCAGCAACAGTACCGGGTGGGTACGCGGCAAGGTCGAAGTCGACGCCGACGCTCTCCGTGCCGATGACGCGCGATGGTTTGCCGTGCGCGTGGCGTCGCCGCCGATGGTCGCGGTCCGCAGTGAAGGCGGCCCGTTTCTCTCGGCCGCACTCTCCACGCTGGTTGAAGAAAAGCGACTCGAGCGCGGCGCCGAAGGTGCGGCGCGCAGTGTGACCGTAGCGGGCGCCGACGCGGCCGGCGTTCGCCTGCCCGTATTGCTCACCGCGCCGCTCGATCCCGTGCGCATAGGCGAAGCCAATCGCACGCTCACCCGGCTCGGTATTCCGTGGCGGTTCGGCGCCATCGCACGCAATCTCGTGCTGGCGCGTGCCGCCAGCAGCGATGGCGCGCCGCTCGACACCACCGCGGCATCGGTGAGCGTGTTCGAAGGCACGCCGGTGCGTCTGCGCTATCCGCTCGTGTATTCGCCGGGTGGCACCACCGCGGCCACGAGTGCCGGTGCGCCGGCGATACCCGACACGTTGGCGACCGCCGGTGGATCGGCCTGGGCGGTGGCGGGCGAAGGCTACGTGCTCATCGGATCGCCGCTCGAGCCCGAAGCCACTGAACTGCCGCTGCGCGCGGCGTTCGTACCATGGGTGCTGGAGGCACTGTCACGTCGTCTGGGTGAAGACGGCCGGCTCATCGAAGCGGTGCCGGGCGAACACATTGCAGGGCTGCGCGGTGTGACCGGACTCGAAAGCCCCGACGGAAAGATTGTGGGCACCAACAGTGACCGTCTCACCGTTCCCAATGAAGCAGGCGTGTACTACCTGCGTCGTCAGGCCGCGCGCATCGGCGCGTTGGTGGTGAATCCGGAGCCAGAGGAGTCGGACGTGGTGGGGATGGGGCAGGGAGCAGCGGATAGCGCGGTGGCCGCGATGCGCACGCACATTGCCGGACGCGACGTCACGCCGGCCACCAGCGTGAGCGCGTGGCGTACGCTGGTGTTCGATCGTGCGGCCGGACATGGGCTGCTCTTGCCGCTGGTGGCGTTGGCACTCGCCGCGTTGTTGGCCGAAGCCTGGTTGGCGAGACACTGATGGGCCTTCCCAGACTGCTCGATGCGGTCGAGGCGTTGCCGGCGTTCGCGCGAGTACACAAGGCGATTCCGGGGCCCGGTCAGAGTCTCCGTGTCGGTGGACTGGCCGGGTCGGCCGACGCGGTGTTCGTGGCCGCCCTCGCCCGCGCACTGCCACAACGATTGGTCGTGGTCATCACCGACCAGGTGGGCGACGCCGAACGCTGGTTGGCCGACCTCCAGTCGCTCGTGGACGACATCCCGGTCGCGCTCTACCCGCCGCGCGAAGGCTTCGGCGAAGTCGAGCCGCACGCGGAAGTAGCCGGCGAACGCGTGGAGACGCTCGAGAAGCTCGGACGCAGCGGTGTGCGCCTGTTGCTCACCACCGCGCGTGCCGTCCTCGAACAGACCGCGTTGCCACGGGCCCTCGCCGGCGCGCGACTCGAACTGCGCAAGGGCGATGTGCGTCGCCTGGAGGATCTCACGGCGCATCTCGAATCCATCGGTTTTGAACGCGTGCCGATGGTGGAAGACGTCGCGCAGTTCTCCGTGCGTGGCGGCATCATCGACATCTACTCGTTCGGCATGGCCGAGCCGGTGCGCCTCGAGTTCTGGGGCGATGACATCGTCGAGCTGCGACACTTCGATCTCAACACGCAGCGCAGCACGCGTGATGCCGAGCTCGCGCTGATTCTGCCGGTTGACGGTCGGGTGCGCGAAGAAGACGGCGACGCCGAGCGCGTATCGCTGCCGTCGCTCTGGCCGCCCGATGCCGTCGTCATCATGCCCGCCGGCGCGTCGATATTGCCCGAGCTGGTGCGCACGTGGGAGGAAGCCGCACACCATCTCGAGCTGGCGCGTCGTCGGGGCGAAGAATGGGTGCGTCGCGAACGGCTGTTCGTGCCGCCGCCGGAGATGGCGAGTACGCTCGCGCGTTTCGGCACCATTCGCATCGCACCGCCGCCGCAGCGGGCGGTCAGTGCCTCATCGGCCGACATGCAGCCGCAGGGGCCTGAACCCGATGTGGTGTTCGCCACGCGTCCGCCGGAATCGATCTCGCGCGATCTGCGCGTGCTGCGCAAGCTGCAGCGCGACGGTTTGCCTACGGTCATTCTGTGCGACAACGCTGGCCAGGTAGAGCGGCTCGACGAACTGCTCGGCGAAGACGGCCCGCTGTCGGCGGCGCTCGCCATCGGTGTGCTCGGCGGCGGGTTCATTATCCCGAACGTCGTGCGCGTGCTCACCGATCACGAGATTTTCCGTCGTGATCGCCGGCTGCGTCGTACGCGCAAGTACACCACCGGTGCACCGCTCGATACCATCGGCGCGCTCAAGCCGGGTGATTACGTCGTGCATCTGGAGCACGGCATCGGCATCTATCGCGGCATCGAGAAGATTTTCGTGCGCGAAAGCACGATCGAAGCCGCGGTCATCGAGTACGAGGGCGGCGATCGCCTGAACGTGCCGCTGTATCGCATCGATCAGATCGAGCGATACCGCAGCGCCAGCGATGTGTCGGAAGACGCGCCCGCCCCGCGGTTGCACAAGCTGGGCGGCAATCGCTGGAAGCAGCAGCGCGAAAAGACGCGCATGGCGATTCTCGAGATGACGCAGGAACTGCTTGATCTGTACGCCCGTCGCAAGGTGGCAACGCGTCCCACGCATGGCGTGGATACGGCGTGGCAGCGCCAGCTCGAGAGCTCGTTCCTGTTCGAAGACACGCCCGACCAGCGCAAAGCCACCGAAGATGTGAAGCGCGACCTCGAGAGCGATCGCCCGATGGATCGCCTGCTCGTGGGCGACGTGGGTTACGGCAAAACCGAGATCGCCATTCGCGCCGCCTTCAAGTCGGTGCAGGGTGGTCGTCAGGTGGCCGTGCTGGTACCGACCACCATTCTGGCCGAGCAGCACGCGAGAAGCTTCGGCGACCGCTTGGCCGACTTCCCAGTGACGGTGGAAGTCATGAGTCGCTTTCAGACGGCCAAGGAACAGGCCGTCGTCGTGGAGAAGCTCAAGAAGAAGCAGATCGACATCGTGATCGGTACGCACCGGTTGCTCAGCCCCGATGTCGAGTTCGCCGATCTCGGCCTCATCATCGTCGATGAAGAGCATCGCTTTGGTGTGAAGCACAAGGAACGGCTCAAGCAGCTCAAGCTGCAAACCGACGTGCTCACGCTCACGGCGACGCCAATACCGCGCACGCTGCATCAGAGCTTGGCGGGCTTACGCGATCTCACGCTGATGCAGACGCCGCCGCGCGATCGCTCGCCGGTGCTCACGTTCGTGGAGCCCTTCGACGACGCCCTCATCGAGGAAGCGATCTCGCGCGAGCTCGACCGCGGCGGTCAGGTGTTCTTCGTGCACAATCGCATCGAGACGATCGAAGCGATCGCCGATCATCTGCGTCGGATCGTGCCGCGCGCCAAGGTGGCGGTGGGGCACGGGCAGATGAAAGAGCGCGAGCTCGAAGTGGTGATGCGCCAGTTCGTGGATCACGAGGTGGACATCCTGGTGTCCACGCTGATCGTAGAGAGCGGGCTCGACGTGCCGAATGCGAACACGATGTTCGTGAACCGTGCCGACCATTTGGGGCTGGCACAGCTCTATCAGCTGCGCGGTCGCGTGGGACGGTCGCACCGCCGAGCCTACTGCTATCTGCTGGTGCCCGATCGCGTTGACGAGGACGCCGAGCGCCGCTTGGCCGTACTCGAGCACCATACCGAGCTTGGTGCCGGCTACCGAATCGCGCTCAAGGACCTCGAACTGCGTGGTGCGGGTAACCTGCTCGGGTCGGAGCAGTCGGGCTTTGTGCACTCCGTGGGCTTCGATCTGTACCTGCGTTTGCTCGACGAGACCGTGCGTCAGCTGTCGGAAACCGGGGGCCAGAAGGCCTGGATCCCGGCCGACGTGTCGCTCGACTTCCCGAGTTTCCTGCCCGACGACTACATCACGTCGCAGGAAGCGAAGCTCGACGTGTACCGCCGGCTCACGGCGTTACGCGAGCCCAAGGACATCGAGGCCCTCCAAAGTGAGGTGCGCGACCGGTTCGGTCCGATGCCAACGGCGGCCCACGCCCTTTTCGCCAGTGCCATGCTCCGGGTGCTCGGGGCGGCCCTCGGCGTGGAGGGGGTGCTTGTGCGGGCATCTGAAGCCCGTGTTAGTTTCAGGGCTGACGCAGTTCCTCGCCTGAAGGGTCTGTCAGCGGCATTCCACGGTGTCCAGTTCCAAGTGGACGTTCGACGAACCCAGCCGCTGGCGCTCAAGTTGACCCGGTTAGGCGGGGCGGAAATGCTCGAGGGCCTGGTGCGCGCGCTGCGTGCCCTCGCTCCCTGATGGCAACCGACTGGATGCCGTTGGGGTCTCACCAACACTTCTCTTCACTCCGGTGCCGGAGTTCGACCTGATGAAATCGTATCGTTTGTCCGTGCTCGCTGCCGTCGCGTTCGCCGTAGCCTGTGGTGCCGCGTCCAATCCGGACGTCGCGGCCTCGGCCGGCGACCAGCAGCTCTCCGTGACGCGCCTGGCGGACATCCTGGGCACTTCGCAGGCCCCGCTCGAAAAGGACGTCGCCCGTTCCATCGCTGAGCTCTGGGTGAATTACCAGCTCGTGGGTGTGGCGGCCGCCAAGGGCGACTCGCTCTCTGACAAGAAGACCATGGACGAGGCGCTGTGGTCGAACATCGACAACATCCGCGTCAAGAAGTTCTACGACAATGTCTCGAAGGGCTGGGACACACTCACCCCGGGACCGGACGAGCAGCGCTATATGAATGGCGAGGCGCTGGCCGCCCGTCATATCCTCGTGAAGGTCGATGCCAACGCGACGCCGGAGCAGAAGGTCGCGGCGCAGAAGAAGGCCGAAGGCATTCGTGCCGAAGCGACGACGGCCAACTTCACCAAGCTGGCCGCCAAGAGCGACGAGCCGGGCGCCGGCGAGCGTGGCGGTGACCTTGGCCTGTTCGGCAAGGGCATGATGGTGCCCGAGTTCGAGAAGTGCGTGCTGGCCATCAAGCCGGGCGAGATCGGACCGGTGTGCGCGACGTCGTTCGGGTTCCACGTCATCTACCGCTCGCCGTATGCCGACGTCGCCGCGAAGTTCGCGCCGGTCGCCAAGCAGCGGAACGTGCAGATCGCCGAGAGCACCTATCTCGCGAAGGTCGAGTCGTCGAACGGCGTCGAGCTGACGTCGGGCGCCGCCGTGAAGGCCAAGGCCATCGCGCGCAACCCGCTCGGCTACGGCAAGGACAACGGCAAGCTCGCCACGTACAAGAGCGGCGAACTCACGGCGTCGGAATTCGCCAACTGGGTCGCGGCCTATCCGCCCAACTCGCAGATCCGCCCGCAGCTCTTGAACGCGCCGGATTCGCTGGTCGAGAAGTTCGTGCGTCAGATCGTGCGGAACGAGCTCGTGCTGCACCAGGCTGACAGCGCCAAGGCCACGCTCGATACCGCAGAACTGTCGAACCTGTACTTGAACTTCAAGAACGCCGTTACGCAGACCTGGAGCTCGCTCAACGTCGAGCCGTCGAAGCTCGCCGACAGCGCGAAGGCGGGTGGCGACAAGGCGAAGATCGCCGCCGCGCGTATCGAGTCGTTCTTCGACAAGCTGATCAAGAACGAAGTGCCGTTCGTGGACGTGCCGTACCCGGTCGCCCATGCGCTTCAGAAGAAGTTCGCGTTCTCGATCAACGACGCGGGCCTCGACAAGGTCGTCGAAAAGGCCAAGACGGTGCGTGCCACGTCTGATTCGCTAAAGGCCGGCAAGGGCGCCCCGGGCGTTCCGGCTCCGGGCGGCGCTCCGGCCCCGATGCCGATGCCGACGCCTGACACCACCAAGAAGTAAGCGCGTTTTCAACGAACCCCTGGTCATCCGACCGGGTACTATACGGAATGATGCCCAGACTGCTTTCTCTGCTGACCGGCGCCGCGATCATCGCGGCGCCGTTGTCGGTTACGCTGGCGCAGGACGCGCCGAAGCCTGCGCCGAAGGCGGCCACCGCCGATACGGTGCAACCCAAAGGCTTGCCCGTCGACGGCATTGCTGCCGTGGTGGGCGATCAGGTCGTGCTGGTGTCCGAGGTGCTGGCGGCTGTGAACTCCGCCCGCTCGGCGGGAGCCAAGGTTGCGTCGGCGCAGGATCTCGTGAAGCTCGAGCAGGAAATCCTTCAACAGCTGGTGGAAGCCGAGCTTCTGGTCCAGAAGGCGAAGGAGCTCAAGGTCGAGGCCAACGAGGCCGAGCTTCAGCGCTCCATCGATGACAACGAGAAGCAGATCCGTTCGCAGTTCAAGACGGAAGCCGAGTTCAAGGCGGCGCTCAAGGAAGCGGGCTTCGGGACGGTCGACGAGTGGCGCAAGCTACAGAACGATCAGCTCAAGCGTCGTAACCTGCAGCAGGAAGTGGTCAGCAAGTTGAAGCGCGACGGCAAGATGACGGCGATCAACGTGACGGAAGCCGAGATCAACGAGGCGTTCGAGTCGAATCGCACCAAGCTGCCGCGTAAGGAAGCGCGCATCGGCCTGCGTCAGGTTGTGCTGGCCACCAAGCCGTCGGAAGAATCCAAGAAGAAGGCGCGCGCCAAGATCGATTCGCTGCGCGCCGATCTCGACAAGCACCCCGAAGACTTCGAGAACATCGCCAAGAAAGAGTCGATGGATGGCACGAAGGAGCTCGGTGGAGATCTCGGCTGGAATCGTCGCGGCCGCATGGTGCCCGAGTTCGATCGCATGATGTTCGCGCTCAATCCCGGCATCATCAGCCCGGTAATCGAAACGTCGTTCGGATATCACATCATTCGCGTGGATCGCGTGCAGCCGGCCGAAGTGAAGGCGCGCCACATCCTGATCCGTCCAAAGCTTGATACGGCCGATGAGCGGCGCGCCAAGGCGCTGGCCGACAGCATTGCCACCGTGTGGCGTGCTGGGGGCAGCTTTGATTCACTCAGCGTGAAGTTTCACGATTCGGCCGGCGATGAAGACAAGACCATTCCGGAGTATCCGCGCAGCCAGCTGCCGGAGCCGTATCGCAATGCGCTCGAAGGGAAGAAGTTGGGTGATATCATCGACCCGTTCCCGATGCCCGATCCGTCGGCCGGCGTGAACAAGTACATCATCGCGCAGGTTACGTTTCTCGACGACGCTGGCGAGTACACGCTCAAGGAAGTGCGTGAGCGGTTGCGGTCGCAGTTGTCCGAAGAGCGCAGCATGCGTCGCCTCATCGACACGCTGAAGAAGCAGACGTATGTGTCCGTGCGCTACGATCCGTCGAAGCAGACGGTGACGCCGTAAGGCGGAGACCGTGATGCGCCTCGCGCTCACCCTCGGCGATCCCCGTGGCATTGGCCCGGAGATCGCCGCCAAGGCGCTCAGTGATCCGCGTATCGCGGCACTGGGCGCTTCGTGGTATGTGATCGGCCCAACGGGCACCCCGGTGCCGGTACACGAGTCGATCGGCGCGTGGGCGCCAACCGGCCACGCTGCCGCCGACGTCGCCCTGGCCGGGAAGCTGGCCGGCCTCGCCCTGGAGCGGGCCGCCCGCATGGCGCTGGCGGGAGAGCTGGATGGCATCGTGACCGCCCCGCTCGACAAGGCGGCGCTTCAGGCGGGCGGGTTCGATTTCCCCGGTCACACCGAGATGCTGGCCGAGTTGGCGGGCGTACCGGCGACGATGATGCTGGCCTCCGATCGGCTGCGGGTGGTGCTGGCCACCACCCATATCGCCCTGCGCGACGTGCCGGCGGCGGTGACCCGCGAGGCGCTGTTGCAGGCCGCGTACGCCACCCGTAAGGGGCTGCGCCACGACTTTGGGATCGCTGAGCCCAGGTTGGCCCTCTGTGCCCTCAATCCGCACGCCGGCGACAGTGGTCGGTTCGGGCGTGAAGACGACGACCTGCTGGCTCCCGTGGCCAAAGAAGCGGGCATGGCCGGGCCGTTCCCGGCCGACACCGTGTTCGTGCGCGCCATGCGTGGCGAGTTCGACGCCGTGATCGCGCCGTATCACGACGTCGGCATGACGGCGATCAAGGTGGCGAGCTTCGGGAGTGCGGTGAACGTCACGCTGGGTCTGCCCTTCGTGCGCACCAGCCCGGACCACGGCACGGCGCTCGATATCGCCGGGCAGGGCGTGGCCAGCGCAGAAAGCCTGATCGCGGCCATGCGACTGGCGGTGGACATGGTGGAGCGACGGCGAGTCGCCTAAGGCGAGTCGCCTAAGGCGCATCGGCTGAGGCGCCAGGCGTCGTCACACGTCCGTTACCGAGTCCCCCCATTGTCTCTAAGTGCATGGCCCCATTAACTTTTAAGGCTATGCAGATTCGTAACGTCGCCATCATCGCGCACGTCGACCACGGGAAGACCACCCTCGTCGACAAGATGCTCCGCCAGGCTGGAGCCTTCCGCGAAAATCAGGTCGTAGAAGAACGCGTGATGGATTCCAATCCGCTTGAAAAAGAGCGCGGAATCACCATTCTCGCCAAGAATACGTCGATCCGCTGGAACGACACGAAGATCAACATCGTCGACACGCCGGGCCACGCCGATTTCGGTGGTGAAGTGGAGCGCATTCTGCGCATGGTCGAAGGCGTCCTGCTCGTCGTGGACGCGTTCGACGGTCCGATGCCGCAGACGCGGTTTGTGCTTCGCAAGGCGCTCGAACTCGGACGCACCCCGATCATCGTCATCAACAAGATCGACCGCCCCGGCGCCGATCCGTTACGTGTGCATGATGAAGTGCTGTCGCTGTTCATCGAACTCGAAGCGACGGAAGAGCAGCTGAACGCGCCGGTGGTGTACGCCAGCGCGAAGCAGGGTCTGGCCACGATGGACATGGATGTCACTCCGGTCGATCTGCAGCCGTTGTATCAGACGATCGTCGACACCGTGCCGCCGCCGCCGTCGGACAGCGAAGGCACGTTCCAGATGCTCGTGTCGACTATCGAGTATTCGGCGTACCTCGGTCGTATGGCGATCGGCCGCGTGGAACGTGGCGTCGTGCACCTCGGCGATTCGGTCACGCTATTGCCGTTCGAGAGCGACAAGCCGATTCAGCGCGGTCGCGTGTCGAAGCTGTACGGCTACGAAGGCCTCGAGCGCGTGGAAATTCAGGAGGCTTCGGCGGGCGAGATCGTGTTGCTGGCCGGCTTCGAAGATGTCGACATCGGCAGCACGCTCACCGATCCCGACCATCAGGAGCCGCTCCCCGGCATCAGCGTGGAGTCGCCCACGATCAGCGTCGACTTCGTGGTGAACAATTCGCCGTTCGCCGGCAAAGACGGCAAGTTTGTCACGTCGCGTCAGCTGCGTGAGCGCCTGTACAAGGAGCTCGAGCGCAACGTGGCACTGCGCGTCGAAGACAGCGATTCCACCGATGCGTGGAGCGTGTCCGGCCGCGGTGAATTGCACCTCTCCATTCTCATGGAGACGATGCGGCGCGAAGGCTTCGAATTTCAGGTGTCGCGTCCGAAGGTCATTCTGCGCACCGACGACAACGGCCAGAAGCTCGAGCCGTTTGAAGAACTCGCGATCGACGTGCCCGAGGAATACCTCGGCACCGTCATCGAGAAGCTCGGACCCCGCAAGGCCGAGATGATCGAGATGAAGAACCCGGGTCAGGGTCTGGTGCGCTTGCTGTATCGCGTACCGGCGCGTGGTCTGTTTGGCTACCGCAGCGAGTTCCTCACGGACACGCGCGGCACCGGCATCATGCACCACCGGTTCCTCGAGTATGGGGCGTGGGCAGGTCCGCTGTCGGGCCGTTCGCGCGGTGTGCTCGTGTCGATGGAAAACGGTACGATCATCGCGTTCGCTCTGTTCAGCTTGCAGGAGCGCTCCACGCTGTTCGTGACGCCGGGTGACGCGGTGTACGAGGGCATGCTGATCGGTGAGAACTCGCGTCCGGGCGACATGGACGTGAATCCGACCAAGGAAAAGAAGCTCTCGAACATCCGTACCAAGTCGACCGACGAAAACATCACCCTCGAGCCGCCCCGGGAGATCACCCTCGAAAGCGCCCTCGAGTATATCGAAGACGACGAGCTCATCGAGATCACCCCGCTCAACATCCGGCTCCGCAAGCGTCTCCTCTCCACGAGCGACCGCAAGCGGACCAACCGCGAGACGAAACGGGAACGGACGGCCTAAGTGGCTGGCTGAGCCATCGGCGCGGCGTGAATGGTTCGTCATCGGACCGTTCCGCCGAGGTCCGCCGGTGGTCCGAGCAATTTTCTGGTTAGGCGCACACACTTTCGGGTTGCGCGACGGCGAGCGTCTGCCGATACTCCCGATCACGCCGTCTCGAAAACCTCGTTGCCGTTCGGCCATCCGCAGCACGCGCGCGCGGAACACCATCACCACTCGCAGGAGAATCGTCCCATGTTGGAGCAGTTCGGGTCGTCGTCGCTGGACGCGCTCGAAGAGAAGTTGCCGTCCTCGGTTTTTGCGCTGGCTGCCGACGACGAAGATTTCGACGACGAAGGTCTCGACGACGATCTCGACGAAGATGACGATGAAGATGATGACGTCGACTTCGATGATGACGACGACGATGATGACGATGATGATGACGACGACCTCGATGATGACGACGAGGACGACGACGATGATGACGAGGACGAAGATCTGGATTTTGACGTCGATGGGTTCGACGATGATGATCCGGACGCGTGAGTGAGATGGACGAGCGATACTCCTGCGGGGTGTCGCTCGTCTGCCTTTCGGCCGCACTTGCCCCGAACGGTTGCTCGGGATACATTATGCGGCTCTGGCGGAGATGGTGAACTCTCCTTCGGGCCTTTAGCTCAGGTGGTTAGAGCGCACGCCTGATAAGCGTGAGGTCGTAGGTTCAACTCCTACAAGGCCCACTGAACAGGAACGGCGGCGGCATCGGATCCCTCGATGCCGCCGCCGTTTGGTATTATCGTCGGAAATGCCCAAGCGCTCCTGGTTCTTCGTCGGTATGGGCGCCGTGGCGCTCGGCGCGGTGCTGTTCGGATTTGGTCGTACGTACGTGGTCCCGATGTCTCGTGGGACCTTCGCGGCGCCGTGGGTGGTGCATCTCCACGGCGCGTTGGCGATGACGTGGGTGTTGCTGTTCCTCACGCAGCCACTGCTGGTGCGATACGGAGCACTCTCAACGCACCGGCGCATCGGACGGCTCGGAGTGCCGCTGGCGATCGGTGTCGCGGTCACGATGCTGCCCGCGGGAGTGTTTCAGGCCACTCGCGACGCCGCCGCCGGAGCCGGCTCCACCGGCATCTCGGCGATGCTCGGCGTGCTGACCTCGGGACTGCTGTTCGTTGCGCTGGTGGTCGCAGGCATCATGTCGCGCCGCGATCGCGAGGCGCACGCGCGATGGCTGCTGCTCGCCACACTGGTCGTGATCTGGCCCGCGTGGTTTCGTTTCCGCCACTGGTTTCCGGCGGTGCCACGCCCTGACATCTGGTTCGGCGTCGTGCTGTCGTATACCTGGATCGTGGTCGCGATGCTTCGCGACTGGCGCGCGCGCGGGTCCGTACACCCGGTGCTTTTATATGGCGGCGGTGCGGTGATCGCCGAGCAGGTGTTCGAAGTGCTGTCCTTCGACAGTGCGTGGTGGCGCGAGGCCGCGCAGCTGTTGTACGGCGCGCTGCACGGCTGAACCGCACACGTCGCCGCGCGCTATCTGGCCGCCGGTCTCGCTGTCTGGTCGAGTGCGGCGCGCAATCCCGCCGCCAAGGTGACCGCGTTCGCGTTGGCCCAGAAGTGCATGAAGAACAGCCGCGGCGTCTCGTCGAGCATGTGACTATGCAGCGCCGTGACTTCGATACCGTGATCGCGAAGTGCACGAATGACCGGGTTCACCTCTGCCGCCGTCATCACGAAGTCGCCCGTGATGGCCGCCTTCCCGCCACCGGTGGGCTGAAAGTTCATCACCGTCGCCACGCCCATCGACGGTGGTACTTCGACACCGTGGGCCACAATGCGTTCGGCGCGTGGCGCATTCACTTGATACACGCCGCCGTTCACTCGCCCGGCCACGCCGAGCGTTCTCGCGATGGCGGCGGTGTCCAGATCAAACGCCGCGGATGCGGGTGAGGTCGGTGCGGGAGCGGTCGGCGCGGTCATCGGTGTCTTGCTGGCGCCGATCGCGATGCGAATGGCGTTCGCGATCTTCACCGCGTCCCCGTGCGCATCGATGTGCATGTAAAGCACTCGCGGGTTTTCGCGAAGGACGTGCTGATGCAGCGCCGTTTGCTCCACGCCGTTCTGTTGCAGCGCCAGCATGACCGGGCTGACCTCGTTTTCCGTGAGCACCAGATCACCCATCACCATGGTCGTGCCGCCGGCGTCCATCCGCTTGAACGCCACCCATGAGCCGAGAGCGAGCGTCGGCTTCAGTGTCACGCCGTCGGCAACGACCGTGAGATCGGTGCGGGGAAAACCGAAGCGGAGCACGTCGCCGGGCTGCATGGCGCCTCGTCCGCCAAGTGCTTGTTGCACACTCGCCCACGTCGGGCCGCCATCAGCAGGAAGCGACATCACCTGCGCTGCACCCGGCGTCGAAGCCGAGAGCGTGATGCCCAGCGCACCAAGTAGATGTGATCGAAACGTCATCCGGGCCGACTTCGCGTTGCGTCGCGTCATGGCAGAACCTCTCAAAACCGAGCCGCGATCCGCGGCAGGAACAGGAACCAGTCGCCATACATCGCGTGTGGGGCCAGCGACTGAGATAACATAGCCGTAAGTTCGGGTCTAGCCCGTCGATGCCGACCACGGCCGCTTCCATCTCTCCCCGCTTCGCGAACCCTGTGCTCGTTGCTCCCCGATTCACCTCATGTGCGGCGATCGTCGCGCTGACCGGAACTCTGCTTTCGGCGTCGATCGTTCACGCCCAGCCCGTCGTTGCGGCGGCAGCGAAAGGTGCGCCGGCAGGGGCCACAGGTGGGGCCGCCGGCGCGACGTTACGGAGCGCACCACTCGGCTCAGGATTTCGCCTGGACGGTCGCATGGATGAGGCCATGTGGACAGCGGCCGACTCGATCGGAGCACTCACCGAGGTCGAACCCGTCGCGGGCCGCGCGCCGGCCGGTCGCACCATCGTGCGCGTGCTGACCGACGCCGACCGAATCGTGATCGGCGTGCGCGCCGACGATCCGAATCCCGATGGCATCGTGAGCTTCGCCCGCGAGCGCGACAACTCACTCGCCAACGAAGATCACATCAAGATCGTGCTCGATACGTATCTCGACGGTCGCTCGGGCTACGTGTTCGCGGTGAATCCGAACGGGGCGCGCTACGACGCGTTGATCTCGGGAGACGGCGAGAACGCGAATTGGGATGCGGTCTGGGACGCCGCGACGGTGCGCACCGCGACCGGATGGTCGGCGGAAATCGTGATCCCGATCCGTAGCGTGCAGTTCGCCAGCGGGTTGACCACGTGGGGCTTCAACGTGCAGCGCCGTGTGCAGCGCTTGCTCGAGAACGACCGATGGGCGAGTCCGGTGCGCGACTTCAAGATCACGCAGACGTTTCGCGCGGGACGACTCACCAATCTGCCGCCGTTCGCCCTTGGCCTCGGACTCAGCGTCCGTCCGTCACTGATGGGTGCGACGGGCGTGCCGGCCCCGGGCGCAGTGCGCCGCGATGAACGCGACATGAGTCTCGACATCACGCAGACGCTCGGCGCGAGCACACTGGCGGCCCTTACGGTGAATACGGACTTCGCCGAGACCGAAGTCGACACGCGTCGCACGAATCTCACGCGCTTCCCGATTGTATTTCCCGAGAAGCGCACGTTCTTCCTGCAGGGCGCGGACATCTTCGACTTCGGGCTCAGTCTCGGCGACGACGTGCGGCCGTTCTTCAGCCGGCGCATCGGTTTGCTGAGTGGCAACGAAGTGCCGATCCGCGCCGGCGTGAAAGTCACGGGGCGCGCAAATGGTGCGAACGTGGGAGCGATTGCGTTGCGCACGGGCGACCTCAGTGCTGCGGTCACCGCGGGCACCACGTTGCCGTCAACCGCGAATACGCTCGGCGTGCTCCGCTACAAGCAGAACATCGGACGTGAATCCACGGTGGGGATGATCGGCACCATCGGCGATCCCACGGGCCGCGCCAACAGTTGGATGGGAGGTCTGGATGCGACGTATCAAACCTCACGCTTCCACGGCAACAAGAACCTCGCCATGGGCGTCTGGGGGCTGCAGACCGACCGCGACGGCCTCACCGGCGAGAAGTCGGCGTGGGGCGCCAAGATCGACTATCCGAACGACCTCTGGCAGATCTCGGCCACTTACAAACGCATCGGCGACGGCTTTGATCCGTCACTTGGCTTCGTGCCGCGTGCCGCCGCCCAGATCATCACCTTCACGAGCAACTTCGTGCCGCGTCCGCGCGGACGGGTGGCCGGTTTGCGCGTGCGTCAGATGGTCAACGAGTTCCAGCCGCGCGTCGTCACCGACTTGAACGGGAAGTGGGAGAGCTATCGCATCTTCATGGCGCCGGTAAACTGGCGTCTCGAGAGCGGCGACCGCTTCGAGCTCAACGTGAATCCCACCGGCGAGCGATTGGCCGTGCCATTCACGATTGCGCCGGGTGTCACGATTCCCGCTGGCGCGTATCACTGGAATCGCTATCGCGTGGAAGGTGGGCTCGCTGCCAAGCGCCGCTTCAGCGGACAGGCCACCTGGTGGTTCGGGCCGTTCTACACGGGCCGGCTCGACGAGATCACCTTGACCACCGCGTGGAAGCCGTCGTCACTGTTCAACGTGGAAGTGAACGGCACGCGCAATATCGGCCGTCTGCGCGAAGGAGGGTTCACGCAGGATTTGATCGGCACTCGACTGCGCGTGAATGTATCGTCGAACCTGCAGCTCAATAGCTACGCGCAGTACGACAATCAGAGCGACACGTTCGGCGCGAACACGCGGATTCGTTGGACGTTCTCACCGCTCGGCGACCTGTTCATCGTGTACAACCACAACCTGCGCCACGACATCAACGGCGACACCGGGCTGCCGTACGGCACGGGCCTGCAGACGGATCCGACCACGCGCTACCCGCGCAACTGGGGCTTCGCGTCCAATCAACTGCTGGTCAAGTTGCAGTATGCGTTCCGCTACTAGCATGCGGACGCGCGCGTTGCTGCTGCTCTTGGCGGTGGCGTTGCCGTCCGTTGCCTACGCCCATGGCGTAACCGCCGGCGACAAGGGCTACATCATGGAGACGTTCGGCACGCGCATCGTGCCGTTCATGTATCTCGGTGCGAAGCACATGGTCACTGGTTACGACCATCTGCTCTTTCTCGTCGGCGTCATTTTCTATCTGTACCGCCTGAAGGACATCGGCGTGTACGTCACGCTGTTCGCCGTTGGCCACTCGATCACGCTCATAGCTGGAGTGCTCATGGGCGTGCAGGTAAACGCATTCGTCATCGATGCGGTGATCGGTGCCTCGGTGATCTACAAGGCGCTGGACAATCTCAGCGTGTTCTCGCGCTGGTTGCGATACGAGCCCAATCCGCGCACTGCGACCGTGGTGTTCGGGCTCTGTCACGGACTCGGATTGGCCACAAAGATGCTCGACTTCGAGTTGGGCAAGGCCGGCCTGCTCGAGAATCTGCTGGCCTTCAACGTCGGCGTGGAGGTCGGACAGTTTCTCGCGTTGTGTGTGATCCTCATCGCGATGAGCTTCTGGCGTCGCAGTGCCAGCTTCGTGCGCTACGCGACCGCCGCGAATGTCTTGCTCCTGATGAGCGGCGTGGCGCTCGTGATCTATCAGGTGAACGGCTACTTCACCGCGTCACCGACCTAGGAGGACGTATGCAACAGCAGGACGAGCCTCCCGACGATCTGCCGTCCGTGCGCCTGCTCGCATGGCTGTCGCTCTGCGCCCTGCTGCTCGCGGCCTTCATCGGCGTCGCGGTCGTGCTGCCAGCGGAAACGGACCGCGATCCGACCGGACTGGGTCGTGTGCTCGGGATCGCCGAGATGGGTCGCATCAAGGTGGCGCTCGCCAACGAGGCCGTGGCCGAAGTGAAAGAAGGCGCTCGGGCAAAGACATCTGAGGCAACGCAACTGACTGGGTCGCGCTGGCGTGACTCGATGACGATCACGTTACAGCCAAGTCAGGGAATCGAGGTCAAGATGTCGATGCGTACCGCCGAAACGGCGCGCTACGCATGGACGACGGACGGTGGCGAGGTGTACTTCAACATGCACGGCGAACCGCCGAATCCGCCCAAGGACTACGCGGCCCATCGCTACGGTAAGGGCACGTCTGCCGCCGAGTCGGGTGAGTTGGTGGCCGCGTTCGACGGCGTGCATGGGTGGTTCTGGCGCAATCGCACGGAGCAGCCGATTACAATTACGTTGCGGACTGGTGGGGAATATCTCGTGCTCAAGGAGCTCAAGTAGATGAAGACCACAGTCGTACTGTCGCTCGGGGTCGCACTCACGCTCGCCGCAGGTCGTCATGTGGCGTGGGACGGCATGGTGATGGGCGTTGGAGGTTCGAAGCTCCGCGGCGAGGTGGAGATGGTGGCCGGTAAGACGCCGGGAACGACCGCCGTCGAAGTCAGCTTCGCCCGCGACGCGGCGGGGGCGATCCGGCCCTGGCACGTACATGTGGGCAGCTGTGCGAAAGGCGGTCCTGTACTGGGCGCCGCGTCGGCGTATCCGGTGCTGCGCGTAGACGGGAAGGGCGCCGCCGGGGGCAAGGCGACGTTGCGCCTGGCGCTCCCGGATAGCGGGAGCTTCTACGTGAACGTCCATGAGTCGTCCTCCGCGATGGCGAAGATCGTGGCCTGCGGGGATCTGCTGCTGGAGGAGTAGGGGCCGCTGTTGGAGGTCGCTAGACTGCAGGGATGACGACACCGACCGAAACCGCCCCCGACCGCTACGCCTTCTGGCAGAACGCTCCGCTCTCGATCGCGGGGTCGCGGGTGCTGGTGGCCACGAAGCCTGGGGTGTTTGCGCACGGCACGGTCGACCCGGCGTCGATGATGCTGGCGGAACAGATGGCGTCGATGGGGAAGAGCACCTCGGTGCACCTGAACTGCGGTAACGGCATGGTGCCTGCCGCCGCGGCGGTGGCCGGTGGCGCGTCGATACTCTGGTGCTCGGATCGTTCGCTGCCGTCGGTGCAGGCGACGGAGCGTACGATGGCTGCGAACGGCATTGCCGGCTCTCATGTGGTGCACGCGCATGGCACGCACGCATTTCCGCTGGCATTGGCGGCGGATGTGGTCACCATTCGCGTGTCGACCGACAAGCTGGCGCTGCAGCAGCTCATCTGGGAGGCGTTTCACGCGCTCCGGATTGGCGGCAAGTGCTACATCGCCGGCGCGAACGATGAGGGCGTGAAGCCGGCGGTGCGTCTTCTGGAGTCGATCTTCGGCCTGGCTCGCCTCGAGGCCCAGCACAGCGGGCACCGCTTGGCGGTGGCCACCAAGACCCAGATCGCCCCCGCCTCGCTCACCGAGGGCACGTCACCGTATCTCGACCCGGATCATTTCCGCGACGTCGCGGTGACGCTCAAGGGCGTTGCCCACACGCTATATTCGCGTCCTGGCGTGTTCTCGTGGGAGCATCTCGACGAGGCCACGCAGATCCTGGGAGATGTGCTGGACATCCGCGCCGGTGAATCGGTGCTCGATCTGGGCTGCGGCGCGGGTGCGCTGGGGCTCACGGCGGCCACCTTGTCCGGAAGCGGCCGCGTGTTGATGGTCGATGCCGACGCCGAGGCGGTGCGTTGCGCCGCGCGCGGCATCGCGAAGGCCGAGCTCGGCAACGCCGAGGTGCGCACCAGCGACGTGGGTGGCGGGGTGGGTGAGGAGCAGTTCGACGTGGTCGTCTCCAATCCGCCGTTTCATCAGGGGAAGGCCACCGATCTCATGGTACCGCGGCAGTTTATCGCCGACGCCTACGCGCATCTGAAGGTGGGTGGTCGCCTATTGTTGGTGGCCAACCGCACGCTCCCGTACGAGCAGGTGATCGGCGACCGGTTCGGTGAGGTCCGCACGGTTCACGACGGTCGCCGGTTCAAAGTGCTGGGCGCCACCCGGTAGATGCGCGTTCGCTACCGCGAGAGCGAAAGCCTGACGCTGCGCGTACACTGAAGAGACGGCGGCCGTCCGGCGCCGCCCCGACGGCATCCCGAATCCCAGAGCATGTGGATTGTTGAGCTGGCGCTGAAGCGCCCCTACACCTTCATCGTCGGTGCACTGCTGGTCGTGCTCTTCGGGGTGTTGTCGCTGTTTCGGATGCCCACGGACATTTTCCCGGAAATCGACATCCCCGTGGTGTCGGTCATCTGGTCGTACAACGGGTTGCCGCCGGAGGAGATGGAGCGACGGTTCTCCACGCCGTTCGAGCGGGCGGTCACCACGACCGTAAACAACGTCGAGCATATCGAGTCGCAGTCGCTCGCCGGCGTGAATGTCATCAAGATTTTCTTCCAGCAGGGCGCCGAAGTGGAGTCGGCGGTTGCCCAGCTGGCGGCGGTGTCGCAGAGTATTCTGCGCATCATGCCGCCGGGCGCGTCGGCGCCGTTCATCATCCGCTACAATGCGGCCAACGTGCCGGTGCTGCAGCTCGCGCTGGGTGGTGATTCGCTGTCCGAGCAGGAGCTGGCCGATCTCGGCACAAACGGCATACGCACCCGGCTTGCCACGGTGCGCGGTGCCAGCGTGCCGTCGCCCTATGGTGGTCGGTCGCGCGTCATCAACGTGGACCTCGACCCAGAGCAGTTGATGGCTCGCGGCATTTCGCCCACCGATGTGAGTGATGCCGTGAATGCGCAGAATTTGGTGTTGCCCTCGGGCACCGCGAAAATCGGCGAGCGCGAATACACGGTGCGGCTGAACGGAAGTCCGGATGCAGTCGAAGCGCTGAACGATCTCCCCATCCGCACGGTCAACGGGGCGTTGATCCGCATTCGCGATGTGGCGCAGGTGCGTGACGGGTACGCCGTGCAAACGAACATCGTCCATCGCGACGGCGTGCGCGGCGCGTTGGTCACGGTGCTCAAGTCGGGTGGCGCGTCCACGATCGACGTCGTGAAGCGCGTACGCGAGGCGTTGCCCGGCATTCTGTCCACGCTGCCGTCGGCGCTCAAGGTCGACCTCCTGGCCGATCAGTCGCTGTTCGTGAAGGCGGCGCTGAACGGCGTGCTGTTCGAAGCCGCGGTGGCGGCCTGTCTCACCGCGTTCCTGATTTTGCTGTTCCTCGGAAGCTGGCGTGCCACGCTCATCGTGGCCCTGTCGATCCCGTTGTCTATCCTGGTGTCGATCACAGTACTGGCCGCGCTTGGCCAGACGATCAACGTGATGACGCTCGGTGGGCTGGCCCTCGCCGTCGGCGTGTTGGTCGACGATGCCACGGTCGGCATCGAGAACATCTATCGGGTGCTCGCCCACGAGTCCGATATCGAGAAGGCGATTCTCGAGGGGGCGGGGCAGATCGCCGTGCCCACGCTCGTGTCGACGCTGGCCATCTGCATCGTGTTCGTGCCGATCTTCTTTCTGAGCGGTGTGGCCGGCTCTTTGTTTGCGCCACTCGCGATGGCCGTTGTGTTCGCGATGCTCGCGTCATATGTGATTTCGCGGACGCTGGTGCCGACGCTGGTGCGCTACGCGCTGGAGAAGGAGCGACGGAATCGCGAAGCGGCGCACGGCGTGGAAACACCCGGGGCCTTCACGCGGGCGCACCATCGGTTCGAAGCGTGGTTCGAGCAGCAGCGCCTCCAGTATCGTGACGCGCTGTCGCGTGCGCTGCACCATCCCACCAAGGTGTTCGTGTCCTTCGGTCTGGTCGTCGTGTTCGCCGGTGGGCTCGTGCCGTTTCTCGGACAGGATTTCTTCCCGGTGGTCGACGCCGGACAGATTCGCCTCCACCTCCGCGCACCGATCGGTACACGTGTCGAGGAGACCGCGCGGCTGGTGGCCGAGGTTGAAGCCAGGATCCGGAAGATCATCCCGCCGGCAGATCTCGGGACGATGCTCGACAACGTCGGCATCAGCACGTCGAGCTCCACCAACTTGGCGTTCAGCGACAATCCGACCACCGGTGTGACCGACGCCGACATCCTGATCGTGTTGAACGACGAGCGCGTCGGCAACGTCGATGCGTACCGTCGAGAAATGCGCAGCATGATGCGCGCAGACTATCCACAGGTCGCCTTCTTCTTCCAAGCCGCCGATATCGTCGGGCAGATTCTCAATTTCGGACTTCCGGCGCCGATCAACGTGCAGGTGGTCGGCTCGAACAAGGTGAAGAATTTCGAGATCGCGCAGTTTCTCGAGCGCCGGTTGCGCAACGTGCCCGGCGCGGTGGATGTGTATTTGCAGCAGCGCACGGCCGGCCCTGAGCTGTTCGTCTCGATCGACCGCGCCCGCGCGTCGGGGATGGCGCTCACGGAACGCGAAATTGCCAGCGATCTCCTCGTGTCGCTGTCATCCAGCGGCCAAACGGCACCGAACGTGTGGCTCAATCCGCAGAACGGCGTGCAGTATTCGGTGAACGTGCAGACACCGCAGTACCGCGTGGCCTCGCTCGAGGCGCTGGGGCGCACGCCGCTCTTGGGCGCTGCTGGCGGCACGACGCAGATGCTCAACAACCTCGCCACGATCACTCGCCGCAGTGGCGTCGCCGTGGTCAGTCACTACGACGTCGCACCGGTATTCGACATCTTCGCCAATGTGCAGGATCGCGACTTGGGTGGCGTCGCGCGTGAAATGGAAACCGTACTCGACTCATTGCGCCGTGACCTGCCGCGCGGCACGACGCTCGCGATTCGCGGCCAGGTGGCGAGTATGTGGACGTCCTACACCGGCCTCGCGGTTGGTCTGGTCTTCGCGATTCTGCTCGTCTATCTCGTGATGGTGGTGAATTTCCAGTCGTGGTTGGACCCGTTCATCATCAGCTGCGCCATCCCTGGTGCGCTGGCCGGGATCGTCTGGGCGCTCTTCGCCTGCGGCAACACCATCACCGTTCCGGCGTTCATGGGGGCGATCATGAGTATGGGCGTCGCGACGGCGAACAGTATTCTCGTGGTATCGTTCGCCAACGAGCGCATGGCCGCCGGGCGCACGGCGCTTGAAGCGGCGCTCGATGCCGCGTCGACCCGCCTGCGCCCGGTGATCATGACCGCGCTTGCGATGCTCGTGGGCATGCTGCCGATGGCGCTCGGGTTCGGGGAAGGTGGTGAGCAGAATGCTCCACTCGGTCGTGCCGTCATCGGTGGACTCACTTTCGCTACGGTAGCCACGCTCTTCGTGGTGCCGATCGTATACAGCCGGCTGCGTCGTGCGCCGAGGACCGTGTAATGGGACAGCCTCACTCGCAGATCCAGCAGCGTCGGACCCGGTCCGGGCGTGTGCTGCCGATCGTGATCATCGCCATCTTCATGCTGTTGCTCGTTGCCGGAGTGCTGCCGCGGCTTCGGCAGTCGCAGGCGCGTTCGGCCGAGCAGAGCACTGCGACCGACGTGCCAACGGTGTTCACCGAGACGGTGGGACGCGACACCGCCGATACGGAGCTCGACTTGCCGGGATCGATCGCCGGCTTGCACGAGACGGGGATCTACGCGCGTACCAACGGCTTCGTGAAATCGCTCCGGGTCGATATCGGTTCGATGGTCCGTGCCGGCGACACGTTGGCGGTTCTCGATATGCCAGACGTGGCCGAGCAGCTTCGGCAGGCCCGTGCGTCACTCGAGCAGGTGGAAGCTTCGGCCGGACTGGCGCGCAGTACGCTCGCCCGCTGGAAGAGCATGCGGGAACAGGCTGCCGTGACGCCGCAGGAGTTCGACGAGCGTCAGGCCGCCGCCAACGTAGCCGAGGCGAACGTGCGTGTGTCGCGCGCCAACGTGGCGAATCTTTCGGAGGTGCTACGCTTTGGTGCACTGATCGCGCCGTTCCGTGGTGTGGTCACGTCACGTACCATCGATATCGGTGGGCTCGTGTCGGCCGGCGCCGTGACGGGCAACCGGCCGCTGCTCACGCTCGTGCAGATCGACACGTTGCGGGTCATGCTGAATGTGCCGCAGAGTGCCGCCGCGATGGTTCGCGTTGGTCAGCGCGCCGACGTCGCGGTACGGGAGTTGGGCGACACGACATTCCGCGGACGGGTGGCCCTCACCTCGCGCGCCATCGATCCACTCAGCCGCACGCTGCTCACCGAAGTTCACGTCACCAACCCCGACCGACGGCTGCTGCCGGGTATGTTTGCGCACGTCAAGTTTACCGTGCCCACGGCAGGCGGTGGGCTGCGCATTCCATCGATCGCACTCATAGTGCGTGCCGACGGTACGCAGGTGGCCCAGGTCGTGAATGGCAAAGTGCGACTGACCCCCGTCACCCTCGGCCGCGACTTCGGTACGTCGCTCGAGGTACTGTCGGGCATCGCTCAGGGAGCCGAGCTGGTCGTGAATGCGAGTGAACAGCTGTCCGATGGCATGGTCGTGAAGGCCATCGCGCGCGGCAAGGCGCCAGCCAAGCCGGCGCCGTAAGCGGTCGTTCAGCCCTTCGCCGCGGCCTTGGCGATCGCCTTGTGCTCGAGCGCGACTGTCCTCAACGCGTCGATCTCAGGCGCCTCGAGCCGTCGCCAGTGCCCCTCGGCGAGATCACCGAGTACGAGCGGACCAAGAGCGACGCGCTGCAACGCCTGCACGTGATTGCCGATGGCGGCCATCATGCGCCGAACCTGATGGTATCGCCCTTCGCGCACAGTGATGTCCGCGTTGCGCTCTCCGGTCGCGAGGAACTCCGCGGGCAGCAGCGGTGCGGTTTCGCCCTTCAACAGCAACGTCCCGCTGGCCAACAGCTCGGCCTCGTCGCCACGCAGTGGCTCGGCCAGCGTCATGGCGTAGCGCTTGGGCACGTGCGACTTCGGTGACGCGAGGAGATGATTGAGCGGCCCGTCGTCGGTGACCAGCAACAGCCCTGACGTATCGGCATCGAGCCGGCCGATCGAGGCCATCACCGGGGTTCGCTTGGGATAGTTCGCGGGGAGGAGCTCGTAGATCATCGGCGGCCGGTCGTTCAGGGAGCAGACGTATCCTGCCGGCTTATTCAGCAACACGACCGATCCAGGCGGTGCATCCAGCGGCGTGCGATCCACGAACACGTCGTCATGGACATAGCGATCGGTGTCGCGCAGCACGACGCCCGCCGCCGTGGTGACGCGACGCTGCCGCACGATCCGCTCGGCCTCTTTGCGGGTGCCGTGGCCGAGCGACACGAGATAGCGGGACAGCGTTAAGGACACAGCGCGAGGGCAGAGGGCGTGAACCTGGGGCGTGGCCGGCCAGCCCGAGCCGGCGGCGAAGTGGGCGTACCGGGGAGTATAATGCACCGTGGTCTCCTCTCTCCCAGCCCGCCGATGAGCACTGCTTCCTCCCGCCCGCGACCGCCGATCAACGGCGACTTCTACGATTGGTTCTCGACGCTCCCCGATGAGGTCAACGCGGCGCGATTGAAGCTGCGCGACTTCATGAGCGGCGAATGGGAGCCGCAGGCGAACGGGTACTGGGAACGTGCGGAATTCCCGCGCGAGTACCTCGTGGGCAAGATGAAGGAGCTCGACCTGCTACACGGGGCGTATACGCCGGAGCGCGCCGGCATGGCGACTGTCATGGACGGGCTGCTCTCGATGGAGTTCGCCCGGGTCGATCCGTCGTTGGCGACGTTCTTCGGCGTGCACGCGGGCCTGTGCATGGGGTCGATCGCGCTGTGCGGATCCGAGGAGCAGCAGGCGGAATGGCTGCCGGCGTTGCGTCGGTGGGACCTGATCGGCGCCTTTGGCCTCACTGAGCCCGACGTCGGGTCGGGGGTAGCGCGGGGGCTGACGACGACCTGCCGTCGTGAGGGCGACACGTGGGTGTTGAACGGTCAGAAGAAGTGGATCGGCAACTCCACCTGGGGCGACATCGTGATCATCTGGGCGCGCGACGAGGCCGATCAGTCGGTCAAGGGATTCATCGTGCGCACCTCGCTGCCCGGATACTCGGCCGAAACGATGCAGGGAAAGATCGCCCAGCGCACCGTGCTGAACGGGTTGATCACGCTCTCGAACGTGCGGGTGGCCGAACGGGACCGACTGCAGCGGGCGAACAGCTTCGCCGACACCCAACGCGTCCTCGTCACGGCCCGTTGCGGTACGGCGTGGCAGGGGGTGGGCTGCGCGATGGGGGCCTACGAACACTCCCTTCGGTACGCGCAGGAACGTACGCAGTTCGGCAAGCCGATCGGCAGCTTTCAGCTGATCCAGATGATGATGGTCAAGATGCTCGGCAACCTGACCGCCATGATCGGCCTCGCGCTGCGGGCGTCCGAGCTGCAGGATCGCTTGGGGCCCAAGGACGAAATGTCCGCGCTGGCTAAGCAGTTCTGCGCCGCCAAGTGCCGCGAGGTGGTGCAGCTCGCCCGTGAGTCGATGGGGGGCAACGGGATCCTCCTGGAATTCCACGTGGCGCGCTTGTTCGCGGACGCCGAAGCGATCTACTCCTATGAGGGATCGAACGAGATCAATGCGATGATCGTGGGACGGGCCGTCACCGGCTATTCGGCGTTTGTGTAGTTCGCGAGCCGTCGAGCTGGACCGTTCTGCAACGATTCGGGGCACGGGTCGTCTGTTGTAATGACGGAGTGGTCGGCCCGATGCAGGCCTGGCGCGCCGCTTTCGATTTTTCGGTCGTTTCATGCCTGAGTTCTTCGATGTGCTGCATGATCCCGCGCGGCTTCGTCTGCTGCGGGACGCCAGCCGTCCGCGTGCGTACCCCGAATCGGCGTACGACAGTCTGACCCGCGTCGCGGCACAGGCGCTCGACGTGCCTGTCGTCCTGGTGTCTCTCGTCGACGACAAAGGGCAGTTCTTTCAAGGCGCGACGGGCTTGCTTGGCGAGATTGCGGTGTGTCGCGCGACGCCACTATCGCACTCGTTCTGCAAACACGTCGTGATGACGGGCGCCGTGCTTTCGATCGAAGACGCCCGCTCCCATCCGCTCGTGTTCGACAACCCGACTATTGAGGAGATGGGTGTGGTCGGGTATCTCGGGTTCCCGCTCACGACGTCGGACGGTCATACCCTCGGCTCGCTCTGCGCGCTGACGATGTCACCACGCGTGTGGACACCGCAGGACGAGGCCACGCTGCGCGACCTGGCGCAAATGGTGATCAGCGACCTCGAGTTGCGGGCCGAGCTCTCGCACCGCGAGGACTCGGCGGAGGCCACCGATCCGTCGGTGCTGGCCGAAGGCTTGCCCACGCGCGGCGTCGATATTCTGGACCATATGCTCGAGGGCGCGGTCGCGCTCGATCGTCACTGGCGCATCACGCTGGCGAATCGCGCCGCAGCGCGACTGACGCGGGTCTCGCGGTCGATCGCCGTAGGGCAGGATCTTTGGACGCTGCTGCCCATGCTCATCGGCACACCGATCGAGCAACTGCTGCGTGAAGCGGCGGCGTCGCGTCGTCCGCTCGAGGCGGAGGCGTTTCTCCCGGCGCAGGCCCGCTGGTTCGAGATCCGCGCGGTGCCGGCGCGCCACGGGCTCGCCGTGTACTTCGCCGACACCACCGAGCGACGTCGGGCGATCGAATCCCTCGCCCTGCGAGAAGATCAGCTACGCCAGGCCCAGAAGATGGAGGCGATCGGTACCCTCGCCGGCGGTGTCGCGCACGACTTCAACAATCTGCTCACCGTGATGCGCGCCAACTGCGAGCTGCTCATGGATGACCTGACGCCCACATCACCCACGTACGACGAATTGTCTGACATCCGCGCGGCGGTCGCCCGCGCGGCGTCGTTGACGCAACAGCTGCTGGCGTTCGGTCGGAAGCAGTCGATACAGCCGCGACACGTCGATATCGCCACCACGGTGGAATCACTCACCCCGATGCTGCGACGGCTGATTCCCGCCGGTATACACATCGACACGCGCCACGAGCCGAATCTGCCCACCGTGTTCATCGACCCGGGGCAGGTCGAGCAAGTGGCGATCAATCTGATCGTGAACGCGCGCGACGCGATGCCGAACGGGGGCACCATCGGGGTGGAGTGTGTCTCGCTGCGTCTCACTGAACCGCTGACCACCGCCAGCGTTACGGTGCCCGAGGGACGGTGGCTCGAGCTGACGGTCCGCGATTCCGGTGTCGGCATTCCCACCGAGTTCCTGTCGCGCATCTTCGACCCGTTCTTCACCACCAAGGACGTGGGCAAGGGCACCGGTCTCGGCCTGTCGACCGTGTTCGGCATCGTGCACAAGGCGGGCGGTATGATCACAGTCGACTCGCGCGTCGGCTCGGGCACGCGCGTGCGGGTGTTCTTCCCAGCGTCGTCGGAAGAGCAGGACGCCGCGCCGTCGCTTTCGCGAGCGACGGGCGCGGAAACCCGTACGCTGTTGCTCGTCTAGTTCGCGAGTCCGTACACGACCGTGGTCACCACGCGGACACGTTTCGTGACTTGACTCTCTTCTGAGATCCCCATCGCCTGATCGCGCGGAAGAATCTCGAACACGCCCTGATTGGCACTGCGGATTCCTGACAGCGTACTCTTCGAGTCGCGGGCGAACTGCTGCGCCGATTCGCGCGCACGCGATGTGGCCTCGGCGATCATCGGGTTCTTCAGATCGTTCAGCTTAGTGAACACGAACGTGGGGCCGCCGCCACCGTACTCCTGACCCGACGACAACACCACGCCGTTGCGCACGAGATCCGGCACGCGCTGGCTGGCTGTTTGCACCAGATCCACACGCGTCGATCGCACGACGAGGGTCTGCCGGATGATATAGCGTCCCGTGTTTTGATAGCCGCCCACGGTGCGCGCATCCTGCACGGAGAATTCCTGTAAACTCACTTCCGTTCCAGCGGAATCGACTCCCTGGGCCGCGAGGAAGGCGCGCACCTGTTGCACATTGCGTTCAAGCGCGGTGTTGGCGCGTACCAGATCGTCATCGGTCACCACGAGCCGCAGCGGCCAGATGGCAAGATCGGCTTTCGCTTCCCGCTCGGCGACGCCTTTGACCGAGACCGTGCGATCCGAAGTGCGCATCCGCGCGAAGCCCGTGCCGGCAAGGAATCCGCCGGCCGCCACGCCGGTGGCCAGCAGAAGGGCAGCAACGATTCGGCCGGACGACGAAGTCGTGGGTGTGTTCATGGGGTGGAGAGTGTGAGAGGTCGGACTTAGCGATCGTCAACGGGAATGCGAATCTCTACGCGGCAACCGCCCGACGCCTGATTGCTCATGCGAAAGGCGTATCGGTCGCCGTACAGCATCGTGAGTCGCATCCGGGTGTTGGTGAGGCCGATGCCAAGGCCGTCCACCGATGGTGTGGCTGCGAGAAATCGTCCGCTGGTGGTGAGCAGTCCGTCGAGGCCGCGACCATTGTCCTCGACGATGATCTCGAGCACGCCGCCGTTGCGCTTCACATGCACCTCGATGCTCTGATCCGGATGGCCTGGCGCCAGCCCATGCTTCAGGGCGTTCTCGACCAGCGGCTGCAGGAGAAAGCTGGGGAGCATGTCGTCCACCGCCGATGGATCGACCGTGATGTCGGCGTCGAGCCCCTGCCCGTAGCGCACACGGGCGATCTGCAGGTAGAGCTCGACCAGTTCGATCTCCTGCCACACCGGAATCACTGACGAGCCCGCACTGCGAAGTGAGAGGCGAAGCAGATCTGCTACGCGGGTCAGGGTCCGCTGGGCCTCGCGCACGTCCATCTCCATCAGCTCCGCCACGGAATTCAGGGCGTTGAAGAGGAAATGCGGGTTGAGCTGCATGCGAAGTGCTTCGAGCTGCGTACTCGCGAGTTTTTGCTCCAGCGCGGTGGCGGCACGGTCGCGCTCGCGATATCGGCGCACGAACTCCACCATGTACGCGGCACCGACCACGGCCCAATAGAGCACCACCTGAAAATCCAGGTGATTGACGAGCACCACGCGCACCGCGAAGGCGTAACTGGTGACCTGACCGATGGCCCCGAGCACGTGATCGAGCCACGCGATCGCGAACACGTTGATCGTACAGATGACCGCGCTGACCGCGACGTGCATCGAGATCCACGGCAGGATACGAGCGGTGTCCAGCTTGACCCGTTCGACGAGGGTCAGCACGACCTGTGACCAGAGCCCCCACATCATCCATGACGCACCCTGCCACAGCAGGGCCGTGGCCAGACTGTAGTGGGTGCCCGAGGCGTCGCCAACGAGGATGAGTTGCAGCGCCGCCAGGATGGCCGGAATCACCCAGACGACGGCGAACAGCAGCCGCGTGATGCGCCGTAGGCGCGCGCCTTCATCGGCGATCGTGACGGGCTGAATCGAGGTCACCAGGCGGTAGCGGATGAGGAGAGTGACGTCCTGCGGGACATGCGTGCCATGCGATGTACTGGAACTTCGCCCACAGGAGAACGTAGTACACAAGATATGGGCAGAAGGTGCAGCTTTTCGGCTGCACTTTCCTTTCGCGGTACTTGGTGCAACCATGTTTGCATTCCAGAAACGGTATTAATCACGACCGCCGTCTCTCCGGAATGACGACCAGACGCTCCGCACTGCGATAGCGCTTCTGGATTCCCAACGGTCGTCTATCGATCCGGCGACGCTGCTGGACTGGAGACGGTCAGGTCATTGTCGATCGACGTCACGCGCGCTGCACCTCCCGGCGCGCTCTTCAGTGGCGGTCGGCAAGTCGAGAGGAGGCGGAGACGGTGCGTGTGCGAGTACTGATCGTTGACGATGAAAGTCTGGCGCGGCAGCGCGTTCGCCGTCTCGTGCAGACTGAGGCGGATGTTGAGGTAGTCGGCGAAGCGGAGAGCGGCCATGACGCCGTCGCGCTGATTCGCGAGCTCCAACCGGATCTCGTCTGCCTCGACGTGCAGATGCCGGGGCTCGACGGATTCGGCGTGCTGCGTGAGCTCGACGGCGGTCACGTCCCCATGGTCCTGTTCATCACGGCGTACGACGAGCATGCGCAGCGCGCGTTCGACGTGCACGCCGTCGATTACGTGTTGAAACCGGTCGACGAAGACCGCTTCAAGGCGGCCTTCGACAAAGCACGTAAGCAGCGCGCGAACGCCGTGGCTGCCGAGCGCCTCGGTGAGCTGCTCGAGACCGTGCGACGTCTCGCCGACGGCGGTGCCGCGATGGCCGACGCCCGCGGGGAGATTGGGGCGGTGGGCAACGGTGCCAATGGGGTCAGTGGCAGCATGCCCGGCGCAAGCGGCGCAAGCGCCAATGCCGCGGGTGTCAACGGTCGTCACGCAAGCCGTATCCTGGTCAAGCAGGATGGTCGTATGTTCTTCGTGAAGACCACGGAGATCGACTGGATCGAAGCCGATCGCAACTACGTGCGATTGCACGTCGGCAAGACGTCGCACACGATTCGCGAGCGCATCAGCCATCTCGAGGAGACTCTCGACCCGAGACTGTTTGCGCGCATTCACCGCTCCACGATCGTGAATCTCAATCGCGTACGCGAGATGCAGCAGTGGTTCTCCGGCGACTACGTGGTGATCCTCGAAGATGGGACGCGACTGCGTCTCAGCCGCCACTATCGCGATCGCGTCGAGAAGCAGGTCGGCGTCTAACGCCGCGATCTGTTCGCCGACGCCCTCGAGTGCGCCCTGCGCGGCGCCCTCGGGGGCGTTCGTGTCACTGAGCCCTGCGGCCGATGTGACCCAATTCTGTCGTCACGAGTATCATTCTCGAGCCCTCTGGATGGTGTGTGATTCGGTACACATCACGGCGTGCAGGATTCATGCGAGCTTGAGTGAGACCGATGTCGACCGTCCCGTCCGTCACCCCGATCAGTTGGCAGTCCCGGATCGTGCATCTGCTCGTGCGCGCGCGGATGCGTCCGCACGCCCACGCCCCGATCGACCCGTCGTGGGTACGCACCGAAATGGGCCGGCCGCGCGCGGCACGTCGCTGGATGGCGCGGTCGACCGGAGCCGCGATGGAATCGCGCCCCGCGGGAGAGGGGTGGCCCGGCGGCGAGGTCGTCTCGTGGCCCGGGCACGAGCCGGGCGCGCCGGTCCTGCTGTATCTCCATGGGGGTGGCTACATCGCCTGCTCGCCGGAGACGCACCGCCCACTGGTCTCCTCACTCGTGCGTCGCCTCCGCGGGCGGGCGTTCGTACCGCGCTATCGACTGGCGCCTGAGCATCCGTTTCCGGCGGCGTTGCACGACGCCATGGCTGCCTACCGGTATCTTCTCGATATCGAGCACATCGCACCCACACAGATCGTGATTGCCGGCGATTCGGCCGGCGGTGGGCTCGCCTTGGCGTTGGCGCTGGCGATCCGTGATGAGCAGTGGCCGCATCCGGCCGGTCTCGTCGCGTTCTGCCCCTGGACCGACCTGGCCGCCACCGGCGGTTCGCTCGAGGAGAACACCGAGCGGTGCGCCATGTTTGCCGGCGAGACGATTCGACGGGCCGCGCGTTTCTACGTGGGTGATGCCGATCCGACGTTGCCGCTGATCTCCCCGTTGTACGGCGACTACCGCGGGCTGCCGCCCATGCTGGTGCACGCCAGCGAGGATGAAGTGTTGCGCGACGATGCGATTCGCGTGGCCGAAGCAGCCCGTCGCGATGGTGTGGAGGTCGAGCTGCAGCTCTGGCCGCACGTGCCGCACGTGTGGCAGTTCTTCGCGGCCGTACTGCCGGAAGCGCGCGCGTCGCTCGCCGCCACGACGCGTTTCGTGCTCGCACGCATGTAGCAACACGCCACGGTCGCGTGCGACGTTTTGTGTGTCACGTCACCGTGTGGTGACACGTTGGAACATCGGCGTCTCGTAGTGTGACGGATCGTGACGCCTTGCGGCACGATGCGTCCAGCGAGCAACGACCGTGAGCAACTCAGACATCTTCCCGACCTATCGTCCGCCGGACTGGTACCCACTGCAGCGCGCCCTCGCGCTGGTGTTCGGGACCGCCGCCATCGACGCCACTGCCTCCTTCTGGTTCATCGGGTTTGTCCAGGGACCGGCCGATGTGGGCGAACTCCGCTTGTATGAGTACAGCACGACGCGTCGGCGTATTGCCCTCGACCGCAATGGGGGCGCCTATGGCTGGTTCGATGAGATCAATGGCTACAGTCGGGTGGATCACGAGGAAGCGCTGATCGGAGCGCTGGTCTGAGCGGGAGCGAGAAGTTCATGGAATTCCGGGGCGACGCAGCCGATACTTCTTTCCCATGCCCCCGGATATCCCCGGCGTAGGCGCGACACCGCGCCTGCTGCCGTCGTCGCCGATCGGCCCGGCGGTCTCGCCAGGGACCGTGCCCCCCGGGCCCATAGGCCCGGTCACACCGTCGACGGCGGTCGTTCCGGTGGTCCCCACCGGTGCCCGCAGCGCATCCGCGATGCCGTCGCCGCTGGGGCGCAGTGGGCTCGACCTGTTCGACATCCTCGACACGACCGACGTGCTTGTGGAGCGCAGCGTCGTGGCGCCAGTCGCGCTCGATGTCGGACTCGAGACGGCTCGCGGCGCATTGTTGCGTGGCCTCGCCGCCGAGTCGCTCGCAACGCTGGACGGTGTCTGGGAGCGCGCCCAGCTTACGGAAGAGGGTTGGTATCTCCGCAGTGGCGCGCTGACCGTGCTGGGTCTTCCCGGGGAAGCAGAGCGCGTGTCCACGGAGGCGCTCCAGCTCAAGCCGTCGTCGATCGCGCTGCGCTTCGTCCAATCGCTGGCGCGACTCGCCGCCGGGGACGTTCCCGGAGCCCGTAGTGCGATCGCGGCCGCTATCGACCAGCAGACCACGCATCCGGTGCTGCTCATGCAGCAGGTGATCGTGCTCGCGCGCCAGGGGAACCGCGCGGAGTCTGAGCGGCTGCTCCAGCAGGTGATGCGCGTGTTTCCCGAACATCCCGCGATCGAGTTCGCCCGAAGCGCGCTACGCGCGATTGCGGCGGATCACACGAGGAGCGCGTCCCGCAGCGCCTTCGGTGGGCGGGTCGACGAACCGTCGCCCTTCACCACTGGCGACCACGAGGTGTTCGAGGCCTTCGGCGCCGTGTCGCGCGGTGTCGAACGAGAGCTCGAGGTCCCCGGCGAACCCTTGTGGCGAGGCGCGGCGGACGAGGTAACGGCTGATGCACCGCAGCGGGGCACGAGAGACACAGACGATCGCACGATCGACGGTGCCGCGGACGACGTCGCGTCCGGCAATGTCGCCGAGCGTGCCTTGGCGCGTCTGGGTGCGCGTTTCGCCGCGCTGTCGGTCACGGATGCCGTGCGCGAGGGTCGCGTCTTGATTCGCGCGTTCAGTGCGGGCGGCTCCATGGCGGGGACATGCACTCCCGAGCAGGCGCATGCCGCGCGTGGCATCCTTACGGCCATCGTCTTTGCGCTCAACAACGCGGGTGGCGGTACGAGGGCAACCGATGGTGCGTCGCCTCTGGACGTGCTGATTTCGCAGTGGCTCCCGTTGATGCAAGCCGAGCGCTTTGGCGATGCGGCCCGTGTGTTGCGCCGGCTCGGCGCGAGCATACCTGATGTGCAACGGCGTCTGCTGTCGGCCTGTTCGCAAATGAAACCGGAGTCGACCGCGCGCGACGACCGTGAGCCGTCAGTTCGGACCTTCGGCACGGGTGAGTACGAGGCGCTGGTGCAGGGTGAGCCCGTGAAGGGGCCGCTGATTCCGGTTCGGCTTGGGCTCGCCTTGCTCGAGGAGCGTTCCTCGGAGCACGCGCCGGATCGGTTGGCGGAACGGCCGCGTGACGCGGGGCGACGTCCTTCGGGCGAGAGCGATCGGGCGGTGTGGAGCCGCACGCCGAACTCGACGCGAGCGACGGACCCGATCTGGGGTGCCCGAAGCGATGAGCCGGCGCGTGCGCTCAGTGGTTGGATCGAGCATCCTCGTGCGCTGACGATGGGCACGACGATGGGTACGACAACGCCGAGTCGCGTGACCCCGAACGGGCTCGCGATAGGGGCGGTGGACGCCGACGGGCGCGGCTGGGGGGCCGCCATGTCGGCCGCCTCGCTGCAACCGCGGCCGCGCGACGAGGGGGCCAGCATGCGGATCGCGGCGCTCCTGTGTGTGATCATCGCGGCCGGCGCGGGGATGTCGGGCGCCGGCACGGTCGCGGTGGCCTTCGGGATCGGCGCGGCGTGGCTCGGGCTCCGTCGGAGCGGGCGGTCGCATGCACGCGAGGATGCGCTCCCCGACGCGCGTCGGGCGGTACGACGGGATCGGGCAGGGGACCGCGATACGACTGGGGCCGATTAGATTCCCCTCGGCGTTACCGGCCCCCGGTCGGCGACGCCCCATTGGCCGCGCCCGCGCGCCGTCGTCGCTGTCCCATTCCGAACAGAGTCGTTCATCTCATGGCCCAGTCCACGTCCGCGCCCGTCACGGCGTTTCTCCGTCATCACTACCGTCATTTCAACGCGGCCGCGCTCATCGACGCCGCCGATGGCTATGTGCGCCATCTCGAAGCGGGCAACAAGATGATGATCACGCTGGCCGGCGCGATGAGCACGGCGGAACTCGGACTCTCGCTGGCCGAGATGATCCGGCAGGACAAGGTCCACGCGATCACCTGCACCGGCGCGAATCTCGAAGAGGACATTTACAACCTCGTCGCACACGATCACTACGCGCGCGTGCCGAACTATCGCGACCTCACGCCGCAGGACGAGCAGGCGTTGCTGGAGAAGCATTTCAATCGCGTGACCGACACCTGCATTCCCGAAGCGGAAGCAATCCGTCGGATCGAGAAGGCGATTCTGGACGAGTGGACCGCGGCCGACCAGGCGGGCGAGAGCTACTTCCCGCACGAGTTCATGTACCGGATTCTCCTCAGCGGTAAGCTCGAGGAGTTCTATCAGATCGATCCGAAGAATTCCTGGATGCTGGCCGCCGCGCAGAAGAACCTGCCGATCATCGTGCCGGGCTGGGAAGACTCGACCACCGGCAACATCTTCGCGTCGCACGTGATCGACGGCAACATCAAGAATGTGCATACGGTGAAGGGCGGCATTCAGTACATGATGTATCTCGCCGATCACTACACCGAAGTCACGAAGAATTCGTCGATGGGCTTCTTCCAGATCGGCGGCGGCATTGCCGGCGACTTCCCGATCTGCGTCGTGCCGATGCTGCATCAGGACCTGCAGCGCACGGAAGTGCCGCTGTGGGGCTACTTCTGTCAGATCAGCGACTCGACCACGTCGTACGGTTCGTACTCGGGCGCCGTGCCGAACGAGAAGATCACGTGGGGCAAGCTCGGCATCGAGACGCCCAAGTACATCATCGAAAGCGATGCGTCTATTGTGGCACCGCTGGTGTTTGCGATCGTGCTCGGTCAGTAGCCGCACCGTATTTGGTGGTGGTACGCGTGGCCAGCGTCCGGTACAACGGGATGCTGGCCACGTGGCTATTCAGTACGCACCCTCTCTGCGGCCTCCGCGCGCTCGGCGACTCTGCGTGATCACTTACCGCCGTGCGGCGGCTGTGCTCCGCAGAACAGCTCATGCGGAGGCGCCGAGTGCGCAGAGAGCGCAGAGGGGGTGCACATGCCGTCGTTCTCCTTTTCTCATTTGTCCTGTGTGATCGGCTCAGCGATGCTGGACCCTCTGCGGCCTCCGCGTTCTCTGCGCCTCGGCGTGATCAGTTCCCGCAGTGTCGAGGCTGGCCCGGCGCGGTGCTACGGTAGCGTGTCCACGTCAACTTTCGGCACGCGTAACCGCTGCCCCACTTTGATCTCGTCCGTCGATAACTGATTCAGCTGGCGCAGCACATCGGGTGAGGTGCGAAAGCGTCGGGCGAGTCCGGTCAGTGTCTCGCCCCGCTGCACGACGTAGCGCACGTAGAGCGCTGCCGGCGGGGCCGGGGCGCGCGTGGTCGCGCTGAGAGCCTCTTCGTCGCGGGTGACGGATCGGCGCGCGGCGGCACTCGCCTGCGACACGCGCAGCGCTGCGGTCCACGACGCATCATCGACGACGAAGTCGACCTGTGCGGCAGGGGTCCGCAGCACCAGGCCACGGCCATAGCCGCGAAAGAGGGTGCGCGGCTCGAGGGTGAATGCCGCGTCGAACGGGTAGCTCTCCACCAACAGTTCGGTCGGACCGTCTTCGCGTGGACGCAGCAGCGGTGTGGGCGGTGCACCTACATACAGCAGTCGCCGGTTGGTGGCGACCACCACACCGAACGACTCGCGCCACATGTCGGTCCAGCGGCGTTGTGACGCGAAGGCCCGTGCGACCACGCGCTCGTCGGGGCCCAACTGCGACAACACCTCCTGCTGGGCGGCCTCGCGTGCCGTGCGGCGGGCGCCAATCGGCGGCACAATCGCCGCGGCGGCCACGAGCGCTGCCGTGCCAAGCAGGGCGGTACTGCTGGTGAGTGCCACCAGCAGCCGGACCCACGGACTGCGCTGCCGACGGGCAGGTGGCGCCGCCGCACCGGACCGCAGCCAGCCCGCCCGCCGAGACGGGGGCGACACCTGCGCGGGCTCGGCGGACACGGTCGCATCGAGCTCTGCCATTGGGGGGGCTTTGGCCGGACTTGCGGACGGGTCGTGAATAGCCATTCGCTGAAAATACCCACGGGGGCCCCCTGAACGCGGCGATAAATGTCAGAAAGGGTCTTGCCAATACGTATTTGCAGCACATTTTGCATCGCGATGGCTCTCCCTCCTTCTGGGCGCCGCGTCACGATCCATGACGTCGCCGCCCGCGCCGGTGTCTCTCAACCCACCGCGTCGCTCGTCCTTTCGAACCACCCGCGCGCCCGCGTGGCGCCCGCGACCAGGCAGCGCGTCCTCGACGCCGCCGCCGAGCTCGGCTATAGGCCGAACGTGGTCGCCAAGTCGCTGGCCAGCCGCCGCTCCTTTGCGTTGGGGGTCATCGTGCCCGATGTGCGGAACCCGTTCGTCGCCGACGTGATCACCGGGGCCGAGCGCGTGGCCGCGGACGCAGGCTATGCCGTGCTGCTGTGCGATCAGTCGGCGCGCGACGTCCGGCAGCACCTCGATGTCCTGCGGGCGCGCCAGATCGACGGTGTGCTGCTCGACGCCGTCGGTGCCAGCACCCTCCCCGACGAGGCGCTCGCCGGCGTGAACGTCGTACTCATCGACGAGCCATCGGAGCGGTGGCCAGGCATCGCGACCGATGCCGTCATGGCTGGACGTCTGGCCGCCGACCACCTGCTCGAACTCGGACACACCGAGATGGCGTTCATCGGCCCGGCCTCCGATGTCCACGCCTTCCGCATGCGCGAGCGCGGATTCGTCGTGCGCTTGCGCGAAGCTGGCATCGCGATGCGCTCGGCGCGGCTCCGTCGTGCCCCCGCCACGGTGGCCGGCGGCCGCGACGCCATGCGGTTGCTCCTGGCCACCGGACCTCGACCGACCGCGGTGTTCTGCGCGAACGATCTGATGGCCATCGGTGCACTCAAGCAGGCACTCACCGTGGGACTGTCCTTGCCCGCTGATCTCTCCGTCGTCGGCTGCGATGATATCGAACTGGCGCGCTACGTGACTCCCGAACTCACGACGATATCCGTCCCCGCCCGCGAGCTTGGCGCACGCGCGGCCCGTCTGCTGCTGCAGCTCATTGAGCAATCCACGCAGCGCGTTTCGGCCAGCCGCCTGTTGCCCGTGCGACTCGTCACCCGTGGAAGCTCCGGACGCGCGCCGGCGGCGGTCGCGTGAGCCAGGCGACCACATCGAGCACGTTCGCTCGCGGTCGCGAAGCAACGATCATCGGCACCGGCAGCGCCGTTCCGTCGCGCATCGTGACCAACGAAGAACTGTCGGCGCAACTTGGCGAGGACATCGACCCATTCGTGCGGGGAACGCTCGGTATCACGCAGCGGCACTGGTGCGCACCCGATGAAAGCACCGCCGATCTGGCCGAAGCGGCGGGACGTGCGGCGCTTGTCGCCGCGGGAATCTCGCCGGAGCAGATCGACCTGCTGATCGTCGCCACCGACACGCCGGAGTATGTGTCACCGGCCACGTCGTCGGTGGTGCACGGACGTCTGGGGCTCACGAACGCCGGCACGTTCGACCTGAATGCGGGGTGCGCCGGATTCGTGACCGCCCTCGACACGGCGTGGAAGTATATCCGCGCCGACGAGCGGTATTCGCGCATTCTGGTGATCGGCGCGTACGCGATGTCGAAGTATCTGAATCCGCGCGACAAGAAGACGCTCACGATCTTCGCCGATGGCGCCGGTGCCGCCGTGGTCGAAGCCGGACCAGTGGCTGGCGTGCTGTCGTCGGAGCTCTTCGCCGATGGGCGCTACTGTCATGGCATGGGCGTGTTCGCGGGGGGCACGCACACGCCGATCACGCACGCCGTCCTCGACGAGAATGTGCAGCAGTACCTGCGCTTCGTGCAGAAGTATCCCGCGTCCGTGAACGAGGAGGGATGGCCGCGCATCGTGAAATCAGTGCTCGCGCGGGCTGGTCACACGCCGGATGACGTCGATCTCTGGCTCTGGACGCAGGTCAACCGATCCACCATCGACATCGTCATGCAGGGGCTGGGGCAGCCGATGGAGCGCGCGCACACCATCATGCACAAGTGGGGCTACACTGGCTCGGCGTGCCTGCCGATGGCGCTCGATGACGCCGTGCGGAGCGGTCGGCTCCATGACGGCGACCTGATGGTGCTCACGGGTTCAGGCGCCGGTCTCGCGATGGGCTCGGTCGCGATGCGCTGGCGTCCCGCCGCCGCCGTGGCTCCGTCGCCGTCTCCCCTGCCACCGGCGTAAAGCAGCATGGCGACTGCTTCCACCGATACGGTGGCCATCATGGCCGAGACGCCGCTGGCGTTGCGCTTCCTGGCGCGCTGCGACCGGTTTCCCGACTCGGTCGCGTATGCGGTGTATCCCACGGGGGCGCGCACGCCGAGTCGGGTGCTGACCTGGGGCGAGTGGCGCGATGCATCGCTGGCCTGTGCGGCGCGCCTCCTCGCTGCGGGCATCGAGCCCGGTGACCGGGTGGCGATTCTGGCGGGCAATCGACTACTGTGGCCGGTCGTAGACGTCGCGTTGCAGTTGGTGCGCGCGGTCGGTGTCGGCCTCTATCCAACCAGTGCGCCGGCGCAGATTGTGGCGCTGCTGCAAGACAGCGGCGCGCGTCTGCTGTTTACCGACAGCGTCGCGCACGTCGCGGAGATCCGGGCGGCCAGCGATCCAGCCGTGGCGGGTATTGCCATCGTCGTCGATGCCGCGCGCGACGGTGAGGTCGTGCCCTTCACGGCGTGGTGCGACGAGGGCGCACGATTGCTCCGCGATAGGGGTGCGACGACGAAGCTCGAGGCGCGCATCGCCTCTCTCGTGCCAGATGATGTGGCGGCGCTGATCTACACCTCGGGCTCGACCGGAGAACCGAAGGGCGCCTGCATTTCGCACCGATATCTGGCGGCATCTGCGGCGTCGATCGCGGAGGTGCTCCGCATCGACGGTGATGATCGCTCGGTCTCGTTTCTGCCGTACTCGCACGCGGCCGAGCGTATCTTCGGGCAGTGCACGCGTATGCTTTCGGGGATGTCGGCGGCCTTGGTGGAAGATCCGACGGACGTGTTTCGTGTGTGCGAGCATTTCCAACCCACGGTGTTCGGCGGGTTGCCGCGGCTCTTCGAACGCCTGTACGAGGCCACCGAGATCGCGCGCGCGACCGGCAGCGATCCCCGCGACGCCATCTCGTCGCGCATCGGCCCCGATGTACGCTTGGCGACGTCCGGAGGGGCGGCGCTACCGCAGCGCGTCGCGGAGACGCTCGATGCCTTGGGTCTGCCAATACTTGGCGCGTACGGACAGACCGAGCACCTGTGCATCGCCATGAACCGCGTCGACGCGATCCGGTTCGATACGGTCGGCACACCGATGCCGGGAACGACGGTCCGCATTGCCGATGACGGCGAACTGCTGGTGCTGCGGAGCGCGCTCACATTCAGTGGATACTGGAACAAACCCGACGACACGCGAGCGGCGTTCACGGACGACGGGCTCTGGTTACGAACTGGCGATCAGGCTGCACTCGAAGCCGATGGTGCGCTGCGCATCACGGGCCGCGTGAAGGAGCTCATCGCGCTCTCGACCGGTCGCAAGATCGCGCCGTTGCCCATTGAAGCCGCGCTGACCGACTCACCGTTTGTCGCGCATGCGGTCTGTCATGGGGAAGGTCGGAAGTTTCCGGTGGCGCTGCTGGCGCTCCGTCGCGACATGGTCACCGCGTGGGCCACGGCGCAGCAGCTCTCGCTCCCGTGGTCCGAGCTGACGCGGCACGCGGCGCTGCACGCCCTCGTGCAGGAGCAGGTCGATCGCGTGAACGCGGCGCTGGCGCGCACCGACCGCATTCAGTCGTTCGCGATCACCGATGCCGAGTTCTCGGTGGCGGGCGGTGAGCTGACGCCGACGCTCAAACTGGTGCGCCGTGTGATCGACACGCGCTTCGCTCCAGTATTCGACGCGTTGTACGCGGCCGCCGCGCGGCCCACGGGGGACGCCTGATGATCACGGATCTGGTACTGCTCTTCGACGGCGTAGCCGTCGTGCTCGTTCCGCTGGAGGGGTGATGTCACCACCCGGCAAGCCTCCACCCCTCTTACCCGGACGATTTCCGATGTCCCGCAGTTCCCTCTCCCTCCGCACCGTTCTGGTGCACCTCCCTCGTTGTTCCCCTCCTGGAGGAGTACGTATGTCGTCTTTCGTTCACCCGGTCGTCCCGTATGGGCGTACGCTCCGGCACGTGCTCGTGGCCCTGTCGGTCCTGGCGGCGCCCGCCGTCGCGGCGGCGCAGTCCGGCAGCATCTCCGGTCTCGTCTCCGACAGCGCGAAGGCGCCGCTGCCCGGCGCGCAGGTTACCGTGGTCGGTACCCGTTTCTCGAGCACGTCAGGTATGGACGGCCGCTATCGTGTGGTCGGCGTGCCGGCCGGCACGTATTCGTTGCGGGTGCAGCGCATCGGCGCACTGGCTCGCACCTTCGACAACATCACCGTCGCGGCCGACCGTGACACCAAGCTCGACATCACGCTCGCTGCCTCGGCGCTGCAACTGGGAGGCTATGTCGTGTCGGCCTCGCGTCGCGTGGAAAAGATTACCGATGCGCCGGCCACCGTCACGCGTATCGATGCCGATCAACTGCGCAACACGGTCGGCAACTCGTTCACGTCAGTGCTGAAGGACGTGAAGGGCGTCGACTTCTTCCAGACGGGCGTCGCTGCGGCGGGCATCAATGCCCGCGGCTTCAATAGCGCCTTCAACAACCGCATGCTGCAGATGGAAGACAACCGCGTCGCGGTGCTTCCGGAAAACGGCTTGCCGGTGGGCGTGTTCACGACCATCCCGAAGATCGACATCGCGGGCGTGGAAGTGCTGATCGGCCCCGGCGCGGCGCTTTACGGCCCCGACGCATCGAACGGTGTCGTCACGCTGCTCAGCAAGGACCCGAAGCAGTACAAGGGACTCACGGTCGAGACGTCGATGGGCAGCAATGGCGGCTCGGTGTCGAAGACCTTCGAGAAGGATCCGGGACATGTGAGCTTCTCGGATCTGCAGGTCCGTTACGCCAACGTGTACGGCAAGGTCGGCTTCAAGGTCACTGGTGAAGCGCTGTATGCCAACGACTGGCAGAACACCAACAACTATGCGCCGGTCGCACCGCGCACAACGGCGTCGCCGGAAATCAATCCCGACTGGACCACCAGCTATCGCCGCGCGAGCGGAGCCCTGGTGTACTACTTCGATCAGGGTGGACGTCTCGAGTACCAGGCGGGCGCCAGCAACAGCAACGGCATTGGCGTGACCAGCGCGGGTCGGAACCAGCTCAAGAACTGGGGCTACTGGAATCAGCAGGTGCGCTACACCTCCGATCACTGGTTCGCACAGGCCTACGCCACGCGCTCCACGTCGGGGCAGACCTTCGCGCTGAACGGCTTCTCCACGAATCGTCTGGCGGCACGTTTCAACGGCATCAGCGACGACTCCGTGCGTCGCGCCTCGGCGTTCCCGGCCGATGGGCACATCTACGCCGGTGAAATCCAGTACAACACGACGGTGCCGAAGCTGTTCAACACGCGCATCGTGGCCGGTTCGCAGGTGCGTCGTGACGTGGTCAGCTCGAAGGAGGTGTGGCTCACGGACGCACTGACCAAGGAAGACATCCAGCTGAACCAGGTGGGCGTGTACGCGCAGACGGAGACGCCGGTGAACCAGTACGCGAAGCTCGTGTTCGGCGCGCGCTACGACAATCCGGAGTTCTACGATCCGCAGTTCAGCCCGAAGGCGGCGCTGCTGCTCTCGCCGAACGAGAACAGCACCTTCCGCCTCACGTTCAATCGCGCGTTCAAGTCGCCGTCGATTCTGCAGACGAGCTTCTACTTCCGTGATTTCAGCCCGAGTGTCGGGGTGTTCGGTAACAAGGACGGTACGACGATCAAGGACGCGGCAGGCACCACGCTTCGCACCTTTGCGCCGGTCGTCCCCGAGGTGAACAACACGATCGAACTTGGCTACAAGGGCGTGATCAAGGACCGCCTGTATATCGACGTGGCCGGTTACGTGGCGCGCTACAAGTCGTTCCTCAGCCCGCTGGTCGTCGTCGCCAATCCGTTCGCAGGCACATTCGCGTACAACACCGCGACGAACAAGAAGTACACCAATGCGGCCGGTGCCGAACAGATCGCGCTCACGTACTACAACCTCGGTGAAGCCACGCTGACGGGCATCGATGCCGGCTGGCGCTTCGTGGTGAACAGTAAAGTGAATACGACCGGTACGTTCAGCGTGCTCAAGCTCGACTCGATCATCCAGAAGACCGGTGACCCGGCGGAAGCGACGTCGCTGAATAGCCCGACGATGAAGGCGACCGTCGGCATGGATGGCAAGGACGGCCCGTTCCAGACCTTCGGCGGATTCACGATGCGCTTCGTGAAGGACTACAAGTTTCTCTCAGGCGTACACAACGGTCGCATTCCGGGCCTGCTGAATCTCGACATCAACATGGGCAAGCGCCTCACGCCGAACATGGTGCTGAACGTGTCGGTGCAGAATCTCTTCACCTGCACGAGCGGCGTGACGACGGCGCCGGGATTTCTGCGAGCGGATCAGGTCGCACCCTACCAGCGTGGATGGGGATGTGGCTTGGGCCGTAAGCACATCGAACTGCTCAACATGCCGGCCCTTGGCTCGATGACGTTCATCGGCCTCCGGTTCGACCGCTAAGACGTGAATCCCTGGCGTTCCCTAGCCTTGGCCGCGTGCGTGGGGACGACCGTCGTCCCCACGCCGCGCGTCCACGCGGAGAGACACATGATCGATGAGTCCAGTGCGCTGGCACCGCTCGCGAGCGGCGTGGTGTCGGGGGAGTATGATGGTCCCGAAGGTCGTCGACCATGGCGCCTTTTTGTGCCGGCGGGCGATGCCACGACGCCGCGGGCGATGCTGGTCATGCTGCACGGTTGCACGCAGGATGCGGCGGACATCGCACGCGGGACGCGGTTCGATGAAGAAGCGCAGGCGGGCAACTTCCTCGTGTTGTACCCTGAGCAGACCGTCGCCGGCAATCCGCGACGCTGCTGGAATTGGTTCGACGCGGCGCACCAGTCACGCGGCGGTGGTGAGCCGGCGATTCTCGCGGCCATGATCGCGAAAGTCGGAGTGACGTACCACGTCGATCCTCAGCGCGTGCATCTGGCCGGTGTGTCGGCGGGTGCCGGCATGGCCGGACTGCTGGCCGTGGCGTATCCCGAACGATTTGCTTCGCTCACGTCGGCGTCGGGGATCGGCTGGCGTGCCGCCAGCGACGTATCGGCGGCGATCTCGGTCATGCAGAAGGGGGCGGGCGACGCGCTGCCATCGGGCGTGGCGATGCGCGCGGCAATGGGTGCCAACGCCTGGGCTCTGCCGGTGCTCGTGATACACGGAGGCAAGGATGCGGTGGTCAGCGTGCGCAACGCGGACGAGACGGCGCGACAGTTCACTGCGCTGCACGACGTCGTGCACGGCGAGGCAGGGCAGGCGCCCTTGGTCGCCTCCGAGATTCCGGCGCGCGTCGAGCAGGGCTATACCGTGCATGAGCGACGCTGGGCCGATGCTGGAGGGCGTCCCGCCGTCACGCTCCTGCGTGTCGATGAACTCGGGCATGCATGGTCGGGTGGCTCGCACACCGGTACTTTCACGGATAGTGCTGGACCAAACGCGAGTCACCTGATCGCGACCTTCATGGCGCAGCATGCGCGTCCAGCCGCTCGCTAGGCCTCTTCTCGACCCGATGACGTATCCGCAGCTGCCCGATCTCTTCGATCCCATCGCCTGGTGGTCCATGGTGGATGGCACGCGAACGGCCATCATCGACTCGGCCTCCGGGAGTCGCTACAGCTACCGTGATGTCGATCGCGATGCTGATCGTTGGCACACGGTGCTGGCGCGCCAGGGCGTGCAGGCCGGCGACCGAGTGGGGATTCTCGCGCAGAATCGGTACGACTTCGTGCCGCTCTTCTTCGGCTGTATCCGGCTCGGCGCGATTCTGGTGCCGCTCAACTGGCGACTGTCGGCCGTCGAGCTGGCCCGCGTCATCACCGATGCTGACCCGGCGTTGATCTTCGGCGAATCGGCATCGCGCGCGCTGCTCGAAGAGGCGTGCGCGCATCTCGACGGCACCCCGATGCCGCGCGTGCTCGACCTGGATCACGATCTGCCGGCCATGCAGCGCGCGGCGAGCGACGACGTCACGCCAACGTCGCCCGCGCGCGGGCACGATGACACCACGATGCTGCTGTATACGTCGGGGAGCACCGGTGTCCCCAAAGGCGTGATGCTGCCGCATCGTCAGCTGCTGTGGAACGCCATGGCGACGACTATCGGGTGGAGACTGGGTTCCGATGATGTCGGACCGGCAGCCACACCGTTCTTCCACACGGGAGGATGGCACGTGTTCACGACCACCCTGCTGTCGCGCGGCGGCACGATCGTGCTGATGGGTGCCTTCGAGCCCACGGAGTACCTCGATGCGCTCGATCGGTTCGGGGTCACGGTCACGTTCGGGGTCCCCACACAGTTCGCGATGATGCGCGATTGCACGAACTGGGGCCGACCATTGCCGAAGTTGCGATGGTTCTTCTCAGGTGGTGCGCCCTGCCCACCGGGTATCAAGGATATGGTGCGCGCCGCGGGGTACGGCTTTCGCGAGGGGTATGGACTCACCGAGTGCGGACCGAACTGTTTCGCCACCAACGATCGCACCGCGCTCGAAAAGGATGGTTCGACCGGCTGGCCGATTCCGTTCCTGCAAATGCGGCTGCGTGCCGACGACGGTTCACTCGTCGGCAATGACGAAATCGGCGAGCTCGAGTTGCGCGGTCCGCAGATGTTCAGCGGCTACTTCCGTGCGCCTGAGAAGACCGCGGACGCCATGACGGCCGACGGCTGGCTGCGCACCGGCGATCTGGCGAGTCGCGATGCCGAGGGTGTGCATCGCATCCGGGGACGTCGCAAGGAAATGTTCATCTCCGGCGGCGAGAACGTGTTCCCCGGCGAAGTGGAAGCCGCGCTGCTGGATTGTCCCGGCGTGCTTGAAGCGACGGTGATCGGCGTGCCCGATGCGCGCTGGGGGGAGGTGGGATGCGCACTCATCGTGCGGCGCGATCCGGCGCTCGACGAGGGCAAGGTGACTGCCGAAGCGCGGCTGCGACTGGCTGGCTACAAGGTGCCCAAGCGCGTGGTGTTCGTCGAGGCAATCCCGCGGCTCGGCTCTGGAAAGATCGACCGACGGGCCACGGCGGCGCTCATTCCCGATGCCTGAGAATCCCGATGCCTAGTCCGTCGGCGAGAGCGAAAGGCTCGGCCGTTCAGAGCACGCTGGCGTTCCTGGCCGCTGCCGCTGGCGACGAGATGCCGACTGCGCTCATGACCGAACTCGACGCCGATACCAAGGCCGTTGTCGCCGGCGTTTCGCCGACGCACGAGGTCCCATACGACGTGCTCGTGACGCTGTGGCGCGCGGCCGACCGCTGGATCCTCGCGCATCGTCCGGATTTGCGGGACTGGGCGGAGCAGGCGGGCGAAGCGTCGATCGGCTCACTCGGCGTGCAGCTGTACGGTGGCATTCTCCGGAAGCCGACGCCGCGCGAGTTTCTCACGCAGAGCATTTCGCTTTTCCAGCTGTACTACCAGCCCGGCGACATGGATGTCGTCGAAGATGTGCCGGGTCGGGTCGTGCTTCGGCTCGTGGGCTTCGATCCGGTGACGACCATCTTCTGTCGACGCCAGACTGGCGGTTTACGCAAGGCCGTCGCCCTGGCTGGTGGCGAGGGCGCCCGGGTGCGACATGTGCGGTGCTGCATTGAAGGGGATGCCTTCTGCGAGTGGGAACTCTCGTGGCACGTCGAGCACTCCACCGCTGGCGCACGGAGCGCGACCTAGCGAGCATTGGAGATGCTTCTGCCGGTCCGAACGGCTCCATGACGCGCCCTGAGCGCGCACCCGCCCCCAAGCGCGCAAAAGGCGCACGCACGTCGGCGTCTGCTGCCGCCGAGGCCAAGGCCGCGACGGCGCCGCCGCAGCTCGACTTGTTTCCGGTACGTCCAGTCGTCGACGTGCTCGATCCGCGGTCCGTCGTCGGGGCGCAGACCGGCGTCGAGCATCTGGTGCGCGTGCGTCTGCGCCCCAATGATGCGCCGCACCTGATCTTCCATGACCGGCACGGCTGGTACTGCGAGTCGCACGGACCCTCGTGTCACACCGTACAACTCGCCCGCGACGAGATCAAATGACGGATCGTCATGTCCGTTGATGCCACGCCGATCTGGACTCCGTCGGCCGAAGGCGTCGATCGCGCCCGCCTGACGCAGTTTCGGCGCGATCTCATGCAGCGCGGCATCGTCGATCCATCGGTGGCTGATGCGCATGCGTTGCAGCGATGGTCGGTCGAGCACCCCGCGACGTTTTGGGCCGAGATCTGGCGCGCGGCGGCGGTCATGGCGGACGGTCCCGGTTCACCCCAATCGCCGTGGAGCGACGTGCTGGTGGGCGGTGACCGGATGGCGCCGCCGGATGCGCTCCGCGGCCCGCGCTGGTTCACCGACACCCGGCTGAATTTCGCCGAACATCTGCTGCGTCGGCGCGATGATGGAACGGCGATCGTGTCGTGGAACGAGCACGGGGCCCGGCAGCGCCTCAGTTTCGCGGACTTGGCCGGACAAGTGGCTGCGACGGCCGCCGCACTCGTTGCCGCCGGCGTTGGCGTTGGTGATCGTGTCGTGGGCTATCTGCCGAATCTGCCGCAGGCCGTGATTGCTATGCTGGCGGCAACGTCGCTCGGCGCCGTGTGGTCGTCCTGCTCACCAGACTTCGGCACGAAGGGCGTACTCGATCGTTTCGGGCAGATCGCGCCCAAGGTGCTCATCGCCGCCGACGGTTATTGGTACGCGGGAAAGCAGATCGACTGCCTGGAACGACTGCGCGAGATTGTCACGTCGCTGCCGTCGGTGGCGGCCGTGTGGGTGGTGCCATACGTACACGCCGCGCCGGCCATCGCGTCGATTCCCGGTGCGGTCACCTTCACCGCGGTGTTGGCGCAGTATGCGGCGCATCGCAAGCCGACCTTCACTCGGCTGCCGTTCGAACATCCGCTGTACATCATGTATTCGTCGGGCACGACGGGACTTCCCAAGTGCATGGTGCATGGCGCGGGCGGCACGCTGCTGCAGCACTGGAAGGAGCTGGCCCTGCACACCGATCTTGGCGCCGATGATGCCATCTTCTACTTCACGACCTGTGGGTGGATGATGTGGAACTGGCTCGTGTCGGCGTTGGCATTGGGCAGCACGATCGTGCTGTACGACGGCGCCCCGCTGGCCCCATCCGCCGACGTGCTGTGGCGCATGGCCGCCGTCGAGCGCGTGTCGGTGTTCGGCACGAGTGCCAAGTATCTGTCCGTGCTCGAGAAGGAAGGCGTGCAGCCGCGTGCAGCATTCGATCTGAGCGCGTTGCGCGCGATTCTGTCCACGGGCAGCCCGCTGGCAGCGCACAGCTACGATTTCGTGTACGAGCAGATCAAATCGGACGTTCGTCTGGCCAGCATCAGTGGCGGCACCGACATCGTGAGCTGTTTTGCGTTGGGTGATCCCACCGGCGCGGTGTATCGCGGCGAATTGCAGATGCGCGGGCTTGGCATGGCGGTCGAGGTGTTCGGGGAGGATGGCACGCCGGTGCGTAACACGCCGGGGGAGCTGGTGTGCACGCGGCCGTTCCCGAGTATGCCGGTGGCGTTCTGGAATGATCCCGACGGGGCAATCTACCGCGCCGCCTACTTCGAGCATTTCCCCGGTGTGTGGCGTCATGGCGACTGGGCGGAGATCACGGCGCACGACGGCCTGATCATCCACGGCCGCAGCGACGCGACGCTCAACCCTGGTGGGGTGCGTATCGGTACGGCCGAGATCTATCGGCAGGTCGAGCAGATCCCGGAGATTCTGGAGTCGCTGGTCATCGAGCAACGGCTCGGCGTCGATGGCGACGACTCTCGCGTGGTGCTGTTCGTGCGCATGCGTGACGGGGCGTTGCTGAGTGCGGACGTTCAACGGGGCATCCGGCAGCGTATCCGGGAGCACGCCAGCCCGCATCATGTCCCGAAGGTGATCGTGGCGGTGGCGGACATTCCGCGCACGATCAGCGGCAAGATCACGGAGATCGCCGTTCGAGACGTGGTGCACGGCCGACCGGTCAGGAACGCCGACGCGCTGGCGAACCCGGCGGCGCTGGCGCTCTTTGCCGACCTCCCGGAGCTCCAATCGTAGGCACCTCTAGTCGGCAGCGGGTTATCTTTCAGATATCCCGCCGGACCAGCCCCGAAAAATCGCGTTCGTGGAGCATCGTCCCATGTGCAAGAATCCGCTTTCGGAAGACCAACGGCAACGCGCCTGGATCGGTGCGCTGCCGCGTTCGCATATCTGAGTTTGAGATGGCTGACCATGGTCGGCGCGATTTCGCGTGCCCGACCGTCCAACCATCACAACTGAGGTCTGTCCTATGGCGACGATGACTATCCCCGAGCAGGGGATCGAGCACGATGCGTTCCCGATCAACGGCACCGACTACGTCGAGTTTTACGTTGGGAATGCCAAGCAGGCGAGCCACTATTACCGTGCGGCCTTCGGCTATGAGCTGGTGGGCTATCGTGGCCCGGAAACCGGCGTGCGCGACCGCGCCAGTTATCTCATGCAGCAGGGGAAGATCCGCCTCGTGCTCACGACCGCGCTCAACGTCGACTCCGCCATCGCGGCCCACGTGCACAAGCATGGTGATGGCCTCCGCGACTACGCGCTCTGGGTGGACGACGCGCGATCGGCTTACGCGACGGCTATCGAGCGCGGCGCGATTGCCATTCAGGAGCCGCAGGTGGTCTCCGACGAGCATGGGGAGGTGATCATCGCCGCCATCGGTACGTACGGCGACACGATTCATTCGCTCGTGGAACGCCGCAACTATCGTGGCTTCTTCTTGCCTGGCTTCCGCGAGATCTCGTCGCGCTATCAGCCAGCGAGCGTCGGACTCAAGTACGTCGATCATTGCGTCGGCAACGTCGAGCTTGGCCAGATGAATCGCTGGGTCGACTACTACGCGAACGTGATGGGCTTCCGCAATCTGATCACCTTCGACGACGACGACATCAGCACCGAGTACTCGTCGCTCATGTCGAAGGTGATGGCGAATGGCGACGACAAGATCAAATTCCCCATTAACGAGCCGGCCTCGGGCAAGAAGAAGTCGCAGATCGAAGAGTATCTCGACTTCTACGGCGGGCCAGGCGCGCAGCACCTCGCGCTCGCGACCGACGACATTCTGGCCACCGTAACGGCCCTGCGCGATCGTGGTGTCGAGTTCCTCTCGGTGCCGACATCGTACTACGCGGAGTTGCAAGAGCGCGTGGGGCAGATCGATGAGGATATCGACGCGCTCGCCGCCCTTGGCATTCTGGTGGACCGTGATCCCGACGGATATCTGCTGCAGATCTTCACGAAGCCGGTGGAAGATCGCCCGACGTTGTTCTATGAGATCATTCAGCGTAAGGGCGCCAAGAGCTTCGGCAAGGGCAACTTCAAGGCGTTGTTCGAAGCCATCGAGCGCGAGCAGGAGCTTCGCGGCAACCTCTAGCGTGCCGAACGGGGAATGCGTTCGGCATGTTACGTGCAATGCATCACCGGTGAACCCGTACCCACAGGAGATCACCGATGATGCATCTGTTGCATCGCACCATCCCGTTCATTGCCATAGCGGCGGTGGTGACGGCGTCGTCGGCCGGCGCTCAGGAGCGCGAGGATTCAACCTCGACCTCCAGCGCTGTCGTCTCGCTGCTCGGACTCGGCGGCAACTTCGTCGGATTCGGCGGGGCGGACACCGACGCGTCGCATCCGAATGCATGGAACTGCGCAGGTGGCTGCGCGGCATTCGGCAAGCGCGGTTTCGCGATGGCGCCCTTCGGTTCCACGGTGTCGGCGCTGCGTGCGTCGAGCCGCAGCGCGTCGGTCGCCTCTGGTCGATCGGCACTGCTTCCGACCGACCGCGCTGACCTGAGCGACTATGGCTGGTCTCGGCGGTTTGGCGCCGACGGCGCTGCGCTTGATCGTCTTGTGGCGGCGACGGAAGCATCGCGCGCACATGAGGTCTCGACGCGGGCCGGCGAGCCAGCGGGCGTCGTAGCGGCCCCCATACCGGCCCCCGTTGCCGATGGCGCTGGTCGCGCACCGGCGTGGGTCGCTCCGGGGAGCAGCCCTGTCGCGGCACCGGGCGCGTGGAACAATGCGGTGGACGAATCGGCCGCTGAGCCAGCCGAGGCGGCGCCTCAGTCGGCTGGTCGCGCGGGGACGCCGTCCGTCGCAGGCGTTTCCAACGCGGCGAGTTCGGCGTCAGCCCAGTCGTTCGTGGTCGCACCGCTCGTCACCACGGTACCGGAGCCCAGCACCGTGGTGTTGATGGCCGTCGGGATGTCGTCGCTGTTGTTCCTGCGTCGGCGGAGCGCACGCGGCCGCTGAGCGTCCGTGAGGGGCGGTGCACGCCCCGAGTGAGTATGTAGCGTCATGTAGCGGCGGCGGGAGGTTCACCCTCCCGCCGCTTCGTGTGTTCGGCCAGATTGCATGCATCAATTCGTCGGCGCACGACTGCCATCCGGCATCTCGTCGACTGCCCGCACCAGAGGCCGTCTTTCATGCCGTTCTACCACCAGCTGGGCTCCGTGCCGCGCAAGCGACACATCGTCTTTCGACGTCCCGACGGCGGACTGTACGCTGAGGAGTTGATGGGACACGAGGGCTTTGTGGGGACCTCGTCGCTGCTCTATCACACGCATCCGCCCACCACGTACAAATCGGCCCGCAAGGTGCGCGATTTCGTGCTCGAGGCCGATGTAGACACGTCGCTGCGCCACCGCCACTTCCTCACCTCGCGCACCACGAATGGCGGGTCGGCCACGCTCGATCGACTGCCGCTGCTGTTCAACACCGACATCGTGATGCTCTACGTGGAGCCCGACACGAACGACGCGCATTTCTACCGCAATTCACAGGCGGACGAAGTCGTGTACGTGGTCGAGGGCTCTGGCGTACTGGAGTCGGTATACGGCGAGTTGCCGTACAAGCCGGGCGACTATGTCGTGATTCACCGCAACATCACGCATCGCTGGCGCCATGACCTCACCGCCGGTGCCACGAAGTTCCTGGTGATGGAGAGCCGCGGTCACATTCGCGTGCCGTCGCGCTATCGCAACAACTTCGGTCAGATGCTCGAGGGTGCGCCGTTCTCGGAACGTGACATCCGCCGCCCGATGCAGCTCGTGCCGCACGACGAGATGGGTGACTTCCCGATTCTCGTGAAGCAGTACGACGCTTTGAACGAACTCGTGCTCGATCACCATCCGTTCGATGTCGTGGGATGGGATGGGTATTTCTATCCGTGGATCTTCAACATCCACGACTTCGAGCCGATTGTCGGTCGGATTCACCAGCCGCCTCCGGTGCACCAGACGTTCCAGGGTGACGGATTCGTGATCTGCTCGTTCTGTCCGCGCCCGTACGACTTCGATCCCCAAGCGATTCCGGCGCCGTACAACCACAGCAACGTCGATTCGGACGAAGTGCTGTTCTACGCGTCGAGTGAATTCATGAGCCGGAAGGGCATCGAGTACGGCTCGATCACGCATCATCCGGATGGATTGGCGCATGGTCCGCATCCGGGCCGTACGGAGGCGTCCATCGGGGCGAAGTACACGAACGAGCTCGCCGTGATGATGGACAGCTTCAAGCCGCTCAAGGTCGCCAAGCTCGCGATGGCGATCGAAGACCCGGCGTATCACAAGAGCTGGATTGATGCGCAGCATGCGCAGTACAGTCCGCCCACGTCGTAATTCCGTTCTGACCTTTCGACTCACTGTCATGCCGCGTCTGTCCCAACGGTTTTCGTCGTTCCCGGCCTATCCGCTCGCGCACATTCCGGCGCGCAAGAAAGCGCTGATCGAAGCCGGCGTCGATGTCATCGATCTCGGTGCCGGCGACGCCGATCTCGCGCCGCCCGCCGGCGCGGTGTCGGCGTTGCAGCGGGCGGCCGAAGTGCCCGCCATGCAGCGGTACGGATTCGGACTCGGGCTCGTGCGCTACCGCGAGGCGATCGCCGCCTGGATGCAGACGCGTTTCGGGCAGCGCGTCGATCCGATGACGGAGATCGTGCCGCTGCTGGGCAGCAAGGAAGGGCTCGCGCACATCGCCTTCGCGTTCGCGGGACCGGGCGATGTCGCAATCATTCCCGATCCGGCCTATCAAGCGTATCTGGGCGGCACGCTGCTGAGCGATGCCACGCCATACGTGTACGCGTTGCGGCCTCGCACGAACTTTCTCGTGGACCTCGACGAGATCCCGGTCGACGTGCTGTCACGCACGCGGATTCTGTATCTCAACTATCCGAACAATCCGACCTCGGCGATCGCGCCGCGCGACTATCTCGAGCGGGTCGTCGACGTCTGTCGGGAACGCGACATCCTGCTGGTGTACGACAACGCATACTCCGAAATGGGGTTCGACGGCTACGTGCCCCCCAGCATCTTCGAGATCGACGGGGCACGTGAGGTGGCGATCGAGTTCCACTCGCTGTCGAAGACGTACAACATGACCGGCTGGCGCTGTGGCTGGGCGGTCGCGAAGCCGGAGATTTCGACGGCGCTCGCCAAGGTGAAGGCGTTTACGGATACCGGGCAGTACATGGGCATTCAAGCGGCCGGCGTCGCGGCCATCGAGAGCTGGGCAGAGTTCGTGCCGCAGAACGTGGCGGTATTTCAGGCGCGTCGTGACGCCGCCGTGACGGCGTTTCGCGCCCACGGATTCGCCGTCGATGTGCCGAGTGCCACGATGTACCTGTGGATGCCCTTGCCCGAAGGCATCGCCAGCGCGGCGTTTGCCGATCGGCTGCGGGAAGAGGCCGGCGTCATTGTGTTGCCGGGCTCCGGGTTCGGTAGCGGTGGAGAAGGGTTCTTCCGCATTTCGTTCATCCAGTCGGAGGAGCGCATTGCCGAAGCCGCGAAGCGGGCCGGCGCTGTACTCGATGCCATGCTGAAGGAGTTGGCGTGATGCGTGGCCGCGATCTGATCGCCGCCGGGGCGTTGCTGACCGTGTCGGCGGTGCTCGCCTGCCGGCCCTCAGCGCCGCCCGTCGCCCCAGGCGAGCCGGCCCCGGCGGCACGCCCGGAGCCCACGCGTCCCACGCCGGTGGAAACACCGGGGCGCACCGCACCGGCCACGCCCGCGCGTGTTCGTCCGGTGGTCAGCGCCGAGGCGCCGCCGCTGGCGCGCGAATTCCGCGGCGTGTGGGTGGCGTCGGTGGCCAACATCGACTGGCCATCCAAGCGCTCGCTCTCCACCGCTGAACAGCAGGCGGAGCTCATCGCGCTGCTCGACCGCGCGGCGGCGCTCAAGTTGAACGCGGTGCTCTTTCAGATCCGTCCGGCGGCCGACGCGTTGTACGCCTCGAAGATCGAACCGTGGTCGGAGTATCTCACAGGCGCACAGGGCCGCGCACCAGTGCCGTTCTGGGATCCGCTCGAGTTCGCGGTCAAGGAAGCGCACGCGCGCAACCTCGAGTTGCACGCCTGGTTCAATCCTTATCGTGCACGACACACCGACGCCAAGTCACCGTTGTCATCCACGCACATCGCGCGCACCAATCCATCGCTCGTGAAGCCGTATGCGGGCTACCTGTGGATGGATCCCGGTGAGCCCGCCGTTCGGGCGCGCACGCTGCGCGTGGTGCTCGACGTCGTGAAGCGCTACGACGTGGATGGCGTGCATATCGACGACTACTTCTATCCGTACCCGGAGAACGACCGGCGCGGTCGCGCCATTCCGTTCCCCGATGACCGCAGCTGGAAACGCTACGTGCGAGAGGGCGGTGATCTCTCGCGGGCCGATTGGCGGCGCCGCAATGTCGATCTGCTGGTGGAGGCCCTCGACGACGGCGTGCACAAGACCAAGCCGTGGGTGCGCTTCGGCATCAGTCCATTCGGTATCTGGCGTCCGGGCTATCCCACGCAGGTTCGTGGATTTGACGCCTACGAAAAGCTGTACGCCGACGCACGGAAGTGGCTGCGCGAGGGATGGGTGGACTACTTCACGCCGCAGCTCTACTGGCCCACCACCAAGCGCGAACAGGCGTATCCGGCGTTGCTCGACTGGTGGGTTGGCGAGAACGTGATGGGGCGCCACATGTGGCCGGGCAACTTCACGTCGAGGGCCGGTGGTGTCGGCTCGGGCGCCTTCTCCGTGGGCGAACTCGTGGAACAGATTCGCGTCACGCGTCTCCAGGAGGGCGCGACGGGGAACGTCCATTTCAGCATGAAGTCGTTCCTGACCAATCAGGCCGGCATGAATGACACGCTGCTGGTCGGGCCATACGCCGCGCCCGCGCTCGTGCCGGCCACGCCGTGGCTCGAGGCCGCGGCGCCCCCGCTGCCCACCGCGCGACTGTCGGAAACCAGTACGGGTACCCGATTGCTACTGCGCACCACCGGCACGGCGGTCCCGTGGCAGTACGCCATCCGGCTGCGCACCGACACGGCATGGATTACGATGCTGGTAGCGGGATCCACGACCTCGTGGGCGATCCCGAAAGGCACGACACCGACGGCACTGTCGATCGTGTCGCTCAACCGCGTGGGCACCGAAAGCTTACCAGTCACTGTCACGTTTCGAGGCCGTTCCGATGCGCCCTGATCCCATTCCGTTCTACTACCGCATCACGTCAGGCATTCGTATCACGGTGCGCCCGTCGTATCTGCGCGACCGTTCGAATCCGGTGCTTGGCCAGTTCGTGTTCGCCTACCATATCCGCATCGAAAACGTAGGCGAACAGGCGTCGCAGCTCCGCACGCGCCGCTGGCTGATTCATGACGAGTCCGTGGGCGACACCGTGGTTGAAGGGGAAGGCGTGGTCGGCGAACAGCCCCATCTGCTTCCGGGACAAGTGCACGAGTATCGCTCGTTCTGCGTACTCAAGGCGCCCCAGGGCTGGATGGAGGGCGCGTATCGCTTCGTGCGCGACGATGGTTCCTCCTTCGAAGCGATCATCCCACGCTTTACGCTTGCCGCCGAGCCACGAGCCGACACCGTCTCCTGAGGCGTCGTGCGCCGGGGCGAGGTTCAACCCAGTGGGATCGTGTTGCTGAAGGCCTCGGTCAGCAGTCGCACGGTCGTTTCATCGAGAAGATCCCGCGTCATGAGCGCCAGCAGCGCCGCCAGCGCCGGCTCGGCAATGGGCTCGAGTTCTATGTCTTCCCCCGCCGCTGCGTCCTGCACCGGCCGCTTGACCAACTGCAGGAGCGGCCCACTCAGCGCATCGCGCGCGTCCTCCCGACCGCTCCGCGTAATCACCTCACCGAGGCGAGCATCGGCCGCCTCGTACTCCGTGGTGACGGCGATCGTCGCGTAGCGCGCGACGACGCCGGCACGATCGGCCGCCCCTAGGCCAGCCAGGCGCACGAGGAAGCCACGGACGGCTGGGGTCTGCGGCCCATACGGCAGCGAGGGCACGGTGCTCATTCAGCCGCCGACGCGAACGGCACCAGATGGCCGAGCAGACGTAGCCCGTCGAAGACCGTTGGCGCGACCGGACGCCAGCCCGTGGCCAGCAAGGCGTCCACGTTGATGCGCTGGTTGCTGCGGCCACTGCGAACCGGAGCCGCACCATCGAGTGCCGCACCATCGAGTGCCGCGCGCTCCACTGGCGCGTTGATCGGACGACCGGTCAACGTGGCCGCAATCACCGACGAGCGGAGCGGCGTGCCATCGGCGCAGTTGAACACGCGCACGCCGGGCGCGCGTTCGTGCTGGAGCAGGTGCACGATCGCCGATACCACGTCGTCTCGCCACGAAAAGTTGCACCAGACATCGCCGGCGGCGAACGCGGGGTCGGCGAGTCGTGCGGCGGGATCGCGCTGCGGTCCGTACAGCCCAGCCGCGCGCACGATGCGCACCGTGGCCTCGAGATCCATGGCCACCGCCGAGATACGTTGCTCGGCGTCGTACAAGGCCTGCACGCGCGCGTCACGCGGTTCGATCGCGCTCTGTTCGGTGACGACGCCGCCGTCATGTCGATCGTACACGCCAGTGCTCGATACATACAGCACCGATTTGATCTCGAGGGCCTGCGCCAACGCTGCCGCGCCGGCGGCGGCAGCGGGATAGACGCCGTAGTCGTCGCCGCTCGCACGCGATGGGGCGATGCACACGACGAGGTGATCGACCGGCGCCGGGAGCGCCGACCTCACGACGGCCTGTAAGGCCGCCAAACGCTCCGGACCACGTGCCGCGTCGGCGATGTTGCCCGTCAACGCGACAACGTCGGAGTTGGTGGACGTCGTCGCGCTGCGCTGCAGCGTGGCGACGGTCGCGCCAAGCGCGGCCAAGCGTTCCGCCGTGACCTGACCGAGCCATCCCGGCCCCACGAGCAGCACCGTGCCGTGCAGTCGTGCCGCCGTACTCTCCGGTTGTACCGACGTCATCGCGCGCGGCGCATCAACGAAGCAGGAAGTACCAGACGGCGCCGCCCACGGCCAACGCAGCGCCGATCCCGGCCCCGATCAGACCGGTGCTCTTGCCGCCGGCCTCGTTCGGGTGCCGATCCGACAACGGAGTTCGACCAGTCCGTCCGGCGCGGTGCGCCGCGTGGGCGCTCGCCTCGTCTGCGTCGGCGGCGTTCTGAGCATCCTGTGCGCGCGTCATGTCGCGCGCCGTCGGCGGCATCGGCGCGGGCGCGGATGCCGGCTCCATGCGGGCGCCAGGCGTCACGAGCGCAGCCGGTGGCGGTCCGAATCCATGCGCCGGTGCTGGCTCCACATGCCGCATCGGCGGGCGCAGCGGTGCGTTGAGCGGCGAGAGTGGCTCCGACACGACGGGCGCGGGCTCGAACGCTTCGATGCGCGACGGCGCCGCCTCCTCGAGTTCGAGGGCCGGACGGTGCGTCGGTACATCGACGAGTGAGTCCGCCAGTGCGTCGTCGAGCTCGAGTCCCATCAGATCGGTGCTGGCATCCAGTACCGGCGCCGAAGTGTCGGACGCGCCGAGTCCATGCTCGATCGTGAAGCCGAGTCCCATCGAAGGCGCACCGTTGTCCTCCGGCGGAAGTCCGAAGTCGTCGGCCAGGTCGAGCGCAATATCCACGGCCGCCGTCGGCAGATCGTCAACGAGATCGATCATCGGTTCCACCGGTGTATCCACCACGGTCTCGAAGGCGGCGAGAATCTCGGCGTCGTGATTCACCGGCTCCTGAATCGCGATGACCCCCGACGGCGTCGTGCGCAGCAGCACATCGGTGATCGCGACGGCGTCACGGAGCGGCTGATCATCCCACTCGGCTTCGGAGGCCTGTTCGTCGATCGACGCGTGCGCGTAGACGGCGACCTCCTCCGTGCGAGCGACCTCCTCGCGAGCTGCCTCGGCCTGCATCGCCTCGGCCTGCATCACCTCAGCGCGAACCGCCGCGATGCGGCTCGTCTCGGCGCGATTGGCATCGGCTCGTGAGCGGACGGCGGAGACCATCGCGAGCAGGCGATCCGCCCGATCGGTGGACATGCCGTGCGCATCGAGCAGAGCGTGCAGGCGCAACAACAGCGGTTCGGCGTTGGCAGGAACACCGGCCGCCAGCGCCAGACGGGCCGCGTTCTCCAACATCACGACGAGGCGCGCATCTTCATCGCCCACATGGCGTTCCACGGCTGATATCGCGCGCTGCATCAACGCCTGCGCTTCGTCGAGCCGGCCGAGGGCACCAAGCATCACCGCGAGATCCATGCGTTCGCGGGCCACCGGCATCGCGTCCTCGCCGGCGAGGGCCACGCGGAGCGCGCAGGAGCGCTGGGCGTGGAGCAGGGCGTCTTCCGTGCGTCCCGCCCGGAAGCAGGCCTGCGCCAGATTGCCGAGAATCAAGGCCAGCGCATCGTGAGAGCTCACATCGGGCGCACGTCGTGCCAACACGTCGGCCGCGGCAGCAAATGCCTCAGCGGCCTCATCCCAGTCCGCCGCAGCGGCAAGGGACAGACCTCGCGTGTTGTCATCCATCCAACCGTCGCGCTCGGAGCGCGCGGACCCGTGTGCCATCAATAGCTCTTGCATCGCGAGAGTTTGACGCGCCGTCCTAACCCACGTCACCGTGGTTTGCGCGATTGTGCCAGCAGTGAAACGTTCATGCACGGAGTAGCACGGCCACCGGCGGCTTGCACTGAAATACCGTCAGCTGCCGCCAGGCGCACGATCGGGATCTCGGTGGCCAAAGTGCAATATGGCATGCTCCTGCCATCGGGCGGCAGGAGCGACGAGAACCTCGCGTGATCCACGTCCACGTCGTGGTGCCGCGTTGGCGCTCCGCGTTGGCGCTCCGCGTTGACGCCGATCGTCCGGCGCGTAGCTTCCCGAGCATGAACTCGTCGTCGAATCGATTTGCGCTCAATGACTTACGGCTGCGTTCGCCGAAGTCGGTCGGTCGCACTGCGTGGCATCTGGCGATGCTCTGCGCACTCGCGGCGTGCAATCGTGAAAAGAGCGTCACGGTTTCGGGCGACATTCCGGGGCTCGATACACTCGGGTATCGGGGGGATTCGCTCTTGGCGCAGGCCGAGCGCGGTCCGGCCGACCTGCTCGATTCTCTTGCGGCCACGAAGAGCGCATCGCAGGTCGTCGCGAGCGGAACCAACGAAGGCACGATTGCCAACGTGAACAGCGCCGCGCGTGCGAGCGCTGGACTCGGTACCACGGCCGGTCAGGCGATGAGCCTTCGGGCGCAGGCGCGTGGTGATTCGATGGCCCGCGCGATCGCCCAAAGGCTGGCCGGCGGGAGTGATCTGGCTGGCCGTACGCGTGGGGACTCGGTGCGTGGCGTGGTCACGATCGTCGGTGCGGAGCCCGCGCGGCAGGTCGTCCTGCGAGTCGATGGCAACAACATTTCGCTGAGCGGGATGGCGACCACGGGGCTCGGTCGATTGGCCGGCACGGAGGTCGTGGTGCGCGGCGTCAAAATCACGCCGCGCGACATCGTCGTGTCTGATTATCTGGTGCGTTCGTCCGACGGCGTGCCCGCCTGGGATGGAACGCTCGACGAGAACGGCGGCCTGCGGCTCACCGACGGTAGCGGCCGTAAGCGACTGCCGTCGGTGCCGAGTGCGCTGCGCGGAATGGTCGGCGCGCGTGTGTGGGTGGCGTTCAAGCAAGGCAGCGCGACCGCCGACTCGTACGGCATCATCGGTCGGCGGTAGGCGCGCCCTTCCTTCGTCAGGCTTCGCGGATCGCCGCCATCGGTGTTTCCTTGTAGACATCGCGACTGGTCAGCAATCCGATCGCCATGGTCAGCAGCAGCATGCCCGCGGCGATCACGAACGTCGGGCCGACGGCGGGATCGAACGGATCCTTGAACACGAATCGCGTGAGGCCCCACGCGCCGGCGAACGCCAGCAGCATGCCGGTGAGCGCCCCGAGCGCCCCGAGAGCGCCGTACTCCGCCAGCAGCACCCGCGCGACCTGCGCCCGTGACGCCCCCAGCGTGCGAAGCAGCACACCTTCGCGTAACCGGGCGCGCCGCGTGGCCGCCACGGCGCTGAAGAGCACCGGGATGCCCATGGCCAACGAGAACAAGCCGAGGAATCGGATCGCGAGCGTGACCTTGTCCACGATGGCCCCGATCGTCTGACGCACCAGCGTCAGATCGACGCTCGAAATGTTCGGGAAACGTCGCACGATATCGCGCTGCACGGCCGCGATCGCCGGTCCCGCCGGCACATTGGCGACCACGACGAACTGTTGTGGTGCGCGACGCAGCGCCTCGGGCGCGAACACGACGAAGAAGTTCGCCTCGAAGCGTGCCCAGTTCACCGTACGAAAGCTGGTCACGATCGTGGTGACCGGCACACCCTGCACATTCCAGGTGACGGTGTCCCCGAGCGCCACGCCAAGATCGGTGGCGAGGTCGCGCTCGAAGGAGACTTCGAACGGTGCCTCCGGATTCGCGGCGCGCGACTTCGCGCGCGCGGCCGAATCGGCAAACCACTTACCGGCCACCAGCGTTTCGGAGCCCACGATCGAATCGCGATACGTGCTACGATACTCGCGGCGCAGCGCCCACCCGGCGCGTCGCGCGCTCGTGTCGGCCATCAGCGACGACACGCTGCGTCCATTGAGCGCATCGATCCGCATGGTCACGATCGGCGTCTGTTGTACGACGGGATGCTGCCGCGCGCGCAGCAGTGAGTCGAGTGGTGCCGCCTGGTCATCCTGCACGTCGAAGAAGAGCAGGTTGCCGGCCGAGCCCGCCGACGTGGCTTGCACGCGACTGAGCAGATTCGCCTGTACGAGATACACGGTGCTGAGCAGAAACGCACCGAATCCCAGCGCGAGCGTAACCGCGCGCGTCTGATTGGCGGGGCGGTGCAGATTGGCGATGCCCTGCCGGAGCTCGAACGGCCACGACGGGCGCGTGCTGCGACGTGCTGCGGCAATGAGCAGCGTCGCGGCGACCCAGAGTACCAGGACCGCCCCACCGATCGCCGCGCTGATGTACAGCCCCTGTCGCACACTGCCGATGCGCGACACCACGATGCCGATGATGCTGCCGACCAACAGTGCATCGACCGTCAGGCGCGCCGGATCGTTCCACTCGCGCGGCAACGCCGTGTTGTCCATTTCGCGGCGAATCGCCTGCAACGGCGACACGCGTCGCAGGGCGAGCAGCGGCCGCATCGCGAACACGAGCGACACCCAGACGCCGGTGGCGAGGCCCAGGATCAGCGGCCGCGGTTCGAGCGCGAGTTCGACATCGATCGGCAGAAAATCCGACACGACACCCGGCAGCAAGAACTGCACAGCCACGCCGAGCAGCGTACCGGCGATGGCGCCGACGAGGCCCATGGCGGCCGACTGCACGACGTACAACGCCAACACCTGACGACTGGTGGCGCCGAGGCATCGCAGTACGGCCACGGTATCGATCTTGGCCGACACAAAGGCGTTGACGCCACTCGCGACGCCAATGCCGCCGAGCAGAAGGGCAATGAGTCCGATGATGCTGAGAAAATCCGCCAGTCGGGCGACCGACTCGGTGAAATCGCGCTCGGTATCGGCTACGGTGCGTATGCGCACACGGGTGCGCACAGCGCCCGACACGAGTCCCGAGGCGGAATCCGATGCCGGCTCGGCTGCCTTCGTTAGGGAATCGGTAGTCGCCTTGGTCACTGCGGCCGCCGCCGTGGCGGCCGAGTCGGCCGCCGGAGGTTCGTCTTCGCCCCCCGGGCCGCGGCGTTCTTCTCCGCGAGCTTCCTGCGCTTCCTGCAGCGCAGCCGCTCTCGGGTCGATCCGGCGACGAAGATCACGCGCCATCGTTTTCGCGGCGACTGGTGTCGCCAGCGACGCGGGCAGCTTGAGCACCACGTCGTACTCGGCGCGACTCCCGAACTTGAGCAACGCCGTCGCGTCGAGCCACTTGTCGGACAGGTACACCCGCGGGCCGATCACCGCCGTAATGCCGGCGTCGCCAGGCACGTTTCCGAGTGTACCGGCGATGGCGAACATCTTTTGGCCGAGTCGCAGCGAATCACCGACGCTGGCATCGAGCGCAACCAGCAGTGACGGATCGACGAACACGATCGACTCGTTGTGCACGCGTGACCACGCGTTGGCGGGAATCGTTTCGATTTCGCCGTAGAACGGATATCCGGCCGAGACGGCGCGCACCTGCACGAGTCGCGTGCCACCGGAAGGTTCGGCCAGTGCCATGCTCGCGAAGGTCGTGACGCGCGCCGTGGCGATCTTGTCGTTGCGCAGCGAATCGAGCAGCGTATCGACCACGGCGGGGAAGGCGGCGCGCGCTTGCAGCGCCATGTCACCGCCGAGCAGCGTGCGCGACTGTTCGCGAATGGAGCGCGTCACGTTGCCGGCGAACGAGTCGATCGCCACGAGCGCGGCGACACCGAACGCGATGGACGACATGTAGAGCGCCAGCCGACGACGCGCCGTTCGACTCTCCCGCCAGGCCAGACGGAGTAGGGCCTGTGTCCTCATGAGGCGGACGGCTCGTGTCTGATGTCTTCCACGACGGCGCCGTCGCGCAACCGGATCGTGCGTTGGGTCCGGGCGGCCAGCGTGATGTCGTGCGTGACGAGCACGATGGTGCATCCGCGCTCGCGATTCAGGGCCTGCAGCAACTCGACGATGCGCTCGCCGGTCGTGCCGTCGAGATTCCCGGTGGGTTCGTCGGCGAAGAGAATGCGTGGCTCGTTCACGAACGCGCGGGCGAGCGCTACGCGCTGCTGCTCGCCGCCCGACAGCTGCTGTGGAAAATGGTGCGTGCGATCGCCGAGGCCCACGCGCGCCAGCAGGTCACGGGCGCGGGTCGTGGCTTCCTTGGCGGAGACCGCTCCGGAGAGCTCGAGCGGCACCTGCACGTTCTCGAGCGCCGTGAGCGTGGGAATCAACTGGAAGCTCTGGAAGACAAATCCGACCTTCTCACCACGCAGTTTGGCACGGCGATCTTCGTCAAGACTTCCGAATTCTTCGCCGTCGAGCGACACTGTGCCCTGTGACGGGGTATCAAGCCCGGCGAGCAGACCGAGCAGCGTGGTCTTGCCGCTGCCGGACGGCCCGACGATCGAGACGAACGCGCCCTGGGGCACGTCGAACGACACGTCGCGCAACACCGTGAGGCGCTGCGTGCCACTCTGGTATTCCTTGGTCAATCCACGGGCAACGAGCATGCGATTGGAACGGAAGAAGAAGATCGGGCGCTGGGCGGCGGGTGCGGTACTCGCGGCCCTCATGGCAATGGGAGCTGCCTGTGGCACCAACGGCGAATCGGGTCGTTCGGATTCAGCCGTCGGCGCATCGGCGTCGGCTGAAAGAACCGGGGGAAACGCCCCCGAAGCAACTGTGGCGACTCGATCCGCCCGCGTGGTGCTGCTCGGTACGAGTCTTACTGCCGGGCTGGGGCTCGATCCCGAGAAGGCCTACCCGGCGCTGCTTCAGCAAAAGGCCGATTCCGCCGGCTACGCGGTGCGGATCGTGAACGCTGGGCTGAGTGGCGAGACGTCGGCCGGCGCTTTGCGTAGAGCAGGGTGGGTGCTCGATCAGCCGGCGGCGTTGGTGGTGCTCGAGGTGGGGGCGAACGACGGATTGCGGGGCGTGGATCCCGACTCGACGTATGCCAACATCGTGGCGCTGGTGAAGGTGGTGCGCACCCAGCGGCCCGAGGCCGATGTGGCGCTCGTCCAGATGGAAGCGCCAACGAATCTGGGCGGGAGCTACACCACGCGCTTTCACGAGGCCTACCCGCGTGCCGCCAAGGTCACGGGGGTAACGCTGCTCCCGTTCTTGCTGGAAGGGGTGGCTGGCGATGCACGGCTCAACCAGGCGGACGGCATTCATCCGAATCCGGAAGGTTCGAAGCGAGTGGCCGAGACGGTATGGCGCGGCTTGTCACCGCTGCTGGCGAAGGTGTCCCGCCGCTGACGGCTCTGCCGATCAGTGGTGATTTCTCGAGCTGATCAGGACCATGCGTTCCATACTAGTTTTGCTGGAAGACATCGTGCGGTTGGAGTTCGGCCCCGGGGAGCTGGCGTCGGTGCGCGCCGAGGCCTCAACGCAGGTCGGTGACGCCGACTCCGGATCGGGTTCGTCCGCGCGCGTCTCGGCCTTCGTGCGCGCCCTCTGTCAGGTACGTCGTCGGCCCCTGCCCGAGGTGTACGCGTTTGTCGGTATGCAGCTCGCCCCGTCGGTCGTGAAAGATTTTCCGATGGTGACGCGCGACCGGCAGTCCACGCGACTGGTGCTGCTGCAGATCAACCAGTTGGCGCCGGCCGTGTTGGATGCATTGGTGCCTGGGGTGGAGGTGCCGGCGTTCGATGTGGAGTTGATCGATGCCGAGACGGTGCGGGTGAGTTTCACCGGTACGACGGAAATGGCGTCGCTGCTGGAGGGCGCCGTCCGCGGGTTGGGCCAGCATTTCGGTGAGCGGGTAGAGCCGACGCGCGCGAGTCCTCCGTCCTACGCGCCGAATCGGCGTTTGATCGACATCAAGATCACGCCGGATCGCCGCACTGACGACGTCCCCTCACCGACCGGCGTTGATCGACGGAAGTTCTTCTCGTTCTAGTCGGCCTCCGATCCGTCAGGGGTCCCTTCCGGTGATGAGACTGGCTGGTTATTTTTCGAGGCTGTGCAGTCTTGGCTCATCGGTGCGGTTCGGATCGGTGGGTGGGAACGGCGCAACATTCCAGCTGCTATCCTGCGGGGGGTCTCCCCCCGATGTCCCCTGTTCGAAGGTGTCGTTCGCATGGCCTTTTCTGCGACCCAGATCCGACGTGGCATGGTCCTCGTGTTCGAGGGCGATCCGTGCCGAGTCGTCGAGTTCCGTCACCACACGCCGGGTAACCTGCGTGCCATGGTGCAGGCGAAGCTGAAGAACCTGCGGACGGGTTCGAACTTCGAGCATCGATTCCGCGCCGCGGACACGATCGTGAAGGCGGACATGGAAACGCAGGAACTGGAATTCATGTACCAGGGCGGCGACGTGTTTCACTTCATGAACATCGCGAACTACGATCAGATCGAGATGGACGAAGAGGCGCTGGGAGATTCGGCTCCGTGGATGCAGCCGGGCATGAAGATTCTGGCCGAGTACTACAACGGCCGTCCGATCGGCATCGAGCTGCCGAACTCGCTGATCTTCGAGATCGTCGAAACCGCGCCGGTCGTGCGTGGCGCCACCAAGACGGCCTCGTCCAAGCCGGCGAAGCTGTCGAACGGTGTGACGGTGAACGTGCCGGAGTTCGTCGAAGAGGGGACGCGCGTCCGTGTGAACCCGACGACGGGCGAGTATCTGGAGCGCGCGAAGGACTGAGTCGTCGGCGGATTGAAAAAGTCGGGGCCAAGAATCGCTGCCCCGCTTGCAATCGGTCTTTCGTCTGGTTACAGTTTGCGTCTCCCGTCGGTTGTCATCCTTGGTGATGACCGAGCAGATGTCGGGGTTCGAGCGCGATGGGTGCAAGCACACGCGTTCGTCGATGGTGGCCGTAGCTCAATTGGTTAGAGCACCGGATTGTGATTCCGGGGGTTGCGGGTTCAATTCCCGTCGGTCACCCTGGTCGCACTGTAAGCGCCGGTGAGCCACGGCGCTTCAGGAGGTCCGTAGCTCAATTGGTAGAGCACCGGTCTCCAAAACCGGCGGTTGGGGGTTCGATTCCCTCCGGGCCTGTTGCTGAGTATGGTGTATCAGCGTCGGGTGTAGGGCGGGCGCCGAAGGGCGTTCGGTAGCAAGGATAGTTCCGCCGTGGCCTCGCGCCTCGGTAGAGCGCTCGGAAACTGGAGTGATCGCGACCAGCGATCACGACTGGAAATGAAAGATCCGCCGTGGCTTCCCGCCGCAGGCGGAACGCCACGGCGGTATCGTCTAGGGGACTAGGACACAGCCCTCTCAAGGCTGGAACACGGGTTCGAATCCCGTTACCGCTACTGAAGATGCTGTTGCAGGACGTAGACTCTGGCTCCATCGTCTATCGGTTAGGACACGACCCTTTCAAGGTTGAGAGACGGGTTCGATTCCCGTTGGAGCTATCAGCTCCCTCTGGAGCTGGCTGATGCAGGTGCAGGTGTTGTTGGGGGCGTAGCTCAGTTTGGTTAGAGCACTCGACTGTCACTCGAGAGGTCGCGGGTTCGAGCCCCGTCGCTCCCGTTGTTCCGCGGATGTTTGGGATGCAGGTGCTGGTGGAGTTTCCGCGAACACAGATGCAGTGCTGCAGGTGTTGTACGCCCTCGTGGTGGAATTGGTAGACACGCTACTTTGAGGTGGTAGTGCTTAACGGCGTCGCGGTTCGAGTCCGCGCGAGGGCACTGTTTACCGCTGGATAGCACGACACGGCACCTCACCGTGAGATCGAACGCCACAGTAGCTCAGTGGTAGAGCACCCGATTCGTAATCGGGCGGTCATCGGTTCAATCCCGATCTGTGGCTCTGGTTGGTTCAGAGCAGATTCATAGCAGCAACATCGAAGCGGCCCCCGATCACTCGGGGGCCGTTTCGCGTTTGCGGCGTATTGGCACCATTGGCACAGCTGTGCACACGCGCTCGACCATGCACATTCCCGACATGGCCACTCCGTCGACGCAATCGCCCGCGAATGCCCCCGTCAATCCCGCGGAGCAAGGCTCGCGCTATCGCTACGTCGTGCTCGCGATGCTCGTACTTGCCTACACGTTCAACTTTCTTGATCGCCAGATCCTCGGCATTCTCAAGGAACCGATCAAGAAGGAGCTCGGGCTCACCGACACACAGCTCGGGCTGATGGGTGGGCTCGCCTTCGCGATGCTCTACTCCACGTTGGCGGTGCCGATTGCGTGGCTCGCCGATCGGGCCAGTCGCACTTGGATCATGACGGCGGCGCTGGGCCTCTGGAGCGCGTTCACGATGGCCTGTGGCTTCGCGACTGGCTTCTGGTCGTTGTTCCTGGCGCGCGTCGGCGTGGGCTTCGGTGAAGCCGGTGGGGTGGCACCGGCCTATTCGCTCGTCAGCGACTACTTCCCGAAGGAGCAGCGCGCCCGGGCGCTCGCTGCGTACTCGTTCGGGATTCCCGTGGGATCCGCGCTCGGCATTCTCTTCGGCGGCCTCATCGCTGCGTCGATCAGCTGGCGCGTGGCGTTCTTCATCGTCGGCGGCGCTGGCGTGCTGTTGGCGCCGATTTTCAAGCTCGTCGTGAAGGATCCGGTGCGCGGTGGGCTCGACGGCGCCACCGCCGCCGCGCCGTCGATCGCGCCACCGTTCTCGAACGTGGTGGCGACCGTGTTGCCGAAGCCGACCTTCTGGCTGCTCGCACTCGGGGCCGCCTGCTCGTCGGTGTGCGGATACGGCGTGGCCTTCTGGCTGCCAAGCTTCTTCATCCGCAGTCTCGGCCTCACCTTGGTGCAGACCTCGTGGTACTACGGCGGGATCAACCTGATCGGTGGCGTGGCCGGCATCTGGCTGGGCGGTGCGTTCGCCGACCGCTTCGCGAAGAAGAACCGCGCCGCGTACGCCCTCACGCCGGCCGTGTGCTTTCTGGTGGCGCTCCCATTTGCCTACGCCGCCATGAACACGACGTCGCTGGTGTGGGCCTTCGTGCTGTTCCTGGTGCCCACTGGTCTCAATCTCGCGTGGCTCGGGCCGGTCATCGGCGCGGTGCAACACCTCGCGCCGGCGAACATGCGCACCACAACCAATTCGCTCTTTTTGTTGATCAACAATCTGCTGGGCATCGCGGTGGGCCTCTGGATCTTCGGCTACCTGTCAGACCTGCTCGCGCCGCGCTACGGCACCGAGTCGATGCGCTACGCGCTCTACTACGGCGCCGGCTTCTACGTGATGGCGTCGCTGCTGCTCTGGTTGGCGTCGCGGCGTCTGGCTGCCGACTGGGTCGAGGCGTAAACGGCGCGACGCCGAGGCCGTGATCGGTCGTTACCTCACCGCGTTCATCGAGCGCAGCACGGGGAAGTACGCCGGTGCCGGCGACTGACCCAGTACGGCGTCGAGCAGGTTCCACCACATGAAGCCGTCGTCGGAGCGCGGGTCCATCAGGATGAACGTCAGGCGCGCCAACGGCTGATCCATCGGAATCACCAGAGAGCCGGCCGGCAACGTCTGCTCGGTCGCTTCCCACGCGCCGGTGAGCGTGCGCCCCTTGTGCGTGCCTTGGTACTCGCGTGTCTCCAGCGTATTGGTCGCGATCTTGAAGCGGTCACCGCTGAACGGCTGGTCAGCCGTCGTCACGCTGTAGCGAATGCCGTGGGCCTCGAGTCGATCGATCACCGTGGCCATCATGCGCTGCGTCGGTGTGCCGGCCGCTCCACCGCGTGTGCCGCCGACTCCACCAGGCGCGGGTGCCGGCGCTGCCGCTGCGGTGGGTGCCGCCGTCATGGGCACGACCCACGCTCGCGGTGCCAGAGTCGTCTCGGTGGGCTCGGCGGTGCCGTAGAACGGCAGCATTTCGCTCGTCACGTTGGCGTCGCCCAAGCCATCGGGACGCAAGCGATACGGACGGTCGGCGACATACGGATTGCGCACCGAGATGGTGGGCGCGAACACGATCTTCTGCAGTGCCGGTGCCTTCACCAACTGCTGACGCACGGCAAGCTGCTGGCCGATGATCGACTCGGCGTTGGCCTTGGCGACCACGTCGCGCACCGTCTCGCCGTGCGATGCCACGTAGCCGAGCGACTCCTCGAGGAACCAGTACGTCTCGGTGATGCGCGTCTTGAACGACGCGTACGAGTAGGTCTCGGTGAGCAGACCGAGGATATTGCGCACACCGTAATACGTGGACGTGTAGCGCGGCTTCGCGAGCTCGGCGTCGGAACGCCAGGCGCGTTGATCGCCGGTGCCCGACACGCCGCCGTAGTAGAACCAGTCGGAGCCGTGTTTCGCCTTCACGTTCTTCGTGATCTCCGGCAGCAATACGTCGCGCAGCAGGCTCATTTGCGCCTTCGAGTTGTTCGGATTGAGCGAGGTCTCGTACGTCATGTTGAACCCGCTGGTGGAGCTCCCGTCAGTGGTGTGCAGATCCATCGCCACGTGCGGCTGATAGCGTGTGAGCAGCGACGCCATCGAACGCGCTTCGGCGGTTTCCATCTTGGTCCCGTCGCGATTGAGATCGAGGCCCAACGCATTCTCACGCGTGCCCATGCCACCCACCGGGCCCGCCTGCGATCCGCGGTTGGTGACCGCCACGCGTTCATTGCCGTCGGCGTTGTAGATCGGGTTGATCAGCAGCACGGTGGTCTTGAGCCACGCATTGCGCTCGCCCTTCGCGATGGAGCGCAGCAACCAGAGCAGCGCTTCCTTTCCTTCCACTTCACCCGCGTGAATGTTGCCCTGGATGTACACACGGGTCTTGTTGGTCGCGAGCACCTGCGCCGCGGTGGCGCCGGGCGCGCCGATCACGGCGAGCGGCAGCGGCCGTCCTTCGGTGGTGTAGCCGTAGGTGGTGAGATGAATATTCGGATTCACCGCCGCCATCTGCTTCATGTACGCGATGACCTCGTCGTACCGGCTCGTCTCGGCGAAGTCGGTACGCTCAGGTCGCGTGAGCCACTGCGCACCGCCGGTCGCCTTGGTCGCGGTCGCCTTGGCAGGGCCTTGAGCGGCGAGGGCGCGCCCGTCGAGCAGCGCAACGGCAGAGGCGAGGGCGCACAGCGCGCGCGTGGCACGCGAAACGGACAACGGCTTCATCGGACGACTCCAGGGGGAGAGAACATCGGGGTCTGGTGCTGTTGAACGACGGCGAAGGGGGCCACTTCGTTGTGGTCCTGAATCGTGCGGAGCTCGTGCAGCCGCGGTGTGGGGCCGCCGCGCGCGCGCAGCACCACGGCAATGCTGGTCTTGCCCTTCGTCACCGCGTACGGCACGAGGATTTCGACGACGGTGGGCGTAGCGCCTGCCGCCGCGTAGTGCCTGGAGGCGATGAGACTATCCTCCACGACTAGATCGTAGTCGCCCGAGGTGGTGCTCAGGAACGTGCAGGCGATCGTGACGTCCGTATCGTCGAAGGTCGTGAGGGCGTATCGGATCCAGTCGCGAGCCTGCCGGAAGGCGCGGCCGTCGGCCGTGCCGGTGGTGTCCTCATGCGCCGCGTATCCGTGCATCGCTTCACTGCTGGCGTTGCCGGCCTCTACGCGGTCCACCACGCGGCGATCGCGGGCCGAGAAGGGGTTGGCCGACGCGGCCGTCGCGCAGGCCCCCAGAAGGGCTGCCAGGGCCGCCGCGCGGCGGAGCCGGGTGGGTACGTGCGCCGTCATTCTTCGGGAAATGGCACGACATCGAGCCCGGGGCCGGCCGCAGTACGCGACACCGGACCGTCGGTGCTGCCGGCCGCCACGCCGGCACGCGCCTGTGAACCACCGGGCCAGGCGATGGCACTCAAGGCGCATCGCGCGAGATCTATCTCGGGCAGCGGCACATCCTGACGGATTGTGGTGAGCTGCAGCATCAGTCGTAGGTGCTCGTGCTGCCCGGCCAGCTTCGCGGTGTCGTCACGATGACTCACGAACTCGCTGGCCTCGAGGGCCTTCTCGATGGACTGCCAGCGTCGCAGCAGCTTCACCGCGGTGCCTTTCCCCACGCTCTTCACGCCGGGAATGTCGTCGCCCTCTTCGCCGCACAGCGCCTTGAAGGCCGGCAGGTTGGGGGGAAGCACTCCGAACTTGGCCAACACTTCGGCGGCACTCCACGGCTTGATCCGCATGCCGTTCGGTCCTTTTCCGGCACCCACATACGTCGCCACATCGACGCCTTCCGACACGAACTGGAGCAGGTCGGAGTCGTTCGACAGCACGGTTACCCGTGCCTCATCGCGGAAGCGCGCCATGAGCGAGGCCACGCTGTCATCGCCTTCGAACGACGCGACACTCACACTGGCGATGCCGGTCGCTTCCACGCCTTCGCGGATGGGGGTGATGCGGGTGCGCATCGAGCCGGTGCGCCGGTGCTTGTACGTGGGGAACAGGGCATGCCGAAAGGTCGGCCCTTCGTGGTCCCAGGCGGCCACCAGGTGCGTGGCGGCGATATCCATCGCCGCGCCCCGCGCCATCTGGCACCAGAGACGCACGCCGTTCGTGACATCGCCGGCTGCCACGTGAGCAGCGCGGCCGGCCAATGATTGGGCGTCGACGATGAGAAGGTGCGGCAAAGTCATCGGGACAATTTAGCCACGGGCCGGCTCGACGAACGGCGCTTGGAGATACGTCACGCGTCAGAGGTCGCATGACGACGGCCAGCTCCGAGGGCGGGGAGTTTCTCTCTCCCCGCCCTCGTTTCGCACGCCCAGGCGCCTGCGCCGTGGACTACGGGGCCGGTTTCACACCGCTGGTGACCCACGCGGTGAGATCGCCGAAGGCATCGGAGATTTCCGCCGCGTTGACCTTGCAGTGGCCATAGCGATTGATCAAGCGCTGCGACAGAAAATCGGTGGCGCCGGCGGCCGTGACGGCATTTAGCAGTTCGGACTCATGCTGCACCGGCACGGCCGGATCGTACGCGTTGTGCACCGTGAGCACCGGAATGCGTAGGTCTCCCGATGGTGTGAAATTGTGCGACAGATACTGCTCGGCCGCCGGATCGATGGTATAGCGCGTGACGGTCGCGTTGGCCAGCTGCAGCAAGGGCGTGAGCGCGGCCGCCGGAAGCAGCGGCGTGCCGACGCTATACACGGTCGTCGCATTGTCGAAGGGGGAGAAGCCGTGCGTCAGCTCCACGATGTTGTTGATGCCGCGCGCGTGAAAGGATACGCCGGTGATCAGCGACTCGAGGAGGCTCGGGAAGAAATTCGCGGGATCGACGGGCAGCGGCGTTTGCGCCGTGCTGGCCATCGCCAGCAGTTTGGCCTGGTTGGCCGGACTCGGCGCGATGGTGCCGATGATCGTCATCGGATTGATGACGGTGTTGGCCGGCACGCCGAGCACGTTGCCGGGCAGCATGCCGGGGAAGTACGCATCAGCCAGGGCACGTACGTGCCCGAGATACTGCGTCTGGACACGCGACCCGCCGACCATTCCGCACACGAGCAGCGCGCCGTCATACTGCGACGCGTACTGCTCGGCGAGCGTGAGCGCGACGCCGCCGCCCAGTGAATATCCGATCAGATAGTTTTTCGTCGGTGTGGCCGGGAGGTTCGACGCGAGCAGGCCCCGCAATTGGTGCGTGCGCTGCGCGCCGTCCTTCACGACGAAGCCATTCTCGGAATAACTCGAGTAGGCAACGGCGTATCCGAGTGCGCCCAGCGCTTCCCGCGTCGCGTAGAGTCCGTCCTGATCACGGAGATCGACGGGCGTGGAGACATCGCGGAAGCCGTGCGCGACCGTGACGGTCTGACCATTCCAGGCGGTGGGCACGTACATGGCGTACAGGGCGCCAGGGCCGGTGCTGCCCTCGACGATGCGCGCCCATGGGCCGTACGCCGGCGGTCCGGCGGTCTTCTCGAGGGCGGGTGAGGCGGTGACGGCCGTTGATGGCGCGACGATCCCGTCGCTGCACGCGGCAAGCATGACAACTGCGGCGCTCGCGACGACGGCGAGCACGGAACGCTGGAAGTGGAGCAACATGGAGACATCTCCCGGGCACACGCCCAATTAGGTAGTGCTGCATCGCACACTGTGCGTGCCTCTACCTTCTGGCGTGCGGGAGGGCCACGGTATCCGTCAGATGACGTACACGCGGTCGCCGAATCCTCGATACGCGTTTCGCTACACGCTCGATGTCTCAGCGCGGCAGCGTTACGCGGAAGGTCGTACCAGCTTCAATCGACGAGGTGACGTCGATGCGCCCGTTGTGCGCGGACACGATGCGATCGGTGATGTATAGGCCAAGGCCGAGGTGGTGGTCGGCGGAATCCGAGGGCGCGTCGGCGAGCACGCGCTTGAACGGACTGAACAATCCAGCGATGTCGGCGGCGGGAATCACACGACCGAAGTTGCCGACGTCGATGACTACCTGGCGATCGGTCCCATGCGCGCGGATCGACACGGGCAGTGACGAATCCCCGTGATGCACCGCATTGCTGAGCAGATTGGCAAGCACCTGTCGGATTCGCGCGGCGTCCACCGGCGCCCACAGTCCCGCTTCGATCTGCGGCTCGAAGGCCCACTGCGGGTGGGCGGCTTCGATCTCCTCCACGGCGTGCTGGACGAGCGTGCTCAGGTCGGTGGCTTCGGAGGCAATGCCCAGTCCCGCCCCCATACGCGTGCGCGTGAAGTCGAGCAGGTCATCGACCAGTTCGATCATGCGGGTCACACTGCGCGAGGCGCGCGAGACAAGCACGGACTGCGTCGTGTCGCGTGACGGACTGGTGGCCAGGTGATCCGTGACCATGAGCACCGTCTGCAGCGGCGCGCGAAGATCGTGGCTGAGGATCGCGAGAAACAGATCCTTGGACTCGTCGATGCTGCTGGTAAAACGCGTGACCGATTCACCTATGGATTGGTCGACGGACGCGTTGAAGCGCAGGAGATCGTTGATGTCATCGGTGTCGAGCGTCGCGCGGGATGCGGTCCAGAGCCGGAGCACGCTCGCCCGCAGCGCACGGAACTCCGAGACCATCTCTCCGACGCTGAATCCATGGTGTGCGCGCTCGGCTCCGTGCGCCTGGGCCGCCGAGTCGTAGCCCCCCACCGATTCGTCGTGCTCGGCGCGCGCCTTGTGGGCCCCGGTGTCATGCGACTGCGTCCGGTGCAGGTCGGCGACGATGTCGCGGAGCATGCTGGCGGAGTGGTCGCGCAGTGCCGCGCGGTCGAGGTGCTCGGCGCCTTCTCGGGTGCTGGCAAACTCCTCCCAAGCAGCGAGAATGGCGTCGCGGTTGGCTTCGATGAACTCAGGCAGGCGCACGGCGGGACGGGGCAGAGGTGTCACCGGAAGGTAGTACGCTCCAGCTAGACGTCGTATGGATGGGACGAGATCGTGCAGGTGGCGCGGATTGGGGGGCGAGGGCTTTACCCGAGCGGGCCGCGCGGAGTAGCTTCTGGGGTGGGGTGGTCGGAGGCTCGGCCGCGCTGCGGGCGTAATTCAGTTGGTAGAATGCCAGCTTCCCAAGCTGGACGTCGCCGGTTCGAGTCCGGTCGCCCGCTCTGAGATAAGGCAGAGCCCCGCAACGGTTTCCGTTGCGGGGCGTTGCTTTTTCTCCACGTGCTTCGATGGTGCTTTCGTGTCTCACTTCCACGCGAACACTGGATCGCCCACAAACGCCGACCTGAAGGCGGCGAGCGACGACGCACTCGACTCCACGCGCCAGTCTGTTTCTTTGTTCATGTTGAACCACATGAACGCGCGCAGTTGCGGATACGACGTCGCCATGCTCGAGGCGGCAGCCGTGATCCAGGTGGCCTTTGATCCACCGAGCTCCGATGAGGCGAACTCGCCGATCATGAATGGCTTGGTCGGCGCGAGTGTCGTGAGTCGGCCGTAAATTGGCGCGAAGACTTCATCGAACGTCTTCCAACTGCTCCACGTTTGACTCGTGCCCCAGTTGTAGCCGTCGGCGCAGATCCAGTCCACATACGCATCGCCGGGATAGTAGTTCTCGGGTTGATTCCAACTCGCGTTGGGCACCGACTCGTGGTTCACGCACCACGCCCAACTCACGTTTGTCACGTTCTTCGTTTGGAACCGGCCGCGCACATAGCGCCACATGGCAATGAACTGCGCCGGTGACTGTTCGCTGCCGCCGTTTTGCGCACCGCCCCAACCATACCAGTCGCCGTTCATCTCATGACCGAGTCGTACCACGATCGGTCGGCCGTCTGCCTTCGCGTCGGTAGCCCAGCTGTCGATGTACGTGTTGTGCTTGCCGGCTAGGACGTCGGCATAGGTGATCTTTCCGCGGCGATTCTTCATCTCCCACGTGATCACCGGTGTCGAGGCACGGTCGTACGCGCTGGTCACCGCGAAGCCCTGAAAGTTGCTCGACCAATCGGTATACCACATCACGTACGCCGAACGACCACCCACCTTGGTGGTCCACGTGTCCCACGCCTTGAGGCCGAGCTTACCGAGTGGAGAGCTCTCGAGGAACACGCCACTGCCGACACTCCCCGTCGCGGTGCTGCTCGTGATCGCCGATCGCTGAAGGACATCAGGCGCGGCGATGCGCGCCGGGGACTCGCAGGCGGACAGACACACGGTGGCAGCAAAGGCGAGCAACGCAGGACGCATGAGTTCCTCGAGGAGCCGTGGGGGAATCGAAGCGCGAGCGCGAACACTGCCCGGGATCCGCCGGGAAACTATCGCACTCCCTGCGCTGGAACTCCAGCGCCACGCAACCGGCAACGAGTTCGCATCGACGCCAAGCGGGGGCAAATGCCCACGTGCGTTGGCAGTTCGCATGACGAGAGAGGCCACCCGTGTGACGCTCGGTCGACACCGTCGTCGCTCGTGGAGGTCCGCCTTCGTCTGGAGGTCCGCCTCCGTCGCCTACTCCCGAGTTCATGTCGTCATCCGATCTTCGTCGCACCGTCCGTCGTGCCAGCGCGACCGATGCCCGCGCCCGCCGTTCGTCTTGGCGTGAGCTGCTGAGGCCGCAGGGAACGGGACCGACGCGCTACTGGCGTGTGGGGGCGGTCATCACACTTCTGATGGTCGCAAGCACGCTCGGCTGGTATCTCACCGCCCGCGACACGGCGCTTCCACCGACCGTAAGGTACTCCGATGTCGCCGGTGCGATCGCTACCGGCAGCGTGACATCGCTCGAGGTGGGTGAGAGTGGACGCCGCCTTACGGTGACGCTGTCCCCGGGGGCCGTGCTCGCGAATGCACGCGGTGCGACGCGGGTCATCACGCTGGTACCGACGTCGGTCGCACTCGCGGACTTCGAGCGGTGGAGCAGCGCGGGCATCGCGGTATCGGTCCGCCCGGCCGACACGATGTCATCCCCGCAAACGTGGAACGTGCTCGTACCGATCCTCATTGTCCTCGTCGCGGCAGGCACCCTGGTCGGGTGGCAGCGCCGGATGCGCGGCGGCACGTTCGTGGTCGCACCACCAGCCCGACACCTGACGATGTCGGATGTGGGAGGCGCGCGCGAAGCCCGAGCCGACTTGGCAGACGTGGTCGCATTTCTCCGGTCTCCGGAAAAGTTCGAGGCGATGGGTGCGCGATGCCCGAAGGGGGTCCTGCTTGTCGGCCCGCCGGGAACCGGCAAGACGCTGCTCGCACGCGCGGTTGCCGGTGAGGCCGGTGTTCCGGTGATCATCGCGGGCGGATCCGACTTCACGGAGATGTACGTGGGCGTGGGCGCCAGTCGGGTGCGAGCACTCGCCCGTCGTGCCCGCGAGTCCGCGCCGTGCATCATCTTCATCGATGAGTTCGAAGCGCTCGGCGGACGACGCGGCCGACCGAATCGCAGCGGCGAGGAAGAGAACACGTTGAACGCGCTTCTCGTCGAAATGGATGGCATGGCGGGCAACGAAGGCGTGGTGTGGATGGCCGCCACCAACCGCGATGACATGCTCGATCCGGCGGTGCGCCGTCCGGGACGCTTCGATCGGGTGGTCGAGGTTCCACTCCCGACGCTGGCCGATCGGCTTGAGATTCTGCGCATCCATGCCGCGCGCGCGCCACTCAGCCCCAACGTCGACCTGGACGTGATCGCCCGCCTCACGCCCGGCTATTCGGGCGCGGAGTTGGCCAACCTGTTGAACGAGGCGGCATTGGTGGCCGTCCACGCGGGAGCGTCGATGATCACCGGTGCCGACATCGAGCAGGCTCGCGACAAGATCCTGCTGGGTCGCATTCGCGCCGGGGTGGTGATCACGCCGAGTGAGCGGCACGTGATCGCCCTGCACGAAGCGGGTCATGCGGTCGTTGGCATGATCGCCTGTCCGGAAGACCGGCTCCACAAGGTGACCATTCAGGCACGTGGACGCTCACTCGGTGCGGCGCACTTCTCACCGGAAGCGGACAAGCATCTCTACTCGCGTCGCTACCTCGAAGGGGTCATTGCCAAGGCGCTGGGCGGTCGGGCCGCCGAGTTGATCTTCCTCGGTGTGAACGGCGTCACGTCAGGAGCCGCGAGCGACCTGATCCAAGCGACCAGCGTCGCTCGACGCATGGTGGGTGAGATGGGTATGAGCGACCGTGTCGGACTCGTGAGCGCGGATCCGGCGGCGCATGGCGGCGGCGCACCGAGCGCACAGTTGCAGTCGCGAATCGATGACGCAGTGGCCGATCTCGTGAAAGCGCAGGCCGATCGTGCGGAGGCGCTCGTCGGCGCGCATCGGGGTGCTGTGGAAGCGATTGCCGCCGCGTTGCTGGAGCACGAAGTGCTCGACGCCGAAGATGTGATCGCGATTGCGCGTCGGCATGGCGCGCTCGGCGCACGGGAGCTGGTCGCCGCCTGAGCTCTCGGGCTCGAGGAGCTGAGCGCAAAACGGCCCCGAATCACAGGATTCGGGACCGTTAGTGCGTCACATGACCGGCGGGTTAGCCGGTCAGTTCCCGCCCGGGGGCGCGCCGGCCTTCTTGATACGGTACTCCTTGTGGCCTTCGCGCTGCATGCCCTTCATCTCATCGTACGTGGCGACTGCTTCCGCGTTCTTGCCCGCCTTGATGGACACCTGGAGCTTCTGCACGGTCGCAATGAATTCCTTCATGCCGGCCTGATATCCCGCCTTGAACTTGGCCTGCTCGGCCGCCGGGATCTTGGACTGCTTCTCCGGCTCGAGCGTCAGCGCCGCCTTGGCGTTCGTCTCGATGATGGCCAGCTGCTCGAGGGTGTTCGCATTCTTCGAGGGGTCGTCGATCTGACGGCCAACCGCTTTGAACGCGGTGTTCATCGCGCTCATCTTCTTGCCGAGCGGCGTCTTTTCTTCGTCCTGCTGGGCGTGGGCCACGCTGGAAATGGCGAAGGCCAGAACGCAGGCGGCACCAAACTGCCGGAGTCGCAGATGCATGTGAGATGGATTACGAAGAGGAGTGAAAGTGCGCAACCGGGGACGCGCGGAGGCGCTTCGTTGGAAAGATTACGCGGAAGCGCGGCCCTTCGCTGACGTACCGTTCACGGCTCATGATGTTCCCGACTTGGGCCCTACGGCTGTCAGCGAAGGTCCGGTCCCGTGCGTACACTTAGCACATGGAGTCGGCTGTGCGGGGCGGCATGCGCGCCCCCGGCTGCTTCCACCCGCCTTTTAATCGCCGACATGTCCGAGTCTACGCCCGCGCCCGACCGGCGCAACTTCTTAGCCAAGGCCGCCGCGGTTGTCGTGGGCGGCCTCATTTCCGTCGTAGCGCCTGTCGCCGGGCTGTTCACCCTGCTCGATCCGCTCCGGCGAAAGACAGACACCCGTGGTCTCGTTCGCGTTGCGTCGCTCGCGTCGCTGGCGACTGACGGCCAGCCACGCAAATTCCCGGTGCTGGACACGCTGGTCGATGCGTGGAACAAGACCGAGAACGTGCCGGTGGGGTCGGTCTACCTGCAGCGCACCGGAGATGCCACGGTGCGCGTGCTCAACTCGGTGTGTCCGCATCTCGGATGCTCGGTGGGCTACAACGCCAGCACGCACGGCTACTTCTGCCCGTGCCACCGCAGCAGCTTCACGCTGGATGGAGCGATCGCCGATCCAAAGAGCCCAAGTCCACGCGGCATGGATGAACTGGAAGCGGTGGTTCGCGACGGAGAGGTCTGGGTGCGCTTTCAGAACTTCCGCAAAGGCTCCCCCGACAAGATCGCCGTCTGATGGCCGAGCAGCCGCGTAACGAACGTCCGTCCCTCGGTTCCTGGCTCGATTCGCGCACCGGATACAAAGGGCTGCTTCACGAAGCCCTGTTCGAGAACGTCCCCGGTGGTGCCCGTTGGCGCTATGTGTGGGGCAGCACGCTGTCGTTCTTCTTCGTGGTGCAGGTCATCACGGGCGTGTTCTTGTGGATGTCCTACAGCCCGAGCTCGCAGACGGCGTGGGAGAGTGTCTACTACATCCAGCATCAAATGCTGGGCGGCTGGTTCCTGCGGGGCTTGCATCACTTCGTCGCCCAGGCGATGACGGTATTGCTGGTGCTGCACCTCATGCAGGTCATCATCGACGGCGCGTACAAGGCGCCACGCGAGATGAACTACTGGTTCGGGGTGGTGCTGCTGATTCTGGTGCTGGCGCTGTCGCTCACGGGCTATCTGTTGCCGTGGGATCAGAACGGCTACTGGTCGACGGCCGTATCCACCAACATCGTGGGTATGAGTCCGGGCATCGGACAGTCGCTGCAAACGGTGGTGGTGGGCGGCGTGACTTACGGGCATCTCACGCTCACGCGCTTCTTCGCGCTGCACGCCGGGGTGATTCCGGGGCTCATCATCGTGCTGATCGTGGGACACGTGTACTTGTTCCGGAAGCACGGCCTCACCCCCAAGCAGCCGCTGAAGGGCCCCGATCAGGGCTTCTGGCCGGAGCAGGTGCTGCGCGACGCAGTGGCCTGTCTGGCCGTGCTCGCTGTCGTGCTCTTCTTCGTCGTGCGAGAGCAGGGCGCTCCGCTCGGCGCGCCAGCGGATCCCGCCGAACAGTTCTCGGCCGCGCGTCCCGAGTGGTACTTCCTGTTCCTGTACCAGTTCCTCAAGTACTTCCCGGGCAGCACGGAAATCATCGGCGCCATCGTACTCCCCACGCTTGGTCTCGTGGTGCTGATGGCGATGCCGTTTCTCGGACGCTGGAAGCTGGGACATCGCTTCAATGTCGGGTTCATGTTCGCGATGCTGGCCGGTGCAGCGCTGCTCTCGTGGCAGTCGATCAGCGCCGACCGCAACGATCCCGAGTACCAGGTGGCCAAGGCCGTATCCCAGCGCGACGCGGCGCGCGCAGTGGAAATGGCGAACGCCGGCGTACCGATCACCGGCGCGCTCACGCTGATGCGCAACGACCCCTACACGCAGGGCCCGCGCATCTTCTCACGCAACTGCGCATCGTGCCATCGCTACGACGGGCACGATGGTATGGGCAACGCGCTGCCGAAGGATTCGATCTCGGCGTCCGATTTAAAGGGCTATGGCTCCCGCGAGTGGCTGCAGGGCTTCCTCAACGCCGACACCATTCTCACGACGCGGTACTGGGGCGGCACTGCGCACACCGAAGGCGACATGGTCGGCTGGCTGGGCGATCACATCCCGGAGACGGACGAGCAGATCGCGACGCGCCGCAACGTGGTGCTGGCGCTGTCCGCGCAGGCGGCGCTGCCGTCGCAGGCGGCGATGGACCGGAAGGACAGCGCGCAGATCGCGATGGGCATCGCGTTCATGCGGAACACCAAGAACGGCTGCGCCGAGTGCCACAAGTTCCAGGATGTCGGCACAGATAGCCCGGAGCTCGATGGGTGGGGTTCGCGCGAGTGGATGGTGGCATTCGTGAACGACCCGTCGCACCCGCGCTTCTTCGGCCGTGACAACGATCGCATGCCTTCGTACGGCACCGAGAAGAGCCTCAGTCAGCGTGAGATCGAGATGGTGGTGGATTGGATCCGTCAGGAGTGGTACACGCCGAAAACGGCGGCCACGCGGAAGTGATCGGAGGATGCGGCGGGTCAGACTGAGGCTGGGAACGGTTTCAGGTAGCTAATGGGCTGGGCTTTTCCCGTCGCACGCGTAGTTTGGCGAGAGGGCTTTTCTTCTCCTCTAGCCGACCTTCATGGCCAGCTACATCTACCTTCCGGTTCCCACTCCCGGCTTGCAGGCTATCGCGAGTAAGCTGCAAGTGCGGATCAATGCACTGGCCCCAGGCACGTGCGCGGCCCCTCGACGGAACATCGTCAGCCGTGGCCGTTGGAAGGGAATTTTTCGCAGCTTGGGGTGTTCCGGGTGCCTCACGGGGATCGGGTCCACGGACGTGCTGTATATCTGCATCCACGGGACCGGCAATCTTGCGATGGAAGCGGTGAGCGGCGAACGCAATCGGGAGCGCGAGCTGTACGATGATCCGCCGGCGGATCAGCAACAGCTCGTGAAGCGTGTGCCGAACCACTTGCGCCCGCTCGGCGCCGATCCGCTCGCCAACATGGCGCCGGCGTCGGACAGCAAGGACTACACCGCCGCGCAGCTCGCCGCCGTGATCGAGAAGGAAGGACTGTCCAAGGCACATCAGCAGATCGAGCTTTTCGCCTGTGGCGCAGGGATGAATGACAACGCGGAGCAGCGCGCGTTCGAGCAGCAACGGGTGGCGGACCAGGTTCGGGAGAAGTTTCGCCATGACGTCGCCGCCGCCGCCGGTTTGAGGCAGGACGCAATGCTACGGCTTGTCGGTGAGCGGCTCGACGAGGTCGCCGCGATCGTTCGCGCGCGTCATGATCGCATGGATGAAGCGGCGGCGTTGAAGCGCTCGTTTGGCGAACGATTCTTCGATGCGCTTCGCGGCCGGGGCTACGTCGGCGTGACCGTGAACGCGTACCGCGGAGACGTGAAAGCGGGGCTCGTGGCGGACGTGCCCGGCCTCGCGGCTGCCCCGTTCGCCGTGGTGAGCCGCGACACGACCAACAATCCGAACGCGCCGGGGATGCGCGTCACGTATCCGCTCCCGCTAGTCTAGGCGTCGGCGGCGTTCTTTCGACTCCTCCGACGATCCACCTCTCTCTCGCTCTCTCAGGTTCCCACGTGCCAATGCTACGCGGACTTCTCTACCGGGGTGCGGCGGCCGGCGCCATATCCCTATCCATGGCGGCGTCAGCTTTGTCGGCGCAGGTCACGCAAGCGGCGGGTGCCGCGGACACGGTGATGGCTATCCAGAAGCCGAGAAGTCCGCTTCCGGCCGAGGCGGCGAGTGCAAACGTGACCCGATTCTCGTTCATCGCGTACGGCGATACGCGAGGGCGGCGCGACGGCGTGAATGAGCAGTACGAACACGGGCTGGTGGTCGAGTCGATGCTGCGAACCATCAAGAGCATGGAGTCCGGTCCCGAGCCCGTTCGCTTCGTGCTGCAGAGCGGTGACGCGGTCGTGAACGGCCGCGATCCGAAGCAATGGAACGTCAGCTTCATCGGTCTGATCAATCGACTCACCACGGCCGGTGGCGTGCCCTACTACCTGGCGCCCGGCAATCACGACGTGACATCGGCGGCCGAGCTGAGCGCGCCGGGCCGGCTGGTTGGGCTGCAGAACTATCTGCGGGCCATGGGTCAGCTCATTCCACCCGACGGCGCGACACGACGCCTCACCGGGTATCCGACCTACGCCTTCGGCTACGGCAATACGTTCGTGATCGCCTTCGACTCCAACATTGCCGAGGATTCGACACAGCTGGCGTGGGTGCGCGCTCAGCTCGAAGGACTGAATCGCAAGCGCTATACGCACGTGGTCGCATTCTTTCACCACCCGGCCTACTCATCCGGACCGCATGGTGGGTCGACGATCGAGCGTCCGACGATGGCGGTGCGCGCGAACTACATGCCGCTGTTTCGCAAGCACAATGTGCAATTGCTGTTCACCGGACACGAGCACTTTTTCGAGCACTTCGTCGAGCGGTATCGTGACGTCGCCGGAGTGCCGCGTCGCATCGATCAAATCGTGAGCGGCGGTGGTGGCGCCCCGCTATACACGTATCAGGGTGAACCAGACCTCAACGCGTATATGCGATCCTCCGGTGTGGATTCCGCGCGCGTGACGCACCTGGTGCGGCCGGGTAGCAAGGCGGGGGACAATCCCTATCACTTCACCGTCGTGCACGTGGACGGTGAGCGCATGTGGTTGGAGGTTGTCGGCGTGGACTGGGGCGCCGGGTACGCGCCGTATCAAGGCAACCGGAGCGTGCTGGGAGACACGCTGGGGCGGCGGTGAACGCTCAACGCCGCAGATTGATGCGCCAATCGTAGTCCGTATCCACCCACGTGAACTTTCCGCCGCGCACCAGATCCTGTTCCGGACCCGCGGGGAGATACTTCGCCCAGAAGGCGCCGACCCCCTGCAGCGTTCCGCCAAAATCCTCGCGGTACCACGTGAAGATCGGCGACCCGTAAACGGTGCTGCTCTTCAGGTCCACGTGGTTCTTGGCGGTCTGCGCGAGAAACCGGCGCGCTTGATCGTCGAGCTGCGCGTCGAGACGCGCCGCGTCGTACGCTTCGCTGCGCAGTGGCGGACAGCCCATGGCCGCGCACACCAGCGCCACGTGAATGCGCGGATCCTTGAACTGCTTGCGGATGATCTCGTGCTCCACGTCGTCGAGTGTGAGCGTGCGTCGGTCGGCCTTCACGATCGGCTCGGCCCACGGGCTCTTGAGCGTGACGCCCAATACCTTGTTGATGTCGCGGATCGAGGTGCGCTCCTTCCGGCTGTTTAGCAACTGAATCGTGTACGCGTTGTAGACGTTGATCCAGTACGCGAGTTGTTCGTCTCGCGGGAGACTTGCCACCGGTACCCGACTAAGCTGCGCGAGGTAGGCCGTGAACCGCGCGTCGCGTTGAAAGGCGTTGTAGTCCACCAGGCCATTCGTGACGTAATCGGCAAGCATGGCGTTCCACGCGCGATGATCGACGACGGATGCCGGCGCGCTGACTGGCTGCGCCGATAGCACGCGCGGCACGGTGGCGGCGGCGAGTGACAGCAACAACACGCTGATCCAACCGGCGCGCTTCGCCAGCGCCGGCGCATACGACAACGCGAGCAGCAACACGCCGGCGATGGCGACGCGAATGAAGGCCGTCTGACGCGCGCCGTCGGTGCCGGCGAGGAGTGAATCGGCGAAATAGGTATACACGCTCGTTCCGGGAAGAATGCCGATGGCCGTCGCGGCGACGTAGTGCGTGAGGCGCACGCCGGCGAGGCCAGCGCCGAAGTTGAGGGCGTTGAACGGGACGACGGGAATCAGTCGCAAGCGCAGCATCGTCAGAAACGCCCCGTCGCCGAGAATGCGATCGAGCGTACCGGCGCGAGCGCCAAGAAGTCGCCGCAGCGCATCGCCGCCCAAAGCGCGGGCCAGCAGGAAGGCGCCGGTGGCACCGAGCGTCGCTCCAAGCCAGGTGAGTGCGATTCCAGCCGCCACGCCGAAGATGGCGCCGCCGGCGAGGGTGAGCGGTAAGGCGGGAAGTCCGATGGTGGTGACCACGACGTAGGCCGCGACGAAGATCGCGGCAGCGAAGGGCACAGCACGGGCATCGCGAATCGTCGTGCCGATCCGCTCCGGACTGATGTAGGAATCGAAGCCAAGCACGCGCGCCAGAGACCACAACGCAACGAGGATGACACCGAAGATCGCCAGCCGAATCCATGCCCCGGCTCGCGGGGCGGCTCGCACATCACTCATGGCTCTGCACCGGTGGACGTCAACAGCGACGTAATGATACCCGTCGCAAAAATCAGGGGGATGCCGTACATGGCCCACGGCCAGGTGTAGCCGCCCGCTTCACCGACCACGAGATAACAGCCCACGCCCCACACGACGCCGACGATCATGCTGGCCCACGCGCCAGCGGTCGTGGCCCGCTTCCAATGAAAGCCAGCGAGGAGCGCAAACGACAGCGCGGCCACCGGAATGTTGGCCAGGATGAGTCGATCGAGAATCTGGTCGACGAGAAAGGTCGCGCCGAGCCAGCTGCTGATGGCGAAGCCAATCAGCAGTACCCGCTGCGACGACACCGTGGCGAGCTGTGGGCCGCCGAAGTCGGCGGCGATCATGGTAGCCATGGCACTCCATACACCGGCCAGCGTGGTGAGCGCCGCGCCAAACAGCACCGCGTACGCGAAGCCGCGCAGCCCCGCCGGCAACCACACGAGCACCATCGTCGGCACGGCGAGTTGGGCGTCGGCCAGTAGCGGTTGCGAGGCGCGCAGATGCGCCGCCGCCAGTACCACGGCCCCGTACAGCAGGAACACCAGGACGGCGCTAATGCCGACCGCGCGAAATGCCACCGACGTACTGCGTGCCGCGAAGATTTTCTGCCCGTACCACGGCGCCGCGATGTAGGTGAAGCAGGTGATGACCGTCAGCGTGGAGACGAACCGCATCGGTAGCGCTTCACTGTTCCATTGCGCGCCTGGGTTCAGTGACAATTGGCTCGCGGGAAACACGGACGCGAGGCCGCCCGTGAGGGCGCTCTGCTTCATACCCAGCACCAGCAACAAGGGCAGCAGGACGATCGTGGCCACGAACGCCACGACATCCGCCCGGACAATCGAAACGAGTCCGCCCGGGAGCACCGCCAGCAATACGACCAAAGAAAGCAACGCCGACAACGCCGGAATGGGCAACCACGTTGGAGCGAGTGGCGTAAAAAGCAGTGTGAGCGACTTGACGTAGGTGGCGGTGAAACCAGTCATCGCAAGCAACAGCAGCAGCGACGCGGTGCGTCCGACGCCCTTCGAGTAGCGCACGGAGAACAGCTCGGCGACCGAAAGGCGGTCGAACCGCTTCCACGCTCGCGCCACCGTGACGGTATAGAACAGCAGTCCGACGAGAAACACCGCGGGCAGGGCCAGCGCCATCGGGCCGGCCCCGTAGCCAGCCGCTGCGAAGGCGAGCAGGGTACTGGTGTTGAACTCGGTCATCACCAGGGTGGCGACCAGCGGAAAAAGTGCCAGATCCCGGGAGGCCACGGTGAAGGACGCAGCCGACGCGGACCGGCGCCATCCGGCGCCGGCCAGCAGGAGGAGCAAGGCCACAAACGTGGCGATATCGATCGGACTGACGGCCATTCGCGTTGGTCGGAGAGCAGGAAACAGGAACGCAGGAGGAGGAATCTGACTTAGTACGCCAGTCGTATCAGGTCAGACCTGAACGCCACCTAAGGGAGTTGTGATGAACGGATTGTCAGTGGTCGCCCGGATGCGACCGTGGTTGGTGCCCGTGCTGTACTTCGCCGCAGTCATGATCGCCCCCCGCACGGCGTGGGGACAGGCGTCCACCGCGACGATTGAGGGGACGGTGCGCAGCCAGCCGGGTGCGCCGGTCGCCGGTGCGGAGGCGACAGGGCAGGGCGTACGCGCCGTCACCGACGCCGAGGGCCGGTTCCGCCTCGTGGTGGTCGGTGGATCACCGGTTGAACTGACGGTGATCGCCCGCGGCTACTCGCCGACGCGCGTCTCGGTAGGACCACTTGTCGCCGGCAGCGTGAAGTCGGTATCGGTGGTGCTCTCGTCGCTCGCGACACTGGATGCCGTGTCGGTGGTGGCTCCGCGGGTGCGGCCCCTCTTGAATACGGCCAATGCCGTCACTGGGGGGTCGATTGAGGCGCGCGAACTGACGTCACTGCCCACCGACGCGCGCGACCCCATCGCGCTGCTCTACAACATTCCCGGCATCACGCAGGCGACGGGTTTCTTCGGCGATGCGCCGCGCCTGTCCTTCAACGGCGGCAACTCGCTCTACTCGCAGAACCTGCTCGATGGCCTCGACAACAACGAAGGCTTCCTCGGCGGTCCGCGGGTGGAGGTGCCACTCGGCGCCATCGCGCGCATCGACGCGCTGGTCAACACGTACTCGACGCAGATCGGACGCAGCCCCGACGGCATCGTGGACATCGCATCGGCAGCCGGTCGTGCGACGCTGGCCGGTGATCTGTTCCTGTATCAGCGGCCGGGCCGTCCGCTCGATGCTCGCGTACCGGTCACGTTCGGTGCCGAGCCGAACGCGCTGGCCCGCAAGCAGGAGGGCTTTCAGCGCGTCCAGGCTGGCGGATCGTTGCGCGGTGCGATCAACCCGACGAGAACGTTCTTCGCCACCGCCGCCGAGTATACGCGCGAGCAGGAAGATCGCATCGGGTCTACCGCGCAGGCCCAATTCCTCGGTACGGAAACACGGCAGACGTGGAAGGGATACGGCCGGCTCGATCACGGCTGGTCGCCGACACAAACGACCACCCTGCGTCTCGCGGCGAGCGCGGTTGATCGTGCTGGTGACGGTAGCGGCGTACTCACGCCGGAAGCGGATATCACCACGCGACGCATCGGCTCGTTGTCGGCGCTCATTCACCGCAGCGCGCTGCGCGACGGCCGTGCGTCGAACACCGCGAGCGTGCAATTCGGCACCTTTCGGTGGTATTTCCCGCCGGCACGCAGCGACTTCTCGCGACCGCAGGTCACCGTGCTCGCGCCCGATCTCTCGACGCAGGCGATTGTCGGATCCAGCAACTTTGTATTCGACGAAACGGAGCGGCAGTGGCAGCTACGCGACGTTTTTGAAACGGAGCTCGGCGAACGTCACACGCTGCGCCTTGGTGGCGATGTCATAGCGGGGGCGTTTCGCCTCGCCGCCGCCAGCACAAATCCCAACGGTTCGTACGTAGTGTTCAATGACGGCAACATTTCGCCGAAGGCGGGGCGTCCGCTCTCGATCTCCGATATTCCGGCCAATGCGCGCGTGCAGTCGTACACGATCGACGCGCGCCCACAGCAGGTGAATCTGTCGCAGGCGCTCTACAGTGCATTCGTGGAAGACACGTGGCGCCCCACGCCTTCACTCACGGTGGTTGGCGGCCTTCGCTGGGACTACGACGACCTCACGTCGCGCGGCGAGAGTGATCCGGATCTCGACAACGTGCAGCCGCGTGTGTCGTTCAACTGGTCGCGGACTGGGTCCGATGTCATTCGCGGCGGCGTCGGCCGCTACGCCGGGAAGCTGCCGTACGCGATCTATTCCGATGCGATACAGCTCGGTGAGACCGGCAACGCCGTGCTGACGTTCAGTGGCGCGAGTGCGCCTGCGTTCGGCGCCGGCCCTCTGCCCGCGAATATTCCCAACGCGAACGTGCAGTCGGTGCCGCGCGAAATCTTCCGCACCTTCGCCCTCGGTCTCGAACAGCCGATGAGCTGGCAGACTACGTTGGGCTACCAGCGTCAGTTCGGCCGCGCGTGGGCCGTGAGTGCGGATTTGGTGTGGAGCGAGACGCAGAACCTGCCGTGGACGGCTGATCTTAATCCGTTGGCGCGTCGACTCACCGCTGCCGATTCCGTACCGCGCACCTGCGCGAGTGCGTTCTCGTGCCCCGGTGATGCGTCGCGGCCGGACAACCCGGCGACGTCGGGCTATCGCCGCGTGTCCACTGCGCAAAGTGGTGGATCGGCACGCTACGTAGCCGTGTACGTCGCCGCACGTCGCGCCCTCACCGAGCACTGGCAACTCGACGCCAACTGGGTCTGGTCACGCGCGCAGAACAGCACCGAGGACATCAACTTCTCCGCCACGCAGGGCAACTGTTTCGACACGGATCGCGTCGATGCCGTCACTGGCGCCGCGTGCACCAGTGATGAGTGGGCTGATGCCAACAACGACCGCCGTCATCGTGTGACCGTGCGAACAGTGTACGAGTCGCCGCGTGGCTTCACGCTGAGCATGATCGGCGACGCGCAAACGGGAGTGCCGCTGAACCGCCTGGCTGGCGCGGTGAGTGGCAACGGCGTCGCGCGCTACGACCTCTTGGGCTCGGGGCCGATTCGCGGAAACGGCTTCATCGGCAACGCCGATCGCTTCTTCGGCGTGGCGCGCAACGCCGAACGGTTGCCGGGCTTTGTGACGATCGGCGCCAGCGCCGCATATCGTCCGCGCCTCAAGGCCATTCGCGGCGTCGAGCTCCGAGCCGACGTGTTCAATCTGCTCAACACGCTCGCCTGGGGCGGGTATGCGAACGGCATCGGCGGCGGTGGGAGCCGCACCCAGTTCGGACGGCCGGGCGATCCGGTGTACCTGTTCTCCGCCGCGCCGCCGCGTCAGTTCCAGTTCTCGGCACGCTACCTCTTTGGCGAACGAGGCGCGCTCTGACCTACGCGCCTCGTAGCGGGTAAGCTTCATCGCATGATCGACGAACCGTTTCGGCAATGGCTGGCGCGTCGCTGGAGTGCGCCGGCGGTCGCCCTGCATCGGGCGGGCATCTCGGCCAATCAGGTCACCATTGTCGCGGCGGTGCTTGGTCTCACAGCGGCGGCGCTGGTCGCGGTGCAGTTGCCGCTGATCGGCATCGCGCTCTGGCTCGTGAGCCGACTACTGGACGGCTTCGACGGTATGCTCGCGCGGCTTGCGGCCAGCACCTCGCTGTATGGGGGCTATCTCGACATTACACTCGACATGCTCGCGTATTCCGCGATGGCCACGGCCTTCGCCATCGCCATGCCGGCCGATGTCGTACTGTGGATGGTGGTGCTCGTTGGATACGTACTGGCCATTACCAGCACGCTGGCGCTTTCATCGCTCGCCGAACGCGCAGACCGGACGCTCGGTGGAAATCGATCGATTCAGTTCACGCGCGCACTGGCCGAGGGCGGCGAGACCACCGCGGTGTACGTGGTGATCGCGCTCGCCCCATCGGTCAGTCGATACGTCCTGGTGGTCTGGATTGTCCTGCTCACCATCACTGTCATTCAGCGGACGGCGCTTGCCCGCCGGTTGCTGTCCTAGCCCGCCGAATGCAAACGGTGCCGGCTGGCGGCACCCTTACGGCGCACCGTCGGCCTGCTCGCGGAAATCGTTGGCTTCATGGCCGACCGTACGGCCGGTGTTCGACGAGCCGGGGCGCGTGAACGGCGTGCCGGTTGCATCCTGTGAGGGCTGATGCGGGGCGTTTGAGCGGGACTGCGGCTGACGATCGAATCGCATGAACATCGGGTGCTCCTGATACGACGAAGGCCCCTCCGTGGGAGGGGCCTTGGCAGTGTGACCAGGTCGCCCATCCCGTGAGAACTCGGGAGGGGCGGCGGTTGCGTCACATGGCGGCGACGACGAGGCCTTTCTCCCGCGTGCGTACGACTAGTACCGACGTAACGAGAATCGTTACGTCGGCGGGAATAAGGCAAATAAGTCGCGAAACTGCCGTGCGGGACGCGGTCATGTTTTTCAGTATCGGCTCGTCGTGCGAAAACCGCAAGCTATTTCTTCTTGGTCGTCACCTTGATGACACCATTGACCCCGGCGTCGCCATAGATCGCCTTTGCGGCATCTCCCTTCATCACCTCGATCGACTCGATGGCGTCGGGGTTGAGCGTGCTCAGTATCGACGACTCGACCCGCTGTCCGTCGAGCACGAGGATCCCGGTGAATTGACGTCGCGGCGACCCGGCGAGGTTGATCACGGCCGGCGCCGCGCCTTTGGTCTTGAACCCGGTAACACGCACCGTGCTGTCCGAAGCATCGGCGGCACTCACGCGCATGCCCTGCAATCCCTCCGTTGTGGTGATGGCAATCTTTTGCTGCTGTCCGCCCTGCACGTTTACGGTGGCGATGCTGTCGGCCGACAGCGCATTCGCTTCGGCTCGACTGACAGTCCGCCCGTTGACGGTGTACACGGCGGTCGCCGTATTGATCTTCGTCACTTGGGCGACTCGCGACTCGACGCCCTTCACGTCCATCGCCTGCATTTCGGCCGCCGTAGGCAGCTGTGATTCACACGCGGCCAGCAGTGCGACGGTGGCCAACAAACCGCTGCCGAGTCGACGGGAGCGAATGAACTGCGACGGTCGTGAGGTCATGGTGATCAGTCTCCGTTCGAGGTGTGATGCGTGGTAGGAAAAGGCGGGGCTGGTGAGCGCCAGCGGGGTGCGGGCGATGCTGCCGTGCATGAACTGCGGGACGTGCGAAGAGAGTTCGATCAGCAGTTGGCCGTACTGTCGCGGTGAGGCGCCGGTGCCGATCACGCGGCGATCGCAATCGAGCTCGATGGCGAGCCGAAGGCGCGCAAGGACGAACCAGGCGATGGGATTCCACGGCATCAGGGCAATGGCACCACAGGAGGCCAGCAGGAGCAGTGGATCACCGGCGGCGATGTGAGACTGTTCGTGCGCGATCACCAGCCGTTGCTCGAGGTCGGACCGATCGAGCAGCCAAACGGGGACCGCGATACGCGGGGAGCGCACACCGATCACGGCGGGCCCGAGCGCCTCGGTCACGCTCACGATCACGCCGTCGATCTCATGACGTGCGGCGCGCTGGAGTTCGTCGCGATGACGACGATAGCTCACGCCGAACGCGCAGAGCACGAGCGCGGAGGAGAGCGGCCAGGCAAGCGTGATGGCCTGCTGTGCGGCGACCGGTGCGCGATCGATGGCGCCGCCGACGGCGGTCGTGGTCCAGGACACCGGTGCTGAGAGCGCGCGACTCACGCGACCAGTCACTGCGGCGACGGCGGCGCGCACGTCCATAGGTCGCGAGGCCCTCGCGCCGGTGGTCGCCGTACCGGCGACGTCGAGCGTGATGGTGGCGAGCGTCGACTGCGGCGCGGGCCGGAGTGGCGCGACGAGCACCAGCACCAGCGACGAGAACAGCGCGCCTGCCCAGATCACGCGCGCCGGCAACGCGCGACCGGCCAGCCGCTGCAACACCAGCGCGGCGGCGGCGAGGAGGGCACTGACCACGATCGCCTGTGTCATCCAGCCGATGATCAGCGAGGGCGTCATGCGTCGTCCCCGAGTCGCTCATCAAGCAGGGCCCGCATGCGCTCGAGCTCTTCGCGGCCAAGCTGCTTATCCGACACGAGCTGGGTGAACATGCGCTCGGCCGACCCTTGAAAGATCGCGTCCTTGATGCGGGTCAGTGCACTGCGCCCGGCCCGTTCGGCGGCGACCGCCGGGAAGTAGCGGTAGGCCCGACCCTCGGGCTCGTGACGCACGTAGCCCTTATCCTCGAGGGTCTGGAGGGCCGAGAGGACGGAGGTATAGGCGAGGTCCTCCTCCATGGCGTCGCGGACATCAGCCACGGTCGCGGAGCCGAGTCGCCAGAGGACACTCATGACGGCGAGCTCGCGCGGTGGGAAATGGACGTCGGTCATGTCGATGGCGGCTGCGGGGAAGTCAGTACTGGTTGTGCAGTAGTATGGGGAGAGGGTGGGAAATTGTCAACTGGTTTATCCGTAGGTGGAGGCGGGCTCGGTGCGTAACGGGCTGTGGGCTGTTGGCTTGGGGTGGTGGGTAATGCGTTTTGGGTAGTGGGTGCCAGCGGGTGGCGCCGCCAAGACCACGCGTGCGTCGCTTGGATGACGCGGGTTCTGAAATCGCGCCTACACTCGACCGCATGCAAGACTTTCAGAATCTGCGCGTGTGGCACGAGGCGCACGCCTTTGCCGTCGCGGTCGATCTCGCGGCGAAACAGTCTGCACGAGGGCGTGCGGAGCTGATCAACCAGCTTCGTCGTGCCGCCGACTCCATCCCCGCGAATATCGCGGAAGGGTCGGGGCAACTCACCGACCCGCAGTTCGTCCGCTTCCTCGCGATTGCGCTTGGCTCGGCGACCGAGTCCGCGAATCACCTCATGCTCGCGCGTGATACCCACGCGCTCCCGATTCCCGTCGCCGAAGAACTCCTCTCTCGAATCGGACGAGTGAGGCGCATGCTCATCAACCTGCTGAAGCGCCTCAATGCGGTGTAATCGTCTCCCGGTGTCACGCCGCTGTCACCCACTACCCACCACACACCACCCACCACCCCAAGCCAACAGCCCAAAGCCCGTAAAGCCGACAGCCCCCTAAACCGTGCACACCTCCACTGCCTCCCTCAACGACTTCATCCCCTCCCTCTTCGGCAAAAACTCATGCGCGAATACCCCGCGGTATCCCGATCCCGCAATGAACTCCGCGATGCCGCGATAGTTGAGTTCCTGCCCTCCATCGATCTCGTTTCGACCCGGCACCCCTGCCGTGTGGAAATGTCCGATCCACGGGAGGTTCGCCTTGATCGTGGCGATCACGTCTCCTTCCATCACCTGCATGTGGTAGATGTCGTAGAGCAGGCGAAAGCTCGGTGAGTTCACGCCCTTCGCCACTTCGACGGCCCACGCCGTGTGATCGGCGTGATAGTCCCTGTGATCGACCTTGCTGTTCAACATCTCCATACACAGCACGACGCCGTGCCGCTCAGCGACGGGCATCAACCGCTTGAGACCGGTGATGCAGTTCGCGATGCCTTCGCCGTCCGACATTCCGCCGCGGTTGCCGCTGAACACCACGATCTTCTGAACGCCTGCCGCGGCGGCTTTCGGGATCATGGCCTCACCGTCGGCCAGCAGCTTGTCGTGCTGATTCAGCCGGTTGAAGCCCACCGGAATCGCGCCAAAGCTGTTGCCCATCGTGCACTGCAAGCCGTACTGCTTCGGCACTTCCCACTCGGTATCGCCGAGGAGATCGACACCCATCAGCCCCATGCCTTTTGCCGAGGCGCACAGATCGTTGATGGGTGTTCGTGCGAAGCACCAGCGCGCCACGGACTGATTGAGGCGTCCGGCCCGAACGCTATCGGCGTCGATGCGCCCCGCGGCGATGTCGGTCGTTGCGGCGCCGAGCGGCGATGCGGAGACGGAGACGGCCGCGGCGCCAAGGGCGAGGAGCGCCCCACGGCGGGACACGCTGAGCGAGTCGCTGGCCGGTTCGGAAGGCTTCGACATCACAGGTTTCTCCGCTTCAGTTCACCGACGGCGTGCGCCACGGCACGCGCGGTCAGCGCCATGTACGTGATCGATGGATTTTGACACGCGCTGCTCGACATCGCGGCGCCATCGGTGATGAACAAGTTGGGCACATCCCACGCCTGATTCCAGCCATTCAGCACGCCGTCCTTCGCCGTCGTCGACATGCGTGCGCCGCCCATCTCGTGAATGCAGTGGCCGGGTGGATGCATCGTGCGATTGGGACGCACGTTGATCGCGCCCGCCGCTTCGAGAATCTCGACCGCGCTGGCCGACACGTCCTTGTTCATGGCGATTTCGTTGTCACGCCAGCGCACGTCAATGCGGGCGGCGGGAATGCCCCACTTGTCCTTCGTAGTCCCATCGAGCGTGATGCGGTTGTCGGCGTGCGGCAGCGTTTCGCCCCAACCGCCGATGTTGATGCCCCATGGTCCGAGATCATCGATCAGCGACTGCTTGAATGCCGCGCCGTAGCCGGCCATGCCGCTGCCGCGTCCCCAACCGGAGCGACTCGATCCGCCCTGCATGCCATAGCCGCGCAGGAAATCCGGGCTCTTCGTGCTCACGTTGCGGAAGCGCGCCACGTATATGCCGTTCGGTCGACGGCCGATGGTGCGCTTGTCGAGAAAGCCGGGCATCGTGCCGCCGGCACCGGAGCCGTAGTGATGATCCATCACGTAACGTCCGAGCGTGCCGCTGGAGTTGGCCAGACCGTCGGGCCAGCGCGTGCTGGTGGAGTTCAGCAACAGTCGCACCGATTCGATGGTCGAGGCACAGAGGAACACCACCTTTGCCTCGTACACGGTCTCCTGCTTCGTGGCGGCATTAATGACGCGTACGCCACGTGCGCGGCCGCGCTTGGCGTCGTACAGCACTTCGGCCACGACGCTGTGCGGGCGCAGCGTGAGACGCCCCGTCTTCTGGGCGGCGGGCAGCGTGCTGCCGATGCTGTTGAAATACGAGTGCGTCACGCAGCCGCGCTCGCACGGTCCACAGTAGTGACACGCAGCGCGTCCGTTGTGATTCTGCGTAAGAATCGCCGCGCGACCGATGGTCATGACGCGCTCGCCGTTGAACGCCTTCATGATGCGTTCGCGCGCGACCTGTTCCACCACCGTCATCTGCATCGGCGGCAGGAACTCGCCATCAGGCAGATGGGCCAATCCTTCCTTCGCGCCCGTCACGCCAATGAAGCGCTCTACGTGAGAATACCAGGGCGCGATGTCCTTGTAGCGAATCGGCCAGTCGGTGCCGTGACCGTCCTTCGCATTCGCCTCGAAGTCGAGATCGCTCCAGCGATAGACCTGACGGCCCCACATGATCGAGCGTCCGCCAACCTGACGTCCACGGAACCACTTGAACGGCGCGTCGTCGGGCGAGACATACGGATTGTCGTGGTCGTTCACGAAGAACTTGCGTCCGGTTTCGTCGCACGCGTAGCACTGCCGTTGCACCGGCTGCTCCTTCTCCAGGGCGTTGCGATCGCCCCAGCCGCGGTACTTCATCTCGTATGGCTGAATGTGCTCCACGAAGTCCTTGCCGCCGAAATCCACCGGGCCCCCGGCTTCCAGCACGAGGGTGGCCAAGCCGCGCTCCGTGAGTTCCTTGGCCGCCCATCCGCCGCTGATGCCGGAGCCGACGACGATGGCGTCAAACACGCGACGCTGTGGTTGCGCGTCGATCAAGAGCTCCTCACTCATCGCGTCCTCCATTGCGGGCGGGCATGTCCGCGGCACCGTCGAAGCGACCCGGCATGATTTCGGTCTTCAGCACATCACGCTGCACACGCTCGCTCGTGAAGTAGCCGTGAATCACCAGCCCCTTCACGCGCGAATAGCCGCGTGCGGCGGGCGCGTTGCGATCGTACGGCGTGTCGAGCGCGTTCATCACGAGGGTGAGCGTGTCGCCGGAGATCGCGGCGAATGGCTGACCAGCAATCGCGCGGGCCTGCGCATCGATGGCATCGAGCCCCGTCGTCAAGGCGCGACGGTCGGTGTCGGTGTAGTAGTCCATCGCAATGACGTCGATCCACGCCAATACGCCCACATCGGTCGCACTTGGCGTATCGGTGCGGGGAATGATCGCGTCGGCGAGGGCGGCGAGCGTGGTACGCTGCGAGGCGGTGAGCAGCGCTGGCTGAGCGGCAGAGGGCAAGGCCGTTGGTGCAGCATCGGCGAGCGCCTTCGTCCAGGCGGCGCGGGCCTCGCGGGGCATCAGCGTGAGGGCGGCCGCTGCGGCGGCGGCCTTCAGGAGTTCGCGACGTTGCATGCGGAGTGACGAGGACAGTCGGGGAGGCGATCGACCTCCCCGACTGCGATGCGGCGGCCGCGGGAGGTGCTACTGCACTTGGATGTACAGCGGCACAGGCCACAGGCGCAAGATCGCTTCGCGCGTCGTGGGCGGTTTGTCGTTCTTCGCCTTCGTAAACTGTTTCCAGCCGGTGAACTGAACCGGCTCGCGCTTGATGTCGCGATAATAGGTGTCGCGCTTCAGCCACGGCGCACCGAATCCGTCCATGTGCATCACGACCTGCACCTTGGGGTCGAGCTTGATATTCCGCGCGTTGGTCACGCCCTTCGGTGTGAAGCGATGCACCACGAGGATCTTGGGCGGCAACTTGTACTTGTCCACGAGGTTCGCGAGAAAGCGAATGGCGTAGTTCACGTCTGCGGCGTCGTAGGTGCCGATGCGACGACCCGGCACCGCGCCACTCGCCTTCATCGAGAACTCAGGATCGATGCCAAGGTGCACGTCGGGGCGCATCAGGAACTTCTCGATCCACGGCAGTTCCTGCTGCAGCGTGCTCTGACCGACCTGCAGGTCGACAAAGAGCAGCGCGTTTTTCGACTTCGCCCAGCCATAGACCTTCTCGATCAGCGCGCTGTCCATGCGCGTGCGATACTTGCCGCTGGGGCCCGGGTCGGGATTGGCCACCATGGCAATGAGGTGCAACGCGGGCTGCACCGGATGCGCCGGATCGAGGCGCGTCCATTCGGCCGCATCCGCCTCGAGCTTGGCGAGCATCTCGTTGGTTTCGAACTCGCCGAGAATGCCCATGCGCTTGGACAGCGGGTTGCCGTAGTACGCGAGCACGCGCTTGGCGGGAAGGATGGATCCCGGAAGCGGGGCAGGCGTCTTCACGGGCCATAGGGAGTCGGCGTCACTGCCGTTGCCCTTGAAGGCGAGGTGACGATCGCCGGACTGCGGACCGAGCGCGCCCTGTGCTTTGGGTTTCGGCTTGGTCGACGACGTTGCGGAAGGCTTTGCGGCGGGCTTTGCCGTCGTTTGCGCCGTCGCTGCGACCGGCGCGAGCGAAGTGCCAACGGCGACGACTGCGCTCAGAACGAGCGAGAACGATTGACGGGAGAACATGAATATGGCGCGAGTCGGCACGGAGGCGTGATGATTGGGCACAGGCGGCGCCATGACGGGCCGCGAGCGCAGTGTAACGGCGATTTCGCAACGAACCAAGGGTGCAGTCGTGGCGTGCGACACTCAGCGCGCCGCGCCGATCTTCTTCTTGACCTTGATGGGACGGTCGACTGCGAGCGCCAGTGTACCGGCGGCTTCTGCCCGCACGACGAGCCAGCGGGGATGAACCAGGACGTCCAGCAGTTTGCCAGTTCGCACCGTTCCCGACAGCTCGACTCCGCTGGTGAGATCCCGGTTCAACGCGCCTTCCACCTTGGTCCGCGTTTCCTCGAGAATGGTGTCGAGGGGGAAGCGGGCCTGCTTGCGCAACTGAGCGACCATGTCGCCCTTGCGGAGCCACGCGAGGCCCTGCACGAGCGCATTGCTGGTGGAGACGTCGAAATCCAGATCGGGAACGATCAGGGCACGTGTGGCCTGATCGAGTTGCGGGGTGCCGACCAGATACGCCGTGCCGTCGATGTCACCGCTCACGCGCACCGCGAGCACGACCCGGCCGTCGTCGAGCGGGGAGACGGCGATCGAGTCGAGGCGGACCGAGCGGCCGAACCGTCGAAACTTCCGGCCGATCAACTCACGCGACAGCGTCGACGACGCCACGTCGTAGGGGAGCAAGCCCTCGATGCGAATGCGGGCGCTGTCGCCGACCTCTTTGAGTGCAGGCGAGAGCGGCGGCAACGGCGACTTGGGGTCGATCGGCTGCGGGCCGGCCACCAGGCGCGGATGGGCGTAGAGGCGAATCGTCGCCACCAGCGCGCTGTCCTGCAGCGAGAACTCGCCCAGTCGGAGCTGCTCCGGCGACAGTTCGAGCCAGAGGCTGTCGCGCACACGAATGGGACGTTGCAGCATGCCGTACCACTTCTCGACGCGCTTACGCACGTCGAATGCAGCGATCTTGCGGTCGAGGGCAGGCAGCTTCGACGCCAGCAGCGGTCGGACGGCGCGAATCACTTGATCGGTGACATCGATCTTGAGGAACGTGACCAAGCAGGCGTCACGCACATCGCTCGACGCCGCACGTAGCGATGCCACGCGCGAATGCGACTCCAACACCCACGCCGGATTGAGCCCGATGTCGGTGGACAGCACGACATTGAGCCGCGGTGGCGCGTCATCCGTTCCACACGACGCGCTGAGCGTCGGACCGATCACCGGCTTGTACCATCCGCGGCCAGTGTAGGAGACGGTGGTCGTCAACGTGAGCTTCTGGCCGTCGAACTTGACCGCGAATGGCGTGCGCTTGGCGGCGAAGGCTACCGCCTGCCGCTTGTTGCTCGGAATCTGCACGCGCTTCTCGAGATCGCCGAAGCGTGTCGGCACCGCTTGCTCGAGTGCCACGAGTGCGGGCTCGAGTGCGTAGCTGATCGGCGCATCGACAATCGACACCGGCATCGACGGCAATTCAGGAATGTTGCGCATCCCCGGTCGAGAGGTCGGGGCCGAGGGCGTCAGTGATTCGCTGCGGCACGCGCTGAGAAAGCCGGTCGCGAGCAGAGCCACCTTCCACAGGAGATCAGTTTGCTTCATGTACGAAAGATACAGACATATTTCCCCTTGCACGGCTGAGGCCGCACGATAGTTTGGCGCGCATGCATATCGATCTGACACAGCGCGTCGCGGTAGTGACCGGCGGCGCAAACGGCATTGGACGCGCCACGGCGCGTCGTCTCGCGCAAAGTGGCGCCCGCGTCGCGATTTGGGATCGCGTTGCCGCGCTCGGTAACTCCGTTGCAGCCGAGCTTGCCAGTGAAGGATTGGAGGTCGTGTTCGTCGAGGCCGACGTGACACAGCGCGACAGCGTCGAGGCAGCAGTAACCGCAACCGTGGCACGCTTCGGCGGCATCGACATTCTCATCAACAACGCCGGCGTCACGCGAGACGCGCAGTTGGTGAAGATCAAGGACGGTGCCGTGACGGGAGGCATGACGGACGACGAGTTCGATACCGTCATCGCCGTGAATCTCAAAGGGGTATACACGTGCACGCAGGCCGTGGTCCCCGAGCTGCTGAAACGCGGCGGCGGACGTATCGTGAACGCATCGTCGGTGGTGGCGCTCAATGGCAACTTCGGTCAGACCAACTACGTGGCCACGAAGGCCGGCGTCATCGGCATGACGCAGGTGTGGGCGCGGGAACTCGGTAAGCGAAACATCACCGTGAACGCGATCGCGCCGGGGTTCATTGCCACTGAGATGACCGCCCGAATGCCGGCGTCGGCGCTCGAGGCCATGCAGGCGCACACACCAGCCGGTCGCCTCGGCTCACCCGAGGACGTGGCGAACGCCTACTGTTTTCTCGCGTCCGAGTTCGCCGCGTACATCAATGGCGCCGTGCTCACCGTGGACGGCGGTCTGGTGATCGGCACCTAACGCCGGGGAACGGCTGGCGACTACGCCTTGCGGCTAAGCCTTGCGTGCTTTTCTCGACGGTGCGGGCGGTTCGGTCTTCGGCGCGGCGTACTGCATCCGCATCAGAATCGTCGCCGCGCGTCGGGTCGCGATCGAGCCCTTCGGCGACCACCGCCGCGGGGCCGGGAGAATGGCTGCCAGCCGTGCAGCCTCCTCCCGCGTCAGATCGGCTGCACTTTTGCGAAAGTGCAGCTGAGCGGCTGCCTCGGCGCCGAATGCGTTTGGCCCCCATTCGGCCAAATTGAGATACAGATCGAGAATCCGCTCCTTCGACAGGATCAGTTCGAGGAGTAACGCGATGTACGCTTCGATGCCCTTCCGCACGAAGGAACGTCCGTTCCAGAGGAACAGATTCTTGGCCACCTGCTGCGTGAGCGTGGATGCCCCACGCAGCTTCCCGCCGCGGCGCCGGCGTTCGAGCGCGTTGTTGATCTCCACCGTGTCGATGCCGAAGTGGAGATAGAAACGATCGTCTTCGGATGCCAGCACCGCGCGGCGGAGATACGGCGACAACTCGCGGCGCGACACCGTGGTATGCGCCGGCCAGATCGGCCGCTCGCCGTTGGCGGTCCGCGCGACCACGCGCTGCAGCATTACCGATGTGATGGGGGGCTGTACCATCGCGAACAGCAGAATGAACGGGATCGGCAACACCATGAGAATGAGCGCGATCATCGCCAGCCGCTTCACGATGGCACGCCAGCCGGTGACGCGCTTCGCGGTCTTGGGGCGTTTCGACTTCTTGAAAGGGCTCACGGATTACGGCTCGCCCAGATGCGGCGGCGTATCGGGCGGCTGGCGACGCCAACGCCGATGCTGCCAGAAGTATTGCTCAGGGTACTCGCGGACGAGGCGCTCGAGGATCTGCGTGTAGCGCAGCACGATCGCGTCGATATCAACCTCGCGATCCCCAGTGCGTTCGACCTCCACCGGCTCGATGAGGATCGCATAGCGCCCGCTGGGCTGACGAACGACACCCACGAACACCGTGGGGACATCGAAGCGCAATGAGAACACGGCGGGGCCGCGCGGCGTCTTGGCCGGGCGGCCGAAGAAGGGCACGAAGGTGCTGGCGAGCCCCAGGGCGTCGTGGTCGCTCACAAAAGCGATGGCGCGGTTCTCCCGCAGCGATCGCGGCGTACGCCGCACGGCATCCTTGTCGTGAATCACTTCCATGCCGATCTCTCGCCGCGTGCGTGTGAGATAGGCATCGAAGATCGGGTTGGCCATGCCACGGGCCACGACATCGATGGGAATACCGCGCGCCGCGAAGTACGCGCCGCCGAACTCCCAGTTCCCCAAATGGCCGGTCACGATGAGCAGACCCTTGCCTTTGGCCATCGCCGCCTCGACCAGCTCCCAGCCTTTGACGCGTTCCACCCGGTCGAGCACGTGCTGCGACGAGGTCCCCGGGAGCACCGCCGTTTCGATGGACGTTCGGCCGAGGCTATCGTACGATCGGCGCGACACCTCGAGCACGCGCTCACGGGAAAAGTCGGGAAAGGCGGCAGCAATCTGCCGCTCCACGACGCCGGCCCGGATGCCCACGGGGCTATACACAAAGCGTCCGATCAGGCCCCCCACCCAACTCGCACCGCGCCAGCCGAGAAGCCGGAGCCCGAACACCGCGATGCGCGTCCCGATGTACTCCAGCCGGTGCGAGAGCGTCGCAGGCTTCGCCTCCGGCTTCGCCGTGGGCTTGCTCGACGGCGCGGGCACTGGGGCAGGGGTGTCTGAAGTGTTCATGCGTCGCACAATCTAACTGGATCACAGTCGAACGCCGCGTCGATCCGAAGATCGACGCGGCGTTCGCAGTACTGCAGAACCAAGGACGAGCCTTAGTTGGTCAGCATCACCAAGACGCGGCGGTTCGTCGCACGGCCGTTGTCGGTCGTGTTCGGAGCAACCGGGTCCTTCTCACCCTGCGTACGCGCCACGACACGCGATTCCGCCACGCCCTTCGACACGAGGTAGGCCTTCGCCTGATCGGCGCGGGCCTGACCCAGCGTTTCATTGTAGCGCTCCGAGCCGATCGCGTCGGTGTTACCCGTGACGGTGATCGTGCGCGAAGAGTTGGTCGGCTCGACCAGCGACGCCGCAATGACGTCGAGGATCGTCTTCGCTTCGTTCGAGATATCGCTCTTGTTGAACGCGAAGTTGATCGCGCCGATCACGATCGGACGGGCCGCCGGCCCGGCGATGCGAACGGTGTCGATGCGATTCACGTAGACCGTGTCGCGCTGTGATACGCGCACGGTGTCATACTGCATGCGCGGCTTGGGGTCGCGAGTGAAGAATGACAGGCTCAGGCCAGCCTGAGCGCCGAGGTTGAACGCGGCGGCACGAGCCACCGGCTTGGCGTCGTCGTCGGCCGGCAGCACGTACGTGCCGGTGCCTTCAAAGCGCGCCGAGAGGCGATCATTGATGACGTAGCGCAAGCCGAGCAGGCCCTGCGGGCCACCACCACGCGGTGCCACGATGCGCACGCGGCCATACGAGTCATACGCATAGCCCGCTCCGGCCAGCAGCTTGAGGCGATCGGAGAGCGGATGGTTGTACGTCAGACGGTAGGCCCACAACGCGTGGGACACCTTGTTGAGGGTGTCGCGCGACGTGTCGCCGGTGCGCGGCAGGTTGACGTCGACATCGGCGTAGCTGAGCTCCATTTCAAGGAGCCAGTTCTTGAACGCGTAGATACCGGCGCGGCCACCGAGGCCGAGACCGGTGTCAAGCTTCAGCGTGTCGGCAAACTTGGTGACACGGCCGAAGGCGCCGAGTTCGATGGCACCTTGACGCTGCGCGAACGCGGACGCCGGAAGTGCAACGCTGAGCGTGGCACCGATGATGAACTTGTGCAGGGTACGCATATCCCTCCCGAATAGGTTTGCTTTGATGAGCGCGGTCACCAACGTCCGTCAACGAATTGGGACGAAAGGAGTTAGAACCGTTGTCGCACTCACCGTCTAGTAACTTACGTCGCCAGAGTCTCCCGGCAACAGTAGCTACATCACACAAATGATGCCACGAGCGTCACAGGGACGACTTCAAAGGGAGGGACGATCGAGAATGGTCATCCATCACACTTTCCCACTACCTTTCGCCACAGATGAGCTCGGACCCTTCTTCCCGTCCCCCCGTTCCCCAGTCCCAGCGGCTCGCGCAACTCGGATTGGTGATCAATGCGGGGTTGGCGGTGATCAAGCTGGTGGCCGGGCTGCTCGGGAATTCCTACGCATTGGTCGCCGACGCCGTCGAGAGTTCGACTGACATGATCGGTTCGCTGGTAGTCTGGAGTGGTCTCCGGATCGCCAGCCGGGATCCCGACGAGCTCTATCCGTTCGGCTACGGACGCGCCGAGGCGCTCGCAGCGGCCACCGTGTCCGCTCTTATGCTCGGCGCCGCGACGGGCATCGCCATCGAAGCCATCGCGGAGATTCGCACGCCGCACCATGCGCCCGCCTGGTGGACACTGCTCGTGTTGGCGATGGTCATCGTGGTCAAGGAACTGCTCGCCAAGCGGGTGATGGCCGTCAGCGAGGTGTCAGGTAGCGTCGTCGTCGCGGCCGACGCGTGGCATCATCGCGCCGACGCGATCACCTCCGGTGCGGCCTTCATCGGCATCGCCCTCGCACTGGTCGGCGGTCCCGGGTGGGAGCCGGCGGATGATTGGGCGGCGCTGGTGGCGGCCGGCGTCATCGTGATCAACGGCAGCCTGTTGCTGCGCACCGCGCTGCGTGATTTGATGGATCGTGCGCCTGAACCGTCCGTGCTGGCGACGGTGTCGGACGCCGCGCGTGGCACGCCCGGTGTGCTCGCCATCGAGAAGCTCAAAATCCGCAAATCCGGTACTGCATTCTACGTCGACATTCACGTGCAGGCCGATCCTGCGCTTTCGCTCCATGACGCGCACATTCTGTCCGGTATGGTGAAAACCGCGATTCGGCAGCGGGTGCCGGCGGCCATGGGAGTGCTGATTCACATGGAGCCGTTCGAGCCGACGGAGGAAGCATGACCAAGCCGCCTGATTTTCACGTAATCGATCGATCGGAATGCGAGGCGCTGCTCACGGCGCAGCACGTCGGTCGTCTCGCCTTCACTTTTCGCGATCGCGTCGACATCGAGCCGATCCACTACGTGTACGCGAATGGACACATCTACGGTCGCACGCAGTACGGCACCAAGGTGAACGTGCTCGCGCATCATCCGTGGATTGCGTTTGAGGTCGATGAGATCACGGCGCTGTTCGAGTGGCGCAGTGTGGTCGTGCACGGGCGCATCGAGTTTCCCGATCCTGACGGGCCACCGGAGGATGTCGAACGGTTCGGCCAGGCAGTAGAGATGTTTCGCACACTGGTGCCCACGGCCTTCGACGCGAACGACCCCACGCCAGCGCGCGAACTGGCGTTTGTGATCGCGGTGCAGGAGATGACGGGTCGCGCGGCCACGATCGGCGGGACCGACTGATGGCGAATCCTACGTCGTCGCTGCGGCTGTCGCCGGTCGACCTGGACGAGAAGATCAAACTCGGGAGTAAGGCGGCGCGGATCGAGAGCTCGCTCGACAAGACCGAACTGGAGGCGGCCACCGCCACGCTCCTCGCACGGCTATCAGAACTGCAGGACGCCTTTCACGCCGACGGACGCCACGCGTTGCTGTTGGTCCTGCAGGGCCGAGATGCCTCGGGAAAGGACGGGGTCATCAAGACGGTGTACGGCGCGTTCAATCCCACCGGCGTACACGTGGCGGCCTTCGGCCCGCCTACGCCGCTCGAACTGCGTCATGACTTCCTCTGGCGCGCGCATCAGGTAGTGCCGCCGCGTGGCATGATTGGCGTCTTCAACCGGTCGCATTACGAAGACGTCCTTGCGGTGCGTGTACGCGAGCTGGTACCCGAGCCGGTGTGGCGCGCCCGGTACGATCACATCAACACGTTCGAGCGCATGCTCACCGACAGCGGTGTCATCATTCGCAAGTGTATGCTCCACGTGTCCCGTGAAGAACAACATGATCGCTTGAAGGCACGACTCGACGATCCGACGAAGAACTGGAAGTTCCGGCTGGAAGATCTGAAAGATCGCGATCGATGGGATGCGTATACCGACGCGTATCGAGAGATGCTCGAACGCTGCAGTACGCCCTGGGCACCGTGGTACGTGGTTCCATCCGACGACAAGGCGGTGCGCAATCATCTCATCGCCCGGATGCTGGTGGAGACGCTCGAGTCTACCAAGTCGGCGTATCCGCCGATGGACGAGGCCGTGCGGGCCGCTGCCAAGGGTTTCGCGTGAGTCGTGGCACCAATGGCGTGGCGGGGGCGCTGTTTTCCGCGCTTCTGTGTTTGGGAACGGCACCGCAGTCCGAGGCACAACCATCGCCATCGTTCGCGGCGGTGATTCCGGCGGCGGCTGAGCTGCGCATGTTGGCCGAGCGGCGGTTCGATGGAAGCTCCGGTCTGCGTAGCTCCACCGTGTACGCCCTGGACGTCGACGCACGTGGCCAGCCGTGGCTTGGCACAGAGGACGGCCTGTACTCGTATGCTGGCGGCACGTGGCGACGCGAACCCCTGCCAGCGGAGTTCGCCGACCAGCAAGTGCGGTCATTGCTCTTCAGCACTGATCATTCCCGATGGATGGGCACGCGCCGCGGCGTCCTCCGATCGCGGAGCGGATTGCCGCTCCAGCGGTTCTCGGAGGCGGACGGGCTTCCCGGACCAGTGATCTACAGCCTGGCGGAAACGCGTGCGATCGACGGAACGTCCCGCGTTGTCGTGGGCGCGTCGAACGGCGTCGCGTTCTTCGACGGCGCGAAGTTCGTGCGCATGACGCTTCCTGCGGGGATTTCACCGCTCGGGATGATGGTGACGGCGACGAGCGGTGCAGATAGCGTACCCGAACTCTGGGTCGCCTCGTCGCTCGGCGGCGTGGCGCGATATCGAGAAGGCGCATGGACCGCCTTTACGGCGCGCGAGGGCCTCGATACCCCAGACGCACAGTACCTCGCCGCGGCTCCCGGCGCGCGCGGCGCGCGAGTGTTCGTGGCGGGCATCGGCGGTGTGTACGCACTCGATGCAACCGAACGTCGTTTTGTACGACTCGCCGGCTCGCCGGCTCGCGCCAATCGCGTGGCAGCCGTGCCCGCGCTGTCCGGTGGGTTCACGCTTTGGGTGGGTACCACCGACGGACAGTTGTATGAGTCGCAGGGGAACGGCATGTGGCGCGCGATCCCGTCGAATATCTCCGAACGCCGAGGGACGGTCACACTGCTGCGTGCAGTCCCGCGCCACGCTGGCGGCGCTGCCGTGTACATCTCGGCGCGTGGCGGTCACCTCTCACGGCTGTCCGTCGGTGTCGCGGGCACTGTCGATTTGCGCAGTGGAGGCTACGAAGAGCCTTTGACCGCGGTACTTGCGGTGTCAGCCGCTGGTGGCCGAGACGAAGTGTGGATGGGATCTACGCGCTCCGGTTTGATTCACCTGGCATCGGATGGTCGCGTCGAGCGGCTGGTGCGCCCGAACGGCACGTCGTACGGCACGGTGCGTCAGATCGCCTTCGTGCGTCTCGATCCGTCGTTGCCGGTCGGGCAGAAGGTATCGTCGGCCGCGGCGCGCATGATCTTCGTGGCCGATGGGCGTCTCTTCGTCCGGCGTGACGGTTTGATCGAGTCGTTCGGAGCCGGGCTGGATGATCGCCGCGTACATCGCGTGCAACGTCTCACGCTTCCTGACGGTCGCGATGCGCTCGTGGCCGCAACAGACCGCGGCGTCGTCGAGTGGACCGGGACGCGCTGGATGCCCTCATCGCTTCCGGTGAGTGGCTCGGTGACCGCTCTTGCGTCGGGAGATGTAAACGGGGCGCCGGTGATCTACGCAGGCGGTGCGCACGTCGTGCACCGCCTCATGGCGTCGGGCAGCGCGCTCGAGAGAATTCCCGACGTCGGAGCACGAGCGCTCGGCACCGGCGTCGTCAGCGAGATCTGTCGGATGCCGGTTGGCGGATCTCCGCATCTGTTCGCACTCGATAGCGAGCGCGGCGTCTTCTGGCGCAAGGAGGACGGAGGGACGGCGTGGACACTCTTGCCGCCGCGGCTTCTCTCGCTGAGCAGTTCGCTGGGCCCGACCTCGATTCATTGCGGCCGTAACGGTCTGCTACTGGTCTCGACGCTGACCGGTCTGGCCGCGGTCGATGTGACGAAGTCGGATACGGCGCAGTGGCGGGTCGCCACGCAGGTGTCCGAATCGGATGGACTTCCCTCGAGCGAAGTGTCGTCCGTTTCGATCGGCGGGTCGACGGATGTCGTATGGGTCGGCACCTCAGCCGGACTTGGCGTCGTGGATTTGACGGCAGCGCGCCGGCAGCTTCCTGCCCGACTCGAACTGCGCGCAACGGCCGAAGCAACCGCACGTGAGCTCGCGGACGACCTCGTGCTCGATCCTGACGAGAACGACCTGCACGTCGAACCGATGCTCTTCACGTACCATCGTGAGGAGGAGACGCGATATCGCGTGCGCCTGCACCGCCGCAACGCCATCTTCGGTGGTGGTGATGAGGTCGACGGCGGTAGTGCTTCGGTGGGCATCGTCGATAGTGTCCCCGAGGCGAGGCGCTCGGAGTGGCTCGATGCACCGAACCGGTACTATCTCGATCTCGAGTCCGGTGACTACGACCTCGAGGCGTGGGCGTACGACTGGGCAGGCCGCGAGTATGGACCCGTGCGGCGGACCTTCTCCGTGCGTGCATCGATTTGGCGGACCTGGTATGCACTTGGCCTGTACGCCGCGTTGGCGGTACTGCTGGTGATCGCCGCATTCCGCTGGCGGGTGAATGTCATCCGCAGCAACGGATTGCGGTTACTGGAGAGCGAACGTCGGTTGCGCGACAGCGAGCGCAAGTTCCGCACGATCTTCGATCGCGCCATGGATGCGCAGTTGCTGGTGGATGACGGTCGCGTCGTCACGGGGAATGCGATGGCGGCGACCTTGTTCGGCGTCTCGATGCCGGAGCAGCTGCAGCACCGTCCACTCGACGAGCTCGTGTCGTTGCCGCCAGGCACGGGCGCGACAACGCCGCCGCCGCAGGAGTTCACGGTGCGGCGCGGTGACACGGAAGTTCCGGTGCAATGCACGGTGACCGCGGTACCGAACGAGGGAAGCCTGCTGCGCCATCTCGTGATCCGCGATCTGAGTACGGTCCGTCAGGCGGAAGCGGAAAAGGCGTGGTTCGAGGCGCAGATCCGGGAGGCGCAGAAGCTCGAATCCCTCGGCACACTCGCCGGCGGCGTTGCCCACGACTTCAACAACCTGCTCGGCGTCATTCGCGGTAACGCCGAGCTCGCAAAGAGCGCATTGCGAAAGGGGCGCAGCAACGAGGAGAATCTCGGTGCGATTCTCGATGCCAGCGACCGTGCGCGCGATGTTGTGCGGCAGATTCTCACCTTTAGCCGACGGTCCACCCCGACGCGCGAGTACGTGAATCTGTCGCGGCTGGTCCTCGACCTCCAACCGCTGTTGCGCCGCATGATTCCGCGCACGGTCACGCTCGTGATCGAGGGCGCGGAACACTCGCAGTTGATGATGGGTGATCCCACCCAACTGCAGCAGCTGATGCTCAATCTCGTGTCGAACGCCGAGTACGCGATGCGCGACAAGACCGATGGCGTGCTCACCATCGCGCTGTCGTCGCGTACGGTGCCGGATTTCGCGCCCGAGCCGCACGGGTCGGTCGTGGTTCTTCAGGTCCGCGACACGGGCGATGGTATGTCGGCCGATGTGCGAAACCGGATCTTCGAGCCCTTCTTCACCACGAAGCCGACCGGCGAAGGCACCGGACTGGGCATGGCGGTGCTGCATGGTATCGTGGTGTCACATCTTGGTCGTGCCGATGTGATGAGCGAGATCGGCCATGGCACCACGTTCGAAATCGTCTTTCCGCGCGCGATCATCGAGGGGCTGTGGGACGAAGAACTCGACGAAACCGAGATGATCACGGAGTTCGAAGCCGAGGACGAGATGTCAACGGAGGCGTACGGGAGCGCGATGGACGCGGACGAGAACGATGTGCTCGAGCAGAGTCCGTACGCCGGTGCCTGTCTGGTCGTCGTGGATGACGAACCGGGCGTATCACGCGTGGTCGAGCGCGCGCTGCAGCATTATGGACATGTCGTGCACGTGTTCTCGCAGCCCGAGGCGGCGCTCACGTTCATTCAAGGGCAGCCGTCGGCGGTAGACCTGCTGATTACCGACCAGACGATGCCGGTCATGACGGGTGATATGCTGGCGGAGGCGGTCCATATGCTGCGGCCGGACATGCCGGTGTTGATTCTCACGGGCTTCAGCCATCGCCTTACGCCGGAGCGGATTGCGGCCGCTCGCGCGCATGCGGTATTACTCAAGCCGGTGGCACTCGATGATCTGCGGAAGTCGGTCGACGAGGCACTGGCGAGTGCGCGCGGCTAGGTCGACTGTGCAGTGCCCGCTTAGTTCGCGGGCGGCCACTTCCGCTTGATCAGCTTGTTGATGCCGGTGTTGATACCGTTCTTGGCCTTTTCCTTCGAGCTCTGTGCCGCCCGCTTCTTGATTTCGTCGGCGGTGATTTTCACGAAGGTGCTGTTGGGATACTTCGCGACCACCGGCGCGATCTTGAGTGTGGCGCCACCGTAGTCACCGGCATCGGCCATGCTCATCGCGTTGGAGAGTTTCACCACCGCGTCGAGATCGTCCACGCGATTGGCTTCCTGTCGCGCATCGAGCCGCGCCTCGTCTTCCGGCGTGAGCGCAATGTCGAGATCCTTCACCAACTGCCGCGCCAGTTTCTTCTGCAGGTCGAAGAACTTCTCTTCCTTGCCGGTCACGTTGGCGGTCTTCACGATGGCGCCGGTTTCGACGCGGATGATGCGCGTGTCGATGCGCATTTGCGGATCCACCGCGGCGATCGAGCCGATCACGATGTACTGCGCCCCTGAGAGACGTCCCACCTTGACGGCGGTCGTCGAGTCGAAATAGCGCGAACGCTGCTGATCGATCTCCTTCGTGACATCGGCCAGCCGCTCACGCTCCAACAGCTGAATGTCGTTCACCGCGGCGAGGTCGGTTGTCATCATGGCCGCCATGCCTTTACCGAGGTGATCGTAGTCCGACTTGCCGGTGTTGTTGTCGAACGTGAGCACGGCGACGGTCTTTCGGGCTGCTACCGCCGCTGGCGTGATCGATGACGGTATCGATGACGTCGTGCCGGGAGCGAGAGACACAGGTGCCAGGCCGAAGGCCAATAGCAGGACGCGCAGGGCAGTAGGCATATGAGAAAGGTGCGGTCGGCGGTCTGGATGTCAATTCGCCGGCGGCCGCTTTGACGGTGATCCGGTGTGACATTTGCACGTCGGGAGCAGCCTCAGCGGCGTCCCCCGAGCCGCACGGGCAACCAGTAACTGACTTTGACGGCCAGGAAGTTGTCACCGCTGGCGCGGGTGGTACGGAACAGATCACTTGCGCGGGCGGGGTCGCCGAACGCCTCGGCGGTCCGTCGGTTCTGCTGCCAGACCAGGAAGAAGGTGCTGCCCGGCGTCCATTCCCATCGCATCACCATGTTGGAACGGAATGACAGAATGTTGAAGTCGCGATTACCGATCGTGAACGACTGCGTGCCGTCGGTGATCGTGCGTGTGCCGACGGAGTCCGTGGTCATCGTCGTGCCATCGGTGCCGTATTCCCGTAGTACACGACTGCGCGGCGCGGAGAGTTCGCCCACGCGCGAGAAATGTCCGCTGGCCACGAACGGCTCGGCGTACGCCTCGAGCGACAGGTTCGGCGAGAACGCGTAATTGGCGCGGAGCTTCGTGGAAATCGTGGTGCGGTCGATGAACGCGAATATGTAGCGCGTTGCGTACGTGCGGGTGCCGCCCGCGATACTCGTGACGTACTGGCGTGGGTCGACCCCCGACTGGAACGTGGGTTCGGCCGATACCGACACGCGCGGCGACGGCCGTAGCGTGAGTTGGGCGGCCGCGTCACGACGCCATGCGCCGAATTCGTCGGTGCCCCACGCGCCGTTCACGCGCCAGCCGGTGCGCGCGCCGGACTGATTGCTGAGACGGAGTTCCTGACGGAAACGCTTGGGGGTGCCCATGTACGGACCGCCGCGGGTGAGCGCGTCGTCGATGGTGGGCAGTTCGATCTGGTTGCGTACGTTGGCGCTCCAGAAATTCTTGAATGTGAGGTTGGTCGTCTGCGCCCACGTATTCAGCTGATGCGCGCCTTCGAAATTCCACGCGCCGCGGGTGTCGAAGCCCAATCGCCAGTTCTGCAGGATGCGACCCGGTACGGTTTCGCGAATCTGAATGTCCGCGTTGTACTCGACGTCATCGGTGGACTGCAGGCGCCCGAGATCGTTGACCTCGTAGCCGGGCGACTCGACTTTCACTTCGGCGCCCCACAGGATGTGCCGGCCGGCGTCTTTGTCGGCGCGGAGCTGCGCGGAGTATCCCGAGAGCGAGGTCTTGAGCGGATCATACATCGCGTTGCGCCGATCGGGCCGTTGATAGAGGCGCGTGTTGGCGAGTTGCAGGCGGCGTATCGACGCTGTGTCGCCGGCGACGTGCGTGGCGGCCACGAATCCGGTGATGGCGTACTTGCCTTGCTGAAAGCGGAGACGCCAATCGGCCCCCGCATAGTAGCTCTCCCGGGCCAGCAGCGACGCGAGCGACGGGGCATTGCTGAACTGCCGCTGCACTGTGGTGAAGGCAACACCAACGGTAGACGCCTGCTTGCCGATTTCCTGCTGGAGCCGCAGCACCCCGTAGGCGGCGCGCGGTTCGACCGCGACGGACCGGGTGAGACTCGAGTCGCTGATGTGCACGCGCGCCTGCTCGTCGCTGGTCACGGCGGCGACGGCGCCGATGGAGAGGCGACTCGGCAGGCGGCCGGTAAGCTTGGCGGCACCGAGAATCGTGCTGGCGCGCGGGATATCTACGAAATCGCCGGACGCCGTGCCGCGCGGCGGTGCGCCGATACGACGGGGATAGAAGTATCCCGACACGGGACCACGCACCATTTCACTGCCTTCGGTAAAGAAGGGGCGGCGTTCGTCGAAGAACGTTTCGAAGGCGGAGAGATTCACTTCAGCCGGATCGGCTTCGACTTGACCGAAGTCGGGATTCACCGTGGCATCGAGGGTGAGACTGGAGCCGACGGCCATCTTAGCGTCGAGTCCCATGCGACCGGCGAAGGGGCGGTCGAGCGGATTGTTCGCCACCGAGGTCGCGCGTCGGGTCGCGTCACCAGCCACGTACGGTACCAGCTCCACGGGGCGCGTGGTGGTAAGATCGTCGAGCCCCTCGAGGGTGCCGAAACGGGAAATGAACCCCGTTTCGCGCGGCGAGATCATGGCCCACTGAACGACTTCATTCTTGTCGGGCATCCACCGTTCGAGCTGCAGGCCCCAGCGCTGTTTCGCGACTTTCGGAAAGCGTAGCTGCGAGAGCGGAATACGCATCTCGGCCGTCCATCCGGTCGCGTCCTCGTGTGCGGCGGCGCTCCAGACGGGATCGAACTGACTCTCGCGTCCGTCGCCGTCCGCGTCGCGGGTATGGCGATAGTCGGAGCGCACGCCAGCCACCGACACACTGAAGCCCACGCCGGTGCGTCGGTCCATCTGCGGATCGAAGGTGATCGTGAAGCGTTCGGCGGTGCCCGCTCCGTCGCGGCGTGTCACGGCGCGTTCGATGTCGCGCGGATTCACCCGTCGCATACGGGCGCCCACGTAGATGGCGTCGTCGTCGTAGGCGAGATACACCTGCGTGCCTTCGGTGGCGGGCTGTCCCTCGAGCGGCTGGCGCTGCACGAAGTCTTCGACGGCGGGGATGGGGGTCCACGCGGCATCGTCGAGCCGGCCGTCGATCTTGGGCGCGCGTGATACGCGGACGGCGCGGGCGACCTTGGGCGACGGCTGGGCCGCGAGCCGACGAGGGCTGGTGGCGCTCACGCCGATGATGACAGCGACGAGCGCGAAGCGACGGGGCAGGGACAGCAGACGTGGAGCGAAACGGGGCACACGGTACTCAGCAAAGGCGGGCGGAGGCGGTCGAGAAGGGTACGCAGCCGGGGGGCGCCTCGTTCGACACCGTGGAATCTGGCGGGGAACCACTGGTATGGAACGGCCGAGGGGATTACGTTCTTCAGTCTGTCCGCGGGATGGTTGACCGCGACGGGATGTGGCGCAGCCCGGTAGCGCACCTGAATGGGGTTCAGGGGGTCGCAGGTTCGAATCCTGTCATCCCGACTGCATAACAGTCGATTTTACAAGCACTTAGCCTCGGCCTCGCGCCGGGGCTTTTTGCGTTCGATCAAAGATAGGAATCGGCGAGACCAAGCCAGCCACTCGATGCGTCGAGGGCCCAGTCACCGGTGTTGTCACCCAGAACGGCAATCATTGACAGCGCGGCAAGTGTGGTCAACGGGTGCGTCTCGGCCGCGCGCACGACTACGGCGACGGTGTCGGGCAACAAGGCCACGCTCCCTACCACCGAGCGACGCTCGACGTGGTCTCGGGGATGCCACGGCGACACCCCGTCGACCAAATACTGAGGATGCCGCGCCTGTGCCCATCGCAGAAGGAATTCGGTGTCGTCCAGCGCTTCGGCATGCTCGATCTCGGTGATACCGGCGAGCTCGCCGAATTGACGCCGGTTTCGCCACCACTCCTCGAGTTCCGAGGGGACCTCGCCCAATTCCATTTCCGTCGCGCCAAACGGAGGTTCTCGGCCGAGCTCGATACGCTTCATCGCGAGGTATCGCGACTTGAGCGTCACGAGCGAGCCCGCGTCGGTCAGTGCGATCAATCGGGGCCAGTCTTGCTTCTCAAATGCGTCCAGGGCAGCCGCCACCACCGCCTCGGCCCGTGGAACACGATCTCCGATATCTGGTCTTGATTCAGACATGCATTCCCTCCCAGAGGTGGCACACCAAGCGGCATACGAGTCGCTTCCAACGGAGAAAGTGCATCGTCCGCGCCGACGCGGCCATCGTCCGGCTTCCGCACCGCTTCGCATGACCGGCGCATGACCACCTCAACGTGAGTCCCACGCATCGGCCGCAGGTCGTCGAGCGTCCCCACGCCTTGCGGAACTTCGGCACCAACACCGAGTCTCCAGCGCGGCGCAAGTGGCAACAATTGCGATACCCAAGGCTGTGTTTCTTCCACTGCAACCACTGGATTTCACGGAGTCCACAACGCCATTGTTCGGCTGTTATTCGTGGAGCCGCTCTACGTTCCGCGGCACTTCGAGTTGAATTCCAATGCACTGCCGACGACGTGAAGCGTCCACCCAACCGGAGGGGAATGTGAAAGCGCGAAACTGGCACGATTGTTCTCAACACGAGCTCGCGCCAATCGGTGCCGCTGGCGATCGGCCTCCGGCAATCGTGCGCAGTCTGCGTGCGCTCGCCCCAATTGCGCTCGCGCTAAGCCTGCTGGCCTGTGACGACGATGCCGGCGGCTGCGGTGGTGGAACCTGTCCCTTCAGCTCCGTCGCGTTCGCGACCATCGAAGGAACAGTGTTGCGCGCGAATGGTCAGCCGTATGTCGTCGCGCCATCGGCGGGTCTGACCGTGAGCTGTGCTGGATTTTCGACGACCGGCGTGGGCACGAATGCGCAGGGCCGCTTCACCGTGAAGATTGATTTGCCATTTCCGCCGCCGGGCGCGCAGGTGCAGTGCGCGTTCGGCGCGGCGGGCCAGACGTTTGGTGGCGCGCGAGCGTCGGTGGCATTTGGCACGCAGGCTGCGGATCGACCGGTGACGGCGGTGTTGTTGCAGGAGGGCGCGTGAAGGCCGCGGCCGGCCTCGCGCTGCTGATGGGCGGCTGTGATATGGCGAACTGTGTGGCCATGCCGTGTCCGTTGCCGATCGCGGTAGAAGGCGTGGTCACGAATGCCGCCGGCGGCCCGCTTCCGGGACTCTTCGTCGACGTGGTCGCGCCGTTTACGACGCGCGTGTCGTGCGATGCCACGACCGGGCGCTGCGTCGTGCCTGGCAATGCGGGCAACTACACGCTGCGATTTGGTGCCACGGGCTATCAGACTGTTGAGCGTAGCGTGAGTGTCGCGCGCGTTCGAGCCACGACGGATTGCGGCTGTGACGCCGCGACGACGCAGCAGGTTTCACTGACACTGGTTCCACTCTAACGCCGCCGTCTTCCAACCGGAGCGTCTTGTGAACATTCGTGTATTTCTTCGCGCACTCGCGATCGCTGCGGTCTGCGCCGGTTGTCGTGCACACGGTGCGACGGCGCCGAATGCCGGAGAGGTCAGTCTAGTGGTGCGATCGGTCAGCGGTCCGACCTCCGCGACCAGTCTCCAACTCGAGATCATCAATGCGAGTGAGGCCAGCCTCGGGTACAATCTCTGTGCCAATGGCCGCCTCGATCGACTCCGCGCCGGACAATGGGACGTGGTCGATATGAGTGGGAGGGCGTGCACGCTTGAGCTCAGGGTGCTTGCCGGCAATGCAAAAACGGAAGAGGGATACCGTTTGCCGTCAACGACTGAAGCCGGGACGTATCGCCTCGTGGTCGGGTTTTCGGTTGAGAGCGCTGGCGGCGGCCGCGTCACCGCGTCGACGGATCCGTTTGTCGTGCCGTAGCGGCTGACCGGATTCTACTATCGCTGCACAACGCGCCGCTGCCGCTCGTCGACGCCCACGACCACGCCAAGCTGCTTCCCCTCGATCCAACACCACGGCGCCGTTTCGTATCCGACGTGTTCGTCGGGATCGCACGTCTCCGTCGAGCGCAGCCAGCGATAGAGCTTGCTCACGGCGTCCGACGCGGCACGGTTGCCGTTGACCGCGACCGCCGACGTCGCGGGACCGGTGATGGTCTCGAGGTTTGACGACCCGCGCTCCGCCACACGCGTGCGGGACAGGTCTCGATAGAACACAAATGAGACGCGCAGGGAGTCGCCTTTGGCCCGCGACAGCAGGGGTTGAATAGCCAGAGCTGCCTGCGTGGTACGTAGGAGCTCGGCGATCTGCATAGTCGTAGTGGTCGGCATGTTCGTAGCGCGCAGCTCCCGGTCGAGGCGCACGGTGATCGACTCCGGTACGGTCTGGAAGAGCGTCTGCCGCTCCACGGTGTAGATCCACCACGACATGTGCCGTAATACCGAGTCGTACGCCGGCTGTCCGGTCACGTTGCGCGGTGGAAGCACGACCACGCGCCCGAGGTGTGCGGTGTCGATCGACGCGATGCGAGCCTCAAGTCGCGCGCGGCGGCTCTGCTCGGCGAGTTCGTGAAGAGTTTCCGGTCGTGGCCGTGCCGGCGAGCGCGCCAGCAGCGCTGCGGCCAGCGCCAGGATGGCCATTCCGATCACCCCGCCGACCACCGCGCGCGGCGCGTCGAGCATGCCGCGCGCACGTCGCCGCGGCGTAACCGTCGCTGGGAAGTCGAGCGGCTCGGCCGGCGAGGAGGCCGGCATCGAGGCCGGCGACGAGCGAGGTCGCGCATTGGCGCGCGCCCGGATCATGTCGCCGTGCATTGCCGCGATCCGTTCGCGCACGCGCTCCGCCCAGTGCTCGAACTCGACGGCTCCAGCGAATGCGACGCCATCGAGAAACGGGCCTCGGTAGCAAGCGAGCGCCGCAGCGTGATCGCCGGCCTCGCCCGCGCGGAGAAAATCGCGCACGTCCGAGGCGATCACATCGGCATTGATCGTCAGTTGGCTGGTACCGAGTACCACATCGGCGCCACACTCCCGTCGTAGCGCGTACAGCGTCTGGGCCAGCGTGCGACGCGCGCGTTCAGGCGACACGTCCGGCCAGAGCAGGGCGGCGAGCGCTTCGCGATTGACCGCGCGCTCGGTCTCCGGGTCGGCCTCTACGGCCAGATAGGCGAGCACCGCGAGTGGCTTGCGACGGGCCTCGCCAAGTCGGTGGTCGTCCGCGTGCAGCGCCAAATCGCCGAGCGCCTGCAGCGTAAAGCGAGGGAGCGGGTGCGGTGCGTTCCTTGTTCGCTAAAAGCTGGAACGGGGTGGTTCGCGTAGGCCTTGCCGACAGCGTTCACGATGCCGCTTCGCGGTCAAATGCCACTCACGACCGCGTCAAATCCGCATTCCCGACGATCAAACCATGTAACAATACGCGCCGATCTTACCGCCGGCTGATCGCTCCGATCCACCGGCTCGCATTCCCGCGCCCGTCCACCCACGACACAATCAGCCGGCACTCGGTCGGTCCCGGTGACTGCGCGATGTCGAGGCACACTTCCTTGCCCGGTCCCAGCACGCGCGGGCGCGTGCCCTCCAGCCAATCGGTCCGGTCTTCCTTCTCGGCCATTAACTGAATGCCGAGCTCCAGCGCGACCTCGTCGCCGACGTTGCGGATCGTGACCTGGCGAGTACGGCCACGTCCGTGGGGCACTGCGGTAAGAATGGCCGAACGCTGCATGCTGCTCCGAAAACTGGGTGAATCGAAGCCTACTCGGCGGCCGCCGTTGCGGACAAGACCGCCGAGTGGGCTAAGCGATTCAGGACGAGAGCCCGGCGATGGCCGCCGTCAGATCGCTTTCCGTGCTGGTGCCAATCACGGTCCCGCCGCCCTGCGTGAGCACGTCGGTGGCCCGCGCGATGTCCGTGTCCGCGACCAACAGCACGAGCATCGAGCTGTCGGGCGCGAGTCCCTCGCCCATCTGCTTGAGCAGGGCGTCCGGGAACCCGCGGTCAATGAAGTACGCCGCCAGCGCGCCACCGGCGGCCAGCGTGATCGTACCGACGCCGGGTAACAAGAGACCCGCGATCGCGCCCACGAGCGCGCTCTTTCCCATTCCCCAATCCTGCGACTCCGTAAACTCGACCTCGCCGCTCTCGTTACGGGTGACGACGGCGGTATTGCCGAGTCCGACGGCGGCGCCCTTCAACCGATCGAGGGTGCTCTCAGCGCCCTTGGGAGTGGCAAAGCTGGCAATGACAATACGACGGGCGACTGCTTCGGCCATACGGAACTCCTGCGCGCGAGTGAAAGGGGGCGTCGTCTGATGCGACGACGCTTGAGGCGTCGTACCCCGCAAATGCCCTGCCGACTCGCCATCACGCGCCTTCCGGCCGATACTCGCCATAATGCGTACCCAATTCCTGATTGTGTCGACCGGCCTCCTGCTGCTGGTCGCGGCGGCCTCCGCCATCTGGCCCCCGGCCTGGCTGTCGCTGTTCATCATTCTGCCACTGATCGGTCGCGGCGTGGCCGACATGCAGCAAACCAAGCAGGCCATCAAGCGGAACTTCCCGCTCATTGGGCACGCGCGTTATCTGCTGGAGATGATCCGGCCCGAGATCAATCAGTATTTCATCGAGTCGAACAGCGACGGCAAGCCATACAGCCGCAACGATCGCTCGCTCATCTATCAGCGTGCGAAGGGTGAGCTGGATACCCTGCCATTCGGTACGCAGAAGGATGTGTACGCTACCGGCTACGAATGGATCAACCATTCGCTCGCGCCCGCGCACCCGGATGCGGCGTTTGCGCGTGTGACGGTGGGTGGGCCCGATTGCACGCAGCCCTACTCGGCGTCGGTGTTCAACGTGTCGGGGATGAGCTACGGCTCACTGAGCAAAAATGCGGTGCTCGCACTCAACACCGGTGCGAAGATGGGCAACTTTGCGCACAACACCGGTGAGGGCGGACTCAGTCCGTATCACCTCGAGCCGGGCGGCGACATCATCTGGCAGATCGGCACGGGCTACTTCAGCGCGCGCGACCGGCAGGGGCGATTCAGCGAGTCGGAGTTCGCCAAACGCGCCGCGTTGCCGAACGTGAAGATGATCGAGATCAAGCTGTCGCAGGGCGCCAAGCCGGGGCACGGCGGCATCCTGCCGGCGTCAAAGCTCACCCAGGAAATCGTGGAGATTCGCGGGGTGGAGCCCGGTCACGACGTGATCTCGCCACCGGCCCACACGGCGTTCTCCACCCCCACGGAACTGCTCCAGTTCGTGAAGCGCTTGCGTGACGCCTCTGGCGGAAAGCCCGTTGGGTTCAAGCTGTGCGTTGGCAAGCGACACGAGTTCCTCGGCATCATCAAGGCCATGATGAGCACGGGCATCACGCCGGACTTTATCACGGTCGATGGCGGCGAGGGCGGGACGGGCGCGGCACCGCTGGAATTCTCGGATTCCGTGGGCACGCCGCTCAACGAAGGGCTGTCGTTCGTGCACAATGCGCTCGTCGCCAGCGAACTGCGAGACCGCATTCGCGTGATCGCGTCGGGCAAGGTGAACACCGGCTTCTCGATGGCCACCAAGATCGCCCTCGGCGCCGACATGTGTAACGCCGCCCGCGCCATGATGTTCGCCATCGGCTGCATTCAGGCACTGCGGTGTAACAGCAACCAGTGCCCGACCGGTGTGGCTACGCAGGATCCCGCGTTGGTGGGCGGGCTGCATGTGGGAGACAAGTCGCACCGCGTGGCCCGGTATCATCGCGAAACGGTGAAGAGCTTCTTCGAGGTGCTGGGCGCCGCGGGACTGCAACGGCCGCAGGATCTCAAACCGTGGTTCATCATGAAGCGCGTCAGCGCCATGGAGATCCGCAGCTACGCCGACATCTACCCGCAGCTTATGCACGGGCAGCTGCTCATCGACCCGTCGACCACGGGCATGTCTCGTGCGTGGGAGAATGCGAGCGCTGCGCACTTCTAGGACGCTGCCAGAACACTTTATCGGGTGACATGTCTCACGCTTCAATGGGCGCGCGTCGTGGGCGGTTGTGGACGATCCTCGCCGTCGTGCTGCTCGGCGGCGCCGGGTGTGCACCGCAGCGGCCGGTAACCACGCCAGCGCCCCAGTCGTCACCGGCGGCGTCGGTACGACTGGCCGACACGGTGTGGTACATCTCCGCGCGGGCCCGTGAGGCTGGGCGGGACACGCGACGGTTCGCCGATTCGCTCGCGTACGGGCTCGCCATTCACACGTATCGTCGCGCCGCCGACGTGCTCGAAGACGGTCTGGACATCGCGGTTGCAGACTCCGTGATGCTGACGCGCAGCGAGTTTGTGCGCGGTATCCGGGACGCGACGGGCCGCGATGCGACCGACGACTTCGCCGTGTTGTTCGTGCACGGCTATGGCACGTCGCAGCGCGAGTGCTGGCGATACGCGGCGGAAGCGCGGATTCGCTCCCGCTCGCCGGTGCCCTGGGTGGCCTTCTGTTGGCCGTCGAACGGCGCCGGTTTCGAGCGGCCAACGCGAAATGCAATTCTCGATCGCGCCTACCGCAGCGACTCGGCGGTGGCCGTGGAAAGTCAGCCGGCCTTGGTACGCGCCACGGAGGTCATGCTCGACGCGCTCCCCGCGTCCCGACTCATGCTGGTCTCGCACTCGCTTGGCGCGCAGCTGCTGGTCGGTGCGCTCAGTGATTCCACGGCGCTGCGTGCGCGGCTCGCGCGTGAGGCCACGCGGGCGATCGTGTTCGCGGCGCCCGATCTTGATCGCGACCGCTTCGCAGATTCGGTGGTCGCGAACCTCCAGCCGCTCACCGAACGCCTGGTGCTGTACGTCTCGGGGCACGATCGCATGCTCGCGCTCTCGAGGGTTCGCAGCGGCACACCCCGCGCAGGAGAGCGCCGCGACGGACCGTTGCGGCGTGGCGCTCTCGAGACGGTCGATGCCACCGAGGGCCTCTCGGCCGAGAATCGTTTTGCTGAGCTCTTCGGCACCCACCACGCGCTGCGCCGCGCGTCGGGCATTCTCTTTGACATGATCTACGTGGTCGGTGCGCGCCGTCCGCCCGAATGCCGCGAGGCGTTCGGAACGGGCACGTGGAGTGCCGAGGCCGGATGGGTGCTCACTCCGATCCGGCCAGACCGCGTGACGGTCGGCACGACCTGTGCTGCTGCGACGAGCATCGACCGCCGGGTCCCTCGATAAGTCGCTCCCCGGATGGTTCGCGGTCCGATGTCACCGTCGTGTCGCGACGTCGATGACTACGTGATGAACGGCGCCGTCATCGACCAACGGAATGGTATTGGTTCTGAATACGGTTCCATCGAGAGTGACGCGTGAACCACGCTGGCGCAGCAGCGCCGGGTTCCGCACGGTGATGTCATACGTCGTGCGACCGAAGCGGTACTGGATCTGAAACTCCGGCCAGTCGTGCGGCACGCACGGCTCGATGCGCAGGGTATCACCGATCTTGGTGAATCCGAGAATATTCTCGATGCCGACGCGATAGAGCCAGCTGGCCGATCCGGTGTACCACGTCCATCCTCCGCGGCCAAGTAGCATCGGCGCCGTATATACGTCGGCCGCCACCACGTACGGTTCCACCTTGTACTTCTCGACGCCTTCGGCCGTCGCGCCATGCGTGAGCGGATTGATCATCTGGAACAGTTCGTACGCGCGCTCACCGTCCCCATGCATGGCCGTGGCCAGTACGGCCCAGAGCGCGGCGTGCGTGTATTGCGCCCCGTTCTCGCGGACTCCCGGGACGTATCCGGCAATGTAGCCCGGATCGTGCGTTCCCTCGGTGAACGGCGGGGTGAGCAGCATGATCAACCGCGCATCGTCGAGTACGAGCTGCTCGTTGAGCGCTTCCATCGCCATGCGCTGGCGTGCCGTATTGCCCGCACCGGAGATCACGCTCCAACTTTGTGCGATCGAGTCGATTCGGCACTCTGAGTTCGCCGACGAGCCCATCGGCGTACCGTCGTCATAGTACGCACGCCGATACCAGCCGCCATCCCAGCCGTTCGCTTCGACGGCGAGCACGTAGGCATCTGCCTTCCGCCGCATGTCCTGCGCTTCGCCATGATCGCCGCGCGCTTCGCAGTGCGTCGCGAACGTGCGCAGTGTCGATACCAGAAACCACGCCAGCCACACACTCTCGCCCTTGCCGTCGGAACCCACGCGGCTCATGCCGTCGTTCCAGTCGCCGGTGCCGATCAACGGGAGCCCGTGCACGCCGATGGTGCAGGCCCGGCGAAGCGCCCGACGACAATGTTCGTACACGCTCCCGAAGTCTTCGGTTACGGTGGGCAAATCATAGATCTCGTGCTCGTGCGGCAGCAATTCACGCATCGACAGGAACGGTACGTATTCATCGAACACGGTCGCGTCGCCGGTAACACGGACATACTGATCGACCACGTACGGCAGCCAGACCAGGTCGTCGGAGAATCGTGTGCGCACCCCGCGCCCGCTGTGGGGATGCCACCAGTGTTGCACATCGCCTTCAAGGAATTGCCGCGACGCCGCACGCAGAATGTGCTCGCGCGCGACACCTGGCTCGGCGTACAGGAACGCCATCACGTCCTGCAGCTGGTCGCGGAAGCCGTACGCGCCGCTGCTCTGGTACAGCCCCATCCGCGCCCACATACGACACGACAGCGCTTGATAGAGCGACCACTTGTTGATCAGGATATCGAACGACGGGTCCGGCGTACGCACCGTGATGGCACGGAGTCGTGTGTCCCACGCATCGACCGTACGCCGGGCGGCGCTTGTCGCACCCGGCACAGACCGGAGTTGATCGGCGAGCCGACGCGCCTCGGCCTCCGTACGCGCCGCGCCCAGCACCACCACGATTTCACGGGAAGCGCCCGGCGGCACGACAACGTCGAATTGCAGCGCTGCACACGGATCGAGAGCGACACCGGTCATCCCGTCCAGTCCGTCCACACGGAGCGCCGCCGGGTCGGCGAGCGAGCCATTGCGCCCGAGAAAGCTGCGCCGGTTGGCCGAATAGCTGGACACTGGCTCACTGACGGCGAGGAAGGCCGTCCACTCGGCGAACTGCGCATCGAAGGTGTTCTGCGCGAGGATCGCCTGTTGCTCGGGAGCGAACCGAGTGCGGACCTGGTGCTGCGTGTCCTCACGACGCGAGCCGAGCGTCCATTCCACGAAGGCCGTGACGGAGAGCTGTCGTGTCTCGGTCGAGGTGTTGGTGATGCGCAAGCGAGAAAGCTTGGCCGCCGCATCATCCGGCATCCCAAGATGTAGCGTGGTGTGAATGCCATCGTGCTCGTGCTCAAACGTGGACTCGCCAGCCCCGTGTCGGACGAGATAGCGACCGTCATCAATCGGCGCCGGCGTGGCGCTCCATAAGTCTCCCGTGTCCACGTCCTTGAGATAGAGGACGTCACTCGTCGGATCGGAGACCGGATCGTTGTGCCACGGCGTCACGCGATAGAAGAACGCATTCTCCGCCCACATGCAGCCGGCGCCGCGTTCGGTAACGAGGAATCCACCGTGCGGATTGCCGATCACGTTCGACCACGGTGCCGGAGGAAGCTGTTCGTCGTCGACTCGGATGAGATAGTCACCCTCGTCGTCGAAGCTGCCGATCCCGTTGTCGAATCGCGCGCTCGTCGGCAGTGTCGGCAGGCTATCCGGCTCTGCGCGCGCGCGAAGGATCCGTGGCATCAACGGTTTGACCAGCGGTCGAAGCGCCGACACCAGTGATGCGATCGCACCCGGGCGATCAACCGGCACGATCCCCATGGTCGAACTGCTTGGCGTGCTGCGCTCGAGCGTGCGGGTGGCGAGACTCTGCGACGCATTGCGCTGTCGATCGCTGGCCTGGAGGGCCACGCTCTCGAGAATGCGGGTCAGCGAGCGGCCGTCGCAGGTGAGCTGCACCCGTGACGTGGCCGACAACATGAGGTAGTCGACCGTTGAGAACGCGTCGAGTCGACGCACGAACACGCCGCCGGGCTTATCGATCAGCGCGGCGTCATTGGTCGAGATGACAGCCTCGGTGATGGCGTCGCGCAGCTCCTGCAGATAGTCATGGCCGGACGCATTGATGATGACGAGATCGACCGTGAGCCCGCGCCGACTCCAGAACCGGTGGGCGACGAGCAGTTCCCGCAACGTCGGGAGACCGTCCATCGAGTCGATGGTCGCCAGTACGATGGGGCGATCACCGGAGATCCCGTACATCCAAAGTTGCGGCTGCGAGCCGCGGTTGCGTCGGATCTCATCGGGCGGCGGTGCGAGTGACCCATCGCGGAACAGCAACTGAGCGGCGACCTCCTGGAACGTCGCGGCGCTGGCCGGTGTGATGCCGAGTTCACGCAATTCGAGCTGGGTCGATGTCCACGCGAAGTCGAGGGCGCGCTGCGCGGCATGATCATCGTGGTAGCGTCCCGCCAACTCGAAGGCGGCCTTGCGATTGGAAGCCACCAGTGTGGTAAAGGCCACACTCACAGCGCGCCCGGGCGTCACGCGCACGCGGGTGCGCAAGGCAAAGATCGGATCCAGCACTGGTCCGATGGTGCCGCTCAGTGCGCCGTTCGTCTCGAGTGCCGCGGGTTGACGCACGCCACGACCACGACCGAGGAATCTCGACCGGTCTGTTTCGCAGCTCACGTCCCCGACGCGATCCGGACCGGCGTCCACGACATGCACGCACCAGAGGGCCGGATCGTCAGGAGAGCGGGGTCGACGCGTGGCGGTGATGGCGGTACACCACGCATGCCACTCGGTCTCGACGAAGAGATTGGAAAAGGCCGGGTGCGCCCGATCGGCGTCGGGCGGCGCCATGACGATCTCCCCGTAGCTGGTCAGTTCGATGTCGCGAGGTTCGCTGCCCAGATTGATCAGCGTGACCCGCCGAACCTCGGCGCAATCCGCGGCAACGACGGTGATCTCCGTGCGTGTCTCGATATCGCCGTCTACGCGATGCATCGTCACGCGATCGGACGCCAGCCATACCTTACTGTGATGCGTTGGCGCACACACGGGTTGATGCGACGTGGACCAAGTGCGGCCGCTGTCCACATCCTTCACGTAGCAGTACTGCCCGAGATCGTCGCGTGTGCTGTCGGCGCGCCATCGCGTAACGGCCAGCGATTCGTAGCGGCTGTATCCGCTGCCGTTGTGGTTCAACATGACCGTGTACGGCAACGCGCCGAGCATGGCCACGCGCGGCTTCGTACGCGTGGTCGTGTCCACTTCACGAACGACCGGCTGATCGCTCGCGGTGGCGGGACGTTCGACGGGGATCCGCGGCATCTGCGCCTGACGCAGCAAGAGGCGACGGGGAATTCGCTCGTGCAGCAGCAGTTGCGCCGACTGGACGAGTGGCGCGGCATGAAAGCGGTTCTGCCAGACATCGCTGTCGAGCAGGTTGGTGAGCGCGACCACGGTCATGCCGACGTGGTGCGCCATGCTCGTGTTCACGATGGTGAAACGCTCGCCGGGAGCCGTTCTGGTGAAATCGAGCGAGTCGACGAAACCGAACTCGCCGAGCGTGCCGAGCGATTCCAAGCGGCGTAGGTTTTCGAAGGCTCGCGCCGGCTCCACCATGGCTGCGAGCGCGGTGGCGTAGGGCGCAATGACGAGATCGCGCTCGAGGCCTCGCTTGAGGGCCAGATCCGCAATGCCGAAGGCCCGGTACTGGTAGGTCAGATGCAGATCGCGCACATTGTAGGCGCTTTCGCTCACGCCCCACGGCACGTTGTGCGTTCGGCCATGCGCCGCGTGACGCTCGACGACGCCGTGATAGGTCTGATCGAGAATCGTAAACGGCAGCGACCGCATGACCAGCAGCGGCATGAGATACTCGAACATGCTTCCGCTCCACGACACCAGAGCGGTCGCCGACGAGGTGCGATTGAGCGGGCGGGCGAGCCGGAACCAGTGCTCGACCGGTACGTCATTCTTGGCGATCGCCACGAAGCTCGCCAAACGCGCCTCGGACGCCAGCAGGTCGTAGAAGGATTCGTCGGCCGTCAGTGACTCGGTGTGGTACCCGATGGTGAAAAGTTTCCGCTTTGCATCGTACAGGAAGCCGAAATCCATGTCCGTCACGTACGCATCGGCCTGCTCGGCGAGCGCGAGTACGCGCGCCTCGAGCAAAGGCTCGCGCACCGCCAGCTCCAGACACGCCTGCCGCAGTGCGATGAGGTGCCCGGCAATATTCCCGCTGTCCACGGTGCTGATGTACGCCGGCTCGAGCACACGCAGATCGTGAAGGTCGTACCAGTTGAAGAAGTGGCCCTTGTGACGACGCAGTTGCTGCAACGTGCCGAACGTTCGTTCCAGTCGCTCGGTCAGGTCGGCCGACGTGATCAGGCTCAGGTCGTGCGCGCTGATCGTGGAGAGTAGTTGCAGGCCGATGTTGGTGGGCGATGTTCGCATGGCGACCACCGACTCGGGATCGAACTGCACATTGTCGGGAGCCAGCCAATGCGTCGACGCATTGACGAACCGATCGAAAAAGCGCCAGTGCAATGCCGCGTAGCGGCGGGCTGTCTCTCGGTCGGACGTCGAGAGGGCAGGGCGGGTTTCGACCCGCTGTTGACTGAGATACGCTGCCAGGCGCGGTGCCATGATCCAGAGTAGCACGATGCCACCCAGCAGTAGCTCAGTCGGCAGGAGCCCAAGCTGCGGTGCACCGAGTGCACGCTGCGCTCCGATACGCTGGTAGGCGATGGCGGCGGCGATAACGAACGCCGCCAGCACGGACATCCGCATCGCGTACCACGTCTCCTGTCCGACGTCGTCCACACTGCGCTCAACGGTCGACGCCGTGCGCCATTCGAGCATGTGCTTGCGGGATACGTACAGTCGGTAGAGCGAGCGGACGATGGCGTCGATCGAGATCAGCGTCTGATGCAACAGGAACACGAGTGCGAGGCCCGCCTGCTGAACCGACACCATGGCATCCTGTCCGACCGCCGCGTAGTACGTGCGCCAGGACTTGTCGCGTGGCGGGCGCACCAGCGCCAAGGCGAGCGACGTCGCCCAGGGCGCGATGATCGCGCCGATCGCGAGCAGCGTCCAACGAATGACGGAGCCGGGCAGCACCGACCAGGCAGCCAGCAGGAACGCCAATTGCGCCAGCTCCACCGTGCTGCGACGCATATTGTCCAGCACCTTCCAGCGAGAAAGCAAGGAGAGCCGGTTCCGTTCGGTGCCCTCCGCACTCGGTACGCGTGGCCCAAGCCACGGCATGAGTTGCCAGTCACCGCGGATCCAGCGGTGCTTGCGGCGCGTGAAGGCTACGTAAGACGACGGGTAGTCATCGTACACGATGACATCGGTCGCGAGGCCGGCCCGCGCGTAGTTACCTTCGATGAGATCGTGCGACAGCAGCGTGTTCTCAGGAAAGCGACCGTGCGTGGCGAGCTCGAAGGCGTCGACGTCGTAGATGCCCTTGCCGGTGTAGCTGCCCTCGCCGTACAGATCCTGATACACGTCCGACACGGCAGTCGAATAGGGATCTACACCCGGATGTCCCGACGAGACGGCCGCAAAGTGCGAGCGATGAGCACTCGGCAGCGACACACCGACCCGCGGCTGGAGAATGCCGTAGCCGCGCACGATCCGGCGAAGCGCGGGATCGTAGACAGCGCGGTTGAGCGGATGCGCCAATGCGCCGATCAGGGACGGAGCGGCATCCGGCGGGAGGACCGTATCGGCGTCGAGCGTGATGACGTACTTCACTCCACGCAGCGCATCCGGATCACCGATGATGGTGGAGAAGGCGCTCGTCGGTATGATCGTGTGGTCGATCGGCGGGTCGGTGGTGCGTCCGTCCGCTCGCAGCACCCGATTGAACTCGGCGAGCTTGCCGCGCTTGCGCTCCCAGCCCATCCAAACGCCCTGCTGCGCGTTCCATCGCCGCGGACGATGCAGCAGATGAAATGGCGTGATCTCGTCGTGCGCATAGCGCGCATTCAACTGTGTCACGCCGTCGATGGCTTGAGTCAGCAGCGCCGCATCGGTCGGCGCGCTCTCCGTGGCGGCGTCTGTGAAGTCGCTGAGGATCGCGAAGTGCAGATGCGCTTCGCGATTGGCGAGAAACTGTACTTCGATCGTTTCGAGCGCATCGGCGACGTCCTCGCTGGTGCCGAAGAGCGTCGGGATCACCACCGCGGTTCGGTACTGCGACGGCACGCCGAGGGCGTGCAGGTCGAGCCGCGGCAGTACGTTCGGCGGCAGCCACGTGGTCACGAGCTGGTTCAGCACCGTCACGGAAATGTCCAACGCCGGCAGAAACGCAAAGAGCAGGATCAGCCAGAATGACGCGCGGGCATCAGGTTCAACGAGCGCGACGACAGCGAGGATCGCGAGGATCGTACAGGCGATCAGCCCGCCGACGAACACCACGTTTGGATGCGTGCGTACGCCCCGCTCGAGTCGTTCGGCCAGCGTTGGCGTATAGCCTGCTGTGCGCTCGAGTTCGCGCACGCCGTCATCCACGAGGAAGTAGCCCACGTGCCTCTGCCGGACGCCGTCGCCCCGATCCCTGTCGCCGAGCGGGCGATGGCAGAGATCCACTGCCCATTGCGCGACACTGGCCTCACGGTGACCGGTTCGTTTGGCAATGCGTTCGACCACATGCCTGTACGAGTCGCGTGTGGCGAAGGTCATCTGCGGGTAGAACCCGGATGGGTCGTCGCGCAGCGTCGCCTCCAGAATGCTTTGATGCTCGACGAAGGTGCGCCAGTCGCGTCGCCCAACATCCCGCAAGCTGGTGATGCCGTTGGCCATCATCAGCTGCGTCAGCGTGAGACGCTGGGCCGAGAGCGCAACGGCGTTTTCGGGAGCAAGGCCCGCGTCGCGCAGCCACTGTTCGAGCCACGCGAGGGCCGGCGAGGCGCCTTCCGCATGTCGGAGTGTTTGCAGGAACTGTGAGACGAAGTGCGGTGTGAGCGCGAGCTCCGCGTCGGCAAACTCCCGAAGGGCCGCCCTGAGCTCGGATCCGCCTTTGGTGTTGGCCTCCAGAATGTGCGCGGCCCACCGCTGCGCGGCCTCGAGCTCATCAAGACGCTGGACGGTTCGCAGGGCCATGCGCCGGATGCTTTCGATCAGGCCGAGTCGCAGCATCGCCGGCATGGCCCAGAGTTCGCCGATCGCGAGCGGAGTGACACTCTGAAAGGCCTCGACGAACAGGTCTACGTTCTCGAGGTTGATGCGTGCTTCGCTGTGTGAGATCAGCGAGATCGCGATCTCGTACACGCGCGGATAGCCGGTGAGCGGACCGGCGGCCAGTTCAGGGAGCTCACGGTAGTAGCTCCCGGGCAGGCTTTCGCGCACCTCGAGCAGATGCTCCTGCACGACGTGATAGTTGTCGAGCAGCCATTCCGCGGCCGGACCGGCATCGACGCCGTCTTCGCCTGCTCGCAGCAGGCGCCCGTGTGCGTCCGCGAGAATATTGCGGGTATTCGCCAATCGGGCGAGCAGTCGCGCCGGCCGCAGCGCGCGGCGCTGATCGGCGAGCCGTTGGCCCCGGGCTACGGCCCGGGCGCGAGCGGCCAGATGCTCCGTGCCAAGCAGATCACCATGAATCGGACCGGCGAGCAATTCGTCCGACGCGTCAATGCGATCCCGTTCCAACCACGAGATGTTCACGCGAGACACCTCGCGGCCATCCGATCAGCCCTCGCGCGCTCGGCGCCAGAGAAGTCGAACCAGTGACGAGGGCAGGGTCGGTGCGAAGAGCGAGTCAACGGGCAGATCCGTGTGCAAAAGGGAGACACGGATCACATATCACTCTCGGATCCGCAACTCCTCTTGTGCACAACTCGGGCCCGCCGTACTGCCGAGCGGGGCGATACGGACGCGCACGCATGCGCAGGCACCGACGACGCTTAACTCATCTGTGGTACCGTCGTGAACGGTTGATGGCGAAAGTCGGTGCAGCCCTGCGGCGTCAGGCTGACCGTCATACCACTGACGCACCGGCTTTTGCGCGCCGCGGCTAGGCGTCCACGGCCTAGCGCAGAATCGCACTCCAGATGAGAGGCCAGGTCGCGTTGGTTTGCGCGCGATACTGCGGGCGGAAACCGTAGAGATAGACATGGCCCGTCCCAACCGCGGCATCGACCATCGCGGCGCGGCCGTTCAGGCGTGCTCCGCCCAGAAGCCAGCCGGAGAGCAGTGGATCGCCCGCCGATTGATAGCGCAACACGACGCTCGCTTTGGTTGTGTCGGTTATCGCAAACGTGGGACTGTCCTCGAACCAGACGGCAGGTGTCGGGGCACGGTAGGTCGCTGCGACCGGATGCGCGCGATTCACCTCGACGGCGAACATCGAGCCCGGTGCGTAGAAGTCGGTGTTGCGCACATTCGCCAGGACATTCGTGACGGGCAGCGCCAGCGCTTCGATGGCATACTCACTGGCCTCGTTGAAGGCGAGCAACGCGCCACCTTCCGCCACAAAGGCCTTGAGGGCAGCGGCGCCGGCCTCACCGAGGCCGCCACGCAGGGAATCCGGATACGGCGCCGCGAGGCCGCGACGGAGCTGTGCGGCGGGCTGATCCGGCAGCAGAATCGCGTCGAATTTCGCCCGCAGTCCGCCGGCGCGGACATCACGATCGTGCAGCGTGGTGAACGGAATGCGGTTGGCGTCGAACACCCACCGTGTCCACCCTTCGTCCATCGACGCGCTGTAGCTCTGGTAAATGGCGATGCGCTTGCCACTCGTGCCACTCAAGCCCGATACGTTGTACGTCGGCTCGGCCACCGGCTTCACGACGGCACCGAGTTGCATCGTCGGTGCTTTCACCGCCTGGATATCCACGCCGAACAACAGCGGCAGCGTGTGCGCCGTGACGTCGTATGGACGTTTCGGCGGACCCCCCGGGTACTCCTGCAGATTCGGGTAGGCCTGTCGCTCCAGCAACGCCTTGGCATACGACCCGAATGGTTGTGCGGTCGGCACGAGGTAGCTGCCAGCAGGCTGACTTTCGTGGACCACCACTTGCCCGTGCTGCAGCGTCCACAGCAGTCGCGTGAGGGCGGCGGGATCGCTCTGTTGTTTCGAAATCACGTACATCGCTGGCACGTCGGTCGTCGTCCACGGATGATCAGCCGCCAGCGCCCGCTCACCAAGCGTCGCATAGCTCTCGAGCCAAGCGCCGCGGTCGCGCGCCGCCTGCACCAGCAGCGCCCACGTCGCGCTCACCTGATACGACACGATGTCGCCGATGCCCCAGCGACCGCCCGGCCACACCGCGGGAAAATTCCACGATGCGACCTTGGCGTCATAACCGCGCCCTGTGCCGAGCTTGTCGAACGGGAGATCAATCGACGACGCCAGTCGTGCACTCGCCGTTTCCGTGAGAATACGCGCACCGCGGTGATTCAGCGAATACTGGCGCGCCGGTGACCATTGATCGTACGACGCGTTGGTGGCAATGCCCGTCTTGCCGTCGGCGGTCATGCGCCACGCCATCGCCATGCCCAGCGCGTTGGTGCTCGCGGTGAGAATTGGGTCGATGTTTGGCTCGAGCGGATCCATGTACGGCGGAATGAAGATACGGCCCGCGTTGGCGCCTTGCTGGTGCACATCGTTCACGATCTGCGGCGTCCACGGCGAATACAGCGAGTCCACCGTATAGCGGGTCTCCTTCTGCGTGAAGGCGTACCAGTCGCGGTTGTTGTCGTGTCCCGTGTAGAAGTGGTACAGCGACGGCGGATTCGTGCCTTCGGCCGGCGTGTCGAGTGTGCTGCGATACCAGTCACCGACGATATCGACGCCGTCGGGGTTCTGGCTTGGCACCATCATGATGATCGTGTTGGCGAGAATCGACTTGGCTTCCGGTGTGTCGGCGCGTGCGAGGCGGTCGGCGACCACCAGCGGCGTCAGAAATCCCCCGACTTCGTTGGAGTGAATGCTCGACGTGATCAGAATGACGTTCTTGCCTTGTGCAATCAGCGATGCTCGCATGGCCGCCGTGCGCAAACGTGGATCCATCAGTTGCTGCTGGATCTTCTGATAGCGCGGCAGGTTGGCGAGCGTGGCCGAGTCGCTGATGAAGGCCACGATGAACGGACGTCCCAGCGTGGTCTTGCCCAGCGTACGCACCGAGACATGCGGGCTGGCCTTATCGACGGCCGCGAAGTAGTCCGTCACTTGCTTCCACGAAGGGAGCTTTCGATCGGCGCCAGGCTCCCACCCGAGAATACTCGCCGGCGAGGGAATCGCGGGCGTCGCGCGTCGTTGCGCGCCAGCGGTGGTGGCCGACGACACGAGGCAGAGTGCGGCCAACGTACGCGAAACGAAAGCACGGGTCATCGGAGCACCATTCGGGTTTCGGGTGAGCTGCTCCGAGACAATCTGCGGCGAAAGGTCCCGCTTGGGAAACGACCGCGCGACCGCGAGCCGTCGTCAGGCGATCAGGTCGGCTGTGACCTCGGCCGGCGTGCGACAGCCGGCGAGCGCAAGGGCGAGGTCGCATTCGTCCTTCAACAACTGCAGCACCTGCTTCGCGCCTGGCTGGCCGTTCACCGCGAGCCCCCAGAGCACCGGGCGTCCAAGGAGGACGGCCTGGGCACCCATGGCGAGCGCCTTGATCACATCGGTGCCTCGGCGAATGCCACCGTCCACGAGCACGGTGCCGCGCCCGCGAAGGGCGTCGGCCACCCCGGGTAACGCGCGGGCGGTGGGGATCGCGGTGTCGAGCTGACGGCCGCCGTGGTTGGATACGATCACGCCGGCCGCGCCGTGCTCGATGGCCAGCACCGCATCGTCGCCTCGGACGACGCCCTTCACCAGAATAGGGAGCGTCGTAATCGACCGCAGCCAGGCGAGGTCGCGCCACGCGATCGACGGATCCCAGTGTCGATCGAAGAACTCCGCCAGCGCCGAGATCTGCGACCCAGTTACATCACGATCAGCGGCGAGCGTGTCACGCAGCGTTACCCCGAGATTGGGCACCGGCACGTCCGGCGGCAGGTGAAGGCCGTTGAGGAGATCGCGCTCCCGCCTTCCCAGGAGCGGCGCGTCAACGGCCAGTACGAGTGCCGTGCACCCCGCGCGCTCGGCCCGCCGCACGAGCTCCGCCGTTACGCCGCGATCGCGATAGATGTAGAGCTGAAACCAGAGGGGACCCGACGTGCCGGCGCGCACGGCCTCGATCGTCCGGTTCGACAGCGTCGAGAGAATCATACCCGCGCCCGTCGCCTCCGCCGCCATCGCCGTGGCGACCTCGCCGTCCGCATGCGCGAGCTGCTGGAACGCCATCGGGGCCACGAACACGGGCCAATCGAGGGTGTGCCCAAGGACTTCGGTGCGCTGTGAGCGCTCGGAGACGTCCCGCAGCACCCGATATCGCAGGGTGATGTCATTCCAGGCCGCGTGTGCCGCGCCCAGCGCCACCTCGTCGTTCGCGCCACCGGCGTAGTAGTCGTAGACCATGCGCGGCAGCACGTCGGCGGCAGCGGCCTCAAAATTGTGCAGATTGATCAGTGGCGTCGACGTGGGCATGCTTGAACATTGCACCGGTCGAGCCATTGCGCACGCGTCTCTTCATCAGGTCAGTGCCCCGTCCATGATTCACGCCCAGCACGATCCGGCGCTCGTTGTCCGCCTTGTCCGCCAGCTACCGCTGCACTACGCGGACGGCGCGGACCCCTCCGTTGATCGCCCAGCGCACGTGCGGGCTGGTTCCGGATTGGCGTGGGTTGGCGAGCGGCTCGCCATCGTGCAGGACGACGCCAACTTCATCGCCTTGGTTGATCCCGCGTCGGGTCATGCGACCGCCGTGGTGCTGCCAGCCGGCGAAAGCGGGGTGCGCCAGTTCGATACGGGTCGCGGCAACAAGAAGCAGAAGTTCGATCTTGAAGCACTGGTCAGCGTTGATTCCCCCGACGGCCCCTTCTTGCTGGCCATCGGCTCCGGGTCGTCCAAGCGCCGCGAGCGCATGGTCACGGTGAAGCGCGCTGGTGAAGCCGACGAAGCGCTGTCGCTCATCGCGGCGCCGGGACTTTACGATGTGCTGCGTCAGGCGACCGATTTCTCGGGGAGTGACATGAACATCGAAGGCGCGGTGTGCATCGGCGATGTGTTACGACTCTTCGGGCGCGGCAACGGGGAGGCGAGCAAACGCCATCTGCCCCTCGACGCCACCTGTGATCTGCACTGGCCCTCGGTACGGGATTATCTCGACGCGCCGGATAGCGTGGAGCCGCCCATGCCCCGGCGGTTGCGACAGTATTCCCTCGGCGAGGCCAACGGCGTGCGCCTGAGTTTCACCGACGCCACGGTCGCGTGGGGCGATCGGTCGGCGCAGCCGGTAGTGCTCTACACGGCCGCCGCCGAAGGCTCACCTGACTCCCGGCGCGACGGCGAGGTGGCCGGTAGCGCCATCGGCTTCCTCGACCCGCGTTGTGAGGGGACGGTGATGCGCTACGCGTTGTTACGCGACATGCAGGGTGAGCTGCTGCCGCTCAAGGTCGAGGGAATCGCCTGCGGTCGCGCCGACCAGCGCCAGGTCTTTGTGGTGCTCGATGTCGACAATCCCGACGCACCGTCGATGCTGTGCGAGTTGCGTCTGGAGGGTCCGTGGCCGTCGCTGGATACACCCGGATAGCGCTCAAGACGATTCGCTGATAGAACAGTGTAGCTCGACCTCCACTCCTCGCCCGCCCCCGACCATGCTTCGATTCCCGCTCGCGCTGCTGTTGGCCTGTTGTCCCGCCATCCTCCAGGCGCAGGCGCAGCCTGTGCCGATCACGACCGCCAAGCCGGGATGGAAGTGGACCATGGACAGTGTACACACCGTGGTCAACGAAGTCCGCGCCGGCCGCTCGCTGCAGCCGGCGGCGTGGCCGAATGGGTCGCGCGTCGCGGTGCTGCTCTCGTTCGACGTCGACAACGAGACGATCGCGATCCGCTACGGTGAGCCCACGGTGGGATCGTTGGCTGAGATGCAGTACGGCGCACGTGTAGGATTGCCGCGCATCATGCGCTTGCTCGACAAGCACGAGATTCCCGCGTCGTTCTTTATCCCCTCGGTGAGCCTGGCGATTACGCCATCGATGGCCGATCTGATCAAGAAGAGCGGTCGACATGAATTTGCCGTGCATGGTTGGATTCACGAGCTGAACATGACGCTCCCCGATTCGGCCGAACGCGCGTTGCTCGCGAAGGCCGTCGCCGAACTCACGGCGCTGACCGGGCAGAAGCCAACCGGCTACCGCGCACCGAGCTGGAATTTCAGTCCGAATACGTTGGCGATTCTTCGTGACATGGGCTTCCGCTACGAGAGCTCGCTCATGGCCGATGATGCACCCTACGAGTTGGTGCAACGCGGGCAACCCACCGGACTCGTGGAGTTGCCGGTGCAATGGATTCTCGACGATGCGCCGCTGTTCGATCCGCGCGGCGAGCGCTACATGAATCCGCGCGATGTCGCTCGCGTCTGGATGGACGAGTTCGACAAGGCGTACGAGGAGGGTACGATGTTCGTGCTCACGCTGCATCCCCATGTGTCGGGGCATCGCTCCCGTATTGTGGCCCTCGAGCTGCTGATCGCGCACATCCAGGCCAAAGGGGCCGGCAAGGTGTGGTGGGCCACGCACGCGGAGGTCGCCGAGTACGTGCGCAAGGCGTCGAAACTCGGCGAACCGAGGGCCCGATAGTGCGCGCCCTGCTTCGCTCGGCGACGTTGTCGCTCCTCGTCGGTGCCACGCCGGCGTTCGCGCAGCGCGTGGATTGGGCGAATACCAGTGGAGATCCCGGCGCTATGCGCTATGCGCCTCTGGCGGACATCGACCGCAACAATGTGGGTCGACTCAAGCTCGCCTGGCGGTGGAACACCGGCGAGCGCAGCGTGCGAGCCAGCGCGAATCAGAAGGCCGCGCGTCCCGGATTATTTCAGGCGTCACCGATCGTGCTCGGCGATACCATGTACGTCTCAACGCCGTACGCGGCGGTGGCCGCGCTCGACGCGCGCACCGGTCGCGAGTTGTGGAAGTTCGATCCGGAAATGTGGCGCACCGGACAGCCGTCGAACGGCACCGGTTTCGTGCACCGTGGCGTGGCCACGTGGGCATCGTCAACGCAGCGACGGATCTTCATCAATGCACGTTGGAAGTTGATCGCGCTCGATGCCGCCACGGGCAAACCCATCCCGTCGTTCGGCGTAAACGGCGAAGTCGATCTCACGAAAGAGCTTCGTCGCGCCGTGAACCAGTTGCAGTACACGAACACCTCTCCCCCGGTGGTCTATGGCGACCTGGTGATCGTGGGGAATGGCGTGGGCGATCGCATTCGCTATCGCAACGATCCGCCCGGCGACGTGCAAGCGTTCGATGTGAACACCGGCAAGCGCGTCTGGAGCTTTCACACGGTGCCCGATTCCGGCGAAGTCGGCTGGGACACCTGGGAAGACGGCTCGTACAAGTACATGGGGCACACCAACGTGTGGGCACCAATGAGCCTCGACGCGGCGCGTGGATTGTTGTTTCTGCCGGTGTCAACACCCACAAACGATTGGTATGGCGGCGATCGCAAGGGCGACAACCTTTTCGCCGAATCCGTCGTCGCGCTGAATGCCAAAACGGGCGCGCGCGTCTGGCACTATCAGATCGTGCATCACGGACTGTGGGACTACGATCTGCCGGCACCGCCGGTGCTAGCCACTATTACCTGGAACGGTAGGCCGCGCGATGTCGTGGCGGTTCCGTCGAAGACTGCATGGATCTACGTGTTCGACCGTGAGACCGGGGCGCCGATCTGGCCGATCGTGGAGCGCCCGGTGCCCAAGAGCGACGTGCCGGGGGAGCGTGCCGCACTGACCCAGCCGATGCCGACCAATCCCGCCCCGTTTACCCGCCAAACGGTGAGCGAGAACGATCTCATTGATTTCACGCCGGAGCTCAGGCGTCGCGCGCTCGAGGTGTTCTCGAAGTATCGCAGCGGTCCGATTTTCACACCGCCCTCGCTCGAAGGCACGATCGTGATGCCGGGCTCGATCGGCGGGGCAGGCTGGGGCAGCACGTCGTACGATCCCGAATCGCACACGCTGTACGTGAAGGGCACCGACAACCCGGTCGTCTATCGGGTGCAGAAGGGCGTGCCGAATGACACCATCGGATTCGAGTATACCGTCGATTTGGTGCGCAGCGGACTTGGCGTAACGGCCGATCCCGACTCGGGAAAAGCTGATCATGCGCCGCCCGAGCAGCTGCCGTTGATCAAGCCGCCATATGGCACCATGACCGCGATCAACCTCGACACCGGCAAGCGACGCTGGCAGGTGACCCTCGGCGATACACCGGCGATCCGCAATCACCCGTTGCTCGAAAACGTGAAGCTGCCTCCGCTCGGGGTGGCCGGAGCCGTGGGCGGTACGGTCACCAAAGGCGGACTGATCTTCGCCACCGGCGGCGGTTCGGTGCTCTATGCGCTCGACACGCGCGACGGCTCTGTGAAATGGCAGTTCGACCTGCCAGCAGGGCGGGGCTACGCAAACCCCATTTCGTACCGCGCGGCGAACGGGGTACAGTACATCGTGATCGCCACCGGCGGCGGTGACAACGCCGAACTGATCGCCTTTTCGCTCGACGGCAGGCACTAGATGCCGCTCGTCTTTTCATGTCCCACTCGTGGAGTTCACATGCGGCGGTTCTTCGTGCCCGTCATCGGTTTGAGCGCGACGTTCGCTGTGTCGCACGTTGCCTCGGCGCAATCACGCGCGCCGATCTTCAACCCGACCGCGCTCACGGCGCAGCAGCAGCTGTCCCGCGAGATCTACAAGGAGCTCGTCGAGATCAATACCGGCGTGGAGACCGGCAATATCACGACGGCCGCAGTGGCCATGGCCGCGCGCTTCAAAGCGGCGGGCATCGCGGAGGCCGACATCTTTGTGGGTGGACCGCGCCCGGAGAAGCACAACGTGGTGGCGCGCATTCGCGGGAAGGGCGGCCCAAATGCGCCGAAGCCGCTGCTCCTGCTCGCGCACATCGATGTCGTGGAGGCACTCAAGGCCGATTGGTCGCCCGACCTCGATCCCTTCGTGTTCACGGAGCGCGACGGCTACTACTACGGGCGGGGAACCGCTGACGATAAGGCCATGGCCTCGATCTTCGTCGCCAACGTCTATCGTATGAAGCGCGAAGGGTTCGTGCCCGATCGCGACATCATCATCGCGCTCACCGCCGATGAGGAAAGTGGTCCGGCCAATGGTGTCGATTGGCTGCTGAAGAATCACAAGGAGTTGGTGGATGCCGCGCTCGTCATCAACGAGGGCGGCGGTGGCACGCTGCGCGACGGCAAGCCGTTGTTCAATAGCGTGCAGGCGACGGAGAAGATCACGACCAACTTCACGCTGCGCGTGACCAACAAGGGCGGCCATTCTTCGGTGCCGCGCGACGACAACGCGATCACGTCGCTCTCCGACGCGCTGTCGAAAGTCGGCCGGTACAAATTCGCCATTCAGCTCAACGACGTGACACGCGCGTTCTTCACGCAGACGGCTGCGCTGGAAGAACCCGCGATGGGCAAGGCCATGAAGGCGCTGGTGGCGAATCCAGCCGACAAGGCGGCCATCGCCGTCGTGACGGCCGATCCCAAGTACAACTCGATGCTGCGCACGACCTGCGTGGCCACGGAACTGAAGGGTGGTCACGCCACGAATGCGCTGCCGCAGCTCGCCGAGGCGAACGTGAACTGCCGCGTATATCCCACGCAAACCGCGCCACAGGTGCAGGCTGAGCTGGCGAAAGCCATTGGCGACACCACGGTACAGGTGATCATCCGGTCGCAGCGGCCGGCCTCACCGCCGTCGGCGCTGCTGCCGGAGCTGATGCAAAACGTCGCCCGCATTACGAAAGAGCTGTGGGGCGAGATGCCGATCATTCCCACGATGAGCACCGGCGCGACCGATTCGCGCTTCTTCCGCGCCCTCGGCGTTCCGGCCTTTGGCGTGTCAGGACTCTTCTCCGATCCCACGGTCGACGCACGGGCGCATGGTCGCGACGAACGCATGGGCATCAAGAGCTACTACGAAGGGCAGGAGTTCCTCTATCGCCTCACCAAGGCGCTGAGCGCCAACGTGGTCGCGCAGTAAATGCGACGCGCATGATCCGTCTCGACGCCTTGAGCGCTCGCTTTCGGGCGGACACCGGACTTGGGGGCGGCGGCGCGGCCTTGGCGCTCGCGCGTGGGCTCGAGCGCATCGGATGGAGATCGGTGCGTGAGCCGACGCCCGAAGTCCTCGCCAGCTACCTGGTGATGCTCCTCGACGCCTGCGTGCATGAGCATCGCGATCTGGGGGCGCTCACGCACGGCATCGCGGCCGTCTTTCGCGATGCTGGGCCAAACCTCGACGGCGGACTACCGCCAATCGAGGCGTATCTACCGGCCGCGGAAGAGCTGCTGCAACATTACGTGAACAACGACATGTCCGAACGCCAAACGCCGATCCCGTAAGGGATCGGCGTTGGTACATCAGGGGCGAGTCGCGATCAGAAGGCGGTGACCGCCTCGATCACGAATCCTTTGAACCGGCCACCGTTGCGAATGTCCGACTTCGCAAAGCCCGTGTAGCGCTGGTCGACCAGCTCGCCCTTGAGCTCGAGGCTCTGCGTAATGAACCAGCCCGCCGCGATGTTGCTGCGCGACACGGTGATCGCCTTGTTCAGACCACCGAGATCGCCTTCCACCTGATTCCACCGGCCACCGACATACACCTTTTCGCCCGGCAGGAAGCGATAGACCGCTTCGGCCATGTACTGCTTCACTTCGCGTTCCGGTGTGTTGTCCGGCGCTGAGCGGCCCTTCGCCCCCTCGTACATGCCGAAGAGCTCGAGGCCATGAAACTTCACGAACGGGTTGATCATGTACGAGTTGCTCTTGTCGCTAAAGCCGGGGTTGATCGCACCTGATGTGAAGTTTGCGGACTCGGTCGCCTTGTCGTTCTCGAGCACGTAGTAGTAGCGTGAGCCTGCGCGGTCGCCGGCATACAGCGTGTTGCTGATCGCGCTCTTCTGCGTACGCACCGAGCCAGTGAGTCGAACGCGGAGATCGCTGTTGAGCTGACGGTCGAAGCCAAGCTTCGCCATGTACGCCGGCGCACGGTCGGCCGGGCGGGCGATGTTGCCGCGTATCTCGCCGTTGGTCATCGCGACGACACCCATCAGGCCTTTATGCCGGAGCTGTGCTTCGACGCCGACTTCGGTCGTGAACGCTTCCATGATCGCGTTACCGACGAACGGGTTGTACAGGGCCTGGCCGTTGTCCGAGCGACGGAAGTGGAAGTCGCCGTAGTTCACTTCGAAGTGACCGATTTTGAGCGTCGCGTACTTCATCAGCGTGTTGAGCGCCTTGATGTCGAGCGGCGAGTCGTCGATCTGGATGAAGCCGTCCTTCACCCATGTTTCGTTGTGGTGACGCGCCGACAGGTACGATGTGAGCTGCACACGGATGCCCTTCGCCAGCTGTGCATGCATGAACAGATTAGCCGTGGCGTTGTTGAAGCCGTTGCCGATGGTCATCAAGCGATTCTTGTTCGCATTCGCCACGCTCCCCGCGTTGCCCGGCGATGGATTCACCGCCGCCACAAAGACGGAATCGGCGGTGTTCTCGTGCGTGATACCCTGGAATTGCTGCGTGAACGCCGCGCCCCAGGCCAGCTTGAAGCCTGTGTAGGCGACGCCCGCTTCCTTCGGCGCTTCGAACACGTTGATACCCCGCGCATCTTGGGCGCGCAGGTACTGGATGGTGACCGGCTGCTGCGTCGGCGTCTTCGAGCTGTCGGTGTTCACCGCCGGCTGAGCGCCGAGGGGTGCAATCGCCATGCCGAGTAGCGAGAGTGCCAGCAGAACTTGAGTCCTTTTCATATAGTTGTCTCGGGAGGGGAGCAATGTTGGCCGGATTACCGGTCAGTGTTGAAGCAGGAGGTCGAATTGCACGGTCACGACGTTGCCGACTTTGATCGTGCCCATCATCAGCTTCGGCGGCTTGACGCCCCATTCGGTCATGTTGAGCGGCAACTTGCCCGTCACGCGCAGCGCACCGTCAGCCCGTACGAACTGCACTGGCACCGCGACCTGATGCGATTGGCCGTTCATGGTCAACGAGCCCTGTACAGTCCCGCCCTGTGGCGTGCCCTTGCTGAGGTCGTAGCCCGACAGATTGAACGTGATGTCGGGATGCTTCGCGGCCACGAGCGCCTTGCGCATGTGCTCGTTCATCGTGCCGTTCTTGCACTCGAGTTTCTCCACGGGGAACTCGACTTCAAGCGTTCCGGCGACCTTGCGACCGTTCAGGACCGCGTCCGCGACGCCGGACTCGGCGTCGATCTTCGACTCGATCTTGTCGGCCGTACAGGTCCAGGAGCGGAGAGTCGAGGTACCGTCGAACCACAGGCGACTGCCCGGAGCGAGCGTGATCCGCTCCATCGGGCTGGCGGTGGCGGCAGTGAGCAGCAGGACTGCCGAGGCGATCGTAAGATGCGAAATGCGCACGCGCATGGTGGCTTCTCCTGTATGATGAAGGCACAGCGCCGAACGGCACGCTGATACTTGTATGTTCGGCCCGTGTAGTGTGCCCCACGGTCAGGGCGATCCGGATTGTTTGTGGTGATCCGGCACGACTTCGGTCGTGAGAACCCCTACAGCGCGCAGCTGGCGGGCGCGTGTTCGGCCACGGTGGCCGTCGAGCTAACGTTCGTGAGCGTCAGCGTAGTGGTGCCGATGATCGGCATCTTGCTCGTAATCCGCACCGGCATGTGACAGCCGGCCATATCGAGATTGATGCGGATAACACCCGCGCCCTGAAATCGCTTCGGGTCGCGCACATGCATGTCAAGTACGCGCGTTCGGAAGAGTCCAGCCGGCGTGTCGACCATTTCTTCTCCACGGACGTACACGACCGTCGGATTGCGTGCTTCGTCGAAGTGACGCGAGAACGTGAACGTGCCCTCGTGATCGAGCGGGAGGCCGCGCAGGAAGTACATGAATGAGAGTTCGTCCAGGGGCAGCGTCGTGGCGAGGGATTGCGATGCGCCGTTGTTGCGCGTCCATGTGCCGGCGGAAGCATCGATCTCGACCGTCTCTTGGTCACGCGAAAGCGGATGCCGTTCGGTCTTCTCGAAGCGCGTGGTCGCGAACGTCGTGGGATCGATCCACGAGGTGGTCCGGTCGATGGCCTTGATGGGCCCGCGTTGAGCCTGCATCACGAACACCAGTCGCCAAGTGAGCGTCGCGCGCTCCATGACCGGACCCTCGACGCGCATCTGTCCCTGTCCGACGTTGCCGGCTCTGGACACGTTCACCCGATAGTCCAGCACCTCGCCCATGCCGAAGGCCGGCCGACTCGGCGCGCTCAGTGTGGCCGCGAGCGCCGGTGCGATCCCGGGTGCAGACACAGGAGGTGCACTGTGGGCGGCTTGCGCCGTCAGTTCCCCCGGACTCGTTGCGGCAAGCACGAAGAGCAGCGCGGCCGCGACCGGCACGGGCGAAGAACGGCGACGTTCGAACGAGGCGACTTGCATTGCATGGAATGCTCGGCGCTCTCTGTATTGAGGATCAGCGGGAACTTCCCCCGATTTCGTCGGGGTTCCCACCACACGGACTGGTGTTTTCCGCTACGTCTCTCGCTCGACCATCGTCGTGCTCTCCGAAACGATCTCCGATGCTGCGGCCGAGATCGAGGCCATCTGTGTCGCACGCTGGGTAAACCATCGCGGAAGCACAATCGCGTTTCTCGCGAACGCCATCAGTCCGCCGGCGGCGATTGCCATCGGTCCAAACCATGCGGCCGACGGATCAAAGCCGGTCTTGACGGCTACGAGGCCCGTGAGCGACAGACCGAGCACGGAGAACACGGTGCCCAGCAGGTTGAACATGCCGGCATCGCTCTTCGTAGTCGACAGGCGTAACTGATGTCCGCCCTGCGCCGTGGGCTCGAGACTCGCCCGCAGGCGACCGTTGCCCCATTCGCGAAGAGAACCCGCTCCGCGCAGCACGCCGCTCGTGCCAAACGTGCGACGAAAAAGCACCACCATGCGCTCCCATTCGACGTCGGTGACTTGACGATCGAACACCACGGTGCGCGCCACACCGACGGGAAGGCCCATCAGTGACTGACGCTCGGGCGGGAGATGATCGCCGCGCACAATGGCGCCGGCGGCTCGTGCCACGGCAGCTTTGGAGATCCCCGCCTCTTCGCCGATCGACTGGAGTTCGGCTAAGGTCATGCCGTGCGCTGTTCCCGGATTCGATGGCCCGCTCAGACTCTTCGGCTCAGCCGGGCCGTCATCGGCGTCGAGCTGACTCGCGTGCTCGAGAATCTTGGAGATTTCTTGCTCATCGAAGCGACGTGGTCCATTCGATTCCATGGATGAAGGCAAGCGTCTGACGGTCGTCGCCGCAAGCGGTCACGCCGGAAGTCAGTGAAACCCGCACATCAGACACGCGTCGGCGAATTCATCGGTGTGCGCGATCGCGAGAGGCACCGCAGCGCGGGAAGTATTGCTCGGCGGTCGTAGTGAGTAGGCAGGCTGCGCCGGGTAGGTCGCCACCACAAAATCCTCCGCGCGGAGCCCGAAAATCATGTCGACCCCAACAATCGGCAGCTTCACCATTGTGAGCAATTGCTGCACGGCCGTCAGGTCATCCGTTGTTCCGCTGCGCAAAGCGGTCGGCCCGCTACCGTCGTCGACACTCAGCGAGACACTCATGCGTCGGTACCCGGCTTCTGCGCGCGGACGAACGCCGCCATGAACTTGCCGTCGATCTCGTCGAGATTCGCATTCACGTCGACGCCACTTTCTGCCAGAAACTGGCCTGGTCTCGTCGGACAGCGCGTGGAAGATGCTGGCGGAGCGGGATAAATCGAGCCGCAGGGCGCTCAGATACGTAATATATCAGTAAAAGTTGATACGTAAAGGGCGGCCAGACTGAGCACTGTGGGGTATCTTGTACGTGTACGCTGATTCACCTCTCTCGACGACGAACGACTATGCGCACTACGAATCCCGTTTTGTCCCGCCTAGCCGACGCGGCACGTGCCACCGCCGCCGGTTCGCGCTCGGGTTCCATGACCACCGCCGGTGTCGCGGGTAAGGCCGCGATTCTGCTGGCGGTCGTGCTCTTTTCGGCCGCCGTGACCTGGCAGCAGTTTGCCACCGGCAACCTCGACCTGCTCATGCCGGCCATGCTTTTGGGTGGAATCGGCGGGTTCATTGTCGGCATGATCGCCAGCTTCAAGCCGCAGACGGCGCCGTGGAGCGCGCCGATCTACGCGTCGCTGCAGGGCATCTTTCTGGGCGCGGTCTCAGCGCTATATAACCTGCGCTTTGCCGGACTGCCGCAGCAGGCGGTGCTTCTCACGTTTGGTGTGGCCGCGTCGGTGTTCCTGCTGTACCGCTTCAACATCCTGCGCGCCACGGAAGGATTCAAGCGCATGATGCTTGCCGCCATGATCGGTATCGGCCTGTTCTATCTTGGCTCGATGCTGCTCTCGTTCTTCGGTGTCTCGATCGGCTACTTCACATCGTCGGGTCCGCTCGCGATCGGCATTAATCTCGCGGTCGCCGGTATCGCGGCGCTCAATCTCGTGCTCGACTTCGACCGCATCGAACAGGGTGTGCAGTCAGGCGCTCCAAAGCAGCTCGAGTGGTTCGCGGCGTTCGGACTCATGGTCACGCTGATCTGGTTGTATCTCGAGCTTCTGCGCCTGCTGTCGCGCTTACAGGGCCGCCGCAACTAGTTCGCAGCTTCTAAGCGCTGGAACGCGAAAAGCCCCGGTCGAGCAACGCTCGACCGGGGCTTTTTACTATCGCGCCTAGCGTGCTACTGCAGGCGGAACAGGTAGCTGAGCTTCATGAAGAACTGATCGCGCGTACGCTGCAGGCGCTCCGGTCCGGCCGGACGATTGGCCGCCAGCGCGTCGCCGTAGCCGAGATACACGACAGTACCCGGTGACGGCAGATACGACAGCAGGACGTCTATACGGGCGCGGGTGCGTTCAAACGCCGCCGCCCGCGTGAGTGTGCCATTGGCGCCGCGCAGATAGATCGGCGCATTCGTGCGCGTGTCGTCCCGCAGGGAATCTTGCGTGACCACGGCGTGCTCGCCGATCACACGCACGAAGAACTGCCGCGTGACCTGGTACTCTGCCCGCAGCCGTGGGGTGTTGCGCGTGAGTACCCGCGTCCCGTCGCTGCGACGATCGAACGAATCGAAATTCCAAGTCGCGGCCAGTCGCAGCTGTTCGGTGGGGCGCAGCGTGAGCGTGTTCTGCACGCTCAGGATGCGCGCCGAACTCCACTCCTGGAAGTTTTCGTCGTAGCCGATCACCGCGAAGCCGTTGTAGCTGAAGTGGCGAAACTCCGGCGTGCCGACCGAGAAGACCCAGTCGCGGTTGCCGATCTTTGGCGCACCGCTGTAACCCACCGTATCCACGCGTCCGCCGCCAGTCGGTTGCAGCAGTACGTAGTTGCCATAGAGTGACGGGTCGTATCCGAAGACTTCGAGGAGCAGCTGGGTGCCCAGCTGCCAGCCGCCGCGCAGCCGTGCGTTGGCGCGCAGATGCAGCTGCCGATCCTGCGATCCATCACCGTTCACGAAGCGGTCGTACTGATAGCGGCCCAGCATGAACAACTCGGGGCTGAACAGCTCGAGCAACGCTTTCGGCTTGCCGTAGAAATTCCAGCGATGGGTGGCCGAGATGTTCGCAATGCCCGGGCGTGCGATGAAGCCGGATTGTGCGTCGAAGTCGGGGCTGATGCCATTCATGGCGTAGCGGGCCACGAAGCGGCGGCCGTTGCGTGACGCACTCACATCGAACAGCGGCGCGCTCAGCGTGCCACTGTCGCTGCTCGTGAAGCTGTTCGCGACTTGCCCCTGCAGATTGTAGATGCCGCGAACCAGCCGCCCGTCGACGCCGAGCACGCGGTTCCATCGCTGCCCGTCGACCTTGTCGGTGTAGGCCACACCCACGCGGCTCTGTGCGCCGAGGTCGCGCTGCAGTCGCAGAATGTTGTACAACGGCGAATGCTGCTGGTCGAATGACGCGTCCTGATTGTCCACCGCCGAGAGTAGGCCGATATCGAAACCGCCGTACTTGCCCGTGAGCTTGCTGGCCACCACTGGCTGCGCGATGCGACGCGTGTAGATCAGGCGATTCGGCGTCGTGAACTGCTCCTGACTCTCCAGAAAGAAGGGGCGTCGCTCCGGAAAGAACACCGCTACGCGCGGATCATACGAGAATTGCGTGGCATCGGCTTCCACCTGCGAGAAGTCGGGATTCGCCGTACCGGCCACGGTGAGATTGCTCGTGACGCCCCACCGGACGCTGCCGCCGAGCTCGGGCCGACCACCGTTGTAGTCCCACGCGGCGCTGCTCGTATTGCGCGTCCCGACGGTACTCGACGTGATGGTCGGAATCACATCCACCGTGAGTCCGCGGCGCAAATCCCGCAGGCCCGCCAGCACACCCGACTGCGCGAGAAAGCTCGAGGCGCCGCGAAGCGCCGGCGTCCACGTCTCCTCGTGTCCCGACGTCTGCACCGTGCGCGCTACATTCAGTTGCCAGCGCTGTTCGTCGCCGGCGCGGTACCGCAAGCTCTTGAACGGAATCGACAGCTCCACTTGATAGCCGAAGTCCGTGAGCTGCCCCTTCGACTTCCACACGTAGTCCGGCGCGAGGTCGGAGCTTTCGCGGGCTTTGGCGGTGGTGGCGTTGAAGCCGCCGCCAACGCTGGCGCCGGTCTCCGTCAAGACGCCGTCGCTCTGAATCCCGAACGGATTCACCGCGAAGACCATTGCCTGGCGGCTGTCGCTGTACGTGCCGAGGAACAGCTGCACGTTGTCGTCGGCCGAAATCTTGTCGCGATCGGCGAGTGTGGCCCGGACGCTGCCCGGGGCGGCGAAGGCGCGGATGCCGACGTGCAGTTCCGTTGCAGAGTACCACACCAGGACTTCGGTGCTGTCCTGCGCGGCAATACCATCGGCCGGAAAGAACTGCGAGAACCCCGTCAGCAGGGCCGCATCAGCCCACGCCGGTTCATCTAACCGGCCGTCAACGACCACGGCCGCGTCGCGACGTGGTGTCGTCACGGTGAGCTGTCCGCGGCGTCCATGGAAAACGGCGCCGGCGTGACGCGAACCACCGGCTGCGCTGTTCGTCGTTGTGGACGCGCTGGCGACCGGCGGTCCGGAAGTCGGCCGTGTCGGGGCAGGCACCGTGGAGGCCGGCGGCACCGGCTGTACGACCTGCAGCAGTACAGCGAATAAGTATGACGTGGGCACGTTGAGCAGTGCGAAATCGGTGGCGAGTGGACCCATGAGTCCGAACTCATCGGTCGTGGTTGTCGATTAGGAAACGTAGTACGCGTTCAACCCGCTGGGTGAAGTCGCCTTCAGATCAGGTTGGTTCGCATAGTTATGCGCTGAGATGTATGCTTTACGCGTTGATCAGCCGTTCGCGTTTGGTTCGACAACCGTAGGTCCACGACCGTTGCTTGCCCCGCAGCGGTCGGCTGGCGCTCCAGTTCCTTCCCACTTTCGAGGAGACCCGCTCATGCAACACCCTTGGCGTGCCCTGCTGCTACTCGCAGGCACGATCGCGGTCGCCGTTCCCCAAGCCCGCGCGCAAAGCGGGCCGGGAACGCTATCCGTCCGTGTGACTGACGCTGCGAGCCAGCGTCCGGTCGAAGCAGCGCGTGTATTCCTCGTCGGCACCACTTTCGCTGGCGCAACCGGGGTCGATGGCCGCTTGACGTTGCGCGGCATTCCCGCCGCTGAGTACACGGTGCGCGTACTCCGTGTCGGCTACACCGAACAGACGAAGCGTGTACCGATCGCGGCCGGTCAGACGGCCAACATCGAGTTCACCATGGCCACCGCCGCGATCAATCTCGCCGCCGTGGTCACGACGGCCACGGGCGAAACCCGCCGCGTGGAAACCGGTAATGCCACGGCCAACATCGACGCCAGCAAGGTGCTGCAGTCGGCGCCGGTGTCGAACCTCAGTGACCTGCTGAATTCGCGGGCCCCAGGTGTGACCGTCACCAGCGGCTCGCAGACGGGCACCGGCTCGCGTATCCGCGTGCGCGGTTCGAACTCCGTCAGCTTGTCCAACGAGCCGATCTGGATCATCGATGGCATTCGCATGACGAGCACCAACGCTGACTTCAATACCGCAACTGGTAGCGGTGGCACTACCGGCGGCAACAATGCCAGCCGCGTCGGCGACCTCAACCCGGAAGAGATCGAGAGCATCGAAATCGTGAAGGGCCCGTCGGCCGCCACGCTGTATGGCACGGATGCCGCCAACGGCGTGATCTTGGTCACGACCAAGAAGGGTCGTGCCGGCGCCGCCCGCTGGAACGTGTACGGCGAGGGCGGAGCACTCACCGACCGGAACTACTACCCGGACGCATACAGCCTGTTCGCCAAGAGCGGAACGTCGACCACGTCGTCGCGCACCAACGGCTGCAGCTTGCAGTCGCTCGGCACCGGCGTCTGCACCGCCGACTCGACCGTGTCGCTCAATATCTTCAACGAAAAGGACCTCACGCCGATCGGCACGGGCGTCCGTCGTCAGATGGGTGCGCAGGTGTCGGGTGGCACGGAAGCCGTTCGCTACTTCTTCTCGGCTGAAGACGAGAAGGAAACGGGCGTGCTCTCGCTCCCCCAGTTCGAACGTGATCGCTTCGACTCTGCCGGCCTGGTGCTTCGCCCGTGGACGAGCCATCCGAACGTGATGGCGCGCAAGTCGCTCCGCATGAATCTGAACTCGGCGATCAACCCGAAGCTGGACCTCGCTGTCGCAACCAACTTCATCAACATCGCGCAGCGCTACTCGCTCGAATCGAACGCCACCGCCGGTCTCGGCTCGCATCTCTTCGGTGGTCCGGGCACACGCAGCAACGGCACCGTTTCTGGTCTCGGCACGCCGCTCAATGGCTATCGTGCCTGGACGCCCGGATACATGTGGCAGGAAAAGACCAACCAGGACGTGAATCGCTTTCTGTGGTCGGCGAACGCCAACTGGCGTCCGCTCAGCTGGCTGGTCAATCGCGCCACGGTCGGCAATGACTACACCGCCCGCAGCGATGAAAATCTGCTGCTCAACGGCGAGGGGCCGCCGCTCACCGCCACCACGCGACTCGGTGCCCGCGGTATCAATCGGGTCAATACCAACAACCTCACGGTTGATCTCGGCTCCACCGCCTCGTACTCGCTATCCAACTTTGCGCTCAAGACCACGGTTGGCGCGCAGTACATCGGCTTCCGCACCGCAGGTGCCTCCACGGGATCGACCCAGCTGGCGCCGGGCTCACAAATCGTCGGCTCGGGCGCGATCGCTTCGGTCAGCGAGGCAACCACGACCCAAAAAACGTTCGGCGTGTTCATTGAACAGGCGCTGAATGTAGGCGATCGCCTGTTCCTCACCGCCGCCGTGCGCAGCGACCAGAACTCGGCGTTCGGCACGAAGTTCAAGAGCATTCTGTATCCGAAGGCCTCCGCTTCGTACTTGATTTCGCAGGAAGACTGGTGGAAGGCGCCGTCGTTCGTGAACACCGTGCGTTTGCGCTACGCCTACGGACAGTCGGGCGTACAGCCGGGTCCGAACGATGCCAATCGGTTCTTCACGGCCTCCAACACAAACATCAATAGCACCGATCAGCCGGCCGTCATTCAATCTGCCCTTGGCAACGACAACCTGAAGCCGGAACGCTCGGCCGAGCAGGAAACCGGCTTTGAAGTGGGCATGTTCAACTCGCGGCTTAACCTCGACGCGACGTACTACAGCAAGATCACGAAGGACGCGCTGATCAGCGCCGTGCTGCCGCCTTCGTATGGCATCGTGACTTCCCAGCTGCGTAACCTCGGCTCCGTGAAAAATGCCGGCGTTGAAGTGGCGATCAATGCGCAGCTGCTGCAGGGTGACAAGCTCGGGTGGGATATCAACCTGTCTGGTTCCGCCAACGACAATAAGGTCGTGTCGCTCGGCGACAACCCACCGCAGGTCGGTACCACGTCCCGCATCGTGGCCGGCTACCCGATCTCAGGTTTGTGGGCCCGCCCGATCACCAGCTACGAAGACAAGAACGGCGATGGTTTGCTCACCTACTGGGCCGACAACGCCAAGAATGAAGTCTTTGTGGGCGACTCCGCGATCTTCCGCGGATACGCGGCGCCGCGCTACTCGGTCACGCTCGGCTCGGGGTGGGACTTCTTCACCCGCAAGCTCCGCGTCAGCACCTTGTGGGACTACCGTGGTGGCAACAAGTGGTACAACAACACCGAACGCATTCGCTGCACGCGTCCGAACTGCTCCGGCCGTCTCAACACCAGCGCTGAACTGATCGACCAGGCCACGAACATCGCGGCCAACGAGCATCCCGCGCGTACGCTCGACGGCTACTTCCAGCCGGGTGCCTTCGTCCGCCTGCGCGAACTTTCGGTGCAGTACACGATGTCGCCGGAGCTCGCCTCCAAGCTCACGCGGGCCAAGTCACTGTCGGTGGTCTTCACCGGTCGTAACCTGTTCCTCAGCACCAAGTACCGTGGCACGGATCCGGAGTCGGGCTTCAACACGACCTCGGGTACCGAAGCACCGAACGAGTTCCAAACGGTCGGTCCGCCTAGCTACTTCATTTTCCGCGTCAACGTCGGCTACTAGGAGAACCGCCCATGACTAAGAACAACTCCAAGGGCCGGTCCACCATGCCGCGACGCCTGGGTACCGGATTCACTCTCGCGCTGGCCATGTCGGTCACCGCGTGTCAGGAAGCGAATAATCAGTTCCTCCAGGTCACTGACCCGGACATCATCCTGCCGTCAGAGGCCACCACGCCGCAAGCGGCCGTGGCGATTGCGAACGGTGCGATCGCGACGTTTCGGTCGGTGACGGGCGCTGACGAAAGCACGTGGCTGTTTGGTGGATTGCTGGCGGACGAGTGGTCGACCAGTTCAACGTTCATCCAAAACGACGAGACCGACCAGCGGCAGATTCAGGAGTTCAACTCCTCGATTACCGGCATGTTGCGTCGACTGTATCGCGTGCGCACCCGCTCGGATCAGGCGATCACTGCACTCGTCGCGTTGCGTCCGGATGCGCGGGCGTTGATCGCGGAGATGTATCTGGCGCGCGGCTTTGCCGAGATGCAGTTGGCTTCCGATTTCTGCAACGGGACGCCGATCGGCAACGGCAACGCGTTGCCGCCGGAAGACGGTGTACCCAAGTCGAACCAAGAGCTGTTCGCCATCGCCGCTGCATCGCTCGATTCGGGACTGACGTTCGCGAACGGCACCGATGCCCAGAGCGTACTGATGAACCGGTCACTGCGCGTCGCGCGGGCCCGTGTGGCCCTCGCCCGTGGGGACTTTGCCGGTGCAGGTACGCTGGTCGCGGGCGTGCCCACGGCCTTTGCGTATCAGCACACGTTCTCGGCGAACGCTGGCACCAACACGATCTGGGGGCAGGGACTCAGCTCCCGCCGCTACAGCGTGGGCGACAGCGTCGAAGGCAACGCGCGCACGATTCTGGTGCGCAACGCGATCCCGTTCGCGTCAGCCCGCGACAATCGCCTACCGGTGGTCACACCGACTTCGGGTTCAGTAAACGGTCAGGACGGTCTGACCTACACGCGCACGACCACGATGTGGGGCCAGTTCTCGGCCGTCGACGTGGCCAACGGCGTCGATGCGCGCCTGATCGAAGCCGAGGCGGCACTCAAGGCTGGCAACGTGACGTCGTGGCTCGCCATTCACAACGCGCTTCGCGCAGCGCCGCCGAAGCTCGGAGAGATCCAGCCCGCCGCCATGACGGCGCTGGTCGATCCGGGTACGGAAGCCAGCCGTGTCTCGCTGCATTTCCGGGAGAAGGCCTTCTGGACGTTCAGCCGTGGCCAGCGTCTCGGCGACATGCGTCGCCTGATCCGTCAGTATGGGCGGACGGTCGACAACACGTTCCCGCAAGGCGTGCACTACAAGGGCGGCAACTACGGTGGGGATGTGAATCTCCCCGTGGTCACCGACGAGCGGAACAACCCGAACTTCAAGGGTTGCACCGATCGGCTCCCCTGATAACGGCGGAGTAGGGAGTACGGAGTATGGGGTAGGGAGTCGCTAGTGCTTCCTGCCGGCAAAGCGGGCCCCGAACGGTGGATTGTTCGGGGCCCTTCTTTTTCTCCTAACGCCGTACTTACTCCCTACTCCGCCGTTATGTGGACTACTTCGGCTCGAGAATCGCGGTCACACGGTCGGCGATGTCGCTCCAGTGGGCGCGATTCGTCGTGCCGGCCGACGCGAGCGCGGCGGCGCGTGCTTCACGCTGGATTTCGCGCAGCTGCAAGCGGGCCATGGCAGGCAAGTCACTCTGCGCCACGGCTGGTGCCGAGACAAACGGAACGAAGCGCGCGGCCGCGCCTCCACCGCCACCGCCGCCCGGCAGTCCACCGGTCGGCGCCACCGGCGGCGTGATCAAGGCCTCCAGCCGCTGCACGTACACGCGCTGCAGCTGACGACGGCCGGCGTCGGGCGCATTGCCACTGAACACCGTACGCTTGAGATCCGCCATGTACTCGGCCAGCGGATAGGCGTTCACGACATCGTACTTCTCCGATTCCGCCAAGCGGCCGAGGCGCGCGGGCGTGAGCAGCGACGTGAGCACGCCGGCCTGACGTGTCGATACCACGTTACTCGGGCCGATCCGCTGCGCTATGCCCGGCGGCGACAGCCACGCCGGCGTGGCGAAGACGTTCGAAGAGAGGAACGCCAGCGCCGCCTGCTGCCGTGCCTTGGGCACCACGCGATAGACTGCGCCGCTTTGCTCGGAGGTCTTGAGGTCCACTTCAACACCGCCGACCATCGTAGCCACATGGTTCATGTTGCCGAACCAGCGTGACACGGTCTCCTCGTACAGCTCGCGGAGCTCGGTGTAGTCCTCACCTGGCGTCGACGTCCATGCCACCAGATTCGGAATCACGCGCTTGTAGTTCATCGTCGAGAACGTCGACGCCTTGATCGGGTCGTCGCCCAGATCCTCGGTCTGATTACGCGGGTCGCCGGCCGCGAGCTGCTGCGACGCGAAACGATACGGGAACACGCCGGTTTGCTGCGTGAGCCAGCGGTGCAGCGTGGCGCGCTCGGCTTCGGCCGTCGGCGCGGCGATCACGCGATACCCCCAGTTGATGGCGAAATCGTCGAACGGTCCGACGCGACGGATGAAGTCCTTCGGCTGCAAGCCGTCACCCGGCTGCGCGATGTAGTTCTGTCGTGCGTAGTCCATAATCGTCGCGCTTACACCATACACGCGCGTGAACGACGGGCTGCGCAGCGAATCCACCGGGAACGACGCCGAGGCGATCATGTTGTGCTGGAGCCCAAGCGCGTGGCCGATTTCGTGCGTGATCACCTGACGCATCGTCTCGCCCATCAGCTCTTCCGGAATGTCGAGTGTCCGCGCCGATGGATTGGCCGCACCGGTTTCCATCATCAGCCAGTTGCGGTACGAGCGCATGTGGTTGTGATACCACGTGATTTCGCTGTTGATGATCTCGCCGGAACGCGGATCATGGGTATGCGGGCCCGTGGCATTGCGTGTGAGACTCGCGGCCCAGCGCACGATGGAATAGCGCGCGTCGTCGAGATCGAAATCCGGATCTTCCGTTCGCGTGGGCGCGTCCTTGGCGAGAATGGCGTTCTTGAATCCGGCCTTCTCGAACACCTTCTGCCAGTTCTCGACGCCCTCGCGCACGTAGCGCTTCCAGCGCGTCGGCGTGGCTGGGTCGAGGTAATACACGATGGGTTTGATCGGTTCGACCAGTTCGCCGCGGGCATATGCTGCCGGATCCTTTGGCTCCAAGCGCCAGCGCGTGATGAACTCCTGACTCTCGGCCTTCTGCACATCGAGGCCGTAGTTCACGCGGTCCACCGAGAAATAGCCCACGCGGGCGTCGGCGTAGCGCGGGCGCATCGGCGTCTTCGGCAAAAGCACGAATGACTGCCGCGTCTCCATGGTCACCGTGCCTCCGTCGGCATCGCTCGGCGGCGTGGCGGCATCGAACGTTTGCACCTGTCGGACTTCGATGTTGATCGGGAAGCCGCGCATGCTGCTGATATAGCTGCGCGCCGCGTCGTAGCGCCGTACGCCGTAGGTGCGACGCGCGTTGGCGTCGAGACCCGACGTGGCGGGATTGTCGTTCGCGAAGAAGTCGGTCACATCGATCACATACGCCGCGCTGTCGCGTCCGAAGGCGGCAATCGGGAACGCGCCGATGATCGCCGGATAGTTGTTCTGCGCCACGCTGCGTGCGATCGGCAGCGAGTCGTCGGCCACGGCGCCCGTGCTCACACTCTTCAGCAGCACGCGGTCGTTGACCCGCTCCCAGCGGATCAGTCGTTCGTTGAGTGAGCTGCCCGCGCTCTGGAATCCGCCGGCACCCGCCGGCACGCCAGCCACACGGGTAACCATGAGGAAGTCTCGCCCCACCAGCGAGTCGGGGACCTCGAAGAAGTAGCGGTCGTCGACACGGTGGACGGTGATGCCGCCACGTTCGGTGTGCGCGCGCGCCGGAATCACCTGCGCATACGGACGCGGGCCACGCCGGGCGCCAGCTCCGGCGGCCCCGGCGGCTCCCTCGGCGGGAGGCTGTGCAATACCGCCGGCGGGCGGCGTCTGTTGTGCCTGGGCCAGCGGCGCCGAGACGATGCTCGCCGTGGCGGACAAGAGCACGCCGGCGAGTAGTTCACGAGAGAAATGCATGAGGATCCGGTACGGGAGACAGGTCGGGCCAAACACGCCCGGCAATAGTGCCACTCGCTATACGCACCGGCAACGCTGCGTGATGGATCGAAATCGGCAGCGGCGAGGTTGCCGATAAGAGCGTGCGCCGAACGCCATGCGTCCTGTACATTCGGCAGCATGTCTACCTCGTCGATGGACGTCCTGCAGCGCGCGCTGATCGCGCATCAAGCCGGGCTACTGGCCGAGGCGGAGCAGGGATATCGCACGGTGCTTGCGCGGGACGCGAAGCACGCCGATGCGGCGTATCTCCTCGGTCTCGCGGTGCATCAACAAGGACGGTCGTCTGACGCCGTTCCGCTGCTGCGGCGGGCCGTCGCGCTCGCCGACCACCGTGCCGACTTCCACAATTCGCTCGGCGACGCGTGGCGTGCCCTCGGTCAGCTGCCGGAGGCCATCGCGTCGTTCCGCGCGGCGATCGCGCGGCGCACGCCCTACGTGGACGCCCACCTCAATCTGGCCACCGCCCTGCAGCAGGGCGGGCGAATCGAGGAGGCGCTCATCATGCTCTTCGAGGCCGTCGCGGCGTATCCCCAGGAAGGCTTACTGCGCGGACGCCTCGCGGTGCTGCTGCAAGGCGTCAGCCTGGGGTCGGGCAATCCACTCGTGCGGTCCGTCCTGCTCACGCTGTGTCGCGACGAATCAATATCAGCGCAGACGCTCTCCGGTGCGATGCTGGGAATAGTGAAAGGCACGCCGGCATACGAAACGATCACGGCATCGTTGCGGCGAAGAGAAGATGTGCTGAGCGTCGCATCGCAGGCGGTGGAGGAGCTTGCCCACGATGAACTCCTCCTCGCCGCGTTGCCTCGCCTAGTGGTGACCGATGCGGACATGGAGTGGCTCCTCACAAGACTTCGGAAAGCGCTGTTGATGGCTCCGGCCAATGCTACGTCGGGCTTCGCCCGGTTCATTGGTGCGCTCGCCTCGCAGGCATTCAATACCGAGTACTGCTGGGCCGTCGATGCCGAAGAGCGGGTCGCGCTGGACGAACTACGACGCGGTGTGGACGAGGCCTGGCGCGCTGGAGAAAGCAGGAACGACTGCGAGTGGGCGATCGTGCGCGCCGCCATGTACGACACGTTACGGCAGTTCCCGGCCTGGCGCACCTTCGACGACAGCGCAACCGGTACGTGGTCAGACGAGATGGCCAGCCTCGTGCGCGAACAGGTGGTGGAGTATCACGCCGAGCGGGCAATCGCCGACGCGCTGCCCGCGCTGACGTCGATCTCGGAAGGCGTGTCGACGCTCGTCCGTGCGATGTACGAGGAGAACCCGTACCCGCGCTGGGTCACACTGCAGCAGCCCGCGGTCACGTCAATCCCCGCGTTCGTACGCGCGTTGCGTCCCACCGAATCGGCGGTACCGAAAACACCGCGCATTCTGGTGGCTGGCGGCGGGAGCGGCCAGCAGCCGGTACAGATGGCGCTCGCATTTCCTGATGCCGTCGTGTCGTCGATCGATCTGAGTCGATCCAGCCTCGCGTATGCCGCTCGCATGGCGGCGCGACATGGCGTGACGAATGTGCAGTGGGCACACGGCGATATCCTCGCCGTCGACGAATCGATCGGATCCTTCGCGATCGTATCCTGCTCCGGAGTGTTGCATCATCTTGCCGAGCCACTCGACGGCTGGCGCCGGTTGATCCGTGTACTTGAACCGCACGGCGTCATGAAGATCGGCCTGTACTCGAGGGCGGCGCGCCGACAGATCGATGCCGCGCGGGAGCTGGTGCAGCAGGGCGGATTCGCCGCTACGGACGAGGGCATTCGCGCCAGCCGACAGGCCATCCTCGCGTTGCCGTCCGTACATCCGGCGCGTGGCGTGCTGGCGTTCATCGACTTCTTCTCGATGAGCGGGTGCCGAGATCTGCTCATGCACGTGCAGGAGCGGAGCTATACGGTGTCAGACATCGCGCGCGATCTTGATACGCTCGAGCTGCGCTTCCTTGGCTTTCAGGTCTCATCAGCGGTACAGGCACGCTTCCGTGCCGAGCATCCTGCGCAGTGGCTCGAACTGTCTGCTTGGGAGGCGTTCGAGGCCGCGCACCCGGACACCTTCGCGGCCATGTATCAGTTTTGGTGCTGTCCGCGGTGAGCGCGCATATTACGCGCATGCCAGCACGTCCGGCGCACGATCATGGCGTCCCTGACGCTCGTTCGCGCAGTCGACCATGTTACATGGATGCTGCAATCTCTTCCAAGTTTGCTCGCCTGGATCCTCGGAACCAGTGTCGCGGCCATCGGTGGTGCCGTCACCGCCAAGTCGGCGAACGAGTTCTACGGGATTCTGCAGAAGCCGTGGTGGGCCCCGCCGGGATGGCTCTTCGGCCCGGCCTGGACTCTCTTGTACATCCTGATGGGAACCGCCGCGTGGCGCGTGTGGCGTTTGGCTGGGTTCGACGGAGCCACGGTCGAGTTATCGTTCTATGCGGTTCAACTCGTGCTCAACATGGCGTGGAGCTACTTCTTCTTCGTCCGACGGACCGGACTCGGCGCCACCATTGAAGTGGTGAGCCTGTGGATTCTCATCGCCATTACGCTCGTGCTATTTTGGCGTCGCGATACGCTCGCAGGGGTGCTCTTTGTGCCGTATCTCACGTGGGTCACGTTTGCCACGACGCTCACCGTGGTCGTGTGGCGTCGCAATCCGACGCTGCTGTAGCGGACGGGTCGGTAATACGGACGGGCTCGCTGAGTAGCGCCGCGCATTTCGTGCGGAATATCACGTCGACGCTCAGCTGAGGAATGGAAGTTGCGCTAACAGGAGGACATGTCCTATGGCCTCGTGTTCGGCGCGCTGCTCGCCGTGTTGTGCTTCATTGCATTCATCGGCGGACTCGTGTGGTGGGTCCGCCGACCGATCTCGGGCCGTCGGCACTCGAGTGGTGCACTGCCACTCTTTGGGCACGACCGCGCTGTGGTCTATGCACGGGCCGAAGACGACGACGATGAGGTCGAACGCGCGCAATTGATCATGGCGCGTGCCCCCCACTGGTCGGCGGCGACCAACGGTGCCGCTGCCACGGCGTCGTCGGCAGCTGGTAATGGTGTTGCTCATCACGCCGATCGGGTCCCGTCGCGCAGCGCGCGAACCGCGTCCCCGAACCGGTCAGCACCTGCCTCGCGCACCGAATACGCGCCGCTACCCGACGTGTCGATGCCCGACGTGTCGATGCCCGCTGCGACCGAGTTCGACGGCCGGTCCATCCGCTACAGCGTTCCAACCGATAGCACGCTCCAGTTTCTCCCCGGGCGCCTCGAGGTCATTAGTGGCCCCGATGTCGGGCGCGAGATCCGCTTCGTGCGCACTCCCGGTCGTGACGCCATCGAGGTGACATTCGGGCGGAACGAAGGGCCGCCGTATCGACACGTGCAACTGCACGATGCCACTGTGAGCCGGGCCCACGCTCGCATGCGCTACCGTGATGGACAGTGGTTGCTGTCCAATCTCTCCGCCACCAATCCCGTGCTGCGCAACGGTCTCGTACTCGACGGCGACGGCGACGTCGACCTTGCACTTGCCGAGGGCGACCGGATTGAGATGGGCGAGGTGGTCTTCCGGTTTCACGTCTGATGGTGGACGATCGCGGCGAAGCGGCGGTCGTCGCCGATCTCGATGAGGAGTACGAGATTCTCGCCGAGTTGGGACGCGGCGGTAGTGCGGTCGTGTATCGCGCCCGGGATCGCGCGCTCGGCCGCGATGTGGCCATCAAAGTGGTACGTGGGCGACCCGATGGACTCGACGCCGAGCTGATCGCGCGATTGGGCCGCGAGGCGCGAATGGTCGCACAGTTGCAGCATCCGCAGATCGTGTCGGTGCATGCGGTGAAGCGGCTGCCGGATGGACTCGCCTTGATCATGCAGTGGGTACCGGGGCGTACCCTCAAGCAGACGATTCTCGAGGAAGGGCCGCTTGCGCCCGCGCGTGCAGAAGCGTTGCTGCGCGACATTGCCTCGGCGCTCGCGTACGCGCACGCGCATGGCGTGATCCATCGCGATGTGAAGCCGGAGAATATCTTTCTCGATGCCGTGAGCGGGCGGGCGCTGCTGAGTGACTTCGGCATTGCGTTCTCGCGCGAGTTCGACTCACGACTCACGATGACGGGCACCGCGATCGGCACGCCAACGTACATGGCGCCCGAGCAAATCGATGGAGCGGCGGCCGACGCGCGCTCCGATGTGTACAGCCTCGGACTGGTCGCCTGGGAAATGCTGACCGGACATCGTCCGTGGGAAGGCGATTCGCTGTACAACGTCATGTATCGGCAGAAGAACGAAGCGTTGCGTCCGATCGATGACGTGCGCTCCGACGTGCCGGAGCGGCTGCAGTATCTCATCGAACGGGCCCTGCAGAAGCGTCCGGGAGCGCGCTGGGCGGGCGCGGATGGTCTGCTGGCCCAGCTCCAAGGGAGTGTGCTTCCCCCGGATTGGGTGCACTGGCGGGTCGCGCATCAGCGCCGACAGGAAGTGCGCGCCGCGGAACGCGAAGCGCGTCGACGTGCGCCGCACGATGGAGCCGCTGCCGCTCACGGCGCGGCGCCCGTTGGTCTCTTCGCCGCGGCGCTGCAGACGATCCGCTTTCGGCGACCGGAGTCGGGCGCGGAGCCTTTCACCCCGACATCCAACAGCGAGCGCTCCATCGCGCTGGTCGAGAGTTCCGCACTCGCGGCACCCGCTGTGATCAACACGGGCGCGGCCAACACCAACAGTGGCGCGAACGTCGCAAACGACGATCAGCCTACGTGGATGCAAGGCGGGAATGACGAGGTGGATATCGTGTCGCCGTCGCGCGGACGTCGTTGGGTGGCGCTCGGCGTTGCCGTGGTTGCGCTGCTGGCGTTGATCGGCGCGTGGCGCGTGCTCGGCACGCCCGCCGAGATCGGCCGGTCCGACAGCGCGTCCATCTCCACGCTCTCCGACGTTGCCGCTCGGGAGTTGCCAGTCGGACTGCCGATCGCACCACCCGTCGGCGACTCCTCCAGCGACTCCTCCAGCGACAGTCTTTCTGCCACGCTCGATGTCGCGCCGGATGATAGTGTGTCGAACGCTGTCGTGCCGCCGCCCGCGCCGACCAACGTGTTGCCACGCGCACGACCGATTGAGCCGACGCTTCCGGGGCCCGTGCTCGCCGGTGCCCCGCCGGTTGCTCCCGTGCCTGTTGAGCCTTCGCTGCGAGCGACGTCCGATCCCGGCATTGTCGCCGCCGGTGGCCGTCATTCATGCGTGGTGCACGACGCGCGACTCACCTGTTGGGGTGCGAATGACGATGGGCAGTTGGGCAGCGGCGGTTTCGACGACGCGTCGTTTCCCGGCTCGGTTCGTGGCGAGTTCCAGTTTACACAAGTCTCTTCCGGTCTCTCGCATACCTGCGCGTTGGCGCGTGAAGGTGACGTGTATTGTTGGGGCAGTGATGCCTTTGGACAGTTGGGAGATGCCACGCGCACCTCGCGCAGTGCACCCGTTCGCGTTGCGTCGAATCTGCTGTTCATGGCGATTCGTGCAGGTCGTGATCACAGCTGTGCGCTGACCACTGACGGCGTCGTGGTCTGCTGGGGCAGCAATGCGCGTGGACAGCTCGGCGACGGCACCACGATCGCGCGCGCCACGCCGACGGCGGCCGCCACGTCGTTGCGATTCATCGCGGCGACGGCAGGATGGCAACACAGTTGTGGTCTCACGCGCGATGGCGCTGCGATCTGCTGGGGCGACAACGCGAGCGGGCAGTTGGGTGACGGCACCGTTGTGTCCCGGGCAACACCCTTGCCGGTAACGAGCGCCATGCGATTCACCAGCATCGCCGCCGGCAGCAATCAAACGTGCGCGATCTCCACCCTAGGCTCGCTCTGGTGTTGGGGACGCGACGGCGCGGGCAGCTCGCCTGGAACGCCACGCACGGAGCCAACCCGCGTCGCGTCAGCGGCCGCCTTCACATCAGTGGTCGCCGGTACGGTGCATGTCTGCGCGCGATCGACGTCGGGAGAGGCCTGGTGCATGGGCCGCAATGGATACGGACAACTCGGCGATGGCACAACCGTCGATCGAAACGTCCCCGTCAAAGTGCTCGCACCGTTGCCGTTCACGTCGCTCAGCGCCAACGGGGCGCATACCTGCGGCGTGCTCACGAGCGGTGAAACGATGTGCTGGGGATACAACATCGACGGACAACTCGGCGATGGCACCCGAAACAATCAGCCGCGGCCGGTCCGCGTAGGAACTCCGCGATGATCGTGCAACACTGCAATACTGCTCGTCCACACTCGATGCGACGACACATGCCGCGTGCCCTACACGACGTGCATCACTTGCTTCGTGCGCTGCTGGTCACAGCCATGTGCGTGACCGTGGTGGCCTGCGGCGGCGAATCGTCCACGAAACCGGCCTCGGGGTCGATCAGTTCGATCACGCTCTCGCCACAAACCCTTACGCTTGGTGTGGGCAGCAGTGTCGCGCTCGATGTCGCGTTGTTGGACGCCGAGGGTCAGCCCACGAGCCCGCGCACCATCTTTTGGTCCAGCAGCGATGTGACGATCGCGCGGGTGTCGGCCTCGGGATTGGTCACGGCGCTGGCGCCGGGTGCAGCGCAGATATCTGCGACCGCAGAGGGGAAGAGCGCGGTGGCGAATGTCGCGGTCGCTCCCACCGCGGTGACCAGTGTTCAGCTCTCAAGCGTTGAGCTACGGCTCACCACCGGCCAGCGCGTGCAGCTTTCCGCCAGCGCCCGCGACGCGTCGGGCGCGGCCTTGAGTGGACGCGTGGTCACCTGGACCGTTGGTGACGCCAGCATCGCGGTGGTGGATAGCACCGGCGCCGTCACGGCGCTCGCGCCCGGAGGCACGACCGTGACGGCCACCAGCGAAGGGCGGACAGCCACCGCGGCGGTCTTCGTGACGTCGGTACCGGTCGCCACCGTTGCGCTCACGCCATCCAGTACCTCGATCGTGGAAGGGCAAACCACGCAGTTGCGCGCGGAAACGCGCTCTTCGTCCGGCGCTGTGCTGTCTGGACGCACGATTACGTGGGCGTCGTCGAACGCGTCGGTCGCCAGTGTGTCGTCGTCCGGCCTGGTGACGGGCGTCTCCACGGGGACGACCATCATCACCGCCTCGAGTGAGGGCCGTTCAGGCAGCGCGTCGGTCACGATCACCGCGCGCCCAGTAAATGCGATTGTCGTGTCGCCGTCGCAGCTGTCGCTGATTGCCGGCCAGATGGTAGCGCTGACGGTGCAGGTCACCGACGCACAGGGCAACCTGTTGAGCGGACGACCAGTGACTTATCGCTCCGAGAGCGTCGGGGTTGCGTCGGTGTCGACGGGTGGTACCGTGACCGCCGTCGCACCAGGCACCACGTCGATTACTGTGACGAGCGAGGGGCGCAGTGCGAGCGTGAGCGTCGTGGTCTCGGCGGTTCCTATCGCCAGCATTCGCGTGTCGCCCAGTCTGGCGACGCTGACGGTCGGCGAAGACACCGCGCTGATCGCCACGCCACTGGACGCGTCGGGCGCTGCACTCGCGGGTCGCGCCATCGCGTGGAGTAGCGGATCACCGAGCGTGGCAACGGTCTCGACGACGGGTGTCGTCACCGCCGTCGGCGTCGGCAGCGTGATCATTCTCGCCCAAGCGGAGGGCCGAACCGGCTCGGCAACCATCACCGTAAACGCACCGCCCATTGCTTCGGTCACGGTTGCTCCGTCGACGGTTTCCGTTGATGTGGGAGGCACCGTCGATCTCGCCGCCACGGTACGAGACGCGACGGGAGCCACCGTATTTGGTCGCGCTGTGCTCTGGAGTTCGAGCGCGCCGTCGGTGGCGACGGTGTCGAGCACGGGAAGGGTGACCGCCGTGTCGGCTGGCGTAAGCACCATCACGGGCACGGTCGACGGCAAGTCGGGCACGGCACAGATCACGGTATCGCCCACGCCGATCGGCACGGTGACGGTCGCGCCCACCAGTAGTACGTTGGCGATTGGCGGCACTGTGGATTTCGTCGCGACCGTACGCGATGTGAATGGCGTGGTGGTCACGGGGCGGACGATTACGTGGACGTCGAGCGCGACAGCCGTGGCGACGGTGTCGAGCACGGGACGCGTGACCGCGGCGTCGGCCGGCACGAGCACCATCACCGCGACGGTCGACGGCAAGTCGGGCACGGCACAGATCACGGTGACGCCGACGCCGGTCGGCACAGTGACCGTCGCACCGACCAGCAGCTCACTGGCGATTGGCGGCACCGTCGATCTCGTCGCCACGGTTCGCGATGTGAACGGCGCCGTCGTGGCCGGGCGGAGCATTACGTGGACGTCGAGCGCGACAGCCGTGGCGACGGTGTCGAGCACGGGACGTGTGACCGCCGCGTCGGCCGGCACGAGCACCATCACCGCGACGGTCGACGGCAAGTCGGGCACGGCACAGATCACGGTGACGCCGACGCCGGTCGGCACAGTGACCGTCGCACCGACCAGCAGCTCACTGGCGATTGGCGGCACCGTCGATCTCGTCGCCACGGTTCGCGATGTGAACGGCGCTGTCGTGGCCGGGCGGAGCATTACGTGGACGTCGAGCGCGACAACCGTGGCGACGGTGTCGAGCACGGGACGTGTGACCGCCGCGTCGGCCGGCACGAGCACCATCACCGCGACGGTCGACGGCAGGTCGGGCACGGCACAGATCACGGTGACGCCGACGCCGGTCGGCACAGTGACCGTCGCAGCGACCAGTAGTACGTTGGCGATTGGCGGCACCGCGGATCTCGTCGCGACCGTACGCGATGTGAATGGCGTGGTGGTCACGGGGCGGACGATTACGTGGACGTCGAGCGCGACAGCCGTGGCGACGGTGTCGAGCACGGGACGTGTGACCGCCGCGTCGGCCGGCACGAGCACCATCACCGCGACGGTCGACGGCAGGTCGGGCACGGCACAGATCACGGTGACGCCTACGCCGATCGGCACGGTGACCGTGGCACCCGCCAGCAGCACGCTCGATGTCGGTGGCACCGTCGATCTCGTCGCCACGGTTCGTGATGTGAATGGCGCGGTGGTCACGGGACGTACTATCACCTGGAGTTCGAGTGCCGTCGCGGTCGCCGCGGTATCGAGCGCCGGACGTGTCACTGCGCTCCTGCCGGGGACGGCTACCGTCACCGCCTCGGTGGATGGCAAGTCGGGAACGGCCCAAGTCGTCGTCTCCACTCCGGTTGTGCAAACGGTTGGGCGAGTGACGGTGAGTCCGTCGTCGGCGACGATCAAATCGACGGGGCCGTCGAATCGTACGGTGCAACTCGATGCGGTCGTCTACGCCGATAGCGCGAGTGGAGGCAGCGTCCTGACGAATGCGCTCGTCGTCTGGAGCAGCAGCGCGCCCCTGATTGCCTCGGTGAGTCCCACGGGGGTGGTCACCGCGCTTTCCGAGGGCACGGCAACCATCACTGCCACCAGTGGCCCCAAGGGCGGTACCTCCGCGATCACGGTGGTGAGGCGATGAGCGCGCCACACGTGCGACCGTTGCTGACCCTGATACTGATCGCTGGGTGCATCGCACAGCCGGTTCGTGCTCAGCCGATTACCCTCTCGCTCAAACGCACGTTCGCCGCAAACGAGGTTGCAGGGTGCCAACCGACGGTGAGTGCGATCGGCGCGTTGCCACGCGACGCGGCGGAAGCGCGACGCGTGTTCGCGTCGGGACAGGAGCTGGCGTTGCAGGGCGATCCGAAAGGGGCCGGGGTCGCCTTCGCGCGTGCGTCCGCGCTCGATCCCACCGACGATCGCATCGCGTACGCCTTTGCGCGCGCGCTGGAGGAAGCCAACGACAGCACGTCGGCGCTGCGTGAGTATTGTCGGGCCCTTCGCCTCTCGCCCGCCGGCCGTGACGCGGCCGACGTTCGCGCCCGCGTCGCGAAACTGACGCCGCGTGCATCGGCCGATGCACTCTTCCGCGCGCGTGAGCGCTTCGGGATGGGCGTGGTAGCCTTCGATGCGCGTCGCAACGAGGAGGCTCGCCGCGCGTTCGACGACGCCGCCCGTGCCATTCCTACGGAGGCCGACGCTCTATTCAATCGCTCGATCGCCGAGCTTCAACTCGGTGACCGGTCGGCCGCGCGTCGTGATTTGACCGCATATCTCGCGCGCCGTCCCGATGCCATGGATCGGGCCTTGGTACAACGGTCCATCGACGCACTCGGCCGACCGCAGCATTCTGCCGGTGCTGCCTTCACCAGCGGGCTCATTCCAGGAATGGGACAGTTCTACACACGCCGTCCGGCGCAGGGCCTCGCGGTGCTCGCGCTGGTGGGCGGGGCCGCCTACGCTTCATTGCACACGGCCAACCGCAACGTGACGGTGCCGTATGTCGATCCCAACGGCGTACCTGCGCCCTACATCACGCTCGTGAAGGAGCGCCCGTACCGGACGGCGGCGCTGGCGACCGCGGCAGGGATCACGCTCGCTGCTGCCCTCGAAGCCGCCTGGTTTGCCAAGCGCGGGCCCGCGCAGTTCATCATCGCCCCAGGCGGCAAAGGAGCCGGTCTCGCGGTTCGATTCTAAGGCGCCCGAAAGGTCTAGCAAGCATCCACTTGCACCGTGCATCAGCCCGTTCGCGAAGGCTGACCACGGCCGGTGAACGCTGAGTCTGAAGATTCCCGCTCCGCTTGCTCGCCGTCACGTAGCGCGGATGGGTTTGGTCTCCAATCCTTGTGCGACGGTTACGGACACGACTCCCAACCGTCACTAGGATGGCCGCGCATCGCTCGTTGCGAAATCCCGGTGACGCACGGCATCGCGTTCTTCACAGTAGGGTTTGCTTCTTCGGCCGCTCGATCCCATGGCCTATCTTCGCTGCACCGCATGTGGTTCTAAAGCGTTGGTCGCTGCCTCGCAGTGTCCGCGCTGTGCTCACCCGTTCAACCTGCTGAGTTCACGCGGTGACCGGGTGAAGCTGTCGCGTTGTCGTGGCTGTGGGATCATGCATCGCTTCGACGCCACCTGCCACTGGTGCGGCGTGCTCCCCAAGGCGTCGTGGCAGTCACCCGCGGTATGGCGATCGGCTGCAGCCGTACTCCTCTCGGTCACGGTGGCCGGCGCCGCGTGGCGCTATGGATCACCGTTGCGAGCCGACCTCCTGCAGCGGCTGAACGCCGAATCGGTGGCGGTGAATCAAGTGGCGACCAGCGCGCGCGCGTCGGGCGCGCCGACCGCTGTGGCCGACGTCGCGAGCGCGGCAACCGTCGCGACGATGGCGCTGCCGGACAGCCTGGCGCTGGCGACGCCGAGTACGATCGACAGCATCACGTGGACGCCGGCCGTGGCACGCACTTGGGTGAACGTCCGAAACGACGCGAGCCGTGGCGGCGAAGTGGTGGGTGTCATCAAACCTGCATCCCGCGCCATGCTCGGCACCGATCGCGCCGGCTGGCGTCAGGTGCGTTCCCCCGACGTGAACGGCTGGGTCGATCCGCGTCTCTTCGCGCCGGATTCACTGCGCAGTCGCGGAGAATGACCGCGATCTCCTCCCGGCGCGCCTTTACGCTGATCGAAGTGCTGGTGGTGATCGTCGTGATCGCCGTACTCGCCACCTTCGTGGCCCCAAGTCTCTTCCGCAATGTGAACGACGCCCGTGTGGCGACGGCCAAGGCGCAGATTGAGAGCTTCGGCACCGCGCTCGACGCCTATCGTCTCGACAACGGCCGTTATCCGACCACCACGCAGGGGCTCGCGGCGTTGTGGCAGAAGCCGGTCATTGATCCGCCGAGTGGATGGACCGAACCGTATCTGCGGAAGCCCGTCCCTGACGATCCGTGGGGGCGTCCGTACCTGTACGTGGCGCCCGGTAAAGTGAATCCCGGCAGCTACGACCTGCTGACGTACGGCGCCGACGGTCAGCCGGGCGGTGAAGGCGACAAGGCCGACGTGACCAGCTGGAAGTAGCTGGTGGCCTGGCGCACACGCTTCGCGCCGGCACCGACCGGGTACCTGCATCTCGGGCATGTCGTCAACGCGCTCCACGTGTGGGGCCTGGCGCGCGCCTTCGGTGGCGAGGTGCTGCTGCGCATCGAAGATCACGATCGCACACGCTGCCGTGACGAATACGAAGACGCGCTGCTCGATGATCTCGACTGGCTCGGCTTCGCCCCTGACATCGGCAGCACCGACAGCTTTCGCGCGGCCCGGCACGATCGCGCGCACGCGCCGCGTCATACCCAGCGTCAGTCGGATAATGACGCACGCTATGCGGCAGCGCTGGCCGCACTCACCGCGTGCGGACTCACCTATACATGTACGTGCACGAGACGCGACATCGCGCGTCATGCGCCGCGGGCGCCGGGCGAAGAGCCGCGCTATCCAGGCACGTGCCGTGACGCGCATCATGCCGACTCGGAATCGCTGGCGAGACGGGCACGTATGGCCGACGGCGATGTGCCGTTCGACGATGGGCGTCTTGGCCCGGTGCAGCAGTCGCCGGCGGCGCAGTGCGGCGACGTGCTCGTGCGTGATCGGCACGGCCAGTGGACCTATCAGTTCGCGGTGGTCGTCGACGACATGGCGCACGATATCGATGTCGTGATTCGCGGCGAAGATCTGCTCGCCAGCACGGGCCGGCAGCTGCGTCTCGCGGCGATGCTCGAACGCCAGCGGCCCCTGTCGTGGTGGCACCATCCGCTGCTCGTGCATCCCGACGGCAGTAAGCTCAGCAAGGCGAATCACGACACGTCGATTCGTGAGCGCCGCGCCGCCGGCGCACACGCGGCGGGACTGCTTGGAGAGGCGGCGTTCCTCTCGGGATTGTTGCCGGCAGCACGTGATCTCTCGATCGACGAACTGCCGGCGTTGTTTCAATCGGGTGTGAACGCGTTCAGCGTGTCGTGAGCAGGCCGATCACGACCAGCAGAATCCACTGCGGTCCCTTGTAGCCATCGGCGCGGTCGTCGTACGACTCGTCGAGCGAGTGCGCGCCGCGTCCCACGCCACCGCCATCGAGCGTCACGGCAGCGACACCCTTGGAAATCGGGATGTTCGCGTCGGTGCTCGAGATCGTGAGCGGCGCATACACGTTCATCGTGCGTGCCGCCGCCAGTGACGTGCGGACGATGAACGTGCTGTCCGCCGTCGTGCCCGCGGGACGAAGGCCGGTCGTGTCGATCACCAGCGACAGCGGTACCGTCGACTTCGGCCAGCGTGCCTTTTCTTCGGCCAGCGCCTGACGCAACGCGACCTGCAATCGAGCGTCGATGTCGGCCAACGCCGCCGCCGATTCACTGCGCAGGTCGATGTCCATCACGCCGTCGGCAGAAATGGAATTCACCGACGTGCCGCCGGACACGAGACCGACGTTGAACGTGACCTTCGGGTTCGTCGACGCCTCGAGCTCGGCGATTTTTGCGATGGCGCGCCCCATGGCATGAATGGGATTGGGCATGCCGAACGCGCCGTAGCTGTGCCCGCCCGGGCCCTTATACGTCACGCGATAGCGATTGCTGCCCACGGCACCGTTCGTGATGCCGAATCCGGTGCCGTCGATCGAGATGAACATGTCGATCGAATCCTTGAGCGGACCGCTGAAGAGCGCGCGCACGCCGCGAAGATTGCCCGGACCCTCTTCACCCATCGTGCCGACGATCAGCAGTCGGCCGTTGAACGGGATCTTGTTCGCGATGATCTGTCGTGTCGTGGCCAGCACGGCAGCCAGGCCGCGGCAGTCGTCGCCGATGCCGGGCGCGGTGAGCTTCGTGCCTTCGCGCTTCACCTTCACGTTCGTGCCTTCGGGAAACACCGTATCCAGGTGACCGCTCAACACCAGCGTCGGTCCCGGGCCCGTGCCCTTGATCTCGCCGATCACATTGCCTTCACGGTCGATGCGAAGCTTCTGCACGCCGAGCGCCGCGAGCTTGTCCTTGAACGCCGCCGCGCGCGCGGCCTCTTTGAATGGCGGCGCCGGAATCTCGCAAAGCGCGGCCTGCTCGGTCAGCGTCCACTCGTTCTCGCTTTGCAGCGCGGCCATAGCCTTGGCGACCGCGGGCTGTTTGGCGAGGCGATCAAGCGCGGCCTCGGTGGGTGTGGCCTTGGCGGCGACCTTGGGCTGCTGCGCGTGGCCAATGGCCGGCGACGTCAGCGAGAGTGTGAAAAACGACAACAGCGCCGGGATCATGGTGCCGGCGCTGCGAGGCGAAACAAGAGGGGACATGACGTCAGGAGCTAATCGTGATCGTACCGGCGGTGGCGTTCGAAGCGACGGTGAATTCGAACAGACCGTTGGTTCGCTGGCCACCGGTCCACGCGCCGCTCGCATTGAACGTGGCGCCATGGTTCGGGCAGCGGAAGCCCGTCCCACTGATCGCCACGGTGGTGCCCTGATGAGGGCAAATCAATGAAAACGCGCGGTACTGCGTCGTGGAGGCGCGAACCACGGCGATCGGGGTTCCGGCTCCGCTGATCACCGCGATCCCGCCCACGGTGCCAAGGGTCGCGTAGTTGGCCAGGGTAACCGTGGCGTTCACGTTGGACGGCCCGGTGGCACTTCCGCCAATGCCGTCGCCGCAGGCGGCCAGCACGGCGGTGATGGCCAGCGCGGAACTCGTGGCCAGAAACTCCCGCCGATTCACGCCGGCGCCTGGGCAATTCGTACAGTCGGACATGACGACTCCGTGTAGAGTAGAGATCTGGCCGCAGTGGCTCAGACTTTCACCAAGGCTGCTGCCCACTTCGCGGGGTCGACGTCGCTTTCGAACGCGACATCGGGATCCACGATGATCTGCGCGCTCTCACGCGAGATCTGCAGGCGGTCCATGTTCCGCGTCGCGCGGCCACTGACAAACGTCCCGTTGGGCAGGTACTTCGACTTGTGGCGCGGGCACTGAAAGCCCGCGTTCTTCGGCATCGTTTTGAGGGCCGTATTCTGGTGCGGGCACGAGAGCGCGAAGGCAAACACCTCGCCGTTGGTGCGGCAGAGGATCACTTCGTTCGCGCTGTCGATCGACACGCCGTCGGCGGCCGGCAGCGCGTAGCGCACACTGCCGCCGGGTGCGCGCGGGGCAAGTGCCGCGATGGCGTTCACCGGCCCCAGCGCCGAGAGGGCCGCGATCGAGGCCGCGCCCGTGAGCGCGGTGCGCAGGAACTCGCGGCGCCCCGAACACCCGGAGCAGGACGAGTCGAAATCAGTCATACGAAAATGATCCGTGGCAAAATGGACAGGAGATCTCAGATATCGGAGAGCACGACGCCAAGGAGGACGACGCAGAACCACGAGACGAGACTGATCGTGGCCGATCGTTTGAGCACGGCCCACGGAAGGTGCGGGCTCGGCCACTGCGTGGTCTTGTCGATCACGACGCCCGCATCGGTCGCCGCGGTGAGCACGCGCGATTCCGTACGTCGCATGTAGGCCCCGTTCGCGATCAACACGGTGAACGCAGCCATCTTAGCCCAGAACACCTTCGAGACCGCGAAGGTCCCGATGTCGGAGGCCGCCAGCGCGATGCCGCTCAGCACCATCATCGCGATCGAACCGATCACGATGGCATGGGTGGTACGCAGATCCTCGGCCGCCGCCTGATATGCCTCACGCGTGCCCGGAGTCGCCAGCAGCACGCGACGATCCGCCGCGATCGCAATGCCGCCGCCGGCAAACAGCGCCAGCACGTGCACCGCAAGAATCGTGGTGGGAATCCACGCGCTGTCGGCATAGAGCTCCGACCAGGGGAGGAGCAGGGTGGTCAGCGTCTCGAGCATCAGGATAACGTGGGCAGAGGGTGGGTCAGTTGCCGATCAGCATGATGAGCCAACTCACGGTCGAGACACCCATCGAGCCGAGCGCCACGTTCCGGTGCTTGCGGCGTGCGTCCAAGTCTTGTTCGGCGTCGTCGGCGAGCTTCGTCCCGGCATAGGCAAATCCGCCGCTGGCGGCGGTGAAGAGCACGCTATGGATAATGCGACGGGTGCGGCCGTTGGGATCCTTTCTGCCTTCCCAGAGGTTCCATCCTCCGGTGACCGTATTGGCGCCGAACAGGATAGCGCTTCCCGTGGCGGCTGGCGCGTGCATGTTGCGCGCCCACGACGGGGCGTCCGTACCTTTCTCCAGCAGCTGGTCGCCGGAAAAGTACGACGCCGCAAACAACGGAATCATTCCCCAACTCAGAATTTTGTGGATCCGCAGTCGCGTCGCGTAGCCATCGCTGTACGCGACCGCCTTCCGGCGCACGCGTGGCACGGTATCCGCAGAAGCCATGGTCAGGCCGACCGGCTGCATCACGACGGCCGCACGTGGCTGGTGCAGGGAATCCGACGGAAGCGGTAGAGCAAGCGGTCCTGGCGTCACGGCGGTCTGCCATGCCATGAGAAAGCCAACCGCGACGTCGGTGATCGGGATCATGCAGGCGCTCCAATGGATGACGGGATACCCTCGTGCTTCGAATCTATCCCGGCGTGATGAACGGTTGATGAACTGTGAACACCCGGGATAGCACGTTCCCCATTTCCTTCACGCCGTTTGGTGCGACATCACACCAGACGATCCGCGGGGATGAGCCGCGAGGCAGGGAGAAGGCCTCGGATTACATTCTGTAGACGCATGCGCCGCCCTAAAGTATTCCCGACCTCCTCGCTTTCCTTCGTAATTCTCGCTCTCGCCGCGGCCGTCTGGCCGCTGCGGGCGAGCGCGCAGCGCATGACCCGATGTGACGCCACGCAGCGCGTACGCTCCGTGAAGTTTGCGGGCAGCCCGCGCTTCGACGCGATCACGCTCGCAGCCAGCATCGTCACACACGAGCCAGGGCTCAAGACACGCTGGTTCCGGATCGGTGATGCGCCGTGCCTCGACTCGCTCGAGCTCCGTCGCGACGCGCTGCGGCTGGCGGTCATGCACCGTCAGGTTGGCTGGTTTCAGGCGTCGGTCATCCCCACGATCGATCGTCGCCCCGATGGCGTGCGACTGCTGTTCGCGATCAACCCGGGGCCTGAAGCCGTTCTCGACACCGTGCTGATCCAGGGACTGCCGGAGCCAGACGCCGGGAGGCGCGGCTTCGACACCCCATTGCGTGCGCTGGAGAACAAGCGTTTCGACCGCACTCGCGTCGACACCACCATCGATCGTGTGCTCGCGCGGCTTCAAGACGCGGGCTACGCGCGCGCCGCACGCCCCCAGAGCAGCGTCTCAATCGATTCTGCCGCCGCACTCGCGACGCTCACGCTGGTCTTTTCCCCGGGGCGCGTCGTGTCGATCGGTCGGGTACAGATCGACGTACAGCCGCTGCGCGACGGCAGCCCGCGCATCGATTCGGCCGATGTCGCACGACTGGTGTCGATTCGTTCGGGCGATCGCTATCGGGCCAGCGCCATCCTCGACGCGCAGCGCGATCTCTATCGCTCGGAGGCGTTCCGACTGGTCCTGATCGATACGCTCACTCCGCTCGCCGCCGGCCGTGATAGCGTACTCGATCTGCGCGTCGCCGTGGCCGAGGCCAGGACCCGCGCCGCCCGCGTCGGACTCGGTTGGGCCACGCAGGACTGCATCCGTATGCAAGGACGCATCACCGATCGCGGCTTCCTCGGCGTCGGTCGACGGGTGGAACTCTCCGCGCGCGCCTCCAAGATCGGTGTGGGGGCGCCGGCGGATTTCGCGCCGGCACTCTGTTCCGGCGCGTTGCGCATCGATCCGTTCAGTGAGAAGCTGAACTACTACGTCGGCTCCACGCTGTCGAACACGCGCCTCTTCGGCTGGCCCGTCCAGCCCCTGCTCACCGTGTACAGTGAGCGGCGCGGTGAGCCGTTCGCGTATCTGCGTGAAACGAGCGTCGGTGCGCTGGTCGAACTCTCGCGTCAGTTCACCACGCGCACGGCCGGCACCGCCGGCTTTCAGTACGAGAACGGCAAGACGATCACCGACCCCGCCGTCTCCTGCGCGCGCTTCGGACAGTGCCGCCCGGAAGATTTTGCGCTGTCGCTCTTCGGGCGCAGCGTGGGGATCGTCAGCACGAGCGCCTCACACGATCGGACCAACGACCCGGTCAATCCCTCGCGCGGTTGGCGCGTGCGCGGCGATGTACGCGCTGGTCAAACCTACTCGCAACTCGTCAAAGCGCTCACCTTCTATCGCGGCACGGGTGAAGCCTCCACGTACTTCCGCTTCGCCGGCGGCGTGATCGGGACGCGGATCCAGATGTCGCGCGCCTTCGCGCCTGGCGCCGAGTTGGTCGATGGGTCACCGCTCATCCCGCAGCAGGAGCGCATCTTCGCGGGCGGACAGAATTCGGTGCGCGGCTACCAGCAGAATCTGCTCGGTCCACTGGTGTACGTGGTCTCGGGAGCGAACGTGATCGACACCGTGGGCGCGAATGGCGAGCGGGTGGTCGTCGTGAAAGACGGCGCCCGCTATGATCGCGCCGTGCCCCGCGGCGGTACGGCGATGGTCGTCGCCAATCTCGAGTGGCGTCGCGGCTTCCGCTTCATTGCCGAACAGCTGCAGTTCGCGGCCTTCGTCGATGCCGGCAATGTCTGGGAGACGCAGTCCGAGGGTTTCCGGTGGGGCAACCTGCGCGCCACGCCCGGTCTCGGTCTTCGCATCGTGACGCCGCTGGGCCCCTTCCGCGTAGACGTCGGCTATCAGCCGTACGAGCCACGCGCGGGGCGCGCGTTGTTCTTCACGTCGGGCGATAACAAGGGAACGACGGGCGAGATCCTCTGTGCGAGCCCGCGTGATATCAGCGATTCCCGCGCGATTGACATTTTCGACTGTCCGAGTACGTATCGTCCGCCCACTGGCCGCGGCGTGCTGTCGCGCCTGACGTTCCACTTCGGCCTCGGACAGGCGTTCTGATGGCGGCGTCTGACTTCAACGACGCGACCGAGAAGGCGCCGTCCATGTCGTCGCGCCAGCGGCGCTTCTGGTGGGCGGCCGGCATGCTGCTCGGCACGATCGGCGGATTGGGGATCACCTACTTCGTCGCGGTGAATACCGAAAGCGGCCGTCGGTGGCTGCTCAGCACGATGATCTCGAGCGTCAATGGACTGTTCGGCGGACGCGGAACGCTGCGCGTGGGCATCCTGCGATCGATCAGCCCCACGCATATCGTCGCCGACAACGTGTCTCTGGTCGATACCGCCGGTGTGCCCGTGGTAACCGCGCAGCATCTGGAAGGCACGATCGCGGTCACCGACCTGCTCGACAAGGCGATTCACATTCAGAGCTTGGCAGTGCGCGGCCTCCGTCTCGATCTCAAGCGCGACGAGAAGGGGCCGTGGAATATTGCGTACATCATTTCGGGTGACACCGTCAAGAAGACGCCGCGCGCCACCCCCGGCTTCGGCGACGACATCCGCGTGGACTCCTTGATCGTCGATGGCGGGCGCATCGCCACGATTTCACCGTGGGCACCGCATCCGGTCTTCACGGGCGCGGCGCGCGACAGCGTCATCGCCGTCAAAGACAGCCTGCACGATATCGTGCGCACGGCCAAGGGGACGTACTTCGAGCGTCGGCTCGTGGTGCTCGAACGGGTGCGCGCGCGCGATGCGATCATCGTCGATGTGGAGAAGCGACCAGCGTCGATGCGGATCGATACCCTGAGCGGCGTCATTTCCGATCCACCGATTCGCATCGCGCAGGCCGCCGGCGGCATTCGCTGGACCGGCGATTCACTGCAGCTCAACTTGGGCGATGTGCGATTGCCGGCATCGACCGGCAGCGCCATCGGTACCATCGATTGGCATAATCCGGGTCCGCTTCGCTACGACGTGGTCATCAAGACCACGGCAGCTCTCACGGACCTCCAGTGGATCTGGGACGTGCTGCCCTCGGACGGACGGGGATCGGCGACGGTGCGCATGCGCACGCTGCCGAATCCCGACGATGTGGAGTTCGCGTTATCCGCGCTGGATGTGAAGAGTGGCATGTCGCGTATCACCGGCGGCATCGACATCGTGCTGAAGCCGGCGCAAATGCTGCTGCAGCGGGTTGACCTCGCCTTCGTGCCGTTGCAGAGCGATCTGCTGCGTCGCATCAGCTACGAGGCACTGCCACCGGAGATTCGCGGCACGTTCACGGGTAAGCTCGTGGCACGCGATGGCGGGCCGCTCACGGCCTTCAAGATGGATCTGCTGGACGCGCGATTCGCCGACGCGCTCGTGCCGGGCGGTGCCGTCTCCAGCGCGATCGTCCGCGGCACGGTGGCGATCGGGGAACGTCCACGCGCATGGGGAATGACGCTCGATGAGGCGCGGGTGGATTTGCGGTCGATTCGTGCACTGTCGCCGGCGCTCATTCCTGAGATGCCCGCCATCGATGGTGTGCTCACTGCGCGTGGGGTGATTCGCTCGGCCGACCTCGACGCGGTCGATCTCACCAACGTCGGACTTACGTGGACCGACGCGGTGGGGAACGTCTCGACCCTGCGTGGTGATCTTCGTGCGCGATACGGCGGCGCCAATGCGAAGGCGCCATTGGTGAATGCCGCACTGCAGCTCGATCCGCTCTCGATGCGTGCGCTGGCGCGCATCGACACGACGCTGCCCCTTCGCGGCGCGATCTCCGGGCGGGTCACGCTCGACGGCCGCACCGATGCGATGCGCTGGACGGCGGCACTTCGCGCGTCCGACGGCACCGGAGCGGTGGCCGCCAACGGCACGAATGCGGACGGGAGCGCGGTGAGCATGCAAGGCACGGCCGCGCTCACACCCTCCACCTGGGAGCTCACTGCCAACGGTGCGCTCAATCAATTCGATCTGCGCGCCTGGATGGGCCGTGCTGCCGTGCCTTCCACCGCGATCGACGGTACGGTCGCCCTGTCGGCTCGAGGACCGCGCACGGCGGGTGGTGCGCCCGCCACCGACAGCCTGAGTCTCTCACGGATCTCGGGCAGTGTGGTGGCCGACTGGAGGCAGACCGCGGCCGATGATCGCCCCGCGTTCGATCTGCTCGGCAGCGTATCGCTCGGGGCCGAGCGTCTGATGGTCGATTCTGCCACGGCCCATATCGGTGGCGTCACGTTCGACGCGCGCGGCGCCTTGGCGCGCGATTCGATGCAGGCGGATACGCTCACGCTGTCGGCGCGCGCCGACTCGTTGGGCGCCGTGCGCGCGCAGCTGGGTCGGCTCGCCGCCATGATGCAGTCCGTCGATAGCAGCACCGCCACGTCGCTGCGCAAACTCGCCGCCGATACGCTCGAAGGTGACCTCTCCCTCTCCGGTTACCTCTTCGGCAGCTTGACGGATGCCGGCGCCACCGCTGCGATCGGCGCGCGCGCCATGCAGGTCGGCGCGATCCGCGTCGGACGTGTCTTCGGTTCTGCCAAAGCCGATCACGTATTCACACGGCCCGCGTTCGAAGGCGCCGCCACCGCGGACGATATCGACGGTCTCGGCGCCATTCGTTTGCAGACCGTCGGATTTCGCGTCGCACAGGCGAACGCGGACAGCGGCCTGCTGGTCCTCGATGTCAGCTCGCAGACCGAGGCGCATCTACTGGCGCGCGGGGTGTACACGCGATCGCCGTCGCAATTCGCCGTCGCCCTCGATTCGCTCCGTCTGTCGTATGCTGATGTCGTGTGGCGCAGCGCGAAGCCGATTACGCTCCAGCAGGACTCGTCCGGTTTTCGCCTCTTCCCGCTCGAGCTACGCTCGAACTCGACCGGCGTGCTCACCGCTGCCGCGGATGTGCCGAAGAATAGCAACATCTCCGGCTCGGTCCGACTCGAGCAGTTCCCGGTTGGTGAGATTGCCGCGCTTCTCGCGGGCACGCCTACGTTCGCGGGGACACTGAGCGGAACGGCGGAGCTCTCCGGTACGCGTCCACTGCCGCTGCTGTCGTGGACCCTGCGCGGCGACTCGCTCGGGATCCAGGGTTTCCGCCTCCCCTCGATCAATTCCACCGGTCGCTACGCCGACCGCTCGCTCCTGGCCTCCGCCGTCCTCGCCGATTCGCTCGGCGGAGCATTGCGCGCCGAAGCTCGGGTGCCCATCGATCTCGCCATCGCCTCGGTCGAGAAACGCCTGCTGTCGGATCAAGTCGATGCCAAGATCACGGCGGACTCGTTGCGCTTGGATGGACTCCCGCTCACGGTCGACGGCGTGCAACGGCTGCGCGGGAGGGTGACAGGGCAGCTCGCACTGAGCGGCAACATGGATCGCCCGGTGGCGCGCGGCGTCATGACGGCTGATGGCGTCGGCGCGTTCTTTCGCGATCTCAATATCGAGCCCGCCGACGGACGTATCGTGCTGCGTGCGGCCGAAGACTCGCTGATTCTCGAGACGCTGCGTATCCGGAGCGGCGGCACGCTCGACACCATTGGCGCGTCCGGCACACTGCGTTTTCGTGCTGGCGAACCGTCCACCGTGGCGCTGAAAGTGTCGGCCAACAACGTCATCCTCTCGCGGCAACGCGATGGTACCGACCTCGATGTCAGTGGCAACCTGACGCTGGTCGGACCGCTCAAGCGTCCGACACTCAGCGGCGCGATCTTCGTACCGCGCGCCAACCTCGTGTTCGATCCGCTCGGCGCCCGAAACGCGCTCGATCTTTCCTCCGAAGCCGCGCGCGAGTTGCTCGGCGCGGAAGAAGTGCCCGTTGCAGAAACGGCTGCGCAGTCGCTGGCCGCCCTTGGAACCTTCCTGAACGTCGAGAACGCTCGCGTCGACCTTGGTAACGAGGTCTGGGTGCAAACGCCGGAGTCTCGCGTGAAGGTCTCCGGCGGTCTCTCGATCGCCATGAGCGGCGATCGACTCGCGCTCGAAGGCGAGCTGAATGCGAACCGTGGGCAGTACCGACTCGATCTCGGCGTGGTGAGTCGCAGTTTCACGGTGGATTCGGGGCGCGTCCGCTTTTTCGGCAGCAGCGCCATCGCACCGACGCTCGACATCAGCGCGACGAACACGGTGCGCGTCTCTGGTGGCAGTGCGATCCCCGTACGCGTCCACATTGGCGGAACCTACGACGTACCGGTGCTCACGCTCTCGAGCTCCGACCCGCTGTACGCCAGCGCGCCGGAATCGGAGATTATCTCGCTCTTGATCTTCGGCGCGCCGACCTTTGCGCTCGACGGCGCCGGCCAGAGCACGGTGCGGGCCGTCACCGGCGTTCTCTTGCCCTCGGTCGGCGGCGTGGTTGAAGGCGCGCTGCAGAAATTCTTCCCCGGCCTCAACACGATTCAGGTGGGCACCGCGGGCGGTCAGTCGCAGCAGGACCTTTCCGCTTTGTCGCTGATCGACAATCTCAGCATCAGCGCCGGTAAACAGATCGGTGAGCGCACCTTTCTGCGTGCGAACACGGGGGTCTGCCGTGGCGGTGCCGCGTCCACGCGCTCCTCGCTCTGGATCGGGCTCTCCGCTGAGTACCGCATCACGCGCAACCTCTCCGGTCAGGTCGGTATGGATCCCGGTTCCGCACCGTGCACGCAGCTCGGCACGAACGGCTTCCCACGGCTGCAGTTCGGTTTCGACCTGTTCCGCGAGTGGATCTTCTAGTCTCTCGCGTTTTACGGGAGAGTTTGCATTGTGGGGCAGCGGTCTGGCGACGGCGCGACGCCGCGTCATCGGCGTGCGTCGTCGGATTGCTTGCACTAGTTGTGTAATCTATTGCGGTATAGCGACTTGCAATGGATCGGCTCGCCTTGGGTTTGTTGTGATATGGGACACGAATCTGGCATCATGATTGCCTGTTCATGACGACGTCCAGCTTCACGTCCTCTTTCGCAAGGCCCAATGACTATCCGACGTCGTACCGCTCCGCTGCTGGTCTCATTCCTGTTTGCTGCTTCCTTGGCTGTGCCGGCATCGCTCGTCGCACAGGCTCCCGTCCTCGGTACCGTTGATTTCAATGGAGACCTGTCGAGCAACGGCACCGTCGGCGGCTACGCCGTGTCGCCGTACCAGGGCACGCTCACGGGATTCAATGCGCAATTCGGCGTGGGCGGGGTGACGCCGCTCGACAACGCCATCATCTGGTGCGTCGACTTCCGAAATTGGGCCAACTCGAGTGCCGACAGCTACTTCTCGACGGCCTTCACGAGCAACAGCGGCGGCATTATCGGGAACGGTGATTTCTCGAAGACGCGTCGCAACAGCCAGGCCGATTACATGAAGGCCGCCTGGCTGATCGAGCAGTACGACGCCACCGCGGCAATCTCCGGTGCGGGTCTGTTCAACGCCGAAAACATTCAGGGCACGATCTGGAACATGTTCGGCGGCACGTTCGACGGCAGCGGTGATTTCTATACGCTCACGCTGCCGACCACCATGACGCTGACGCGAAACTGGTTCGTGCTCTCCGACGACAACGTGAACGGCGAAGCGTCGAGCCAGGAATACCTCACGTACACGACGGCGTCGCCGTCCACCACCTCCGTGGTCCCGGAGCCGTCGACGTATGCGCTCATGGGGGCCGGCTTGCTGGCTTTGGGTGTCGTCGCGCGCCGTCGCAAGCGCAGCTGAGTCGAAGCACCGCAACGGTTGCGATAGTCGTCGGACGACGCCACGTAGCAACGGACATAGCGCATCTCCCGTCGGGTTATCGAACCGACGGGGGATTGTCGCGTTGAAGACGGCGCCAGGCGCGTCCTATAACGGCAGAGGCACCGCCGGCCAGGGCGCCGAGCGTCGCGGCGATGGTGATGATCGGCTCGCGTGTCCCGTTGTCGCCGAGGAGTACCGCCAACAATTCGCGACGGAGCTTCAGCACCACGGGTGACGCGACTTTGATGCTGTTGAAGTTGCGATCGTATCGCGACCCCACGCCCTCGATCAGCGCTGCCGTTCGCGCGAAGTACACCAACTCGCCGGGCAGCACGATCGGCCAGTTGAACAGCTCGCGCATGACGCGGTCGGCGATGGCGCGGGCGCGATCTTCCATCGCGCCGTCCTGATAGGCGATATCGAGGAGTACCCGAACCAATTCGCGCATCGTTTCGCGCTCGGTGCCCGGCGCGACCATCCCGAGGGCGAAGAAGCCATCCGTGGTGGCGTCGGGATCGCGGCGAATGGCTGCGATGATCGTGTCGAAGAGCGCCTTGCGCACCGGCACGCCCACGTCGATCACCATGCCGAAATCGAGCAGCACGATGCGTCCCTGCGCGTCGACCAACAGGTTACCGGGATGTGGATCGGCGTGAAACACGCCGTCGCGCAGCATCATCCGCGCATAGCTCTCGATCAGCGTCTCTACGAGGGCGGTGGGTGACACCAGCCCTCGCGCGATCTGCGCATCCAGCGCATCGATGCGCGTGCCCTCCATGAACTCGAGCACGAGCACGTCGCGTCGAGTGAGCGCTGTTTCCACCCGCGGAATACGCAGGCGAGGCTCATCCGAAAAGCGCTCGCGCATGCGCATGCACTGCATCGCTTCGCGTTCGAAGTCCATCTCCTCGCGTACGTGCAGATCGAACTCGTCGAGCACCACGCGAAAGCCGAGCACATGGTGGTGTGGAAAGCGCGCATAGACGGCGTTCACGATCGCCCGCGCCAAGCGGACGTCGCGCACGACGACCGCTTCCACGTTGGGGCGGAGCACCTTCACCACGACATCGCGCCCCTGATAGCGCGCGCGGTGCACCTGTCCCAGCGAACCGGCCGCTAGCGGCTCCGGGTCGAGATGGTCGACGATGCGGTCGGGATCGGCCTGCCACGCGTGCTGCAGCGCCGCACGGATCTGCGTCCACGGTACCGGCGGTACGCGATCGGTCAATGTGCCGAGGGCGGCGAGATACGGCTCCGGCACGAGGTCGGCTCGAGTCGCAAAAATCTGCGCGAGTTTGACGAACGCCGGACCGAGCACTGCAATCTCGTGCACCATACGGCGGGCGCGGCGTTCGTGGAACGCCGGCGTGCGAGCCACGGGTCCTCCCCAACGAACCCAGCGGCGACGGTCGCGAAAAAACGACACGACGAGCGGCACCAATCGCCAGAGAATGACGACCAGCCGCGGCAGGTCACGCCACGGCATGCGCCATCGTGTTACGGATGATCTGGTCGGCATCGAGCCCGGTCAGGCGCGACGTCGTCGTCCAGAGCTGCTCGGCGCGGGCGTCGTCGCGCGCGGTGCGAGAGGGACTCACACGGCGTCGCTTCACCCAATAGTCGCCCGACCCCTCAAGTGCCTCCGGCGCCGAGGAAAGCCACACCAGCGTGTCGGCCCCCTGAGACGGCGTGACTGATACCACGTCCATGACACGGCGGAGTAGGCGCCCCATCCGCCCGTTGTTTGTGGCAAACCGGGTGCTGACGACGCCGGGATGCAGCGCGTGCGTCACGACGCGTGAGGGATCGCAACGCCGTGCAAGCGCGCGTGTGAACCAGATGTTGTAGAGCTTTGAATTGGCATACTGCTTCCATCCGCCGAAGCGGCGCTCCAACTGCAGATCGTCGAGCGACGGATTCGCGTTCTCGTGCGCTCGACTGGACACGCTCAAGACGCGCGCTGGCGCGCCGGGTCGCGACGCCGCCACCAAGGGCGCCAGGAGCCTCAGCGTCAGGGTGAAGTAGCTCAGGTGGTTCAGCGCAAAGGTTCGCTCGAAGCCGTCGGGTGTCACCTCCCGATCCAGAAACATGGCGCCGGCATTGTTGGCCAGGACGTCAATGCGGGGCAAGCGGGCCAGCAAACGGTCGGCCACGTCGTGGACCGCCTCCTGACGCGACAGGTCGGCGATTTCCCAGGTGATCGCTCGCTGGTCACCGGCAGTGCCGGACACCGCGCCAACCTCGCTCATGATCGAACGCGCCGCGGCTGCCGTTTTTGCCTCGTTGCGCCCGATCATCACCACCGATGCGCCGGCGGCCACATACGCGCGCACGGCCGCTTTGCCGATGCCATCGCTGGCGCCGGTCACGACGACGGTCTTGCCCGCGAATTCGCTCGGACTCGATAGGTTCGGCATGGGTTCGTTGAGGGTAATGCTGCGCGCCGGCAGGTCGTACCCCGTCAACGACGCAAGAACGTCGTCGGTTCGCACGAATTGGCGAATCGACGACGCGAGACCCTGCGAGAACCCATCAACTGGACGATCAGCGCTCGACCACCGTCCGCTCAGTTCGCGATAGCAGCGATCGCGATCGGGCCGAGTGTGCCCGCCGTTGCCGTTGCGGTCTGCTGTCCGGCCTGAGGGCCGAGGGTCCAGCGTACCGTGACCTCACCGAGCGCGTTGGTGACCGCCGACTGGGGCGAAATGCTGCCGCCGCCGCTCGTGATGGAGAGACCGACCGTTTGGCCGGGAATCGGGACGTTGAATCCGCCCGTTACCCGCAACACGATCTGGACGGTCAGCGCGGCACTCGCCTTGCCGGTCTGATTGTTGCCCTGCGCAATCACCAGATCGCTTGGCAGGATGCCGTTGGCGCTCAACGTTACCGGATCCAGACCGGGGGCTGTACCGGTCATGGTCTGAACCTGCGCGCCTGGGCCAAGGGTCCAGCGCGCCTTCACTTCGCCGTTGGCGTCGCTGACGACCGTGCCCGGATCGACCGAGCCGCCGCCCGCGAGCACATTAAAGCTCACCGGGATCTTTCCCATGGGGGCGCCATCGGTGCCGATGACCCGCAGCACGACGGGCGTGGGAAGCAAGGTCCCCGCGGCAGCCGTCTGCAGGTGTCCCTGCACGATCGTCAGCTGCGCCGCAGCCGGTGCCTCCACGGTCTTCGTGCAACCGGGGAACGCCAGGAGCGTCGGGACGGCCGTAAACAGTACGGCAAGCAGATATGTGGGTCGGGCGGAACGCATGGTCTCGTCGGTCGGGGTACTCCTCTCCGGCTACCAGTATCGGCCGGTCGTCCCACCGAGTTGAGCACGACTTTTTCCGTGGCGCGGTCGAGCGCCGGACCCTCCCGTCACCTAGATTGGTGATCCCATGACCGTCACTCCCCTGCACGCTCCACGACCGCTTCGGTCGACCGACTCCGAGTTGCCAGACGGGGTCCGCTGGCCCACCGGACTGGGTCCTGATATCCCGCCCGCGCGCAATCCGGGCACGGCGCTCGACCTCGCGCTCGTTCGGGCGACGAAGGTCAATCGCAGCGCCGTCGAACGCCGCGTCGCCTCGCTGGGTGGCCGGCGCACGGTCAAGAAGGAGTGGCAGGCCGCCTGGCTGTTGCGCGCCATCACCTGCATGGACCTGACCACGCTCGCTGGCGATGACACGCCCGGCAATGTGCAGCGGCTCTGCGCGAAGGCGCGCCATCCGTTGCGTGGCGATATCGTTGATGCGCTCGGTGTGCGCGACCTCGGACTGACGGTCGGTGCGGTCTGCGTGTATCACCAATACGTCGCCACCGCCGCTGAGGCCCTGAAAGGCTCGGGCGTCCCCGTGGCAGCCGTCTCCACGGGCTTTCCGGCCGGCCTCTCGCCGTTCGAACAGCGACTCGCCGAGATCCATGCGTCGGTGGCGGCCGGGGCGACGGAAATCGACATCGTTATAACACGCGCCCACGTGCTGACCGGCAATTGGCAGGCGCTCTACGACGAAGTGCGCGCCTTCCGCGACGCCTGTGGTGAAGCGCACCTGAAGACGATTCTCGGCGTCGGTGAACTTGCCACGCTCACCAACGTCGCCCGGGCTAGTCAGGTCGCGATGATGGCCGGCTCCGACTTCATCAAGACCAGCACCGGCAAGGAAACCAGCAACGCCACGCTGCCTGTTGGGCTGGTAATGACACGCATGATCCGCGACTTCGGATCGCGTACTGGCTTTGAGGTAGGGTTCAAGCCCGCCGGCGGTATCCGTACGGCGAAGCAGGCGCTGGACTGGCTGATCCTCATGAAGGAGGAACTCGGTGATCGCTGGCTGCGACCGCATCTGTTTCGCTTCGGTGCGAGCGGCCTGCTCACCGACGTCGAGCGACAGCTCGAGCATTTCGTGACGGGCCGCTACGCTGCGGCTTATCGCCAACCCATGGTGTGATCCGCATGGCTACCACAACGACACCGACGGGCGGCACCGTCCGCGAGATCTTCGATGCGATGAGCTACGGTCCTGCGCCTGAAGGCGACGCGATCGTGCGAGCGTGGCTGGCGGGTCACAGCAACCGCTTTGGACACTACATCGGCGGGGCCTTCACCCACCCGGTTGCGGACCAGTCGTTCGAAGTACACGACCCGTCCACCGGCGCCCTCCTCGCCCACGTCGCGCAAGGGAGTGCGCAGGATGTCGATGCCGCCGTGGCGGCCGCGCGTGCGGCGTTGCCGGCGTGGCAGGCGCTCGACGACCACGCCCGCGCCCGGTGGATGTATGCCATCGCCCGCGGTATTCAGAAGCATGCGCGGCACTTCGCGGTGCTGGAGTCGATCGACAACGGGAAGCCGATTCGCGAAACGCGTGACATCGACATCCCGCTCGTCGCGCGGCACTTCTCCTACCACGCCGGTTGGGCGCAATTGCTGTCCGCGGAGTTCCCCGGCCAGCACGCGTACGGCGTCGTGGGACAGGTGATCCCTTGGAATTTCCCGCTGCTGATGCTGGCGTGGAAAGTCGCGCCGGCGCTCGCGGCGGGAAACACCGTCGTGCTCAAACCCGCCGAGTTCACGCCGCTCACCGCGTTGCGCTTCGCGGAGCTGATGCAGGAAATCGGCTTGCCTCCGGGCGTTTTCAATCTGGTCACTGGTGACGGCCGTACCGGTGCGGCGATTGTCGATCATCCCGATGTCGACAAGATCGCCTTCACGGGCAGCACCGAGGTCGGTCGCGCCATTCGCGTGGCCACGGCCGGCTCCGGCAAGGGCCTTTCCCTTGAATTGGGTGGGAAGAGCCCGTTCGTCGTGTTTGAAGACGCCGACCTGGATAGTGTCGTCGAAGGGGTGGTCGATGCGATCTGGTTCAATCAGGGCCAGGTGTGCTGCGCCGGATCGCGCCTGCTCGTGCAGGAGGGCGTGGCCGATCAGCTCATCGCGAAGCTGCGCGATCGTATGGAACGCCTCCGAATCGGATCGCCGCTCGACAAGACCGTCGACATGGGCGCGATCGTCGCCCCCGTGCAGCTCGCGCGCATCAAGCAATTGTGCGCGCAAGGTGTCGAAGAAGGCGCCACCTGCTGGCAGCCCTCGTGGGCCACGCCCGCCGAGGGCTCGTTCCATCCGCCCACGCTGTTTACGAACGTCGCGCCGTCGGCGACCATCGCGCAGGTCGAGATCTTTGGCCCGGTGCTGGTCAGCATGACGTTTCGTACGCCAGAAGAAGCCGTCGCGCTGGCGAACAACACGCCGTTCGGTCTCGCCGCAAGCGTTTGGAGTGAGAATATCAACCTCGCGCTCGACATTGCACCGAAGCTCAAGTCTGGCGTGGTGTGGATCAACAGCACCAATCTGTTCGACGCAGGGGCCGGCTTCGGCGGGTATCGCGAGTCTGGGTTTGGTCGCGAAGGTGGACGCGAGGGACTCGGCGAGTATCTGAAGCCGGTACGCTCGCACGAGCCCGCACCGTCGCCGGTCGATGCCGGCGCCGAGCCGGTGGTGCACGCCGCGAGCGACAATGCCGCTGACACTGCGCTGACGACATCAACACTACCCGCGATGGATCGGACGCCGAAGCTGTTCATTGGCGGCAAGCAGGCGCGAAGCGATTCGGGCTACTCGCGTCGAGTGCTCGGCGCCCACGGTCGCGTGGTTGGCGAGGTCGGCGACGGCAATCGCAAGGATGTGCGCAATGCAGTCGAGGCGGCGCACGCCGGCGCCGGATGGTCCAAGCTGTCCGGGCACCAGCGGTCGCAGATTCTGTTCTACATCGCAGAAAACTTGTCGGCCCGCGAACTCGAATTCGCCGCACGGCTCTCGGCGATGACGGGCGCGTCCCACTTGGACGCAACTCGCGAGGTCGAGGCGTCGATCTCCCGGTTGTTCACGTACGGTGCATGGGCCGACAAGCACGATGGCGCGGTGCATGACGTGCCACTGCGCGGCGTAGCGTTAGCGATGCACGAACCAATCGGCGTCGTCGGCGTGGCCTGTCCCGACCCATATCCGTTGCTCGGTCTCGTGTCGCTGATCGCCCCGCTGCTCGCTACCGGCAATCGCGTGGTCGTAGTACCGTCCGAGCGGTACCCGCTCTCCGCGACCGATTTTTACAGCGTGCTCGAAACCTCGGATGTGCCCGCTGGCGTGGTCAATATCGTCACCGGTCCGCGCGACGCGCTTGCCAAAGTGCTGGCAGAGCATGACGATGTGGATGCGCTGTGGTACGTTGGATCACGGGCCGGTGCGACCGCTGTGGAAAAGGCGTCGGCCGCCAATCTGAAACGCACCTGGACCGAATGGGACGGGCGCGAATGGCTCGATCCGCGGGTGGGCGAAGGACGTGAGTTCCTGCGGCGTGCCGTGCAGGTCAAGAACATCTGGATTCCATACGGCGAATAACGCTGCGTCGTCACGCAGGAGCGCGCACTTCGACGCGCTCCGCTGACGCGGTGGAAACGCCATGACGTAGTGTGTAGTTCATGCGACCCAACTCCAACATCATGATCGAACTCCCGGCCTCTCCGGAGGCTTTCCGCGACGCTGCGTGGGACGACATCCTGCCGTATTACGAGCAGCTGGCCACGATCCACGTCGACGCAACGACGCCCGTCGTCGAGTCGTGGCTGAGCACGTGGTCGCGCCTCGATACGCTGGTTGGCGAGGCCGGCACGCTCGCGATGATTGCGTATACGGGGAACACCGCCGACACCGCCGCCGAGACGGCGTATCTGCGGTTCTCCATGGAGATCTTCCCGAAGCTGGAAGAGCAGGGGGTGCGCCTCGCCAAGCGGCTGCTCGATCTCGGTTGGTCGCGAGACGATTTGGCAACCACGATTCGGCGCTTCCGCACGGACATCGAGATTTTCCGCGAAGCCAATGTCGCGCGGTTCTCGCAGATCGAGGAACTGTCCGCTGGCTACCAAAAGATCACTGGAGGCTTGAGCGTCGACTGGGACGGCACGCCGAAAACGATTCCGCAGCTGCAGCCATTTCTCAAGTCGGCCGATCGCGAGGAGCGTGAACGAGCGTTTCGCCTCGGCGCTGAGGCGTACATGGTCAAGCGCGACGAATTCGCCGATCTGTTCGACAACATGTATGTGCTGCGCGATGCCGTCGCCAAAGAGGCCGGATTCGCCGACTATCAGCGATACTGCTTCGCTGCCAAGCATCGCTTTGACTACACGCCCGAAGACACCGCTCGCTTCCACGACGCGGTGAAGAAGACCGTCACACCGGCCGTCGCGCGCCTGATGGAACATCGTCGCGCATCGCTCGGCGTCGACGTGCTACGGCCGTGGGATGTCACCGTCGACCTCAATGCCGACGAGCCGCTCAAGCCATTCGGTGACGTCGAAACGTTCATCGATCGAGCCAAGACTATTTTTCATCGCGTCGATCCCGAACTCGGGACCCAGTTCCGGATCATGGCCGATGAGCAACTCCTCGATCTTGAGAGTCGGCCCGGCAAAGCACCGGGTGGCTACTGCACCGATCTCTCGTTCCGCGGTCGCCCCTTCATCTTCATGAATGCCGTTGGCGTGCCCGACGACGTCCAGACGCTCGTGCATGAAGCCGGACATTGCTTCCACGACTTCGCCACGCACTCGTTGCCGTTCACGTGGCAGCGGCGTACTGGACACGAGGCCGCCGAGCTCGCGTCGATGAGTATGGAGCTGCTGGCCATGCCCTACTTCGTGGCACCCGATGGGTACTACACGCCAGATCAGGCGCGAGTGGCGTGGCTGGAGCATCTCGAAGATGTGCTGGGAAGTCTGGTACACATCGCGAGCGTCGACGCCTTTCAGGCGTGGATCTACACCGACCCGGCGGGTGCCGACCGCGACGCGCGCGACGCGAAGTGGCTAGAGATCCGCAAGGAGTTCGAATCGGGGGTGGAGTGGTCTGGCCTGGAGCGTGAACGTGTGGGTCGTTGGTATCGTCAGCTCCACATCTTCGAGCTGCCGTTCTACTACATCGAGTACGGGCTGGCCCAGCTCGGTGCGCTTCAGGTGTTCCGCAACGCCGTGGCCGACGCCGGTGATGCCGTGGCGGCGTACAAGCGTTTCCTCAAGCTCGGCGGCACGCGACCACTGCCCGAGCTCTACGCCGCGGCCGGCGTGAAGCTCGTATTCGATGCCGAAACGATGGCAGAACTTGTGGCCTTTGCTGAGGAGCGAATCGCCGCATTGCGGGCTGGTGCCGATGCTCCGTTTCGTGGGGTGGTGCCTGTCTGATCAGGCTGGCTCCACGAAACTTTTGTAGCTGATAGTCGTATCCGAGACATGACCTTCACTCTCGGAGCTTCAATGCGATTCGCACGACACATCGGCGTGGCGGCACTGGTCCTCAGCGCGGTGTCCGCGCGCGCCGAGGCGCAGCTGCCTACGGTTCAGCAGGTGTTCGACAAGTTCGCGACGGCCGTCGGTGGTCGCGAGGCATGGACGAAGGTGCAGGGCCGTAGCGACAAGGGCACGGCCGACATCACGTTCGCCGGCATCTCCGGCACCTACGAACGGTACAGTGGTGCGCCCAACAAGATGCGCATGATCATCGATCTCGGTATGGCCAAGGTCGATCAGGGCTTCGACGGCACCATCGGCTGGGCGGTGCAGCCCATGGGCCAGGCGCAGCGTATGCCCGCCGAACAGGAGAAGTCACTCGGCGAGTCCATTCAGGTGGGGGCGGCGTTCCTTGATGTCAGCCGTTTCGCGAAAGCGTCGGTCGACGCCAAGGAAGTGTTCGACGGCGTCGAATGCTACAAGCTTTCGATCACGTCGAAACTGGGCGAAGAGCGCACCGAGTATTTCGAGGTGGCGACCGGTCTTCGCCGCGGTGCGGTCACGAAGACGCCTATGGGTGAGCAGAAGTCGATGTTCCGCGACTACAAGGCGTTCGAAGGCAAGCAGATTCCGACCAAGGTCGTGCAGTCCACGCCTCAGGGCGACGTGATTCTCACCACCACCGAAGTGTCCTTCACGCCCCCGGATCCGACGCTGTTCAAGGCACCGGACGGGATCGCGAAGTAGCGCGACCGAGCACACGCCCCGCCAGCGCAATTCCGCTTAGCCACGCGCGCTCCACCGACGGGTGAGAGCGTGTTGTGGCGCCGGCGGCGCCCCAATCCCCGCACGCGCCGATGCCGTTCGCGGCGTCGAACAGACAGAGGTCGTCGAGTCCGGTTTGTACGCGCGCGTAGCGCCAGCGGTGCGCCGCGGCATGACGTACGGTCCCCGCAATCTGCAATTGCGCGAGTAACGCGTCCGCGACGAGTGTCGCGACAACCGCCGGTTCGGCCTCCACGTTCTCGGCACTCCAGTTGCCTTCGCTGTGCACTACCCAGGCTTCGTCGCTGCTTCGCCCTGGACGCGACGACTGACGCCACGCGCGGTGCACGACGGGCGAGTCCGTGCGCAGTTCGCCACCCACGAGTGCTTCGCTCACGATCGTGGGCGGTGGCCCATCGAATACCACCATGGTGCTCCAGCAGGGGAGCATGCTCACGCTGGCGAGAGACGCGGCGAGTGCCCCCATGGCTCCGTTCGCGTGCTCGACGGTACTCAGCAGTGCGGCCGCTTGCGGTGCCGGCGTCGCCACCAAGACGATGTCAGCGTCGTGCTGGCCCCCTTCGCGGTCGGCGATGGCCCATCCTGAGCCCGCACGGGACATCGACGCCACGTGCACGCCGGTACGGACGTGCAGATCGCGCGCCAGATGCTTGGCCAACGCATTCATTCCGCGCACCCCGACCAGCGCTCCCGCAGCGACCTCACGCAGCACGTCGTCCTCGATCCATGACTCCACGAAGCGCAACAGTCGAGAATCGTCGAGTCGGATGGATGGCGCACCGTGGTCGAACTGCCAAGTTCCTTCGCGCCGCGTACTCATCCGCCCGCCCACGCCCCGACTCTTATCCAGCACGGTCACGGCGATGCCGTGATCATGCAACGTGCGCGCACAAGCGAGCCCGGAGATGCCCGCGCCGATCACCGTGACGCGTGGTGACAGGCCAGCCGACCGGCTCACGTGTGCACGATACGCCGGAAAGCTCATGCGCTGCTGGTGCTCGTCCGATCGCCGCGGTCGAACCGTGCCAAGCACCGCGACTTCAGGCGAGAACGGTCGGTCGAATTGTCCAAGGCACCAGAGCAGTCCGCCGTAACTGGCAGGATCGCGCCCGTCCAGCGCATAGCGATGGTTCAGATCGATCAGGCGTTCCAGCGACTCCGACGCATTTGACGACCACATCGGAATCGCCTTGCCCCACGTCATACGCACGTTGTTGTGCAACTCGCCGTGGACGCGTAGCGATTGCTGTGCCGTGTCCCACAACTCGTCGCCTGTGCAGCTGCGCGCAAGCGTCTCCCACGAGTGCCGCGTGCGGGTGTCCGGCTCGTGTCGTGCCAGCGTCTCCCGCGCCCAGGCGGGAACGGCGTCGAGCGTATCCGGTGCATCGTGCCAATAGCAGAAGGCGTAGGCGAGTTCGCGCCACACGAGCAGCTCATCGAGGTACTTGTCGGCTCCTTGCCCCCCACGCGCGGCACACTCCCGCACGATGCGGAACGTGGACACCATGCCGTAGTGGAAGTACGCCGACATGCGACTCACGCCGTCGATGCTGGCGTCGTTGCGCTTGGCCGCGTAGCGGTCGAGACGACCCGTGCGCACGAACTCACGCCAGCGCGCGTAGCCGGCCTCGGTGCCACCCGCCGTATGCGGCACCGGCCCGATGCCGTGGTCGATCTCGCAGTGCGCAACCATGGCGGCGATGTCGGCGTCGGCCAATCGGAGTGGCTCGAAGGGCAGGTCGTCCGGTACGAACGCGGGCGTGTGCGGAGTCACATCGGTCCAGTCGGCGGATACCCGTGCCGTGCGCAGTGCCGCGGTCGCGTCGCGAAACGCAAACGCGCGCGTGTGCGCTTTGCCCACGAGCGGCATTGGTACCACGCAGGCCGTATCTACGCTCCACACCGGACACGTCGTGGCCTCGGCGAGCGCATCGGTGAGCCAGTCCAAGGGAGCCACCGGCAACGTCTCCGTCACCACCAGCGCAGCGCGAGCGGCCAATGTGCGGAGGGCCGGCCCCCGATGTCCGGGGCGTTCCAGGTGAAAGGCGTAGCCGATATCGCGTGCCGCACACTCCGCCTCGACGTCACGCGCACCTTCGAGAATGAACGTATGGTGTCGGTCCGACGCGTAAGGATACTTCTCCGAGAGCGCGTGATACACGAAGACCGGCACGCCGAGTTGTTGGCCGGCGGCCAGCGCGACATCCAGCGCCGGGTTCTCGTGGGCGCGCACGGCCGTGCGCATCCAGTAGATCACGAAGCGACCGCTGGAGGCGGAGGCAGAGGGAGCCGAGTGGTCGGTAATCCGCTCGGCGAGGTGGCTGGGAAAAGAGTCGGGTCGGAGCACGCTGAACAACGCGCTCCGACCCGATCTCGTGCCAACAAACAGCTGGTGCCGCCTATCCTCGCTTCTTAGCGTGCGGCGGCTCAGGCGGGGATTCGGGTCCGATGCCATCCGGATCGAAGTGCTTCTGGTCCGTCAACAACTTCGCGAACGACCAGGCCGTCAGGCCGAGCACGAAGGTCCAGCTGACCGCCATAAAGGCAATGGCTCCAACAGACATCAGGACTCCGCTCGGTTGGTGTCGATCTCGACGAAGCCCTTGCGGTCGTCGTAGCCGTTCTTCTTCCACGCCGTGCGGATGAAGAACAGGAAGACGATCACGAAGAGCACCAGGATGCCACGCGAGATCGTGATGTACGGCATGTCGACGTCCGAGACCGGGCTCGAACTACCCGCCGAGCGCTGGTTCAACAAGATCGGCAGCGCCTCGTCCTTCCCCCACCACGTAAGAATGACGAGCAGGTAAATCGGCGTCACGTAGGTCATGATGAACTTGAAGATCTTCGGGATGTTGATATCCGCGCCCATGTGGATCGATTTCCACGCGTTTTCGGGCTTGAATATCCACACGAAGATGATGACTTCGGTGATGGCCACAAGCACCAAGCCGAACGTACCGACCCAGTAGTCCCACTCGTCCAGGAAGCCGTGCCCGAGCCAGTGCACGTGCAGCATACCGATGCAGAAGCAAATGGCACCAAGGGTCCATGCCACCTTCTCGCGCGCGATGCCGAACTCTTCGCGGAAGAAGGCCGTGATTGGTGTCAGCATCGACACCGACGACGTGATGCCGGCGAAGAACAGCAGTCCGAACCACATCACGCCGAGCAGATTGCCGATCGGGAGTGTCTTGTCGATCTGCTGAAACACCACCGGCATCGTGGCGAAGCCGAGGTCGAACGAACCGCCCTGCGCGATCTGCATCGCACCCGCCACACCGAAGAACGTCACGGCCGCGGGAATCGCGATCGAACCGCCCAGCACGACTTCTGCCGTCTCATTCGTTGCCGCAGTCGCAATACCGTTCAGCGCGATGTCATCCTTGGTCGAGAGATACGACGCGTACGCCTGCAGCGAACCCATACCCACTGACAGGGTGAAGAAAATCTGTCCCGCGGCGGCCAGCCAGATGCCCGGCGAACCGAGGCGCGAGAAGTCCGGCGCATAGATGAACTCGAGGCCTTGCGCCGGTGTGGCACCGACTCCGGGCTGCGCCGGCAACGTCAACACCACGCCCGCCAACACGATCGCAAACAGAAACAATATCGGCATGCCGATCTTAGCCAGCTTCTCGATCCCGCCCGAGATGCCCTTCGACAGGACGTAGATGTTGATCAGCATCGTGAACGCGAAAAACGCGTACGGCGTATACGACGCGTGATACTCCGTGCCGCCCGCCGGCGTAAGCCCTTGGAACGAGCGCAGGTAGCCGATCATGCCTTCCTGCGAAGTGATCCCCCAATAGTCTTTCGTTGCCGAGAAGATGGCGAACGCCAGTGTCCAACTTTCGATGTACGTGTAATAGATCATGACGCCGAGCGGCACGACCATGCCCACGACGCCCACGTACTTTGCCGCTGGATGTTTCCACAGCGCGGCGAACATGCCAGGTAGATGACCCTTGCGGTACCGTCCGCCATTCCGCCCAACGCCCCACTCGATCCACATGAGCGGGATGCCAAGCAGCAGCAACGCGATGAAGTACGCGATCATGTACGAACCGCCGCCATTGGCGGCAGCCTGACGCGGAAAGCGCAGGAAGTTGCCGAGGCCGACCGCATTACCCGCCATGGCGAGAATGAGACCGATACGACTGCCCCAGGCTTCGTTCGAGCCGGAGTTGGATGACGACAAGCGAGCTCCGAGCGGGAGGGAAGGGATGCGGACAACACGAAAGCGGTTCGCGCGGTCCCGGGAAGCTTAGCGACGAACGACGACTCCGTTCTTCATGACAAGCTGCACCGCACGGAGCGCCTGGATGTTCTTGCTGGGGTCGCCGGTTACGGCAATGAGGTCGGCCAGCAGTCCCGGCGCCACACGGCCGAAGTCGTTTTCACGATGCATAATGCGGGCGTTCACACTCGTCGCGGCCTTGAGCGCGGCCAGCGGAGACATGCCGTACTCCACCATGAGCTCGAGCTCGAGCGCGTTCGTGCCATGCGAGAAGACGCCGACGTCACTGCCGTTGCAGATCGTTACGCCCGACGCCAGGGCGGCTTTGAACATCGCCTTCTTCTGTACGATGCCGGCGGGATCCGGATCCACGCCCTTCTTCCACCCGCGATAGCGCGTCGTGCTTTCCGTGGCCGACAGCGTGGGGCAGAACGCGACATTGCGTTGCTTCATGAGTGCGAACACTTCGGGAGTCGCCATGTCGCCGTGCTCGATGTCTTCCACGCCCGCCATAATGGCGCGGGTCATGCCTTCCACCGTGCTGGCGTGCGCCACGACCGGACGTCCGCTCGACATCGACGTGCGCACGATGGCAGCCCACTCTTCGTTGGTGAACGTGGGGCGTGCCTCGCCGCGCGGTCCCCACCGATAGTCGGCGTAGATCTTGATCCAGTCCGCACCGTGGCCGATCTGATCGCGTACGACACGCGTCACGCCGTCGATACCATCGGCCTCTTCGGCGCCCTGCGGCACGCCGATCTCGACGCCGAATCCTTTGGGTCCGTACGAGCCCGTCGCCACAATCGCCTTTGTCGTCACGAAAAGGCGCGGTCCGGGAATGATGCCCTGATCCACCGCCTCCTTCAGTCCCACATCGGCATACTCGGCGCCTTCGGTGCCGAGATCGCGTAGCACCGTGAAGCCCGCGTCGAGCGTGGCCTTGAGATGATTGACCGCGCGTGCGGTGCGCAAGGCCAGCGACTCCCGCAACACCTGATCATTCCAGGGCGTTTCGTCGTAGGGGTGGAGCAGGACATGACTGTGGAGATCGCTCATCCCCGGCATCAGCGTGGTGCCCGCCAACGGAATGCGCTCGACATCGGCCGGTACCGAGACACTCGCCGCCGGGCCTACGGCCGCGATCCGGGCGCCGCGCACGAGGACCACCCAACCGCGCTGGACAGCGTCGCTCGCGCCATCGAACACCCCGTCAGGGACGAGAAGGATCGGTCTTGCCGGCGGGGCCGGTGCGGACGCCGGCTGTGCACCCGCCCGGTGGGCGGACAGGGTAAGGGCGCTCAGGGTCGACGCGAGCATCAGCGTTGCCCGCGTTGCGCGATTTCGGTGACGCATCAAGAAGTCCGGACAGTGGCGTATTCGCCGGTGGAAAGGGCCGCGGGGACGAGTCCGGACACGCCGCCGGACACCACGAAAGCCATTGCATCGGCGCTCGCCACGTCGAGTGCGCGCACCCGCGTCGCCAGCACGAGATGCAATTGGCCGGAAAAATTGTACGAGTGCGGGCAGTACACGGCCACGTACTCCGACATGCCGAGGTGTGCCAACGACTCCTGCGTCACGAATCCTACTAACCGCACACCGCCATCAGGCGCGAGGTCCAGCGAGACCGGCTTGTCGAAGCGGCGCTTCTCGCCCACGAACGCGTTCAACAGGTCCTTCGTTGACCCGTAGAGCAGGCGCACGAAGGGCAGGCGCCCCATGAGCCCCTCCAGCAGGTTCACGGCCGATCGCGTAAGCAGGTTGGACCCGAGGAACCCGACCACGGTGATCAGCACGATCGTCGCCACAAATCCAGCGCCCGGAATGGGCAAGCCAAGCCAGCCGTCCACGTTCGTGAACACCAGCCAGCAGACCCAGACCGTCACGACCAGAGGGGCCAGCAGCACAAGTCCACGGGCAAAGTAGCCGAGCAACCGTCTCATCGAATTCCTCACGCGGTCAGAGCCGCGCCGTTAAGCTTTTCCCCAACAGGTGCTGGCCCAAGTTGGGGCTCCGTGCCCCGAACGACCAGCCCGTCTCACGTCTCGCCCCCCAGATGATGCGATCGCCAGTGATTCATTCGTCCCGCGGTACGACGCACCGCACGTCGCGTGCAGCCTTGGCGACCGCCATCGTCGCCGGCCTCGTTGGCGCGTCGGTACTCGAAGCGCAGTCGGCGACTTCGGGCCAGGCGCCGGTGCCGGCCAATCCGTACACCAGCGTGTCGCGCTGGACGCCGCCGCCCCTCCCGGCTGGCAAGAAGCCGATCACGCAGGACACCTACGACGAATGGCGTACCATCTCCGGGTCGTCGCTCTCGAACGACGGCAAGTGGGCGGCATATACGCTCAGTCCCGTCGTGGGCGAAGGCGAACTCGTGGTGCGCGCCACCGTTGCCGCCACCGAGTATCGTGCACCGCGCGGATTCACCGGCCGGCCGCAGCTGCAGCCCGCCGCCGATTCGGCCGCACAGTTCTCGGCCCAGCCCGCGCAGTTCAGCGCCGACGGCAAGTTCGTCGCCTTCACGATCTATCCGTCGCGTGCCGACGTGGAACGGGCGCGCGTCCGCCGCGGGACGCCGGCGCCGCGGAACGGGCTCGGCATCATGAACCTGGCCGACGGCACCCTGACGCGTGTCGGCGCCGTGCGTTCCTATCGGTTGGCTCGTAACGGTGGCCGTTTCCTGGCCTATCTGTTGGAAGACACTACGTCGGCGCCGCGCAACGGCGCAGGCGCGCCGCCGTCCGCGCCCGTCGCTCCGGTGGCACCGCGTCGGGAGAACGGTGTCACGCTCGTGCTGCGTGATCTCGCGGCGGGCACCGAGCAGCGCATCGAAGGCGTGACGGCATTCACGTTCGATGATGATGAGCAGTGGCTCGGGTACACTGTGACCACGCGCGACGGTGCCGGCAATGGTGCCTTCGTTCGCGCGCTGGCGTCGGGCGCGGTGACGCCGCTCCTCACGGGGCAGGCCACCTATCGCGGGATGACATTCGACCGGAAGGGCACACAGGTTGCGCTGATTTCCGATGTCGGCGATTCCACGCCGAAGCCGAAGATGGCGGTGTATCATGCCTCGCTCATGCCGGTGAAGGGCAAGCCGGTCGCCGCGCGTAAGATCGTCGCCGCTTCGGACGCACACGCGGGCCTGCTGATCGCCGAGCGTGGCGCCGTGAGCTTCACGCGTGAAGGCAACGGCGTGATCTTCTCCCTTGGCAACGTGCCGATGGACTCGATCCCTGCCGATTCGCTGGTCGACAAGGCTGGCTACGACCTGTGGCACTGGAAGGACACACAGATCCAGCCGCAACAGAGAGTCACGGCGAATCGTGATCGCAACCGCACGTACACCGCGCTCTACACCATCGCCAGCGGCAAGTGGACGCAGCTCGCCAATGACAGCCTCCGCGTCACGGTGAGCAATGACGGACGTCGCGTGCTCGGCGTCAACGCGGTGGAGTACGCGATTCCGCAGTTCTGGGGAGAGGGCGCCAGCGACGCCTATCTGATCGATCCGATCACGGGCGCGCGCACGCTCATCGCCAAAGGACTCGACGGCAACGCGCAGCTTTCACCCGGCGGCAACTACGTCACGTGGTTCGAGAAGGGACAGTGGGTGTCCTACGCCGTGGCCACCGGCAAGAAGTCCATCCTCACGGACAAGCTACCGGTGAAGTTCCAGGACGAAGAATTCGATTCGCCCGATGTGCCGCCGCCCTACGGACTCGGTGGTTGGAGCACCGCCGACAAGCGCGTGCTGGTCTACGACCGCTTCGACATCTGGGAAGTCGACCCCGCTGGCGTCGTAGCCGCCAAGAACCTTACCGATGGAGAAGGGCGTCGTGCCGGCGTGACGTTCCGCGTCGTCGACCTCGATCGCGAAGATCCGTTCCTCGACACGAACACGCCGATGCTGCTGCGCGCCGTCGATTCGCTCACGAAGGCCTCCGGCTTCTGGCGCGATCGCATCGGCGTCGATGGAAAGCCCGAGAAGATCGTGATGGCCGACCGCAACTTGAACGGATTGCAGAAGGCGCGGAACGCCGAGCAGTATCTTCTCACGCAGAGCACCTATCGCGATTTTCCGGACCTCTACACCGGCACGACGATCGCGAGCACCGTGAAGATCTCCAATGCCAATCCGCAGGACTCGCAATATCCGCGCGGGACGGTGGAGTTGGTGTCGTGGCTCAACGGCGACGGCATTCCGCTGCGTGGTCTGCTGCACAAGCCCGAGAACTTCGATCCGTCGAAGCAGTACCCGATGATCGTGTATTTCTACGAGAAGCTCACCGACGGGTTGCACAACTACGTTGCGCCGTCGGGACGGAATACGGTCAATCCGTTGGTGTACAACAGCCTCGGGTACATCGTGTTCCAGCCCGATATCATCTACACCGATGGGCAGCCGGGACCGAGCGCCGCCAAGTCGATCATTCCCGGTGTACAGGCCCTGATCGCCAAGGGCTTCGTCGATCCCAAGCGTGTTGGTATCACCGGACAGTCGTGGGGCGGTTACCAGTCGGCGTATCTCATCACGGTGACCAACATGTTCGCCGCTGCCGTGCCCAATGCGACCGTGGTGAACATGACCAGCGCCTACGGCGGCATCCGCTGGCAGTCCGGACTGGCCCGTGCATTTCAGTACGAGCACACGCAGAGCCGCATCGGTGGGTCGCTCTGGCAATACCCGGAGCGCTTCGTGGAGAACTCGCCGCTGTTCAAGCTCGATCGCGTGACCACGCCGGTGCTGTTCATGGCCAACGACAACGATGGCTCCGTGCCTTGGTATCAGGGGATCGAGTTCTACGTCGCCATGCGTCGCCTGCAGAAGGAGGCGTACATGGTCGTGTACAACGGCGATGAGCACAATCCGACCAAGCGGGCCAACCAGAAGGACATCGATAAGAAGATGATCGAGTTCTTCGCCGTGAAACTTCAGGGGGCCGATGCCCCGTCGTGGATGGTGCGCGGAATCCCGTTCCTTGAAAAGGGACGCGATCAGGTGAAGATGACCAACACGACGGCGGGCGGCGCGACGCCGGTTCGCCCCAACGGAGGAAAGTGATGGCAGCGGACGAAATCGATTACCAGATCATCGGCGACGACCTGCAGGCGGTGATCATCACGCTCGACCCCGGCGAAGCGGTCTTCGCCGAGGCCGGCGGGATGATGTTCATGCGCGAGGGCATCACGATGGCGACCACCCTCGATCCCAATTCGAAGGGCGGCGGGCTGTTCGACAAATTGGTCGGCGCCGGCAAGCGTGTGCTCTCCGGTGACTCGTTTTTCGTGACGTTGTTCGGCAACAGCGGCGCGCGGCGCGCCGACGTGGCGTTCGCGGCGCCATTCCCGGGAAAGATCGTGCCGCTCAACCTCCGTGACTGGGGCGGCACGGTCCTCGCGCAAAAGGACAGCTTCCTCTGCGCCGCGCGCGGCATCGACATTTCCGTCGCGTTCACGCGCAAGATCGGCGCTGGCTTCTTCGGCGGGGAAGGCTTCATCCTCCAGAAGCTGCAGGGCGATGGACTCGCCTTCCTGCACGCGTCGGGGACGTTGCACGCGATCGATCTGGCGCCGGGCGAGAAGCTGCGCGTGGATACCGGCTGCCTCGTGGCATTCCAGCCGACGGTGGATTACGACATCCAGCGCGTACCTGGCATTAAAACGGCATTGTTCGGTGGCGAAGGATTGTTCTTCGTCCAACTCACCGGGCCAGGTCGCGTCATTCTGCAGACGTTGCCCTTCTCTCGCTTGGCGGACCGCATTATCGCGGCGGCGCCGCGTGCCGGCGGTAAGCGCGTCGGCGAAGGCTCGATCCTCGGCGGGCTCGGCGGTCTCCTCGACGGCGACAACTAGTCGCTCGCCAGGGTGGTCGCCGCGGCCGGCGACGAATGAATTCGCGGCGGCGGCTCCCTCCGCCGCCGCGAACCCTCTAGCTTTGCACCCTTATGGCCACTCGTACTCAGCCCACCACCGAGGCGCCGACTCCGGCTGCCTGGTCCATCGAATCGGCGCGCGCTCTCTACAACGTAGAGGGCTGGGGCGCCGGCTACTTCGACATCAACGAGCGCGGACGCGTCATCGTCCGTCCGAATCCGGACCGGCCGGATCTCACCGCCGATCTGCGCGACCTCGCGCATGATCTCGAGGGCCAGGGCATCGCCTTGCCGGTGTTGCTGCGATTCTCTGATATCCTGAAGTCGCGCATCGAAACGCTGAGCGAGCGATTCGACGGCGCGATGAAGGAGTTCGAGTACTCGGGTGGCTACACCACCGTGTATCCGATCAAGGTCAATCAGCAGCGCCACGTGGTCGAGGAGATCGTCAAATTCGGGAAGACGCATGGCGTCGGTCTCGAATGCGGCTCCAAGCCCGAACTGCAGGCCGTGCTTGGCCTATCGGAGAGCACTGAGCATCTCATCGTCTGTAACGGGTACAAGGATCACGAGTTCATGCGACTGGCCCTCATGGGACAGAAGCTTGGGCACAAGGTGTTCATCGTGCTCGAGCAGGTCAGTGAACTCGATGTGTTGCTGGAGGTGGCCGAAGAACTCGGCGTCACGCCCACCTGTGGCGTGCGCATCAAGCTGGCCAGCGAAGGCGCCGGCCGTTGGGCCCAGAGCGGTGGCGAAAAGAGCAAGTTCGGACTCAGCTCGGCCGAACTGATCAAGCTGATCGACAAGCTGCAGGCCCTCGGCAAGCTCGACATCTTGAAGCTGATTCACTTCCATCTCGGCAGTCAGATCACCGACATCCGCTTCATCAAGTCGGGACTGCAGGAAGTGGCGCGCTTCTATCTCGAGCTGCGGGCCATCGGCGTGGACATCACGCATGTCGACGTCGGCGGCGGACTCGGCATCGACTACGACGGGACCAACTCCACGAACAACGCGAGCGTCAACTACTCACTGCAGGAGTACGCCAACGACGTGATCTACACGATCGCTGAGGCCTGCCGTGATGCCGAACTGCCGATGCCGCATATCATCAGCGAGTCGGGCCGTGCGCTGACCGCGCACCATGCGCTGTTGCTGGTGAAGGTCATCGACGTCGAGTCGCAGGCCGAGCAGCCGATCCCGGTGCTCGACGACGAAGAACATTCGTTGCTGCATGAGATGTACGAAGACTGGCGCACCCTCACCGAACGTGGCGCCAAGCCACGCAAGGTGCTTGAAGTGTTCCACGACGCGTCCTTCGACAAGGATCGTGCCCGCAACTACTTCAACAGCGGCGTGCTGAATCTGCGTGGACTGGCCAAGGCCGAAGTCCTGTGGCTCGGTACCATGAACGCGATCTATCGCATCGCCAAGGCCGACCAGGACACGTACGCGGATATCCTTCCGGAACTCGAGTCGGCGCTCGTTGACCGCTACTTCTGCAATTTCTCGCTATTCCAGTCGTTGCCCGACAGCTGGGCCATCGATCAGCTCTTCCCGATCATGCCGATTCACCGGCTCGACGAGGAGCCCGTGCGGCGCGGGACGCTGCAGGACGTGACGTGCGACTCCGACGGCAAGATCGACCGCTTTGTGGGCGACAAGAAGGGTCGTCCCAGCCTCGAGCTCCACGAGTTCCGCGACGGCGAGGACTACATCCTCGGCATTTTCCTGACCGGCGCGTATCAGGAGATCCTCGGCGATCTGCACAACCTCTTCGGCGATACCAACGCCGTGCACGTGCGCCTGAACGATCAGGGCGCCTACGAGATCACCGACCTGGTGGAAGGCGATACGGTCACCGAGGTGCTGAACTACGTGCAGTTCGGGGCGTCGCAACTTCTCGCCACGTTCCGTCGTAAGGTGAATTCCGCGACATCCCTGACGCGCGAGGAGGCCAATGCCTTCATCGCGGATTACGTCGCTGGGCTTGAGGGATACACCTATCTCGAAGGAGAGGCCGCTCGATGAACGACGTTTCGGCTGCAACATCCAAGGGCAGTGTGTTCGAGGACGTGCTGGAAGTGCTGTGGGCGCCCGCCAAAGTGTTCGATCGCTCGCGAGCGAAGGGAGTCGGGATGTACATCCTGGTGCTCACGGCCGTCACGCTGGTCATTGTGCTCGCCACCAAGGGACTGATTCAGCCGTACGTCGACGCGAACTTCGATGTGCAGATGCAGCAGATGGCCGCTCGTGGGAAGCCGATGCCGCCCGAAGCGGTAGCGGCTGCACAGAAGTTTGCCGGCTATGGGTTCATCGCGACGGGTGTGCTGCTCATACCGCTCGGCGCGGTGCTCACTGGCCTGCTGGTGTGGATCGGTGGTAAGATCGCGTCGGCTAGGTTCTCGTACGGTCAGGCCATGCTGATTGCGACGCTGGCGTCGGTGCCGCGCGTGCTCAGCTTCATCGCCACGGCAGTGCAGGGCGCCATCACCGATCCCCAGTCGATTCGTTCGTTCTCCGACGCCGCATTGGGTGCCGCCCGTTTTGTCGATCCGGTCAGCACCTCGCCGGCGCTGATGGCCATGCTGGCGAACCTTGACGTGTTCAACATCTGGCAGCTGGTGATCATTGCCGTCGGTATTAGCGTGATCGGTCGCGTTGAACGGAGTGCTGGCTTCGTCGGGGCGCTCGTCGCCTGGGGACTTGGCGTGGCCTTGACGGTCATTCCGGCATTGCTCGCGTAGTCTTCGCAGCCGGCCTTCGGGCATCGTTTTTCACCTCCCTCCGCTCTACATGAACTTCGACGCCAAGCGCCTCTTGCTTGCGGGCCTCGCGCTCGTGGCCATTTATCACGTGGTCACCCTCGTGCGAGGCTTGCCGAAGCTCGGCTCCGTGCGTCCGACCGCCGGGTTCATCCTCACCGGCGTGTTCACCGATTTTCTCGACACCCTTGGCATCGGATCGTTCGCGACCACCACGACGATCTATCGCGCCACCAAGTGGGTGAAGGATGCGTTGATTCCGGGTACGCTGAACGCGGGGCACACGCTCGCCACGCTGGCGCAGGCGTTCGTCTACACGCAGGTGGTCGAGGTCGAACCGATCACGTTGGTGGGCATGATCATCGCCGCCGTGTTCGGCTCGTGGGTTGGTGCTGGACTCGTCGCCAAGTGGCCCACCCAGCGCATTCAGTTGGGCATGGGACTGTGCCTGGCCGCCGCTGCGGCGCTCACCTTCGCTCAGGCAGCGGGGGCGATCCCGGGCGGCGGTGACGCGATCGGCGTCACCGGCGTGAAGCTCGGCATTGCGCTGTTCGGCAACTTCGTGCTTGGCGTGCTCATGACCATCGGTATCGGCCTCTACGGACCGTGCCTGTTGCTCGTCAGCGCGCTCGGCATGAGTCCGACGGCTGCCTTCCCGATCATGATGGGTTCGTGCGCGTTCCTGATGCCCTTTGCCAGCGCGCGGTTCATCCGCTTGGGCAAGGTTGACCCGAAAGCGGTCGTCGGGAACATCATTGGTGGAGTTCCCGCCGTGCTGGTCGCGGCCTACATCGTGAAGTCGCTGCCGCTCACCGCCATGCGATGGTTGGTCGCCGTCGTGGTCGCCTACACCGCCGTCACGTTGATCATGAGCGCCCGCCGCAACACAGCGGCGGACGCGGTCACGACCTGATCAGCCCAGACGCTTCGAGACTTCGGCCCAGTTCACCACATTCCAGTAAGCCGCGAGATAATCGGCGCGACGGTTCTGGTACTTCAGGTAGTACGCATGCTCCCACACGTCGCAGCCCAGCAGCGCGTGCTTGCCTTCCATGAGCGGGTTGTCCTGGTTCGGCGTGCTCATGATCGAGAGTGCGCCGTTCGTGGACACCAGCCACGCCCAGCCCGAGCCAAAGCGGCCAATGCCGGCGGCCTGAAACTGCTCCTTGAACGTCGCGAATGAACCGAAGGCTTTCGTGATGGCCTCGGCCAGCGCGCCCGTGGGCTCCCCACCGGCATTCGGCGCCATCGTCTGCCAGAACAGCGAGTGATTCCAGTGGCCGCCACCGTTGTTGCGCACCGCGGTGCGAACGGTCTCAGGCACTTCGTTGATCTTGCTACACAGCTCGTCGATCGACCACGACGCCAGCTCAGGCGCCTTTTCGATCGCGGCATTCAGGTTGGTGACGTACGCCTGATGATGCTTGCCATGATGAATGTTCATGGTCTGCGCATCGATGTGCGGCTCGAGCGCCTCGGGCGCGTAGGGAAGCGGCGGAAGAACGTGGGCCATGACAACGACTCCTTCAGTGTGACGTGAGGACGAATGGACTGCGAACGTTTACGACGCGGTAGTTCTGGCCAATCACCCTCAGGCGTTCGCCTTTTCCCCGCGATTGCGCCACCAGGCAATGATGCCAGGCAAGATCGACAAGAACACCACGACCAGAATCACCTTCTCTACGTGCTGTGCCACCCCAGGCACCGTCTTGGCCAGTACGTAGCCCGTGATGAGCATGCTCCAGATCCACAGCACGCCTCCGACCACGTTGTACGCAAGAAACGACGCGTACCGCATCTGGCCGACGCCGGCGACCACCGGCGCGAACGTCCGCACGATCGGCATGAAGCGCGCGATGATGATCGTCTTGCCGCCGTGCTTCTCGTAGAACGCCTGCGCCTTGAGTAGGTGGCTCTTGTTGAAAAAGAGCGAATTCTCGCGGGTAAAGATACGCGGTCCCGTGGCCTTGCCCACGTGATAGCCCACGGTGTCACCCACGATCGCGGCCACGGTCAGGATCAACCCCAGCAGCCACACATTCAGCCCGAAGGCCGGGTCCGCCGCGAGCAGGCCGGCGGTGACCAGTAGGGAATCTCCCGGCAGAAAAAAGCCGACCAACAGCCCCGTCTCCGCGAAGATGATGATCGTCAGTCCAACGTACCCGGCCCACTGCACCAATGCAGGGAGGTCACGGAGCCTATGGTAGAACTCGGTCAGAAGATCCAAGCAGATATCCGGATACAGACGAGAACGAAAACGGAGTAAGTCATTCGGAAGCCGAAAGGTCGATGGCGGTGCCCCTGCGGTCAACCGTTACGCGACGTAGCTTCCCGCCGTGCACTCCATATCCGTCGAGCGGCCGAACGTGTCCCCGATCCACCTGTCAGTGGTGTCCCACACCCATTGGGACCGGGAGTGGTACCATACGGCGGCGCGTTTCCGTCAGCGTCTCGTGGCGCTGCTCGATGCCGTACTCGGGCGCCAGCACACCGGCGAGACGTTTCTGCTCGACGGGCAGGCCATTACGCTGCTGGACTATCTGGCGGTGCGCCCCGAGCGGGAAGCTGAGATCGGCGCGCGTTTGCAGGCTGGCACGCTCGAGGCGGGGCCATGGTACGTGCTGGCCGACAACCTGATCCCGTCCGGAGAGGCGATCCTCCGTAATCTCGAAGCGGGGCACCGCGTCATGCGTGGGCTCGGAGCGGCGCCGCCACCCGTTCTCTACTGCCCCGACACGTTCGGGCACCCGGCTGCACTGCCGAGTATCGCGGCCGGCTATGGGTTCGGCACGGCCATCGTCTGGCGCGGTGCCGGCGGCGCGGCGCATCCCGCCTCCGACGCCTTTCGCTGGCACGCCGCCGACGGCGCGTCGGTCGCGACGCATCATCTGCCGCCCGATGGCTACGAGTACGGCAGTGCGCTCCCGGTCGAGGCCGATGCCGCCGCAGCGCGTTGGCAACGCATGTACTCCGTCCTCACGGCGCGCAATCGCACCGGCGTGCTGCTGCTCCTGAACGGCGCCGATCATCACGCGCTGCAGCCCGATATCATCGACGCCGTGGCTGCCCTCCGCGACGCGGCCGTAGCAGACGCCGTCGTGCAGCGGGCGTCACTGACGGCGTTCGCCGACCGCTTCGTCGCCGCGTGCCGCGACGTCGCGCTGCCCGTGGTGCAGGGTGAACTGCGCGATTCCTACGGCTACACCTGGACGCTGGGAGGAACGCTCGGCACACGCGCCCAGCAGAAGCGCCGCAACGCGCTTCTGGAGCGTGCATTGCTTCGGGACGTCGAGCCGTGGCTGGCCTTGTCGTGGTTGCATCACGCGACGGCCCGTGCGCGCGGGATTGCGTCCGATGGCACGGTGACACTCGCGCAACTACCCGCGCTGCTGAACATCGCGTGGCAGGAACTGCTGGAAACGCATCCGCACGACACGCTCTGCGGCTGCTCGATCGACCACGTGGCCCGCGCGATGGATGCACGACAGGAGAGTGTACAGTCTCAGGCGTGGGAGCTGCGCCGCGCCGCGCTCAACCTCGCGTTGCCGCACGACGTGGTGACAGCGCGGTTGCGACCCATCAGTCTCGATACGCCGCAGGCGCTCGTCGTGCGCAACCGCGCGGCGACGGCACGCGGTGGAATCGCGGAGCTTCGTCTCATCGAAACGCTCGCCGACGTCGCAGTCGGTCCGGGTAGCACTCTTGCGGCGCCGGTCGATGCGCGGAGTGATGCACCGCCCCCGCAGGTGTCAGGCGTGTTGGTACAGCCGCTGGACGCACGCGTGGGGCATCAACGACGCGAGAGTCCGCAGCACTATCCCGACAACGATTTGGTGCGCGTGCACCGCGTCGTGGCGTGGGTACCCGAAGTGCCCGCCCTCGGCCTTCGCGTCTTCGCGTCGGCACCGGGCGACGAGGCTGACACCGATCTCCCCAACACGGTGCCCGCTGTTCGTATCGTCGAATCGGCGACGGCCGTCATGCTCGACAACGAGCGCCTTCGCGTCACGGTCTGCGATGGGCGCGTCGATATCGAGCAAGGCGCACGTCGTCTCGAGAGCGCGCTGTCGATCGAGAGCTTCGCAGATCTCGGGGACAGTTACACGCCGTCATTGCGCGGTGAGCCGGAGCGCTTGACCTGCGTGGAGACTGTCGTGCGACATCGCGGTCCGCTACGCGCTGCGGTGCGGCTCACGTGGGAGTCCGTCGATCGCGACATTCGTGTTCAGACGACGCTCATACTCGACGCGGCCGCCGATCTGCTTCGCTGCGATGTGAGCGGAATGAATCGTCGGCGCAATCACCGGCTACAGCTGAAGTGGCGCACTGGCTTTTCGGACCCCGTTACGGTAGCCGACGCCGCGTTCGGTCCCGTTGAACGCCACGTGGCGCGCGCACCGGTCGACTCGCGTGAGGCGGTGGTGCCGACCATGCCGATGCACCGCTGGGTCACACAAGCACAGCTCGGCGATTGCGTGACGCTCTTCGCCGACGGCCTCGCCGAGGCGGAGTCATCGCCCGGCGCGCTGTCGATCACGCTGCTGCGTGCCATCGGCGAACTCTCCCGCGCTGCTCTCCCCGAACGTCCCGGTCACGCCGGATGGCCGTCGCCTACGCCGGACGCACAGAGTCTCGGTCGCTTCCGGGCGCGCGTGGGTTGCATGCTGCATGCCGATGATGCCGATCGACTCGGGATGGTCAGTCGCGCCGCCGACGCGCTGCTTGTCCCGCTCTGCGGTGAGACATGGCGCGATCTCGATCCAGCATCGACGACGACGCAGATCGCCGGGCCGCAGTTGCACGGCGCTGCGCTCGAGGCGTCCGCCGTCACGCTCGCGCAGCGCGGCGACGGCATCATCCTGCGTGCCGTTAACCTCTCAGCTGCGGTGGTGCAGGGGCACTGGCAGCTTCCTCACGATGGACCGTGGATGGTGACCCGTTGTCGACTCGATGAAACGCCGCTGGATTCACCCGTGCGGCGGGATGCTCGCGTCGCCTTCACGGCTGGGCCACGCGAGATCGTCACGTTGCACCTCACGGTCGCGCGGCTAGCGTAAGTTGCCTCGTGCGCCGCGGTCGCCGAGGGCATCACCCACGACCGTACACGCCACCACCGTAGCTACCAGCGCCACGCCCGGCACCAGGGCGATCCAAGGTGCGACGAGGAGCCACTCCCGTCCGCCCGCGATCATGTTGCCCCAGCTCGACGCCGGTGGCTGGATCCCCAGTCCAAGAAACGACAGGCCGCTTTCGAGCAAGATGGCGTTGCCAACGCCGAGGGTGATCGCCACCAGCGCGCTGCTCAACGCGTTCGGCAGCACGTGGCGTCGCAGCACGCGCCAGGATGGTACACCGAGCGCCTGCGCCCCCTCGACGAAAGCGAGGACGCGAACGCCTTGTACATCTGCCCGCACCAGTCGCATCACCGACATCCATCCGGTAAGTCCAAGTACGGAAATCACGACGCCGAGTCCCGGCCCCCACAGCGACGCGATCACCAGCAGCAGCACCAAGCGGGGGATCGCCAGCAACGCGTCACCGAGCGCGACGATCGCCCGATCGACGATCCCGCCGCGCCACCCCGCAATCGCGCCGAGCAGGATACCCAGTGCGCCGCTGAGGGCCGAGCCGGCGACGCCAACGCCCAGTGAGATGCGCGCGCCCGTCCAGAGACGCACCACGAGGTCGCGGCCGAACGCATCGGTACCCAGGAAATGCCACACGCCGTGGCCATCCCGCGAAAACGGCGCAACCAGACGCGTCGCCAGCACGTCGCCGATGTCGCGTGCGCCATCAGACGCAAACGCCGGCACCAGCACCGCCGCGATCGTCATGGTGACCAGCACGCCCGCGGCCCAACGCGGCGCGGCCTCGCGCCGGATGCGGTTGGTCGTCACGTCGTACGCCGCCGCGGATCGAGCCGCAAAAGGATCAGGTCGGCCAGCAGATTGGCCGACACGACGCCGCCGGCGTACACCAGCGTGAGACCGAGCACGACGGGATAGTCACGCGCCGCGATCGCGGACAGCATGGCGCGCCCCAGACCGGGCCACGCGAAGACCTGCTCCACGAACACCGAGCCGGCGATCACGCCGGGCAGCGTCAGTCCGAAGAGCACCACCAACGGCGTCAGCGCGTTGCGCAATATGTGCGCGCGCTCCACCTCACCTCGGGTCAGCCCGCGCGCGTAGGCGGCTTGCACGTGCGGGGCGCCAGCGGCCTCCAACAAGGCGCGGCGTGCGAAACGCGACACGCCGGCCGCGCCAGGCAACGACAGCACGAGCAGCGGAAGCACGGCGTGCCGCCAGCGGTCTGCCCAGCCGAAGGCCGCCGGATCCGCCGCCGGGTCTTGCATGCCGAACGCCGGCAATCGCATCGACGCCGGAAGTCCAAGCCACACCACGCCCGACGTGAACAGCGTCACCATCGCGAGCGCCAGCCAGAAACTCGGCGCGGCATAAATCGTGGTCATGAGGGCCGTGATCACGCGGTCCGCCCGTTGCGACGTGCGCAACGCCTGCAGCATGCCCAGCATCGTGCCGAGTACGAAGCTGGCCAGGAGCGACACGCCACCGAGGAAGAGCGACACCGGCAGCGCGTCGGCAATGACGCGCGTGACCGGTTCCGCTCGGACGAGACTCTCACCAAGCTCCCCGCGCAGCACGCCACCGATCCACCGCGCATATTGCAACGCCAGTGGGGCATCGAGCCCCAGTGCGGTCCGCTGTCGGGCCGCCTCTTCGGCGGACGCCGTCGGGGAGATCAACAACGTCGCCGGATCACCCGGTGCCAGATGGATCAGCGCGAAGGTGATGGTGGAGACGAGCCAGAGCAGCAGGAACGCGTCGAGCACGCGTGTTGAGAGACGATGCACGTGAGGATGATGCCTCGTGGCGCGAGGACGTCAACCCGCGCGCGGCCTTGGATTGTGGCCGGCATCGCCGCGCTGTCGATGCTGGGCGCCGTGGGGTGTGGTCGCCCTGCTCGACCCGCCGGCACGATTGTAATGGCGTCCGGAGCTGACCTCGAGTCGGGAAATCCTTTGGTCACGGTGCACCCGCTCTCACGGCAGCTGCAGCGTCACGCGCTCTTCGTGACCCTGGTGAAGCTCGATAGCGCCCTACAACCCGAGCCCTATCTCGCACGCGCGTGGCAGTGGGATCCCTCCCGTCGCGCCGTCACGTTCAGGCTTTTCGTCGGCCTGAAGTGGCATGACGGCACGCCGACGACCGCCGCCGACGTTGCCTTCACCATGGCGGCCGCACGCGACACCATGTTGGGCTCTCCGCGTGCGGGAGATGTCGCCGTGATGGATAGCGTGCTGGCGCTGAATGACAGCACCGTGCGCATCGTGTTTCGTGACCCGCGCGCCGCCCTGCCCACCGTGCTCGCGGAATTGCCCATCGTGCCGCGGCATCTGCTCGACAGCGTGCCGCGGGCCCGCTGGCGCGCGCACCCCTATTCGACGGCGCCGGTGGGCAACGGCCCCTTCCGCTTCGTGTCCCGCACCGCCGGTCGCCAGTGGCGCTTCGCGCGCAACGCGGAGTTTCCGGCCGCACTTGGCGGCCCGCCGCACACGCCGCACATCGTCGTCGCGGTCGTCGACGAAGCGGCCACGAAATTCGCCGGCCTCGTGAGCGGCGAACTCGATGTGGCTGGCGTGTCACCGACCATGGCCCATCTCGTGGAGCGCGATCCGTCGCTGCTGCTGATGACGCCACCATCGCTCTTCTCCACAGTCCTGGCCTTCAACACCACGCGCGCGCCGTTTGATGATGCCCGGGTGCGGCGCGCCCTGAGTCTCTCCATCGATCGTGTGCGTCTTGTGCGTGCCGCCGTCGCGGGCTTTGCCACGCCCGCCGCCGGCGCGATTCCGCCCGGCTTGCCCTACTCGACCGCGGGAGCTCCGGCGCTCGATACAATACAGGCTGATTCGTTGCTCGATGCCGCCGGCTGGACGCGCGTTCGCGCTGGCGCTGCACGAACGCGCCGTGGTACGGCGCTCGAAGTCACGCTGCTCACCGTCGGAGGCGGCGACATGGCGGTCGAGCAGCTCGTGCAGGCTGACCTCGCCGCGCGTGGCGTCGCGCTCACGCTGCGCGTGATGGAACTCTCCTCGTTCCTCGCGACCGTCCGCGCGCCGGTCAAGCACTTCGATGTGGTGCTCACCGGTATTCCCGGTGACATCGCCCTCGGTCACGTATCGGCGATGTTCGCCACGGCGCAGCGTGGTGGTGCCCTCGATTACACCGGCCTGCACACCGCCCTGCTCGACAGCAAGCTTGCCGCCGCACGCGGTGCCACTCCCGCCGCGGCGGCCGCCGCCTGGCAGGCCGTAGCGGCGGAACTCGATGCAACCATGCCGGTCGCGTGGCTGTTCCACGCCCGTGGAGTGCAGGGGCGTTCGCGAAGACTCAAGGGAGTGACAATGGACCTGCGTGGGGAGCTGGTGTCCGTCGCGCGGTGGACGCGTGAGGATACGCCGTGAAGCGACTGCGATTGCTCCCGCTCGATCTCGACGCCCGACGGCTCGTGACCGCCGAAGGGTCATCGCTTGCCCCCACCCTCAGCGGCCTCGCGCGGGAGCTCGAGCCGCTCATGCAGCGCGAACTACCGATCCCTCGGCGGAAAGCCCGGCTCACACGCGTCGGTGGGCGGTGCCCAGTCCACGGCGGGCTCCTCGAGTTCGATCCGTGGGTGCCACTCGCGCATTATTGCGAGCGATGCGCACACGCCTACACCGGCGTCGAGCACCACGACTGGTGGGCGATGGGGGCGCAGCTCTATACCGCCGAACGCGCGGTGCATGCCGCCACGCTGTACGCCCTGCGTGGCGACCTCCGTCACGCCGAGCTCGCCGTACGCATCCTCGCGGAGTTTGCCGATCGCTACGAGGAGTGGCCGAATCGCGACAATGTGCTCGGACCCACGCGCCCCTTCTTCAGCACGTACCTCGAGTCGATCTGGCTGTTGAATCTCTGTCACGCCCTCGACCTGCTCGATGTGTCGCTGGCACCGGGAGCCGATCGCGTCGGTGCGCAACTGCGAGACCGCGTGATCGCGCCGAGTGCCTCGCTCATCGCCTCGTATCACGAGGGCACCTCCAACCGGCAAGTGTGGAATGAAGTCGCCGTGTTGTCAGCTTTCCGCGTGCTCGACGACCAGCGCGCCTTCCAACGTCGCCTCGACGCCGACCAAGGACTGCTCACGTTGGTGGAGCGGGGACTGCTGGCCGACGGCACCTGGTACGAGGGGGAGAACTACCACCTCTTTGCGCATCGTGGACTCTGGTACGGCATGCAGCTGCTCACCGCCGCCGGGTTATCACTTCCCCCGTCGCTTGGCGATCGCTACGCCGCCGGCTTCATCACGCCCTTTCTCGGGCTGCTTCCCGACGAAACACTCCCGTCGCGTCGCGACTCGCAGTACGCCGTGTCCATTCGCCAGTGGCGATTCGCCGAGTGGTGCGAACTCGGCTTCGCTCATCGCGCCGATTCTCGACTCGCCGGACTGCTGTCGCGCCTCTATGACGGTTCGATCGCCCGACATTCCTCCGCGCGTGCGCGTTCCACCGCCGACGCCGAACGCAACGAAGCCCCGTCGTCGCTCTCGCGCGCGGATCTGTCCTGGCGTTCGGTCCTGATGGCGTCGGCGCAGCCGGTGGATGCCGGGCGCTGGGCGCCTGCCAGCACAGTACTGCCGTCACAAGGACTCGCCGTGCTACGGCGCGAACAGGGAAGCGTGTATGTCGCACTCGAGGGCGGTCACTCCGGCAGCGGACACGGACATCCCGATCGATTGGGCGTGTCGCTGCAGACGGGTGACGAGCGATGGTTGCAGGATCCAGGCACCGGCAGCTACGTCGAGCGCACACTCCATTGGTATCGCAGCACGCTGGCGCATCATGCGCCGCTCGTGAACGGCGCATCGCAGCCGACTGCAGCGGCGACCCTGCTGGCGTTCGAAGAGCGCGGTGGCATGGGCTGGATGCGGAAACGCGCCATGATCGGGCATGACATACACGCGACGCGTACCGTTGTCGTGTGCGAGGGCTACTGCATCGACGTCCTCGACTGGGAGCCTGACGCGAGCGCGAATGCGGCCACCGACGACATCACGATCACACTGTCGCTGTGCGGTGACGCGAGCGCTGTCACACCAGACGGGTTTGCGCCCGCGACGCGCCCCGGAGCGGGCCGACTCGAAGACGGTTTCGATTTCCTCCAGCAGGTGGAGTCGGTCGAAGTCGACGGAACGGCGATGATCGACGCGGTGGCGATCAACGCCAGGGGTGTGCCCAGCCAACGCGCTCGCGCGCGGCTGGTACTCGCAGCGAACGTGCCGGCCACGCTCATCAAAGCGCGTGTGCCAGGTGCCCCGGGTTGCCGGGAGACCATGCGGCACGTGCTTGAGCTCCAAGGCGCAGCGGGTCGACTGGTTTCGGTGTGGTATTGGCAGCCGTCGGACGCGTTGCCCGCGGTCGAGCGAGTCGTACTCAACGCGATGGATGTCGATGCGCCACTCGCTCGCGTGACCAGCGCCGATGGCACCACCGCCGTGCACGGACCGGCGCCGCATGGCTGGCATATCGAGCTGCTGGCACGCCATGCGCGGAGCAGTGTCGACCTCGAAGGGCTTATTGACATGCCGACGGCAACAGCGGACGCGGAGCCCGATCCCGCCGCATCGAGAGCTGCCGCTCGTGCGCTGCCCCTTCGGGAGGTGCTCGCCGAATCCGACTATCTGCGCACCGAACAGGACTGGCGAGAGAGCGGTAGCCCCACGGCGACGGTGGCGGTCGAGGCCGATGGGCCGCGCGTGGTCGTCGACGTCGTGGCGTACACCGGTGTCGTCGTGCCCCCCGACGGCGCCGACAATCCGCTCGACAACGAGCGGGCGCAGGTGAACGCCGATGGCGTGCAGTGGTACTGGGGCGCCTCGAATGGCGGGTGGGCCCAGGCCGCGCTCTGCACGCCGTCCGACGACATGGTGCTGATGACGCGTCTGCTCCCCGGCAGTTGGCCACTTCCTGAGGCGACCTGGATGGCGCTTCCCGACGACGGAGGATGGCGCGCGCGCTTCGAGTGGCGTCTCGCCGATCTTCCCGTAGCGCCCGACGGCACCATCACGTTTGGTCTGGTGGTAAACGAGCGTCCGCCCGAACGTGTCCGCCGACGTGGTCAGCTCGTGCTCAACGGGAATCGTGCCGATCCACCATCCGCCGCCGCGTACGCGTATCTGCGCGGCGATCGGCAGTCCCCGTCGCACGCCCTGCGCCTGCGGCTCCGTCCTGAACGCGGGCCTCAACTCTCCGGCCCCTGAGCCGCTATCTTCGACCAAGCGGGACAGGTCGTCTCGCAAGTTTCCGTCACCTCCGCACCGGGGGCGACGGTCCTCGAATTCCCGTCGGATGTCCGAATCTGTAATGACCGCCGTCACGGTGGTCCTGTACGAATCGCAGGATCCTATCAACATCGGCGCCGTGGTGCGTGCGATGAAGAACATGGGCGCGGTGGATCTGCGCCTGATCCGTCCGTGCCCCTACGACCTCAATCGTATCGAGCAGATCGCGCACGATACGCGCGATGTCGTGGCCCGAATCCGTCACTTCGATACCATCGACGACGCACTCGCCGATTGCCGCTATGTGGTCGCCTACTCGGGACGGCGTCGCGCCGCCAAGTGGGCGCGACACACACCGCGCACCGCCGCCGTGGACCTGCTCGCGCATGCGCAACACGGCCGCGTCGCCATCATGTTCGGTCGCGAAGATCATGGGCTTCCCAACGACGCCCTCGATCGGGCACACGCCGTCGCGACGATCCCGACCACGGAGCACTTCTCCCTCAACGTCGCGCAGGCCTGTCTCCTCGCGCTGTACGAGTGTCATCTGCTCGCCGGCGACGCCACGAAGAAGCTCGCCGGTCCGAAGCACGCCAAGGGCGCGCCGACGATGGCGGAGTTCGAACTCACGTTTCGCGACGCCGAGAAGGCGCTCGACGCGCTGTCGTACTTCAAGACGCGCAGTCCCGAGCTGATCATGCGCGCGATGCGCGCGCTGCTGTTTCGGGCCGAACCGGACGCCCGCGAGCTGTTGCTCGTACGCACAGCCAGCATCGAAGTGTTGCGCACGGTAGAGCGCGAGTCACGGCTCGCCGTCGAGCGCGCCCTCGCCAATCGTGACGTTGCTCGGCAAGCCGCGGAACGGTTCGACCCGCCACCGGCTGACGCACAGCACGAGGCTGGGACCGAGCCGTGAACCGGGGCATTCCCTTCGCTGGCGTGCCGGACGACGAGTGGCGTTCACGCGCTGCCGACGTGATCCCTGGAGGGAGTTCGACCGGAAGCCGCCGTCCGGAGGTGCTCTACGGATCACGAGCGTTCGACCCGGCGGTCCCCACGCACTTCGAACGCGCGGAGGGGTGCACGCTGTGGTCGCCCGACGGGCGGCGTTTCATCGACTGCGGTATGGCGCTGGGGGCGGTTGGCATCGGGTACGCCGACCCGTCCGTCACGCGCGCCGTCATCGACGCCGCGTCCAATGGCAACATCTCCGCGCTCCCGCATCGCCTCGAAGTCGAAGTGGCCGAACGGCTCGTGCAGGTCATTCCGTCAGCGGAGCAGGTTCGCTTCCTGCGCACCGGCGCCGAAGCGAATGCCGCCGCCATCCGGCTCGCACGTGCACTGACTGGTCGCGAGCATATTCTCGCCTGTGGCTACTTCGGATGGCTGGACTGGTGCAGCGACGCCGCCGGCGTGCCCGCGTCGGTGCAGCAAGACGTCTCGTGGGTGCCGTTCAACGACATCGACGCCCTCGATCACGCGGCGTCGCAACTCCAGGTGCCACTCGCGGCGATCATCATCGAGCCGCTCGTGCATGACATCGCGCACGTGTCCTGGCTCGAAGCGGCTCGGCGACTCGCCGATCGCACTGGGGCCGTGCTCATCTTCGACGAGGTGAAGACGGCGTTTCGCGTGCGCACCGGCGGCGTCCAGGAGCTCACGGGGGTCACACCCGATCTCACGACGCTCGGCAAGGCGATGGCGAACGGCTATCCATTGGCGGCCGTGGTCGGGCGCGCCGGCGTGATGGAGGTCGCGCAACGCAGCTGGATCTCGTCGACCGCGGCGACTGAGAGCACGGGACTCGCCGCCGCGAAGGCGGTGCTGGAATGGCACGAGCGCATCGACGTGCCCGATCGCATGACGAGCGCCGGCGGCATGCTGTTGCAGATCATCGGTACGGCGCTGGCCGAATCGCCCTGGGTCGGCGTGCGAGCCGACGGCCCGCCGATGATGTGGCGGTTGCTTGCCGACGTGCCCGATCAGCTCGACGCACTCGTGGCGGTGGCCGCTCGCCACGGACTGCTGCTCAAGCGCGGCGCCTACCAATTCGGCGCGGTCGCGCACGATGAGGCGATGCTCTCGCAGGTCGCCGACCTCATGCCGCCCATTATGCAAGCGCTGCTGCCCGGACCACGACGCGTCGAGGACTGAAATGACAACCACGGTGATCGACGTACATGCCCACTTTCACACGCCGTACACGAACCGCGGCGACTGGGCGCGATACAATGCCTCCCGGCTCGGTGCCGGCGATCGCATCGGCGTCGTGTGCCACGTCGCTTCGGTCCTCGGTTCATGGGGGGCTACATCGCCGACGTACTTCGCCTCGCCCGACGACCAGACACGCGCCAACGACTGGATGCTCGATTTTGCCCACGAGCAGTCGCCGCGCGTGAAGGCGTGGGTCGCCGTGAATCCGAACTTCACGGCGCATGCGCTCGCAGAGATCGAGCGCGGCATGGAGCGCGGCGCGATCGGCATCAAACTCGCCGCCGGCCGTCGCGCCGATGATGTGCTGCTCGATGATATCGCGGCCGCGGCCGCGCAGTACGGTGTACCGGTGCTACAACACGTTTGGCAGCATCGGCGACGCGACTGGCCGAATCAGGACGCGTCCGATGGCATCGAGTTGGCGAGGCTCGCGGCACGTCATCCGCGAACAAACTTTTTGTTGGCGCATATCGGCGGGGGCGGCGATTGGGCGCACACCAATCCCGCGGTACGCGATGTCGAGAACATCGTGATGGATCTGTCGGGCAGCGGGATCGATCGTGGCATGATCGACGAGGCCATGCGCTGGGTTGGAGCGCGTCGATTGCTGTGGGCGGCCGACCTGACGTTGTGTACCGGGCTCACGAAGTTGCGCGCGTTGCCGTATACCGGCGCGTCGGAGGATGATGTGGCGGACATGTGCTGGCGAAACGCCGTGCGAATTTTTCCCGAGGGCGTCTTCACCGAGGCGCTGTCACGTGGCGGCGCAACGCCGGGAGCAACCCGATGACGACCGCTTCTCTCCCGGATCTCCGGCCGATCGACGTGACCAGCTGGATCGGCGGGTATCCGTTCCGCGATGTGCCGCATCCGGACCCGGAGGTGCTGGTGCGCGTCCTCGACCGCGAAGGCTTCGCCGGAGCGTGGGTCGGGCATCTGCCCGGTGCGTTCTTCCGCGATCCCGTGCCGTCCAATCGCGCGCTGTACGCTGCCTTGAAGCCGTACGCCGGAGTCTTGCATCCGACACCGATCGTGCGCCCAGATTGGCCCGGATGGACGGCGATGCTGCGTGACGCGGTGAATGCGGGAGCGCCGGCGGTGCGGGTGTATCCGGCCCAGTGGGGTCTCGGGCCGGGTCATCCGGCGATGGCGGAGCTGGCCTTGGCCTGCGGGGAGGCCGGGGTGGCCCTGCACGTCACGGTCCGTTTCGAGGATCTGCGCCAGCGTCATCCGATGGACTCGGCTGGAGACGTCCCGGCGGCGACCCTCCGGGCGATCGCACGGCTGAGCGGATCCCGCTGCCAACTCGTGGTCGCCGGTGCCGGTCGCGACCTCATCGAAGAAACCCACTGGGGGCTTACCCCCGCTGAGCAGCAGCGCGTGTTCTACGACTTCGGATGGGTCTGGGGGCCGCCGGAAGATCACTTCGCGCACGTGGTGGCGACCATCGGCGCCCAGCGACTCGCTTGGAGCAGCTGGTGGCCCTTGCGCCTGACGCAGCAATCACGCGCGCTGATCGACCTGTTGCCGCGTCACGGTCCGTCCCCGCTTTCCGAGGCGATTTTCGCTGATGGCCGCGCAATTTTGGAGGCTGCGCAGCGGGTCGCTCAGTCCAGACTCGAGCCTCAAAACGGCGCGGGAACCACGTTGCGAACAAATCGTTGATGGTGCAAGCGGAAAGTTCCAGCAAACCGTCGCGTTATAGTATGCGAACACTTGCGTACAAATACGGTGACGGGCATACTTCCCGCTTGCAAAAATCGGGTTGACACAGACTTACACGCATGACTACGGCTACGGTTCGTCACCGGAAAATCGGGGCGACACCGCTGTTGGGGTCGTGCGTGACGCGTGTCTTCCGCATCCAACGCCTTCCCGGCCCAAAAGTCGATGACGGTCAAGAAGAAGTGGACGGTGATTCCTGCGTTTCTCGCGCTTGCGGCAGCGGCCACGCTGCTGTCGGCCTACAGCGGCGCGTCGTCGTCGCAGGGCCTGCGCGTCGAACAACCCGTCAAGTTCGTTCATGCGCCGCACGTGGCGAAAGCAGGTATGAACTGCTTGTACTGCCACAGCGCTGCAAACAAGTCGCCCGATCCGGGCAACGCCGCGGTCTCGACGTGCATGGGCTGTCACTTGATCGTGAAGCCACAGGCGCCCGAGATCAAGAAGATCGCCGCGTACTACCAGAAGGGTCAGCCGATCCCCTGGAACCGCGTGCACAAAGTGCCTGACTATGTGCAGTTCCCGCACATGCGTCACGTCAACGCTGGTGTGACCTGCCAAACCTGCCATGGCCAGATCCAGAAGCAGGGTGCTCAGGGACCGGACACCAACTACGTACCCGTGCAGCAGGTGAACTCGCTCAACATGGGCTGGTGCATCAACTGTCACGTGCAGGGCTACAAGCCTGCCGAAGGTGCTCGCCTGGCCGGAATGCCGGTGACGCCCGAGCTGCTCGCAGCGCCGCCCAAGAAGGCGCGCTACGATTGTGCGACCTGCCACTACTGATCGTCATCTGACCCTCGACCACGGGGCCACGGCGCGTAGTGTGCGCGCCGCATGCCCTGTGCAGCCGCCCGGAGCGGAGTGACTGCATGAGCACTGAAGCGGGGACCGGCGTCAAGCGCCGAGAATTCCTCAAGATCCTTGGCGCCACGGGTGCGACGACCGCGGTAGTGGGCTGCTCCTCCGAAAAAGTGGGGAAGCTCATTCCGTACGTTGCGTCACCTGACAACACCGTGCCGGGTGTGTCGCAGTATTACGCGACCACCTGCCGCGAGTGCGCTACTGCCTGCGGTGTGATGGCCGAAGTCCGCGACGGCCGCCCCATCAAGCTGGATGGCAATCCCGACCACCCCATGAGCCGCGGCGCGATCTGCTCCGTCGGTCTCTCGGCGGTGCAGGGGTTGTACAATCCCGATCGCTATCGCACGCCGATGGTTCGCGAAGGCAATGCCCTCAAGGCCACCACGTGGGACAAGGCGTACGAGCTGCTCGCCCAGAAGATCGGCGAGGTCAAGAGCCGTACGCAGGCGTCTAACGTCGTGTTCGTGAACCAGCATGAGTCGGGCACCTTCCCGGGCTTCCTCGATCAGTGGCTCTCGGCGCAGGGCATGCCGACGCATCTGAGCGTCGACTCGGCGGCGCCCATAGCGACGATCGCCTCCAACCAGAAGGCGTATGGCGCCTCCTGGCCGGCCCTCGACTTCAATGCCGCGAAGCTGGTGATCAGTTTCGGCGCCGACTTCCTCGACGGCTGGGGGCACAGCGTGCCGCAGCAGCTCGAGTGGGCCGATGCGCGCGCCAAACTGGAAGGTGCGCCGCGTCTCGTCTATGTCGGCGCCCGCCGCTCGCTCACCGGTTTGAACGCCGACCAGTGGATCGCCGCGAAGCCGGGCAGCGAGATGGACATCTGTGCCGCCCTTACGGGTTCGGCCGCGATGGCGGCCGCGTCCGACGCGTCGGGGGTGCCCGTCGCGACGCTCGAAGCGCTCGCCAAGGCCATCGCCACCGCTGGTAGCGGCGTCATGGCGATCTCCGGCGTCACCACCGCGAATGCCGTTGACTGCGGTGTCATGGTGGCCGAGATCAACAAGAAGGCCGGTGCGGTCGGCGTCACGATCAAGCCGGCCGCCGGCCATGCCGGGTACAACGGCCTCGCCTCGTACGCCGATCTCGCGGGCGCGGTGGCCAAGATGGCTGCTGGGACTGTGCCTCTCGCCTTCGTGCGCGGTGCCAACCCGGCGTACACCATGCCCAAGTCCGCTGGCTTCGCCGCTGCCTTCGCCAAGGTGCCGTTCAAGGTGTCGTTCTCGTCGGTCCCTGACGAAACGGCGCAGCTCTGCGATCTGATTCTGCCCGACAATCACTGGCTCGAGAGCTGGGGCGACGCGGTCACCATGCAAGGCCAGATCGGCTTGCAGCAGCCCACGCTCGAACCGGTGTTCGACACGAAGGCCACCGCCGACGTGCTCATCGCGCTCGCCAAGAAGGATCAGGCGCTGGCCGCCAAGTACACGGCCGCGGATTACCGCGGCTGGTTCATCGGTCAGTTCCCCGGGGGCGCCTCGGCGTTCACCACCGCGCTCACAAAGGCCACCATCAGCGGTTCGCCACTGATCGCCACCGCCACACGCACGCTGACCGCCACCGCTACGCCGGTCGATGCCGGCGCCGGTGACTACTTCGTGCACGTGTTCCCGTCGCCCACGCTGGGCGATGGCCGAGGTGCGAACAAGCCGTGGCTGCAGGAACTCCCCGATCCTGTCACCAAGATCGCGTGGCAGTCGTGGGTTGAAGTGCACCCCACCACGTTCAAGAAGCTCGGTCTGGTGGAAGGACAGCATCTCACCGTCGAAACGTCTGCCGGCAAGATCACCGCGCCGGCCTACCGCTACATGGGTGTGCGTCCTGATACGGTCGCTATCTCGCTCGGCCTCGGCCACACCGCGTACGGTCGTTTCGCGCAAAACGTCGGCGTAAACGCGTACGATCTGGTGAAGAGTGGCTGGGATGCGTCCGGTACCCTCGCGCTCTCGGGCACCAAGGGCAAAGTCACCGTGCTGGCGGAAACGTCGCAGCTGGTCACCACTGAAGGCTCCGCCCGTCAGCACGGCCGTGGCATCGGTCAGGCCATGACTCTGGCGGCCCTTCTGGGTCAGGAAGCCGAAGACGGTGAACACGAGGAGCACGCGATCCCGGGCCTGCCGTCGCAGGACTTCAAGGCCGGGCTCAAGTCGCCGATCGCTGCCGACGCGCAGGGTGAGCTCGCCAACCCGAACGCGAAGGACCTCGGGATGTATGCCCCCGATCACGTGCAGAAGATGGAGAAGCGCCGTTGGGCGATGACCATCGATCTCGCGCGTTGCACCGGTTGCTCGGCGTGCGTGACCGCCTGCTACAGCGAGAACAACATTCCGACGGTCGGCGCGCCCTATCAGGGTCGTGCACTCAGCCCGACGGTGTGGGATGAGCGTCCGGGTGCGAACATCATCAAGGGCCGTGAAATGGCCTGGATTCGCCTCGAGCGTTACTACGAAGGCAACGAGAACACGGAAAACGAGTTCTCGCCCGACTTCGACACGCGCTTCGTACCGATGATGTGTCAGCACTGCGGCAACGCGCCGTGCGAGCCGGTGTGCCCCGTGTACGCCACGTATCACTCGCCCGACGGCCTGAACGTGCAGGTATACAACCGTTGCGTCGGTACCCGCTACTGCAGCAACAACTGCCCGTACAAGGTCCGCTACTTCAATTGGTTCGGCTACGGAGAAGTGAATCGCAAGCAGTACGCTTGGCCGGAACCGATGCACTGGGCCCTCAATCCCGACGTCACCGTGCGTGGCAAGGGCGTCATGGAAAAGTGCACGTTTTGCGTGCAGCGCATCCGTGAGGCCGAGCACCGCGCCAAGGCAGAAGGCCGTGAGGTCAAGCCCGACGAGTTTACGACGGCCTGCTCGCAGGCGTGTCCGTCGCGCGCCATCATCTTCGGCGACGCGGCCGACGAAAACTGGACCGTAGCGAAGCTCGCCTATGACCGTCGCGCCTACCACGTGTTCGAAGAGCTGAATACGTACACCGCCGTGGTCTATCTCAAGAAGGTCAACTATCCGGCGCCGGCTTCCCCGGCGCAGGCCTGAGGGCATCGCACATGGCATCCGTAGGATATCCGGTGCGTGAGGGCATTCGTGGGCCGAACATTCCGTCGGCCGACGTTCAGCTCCCCGCCGTCAAGGATTATGAGCAAGTCGATCGCGATATCATCGCGACGCTTGGCTTTACGAAGAAGTGGTTCATGGGCCTCAGCGTCGCCGTGTTGGCGATGCTGATCGGTGCCTCAGCGTGGATCTATCAGATCTACTGGGGCCTCGGCCAGGCCGGATACGAACCGCCGGTGATGTGGGGTAACTTCATCATCACGTTCGTTTTCTGGGTCGGTATCGGTCACGCCGGTACGCTCATCTCGGCCATTCTGTTCCTCTTCCGCGCCGGCTTCCGAACTTCGATTTACCGCGCCGCTGAAGCGATGACGGTGTTCGCAGTGATGACCGCCGGTCTGTTCCCGATCATTCACATCGGGCGCCCGTGGAAGTTCTTCTGGTTGCTGCCGTATCCGAACTGGCGTCTGTTGTTCCCGAACTTCAAGTCGCCGCTGGTGTGGGACGTCTTTGCCATCTCGACGTACCTCACCATCTCGACCACGTTCCTCTACATCGGTCTGATCCCCGACATCGCGGTGCTCCGCGACAAGGAAACCAACCCGATGCGCAAGCGGATCCTCGCGATCCTCTCGCTTGGCTGGCGGAACAGCGACCGTGAATGGCGTCACTTCGCGAAGGCATATCTCTTCCTCGCCGCCTTCAGCACCCCGCTCGTGCTCTCCGTGCACTCGGTCGTTTCCTTCGACTTTGCCATGGCGCTCACCCCGGGTTGGCACGCCTCGATCTTCCCGCCGTACTTCGTGGCCGGCGCCATCTTCTCCGGTTTCGCGATGGTGTGGACGATCGCGATCCCGATGCGGAAGTGGTTCAAGCTCGAGCACTACATCACGCTCAACCACCTCGACGCCACGGCCAAGGTCGTGCTCTTCACGTCGATGGTCGTCGGGTGTGCCTACATGATCGAGTTCTTCATTGCGTGGTACAGCGGCGTCCGCGCTGAGCAGGAGTTCTTCTGGAACCGCGTGTTCGGTCAGTGGTGGTGGGCGGCGTGGATCATGTTGCTCTGCAACATGTCCCTCCCGATGTCCCTCTGGTCGCAGAAGCTTCGCCGCAACCCGACGTGGTTGTTCGTGCTGTCGCTCTTCATCAACCTCGGCATGTGGTTCGAGCGCTTCGTCATCGTGGTGCCGTCGCTCTCCCATGAGTTCGAACCCTGGCAGTGGGGCAGTTATGCGCCCAGCTGGGTCGACATGGCATTCCTCGTGGGCTCGTTTGGCTGGTTCTTCATGTGGTTCCTGCTGTTCGTGAAGCAGCTGCCCGTGATGGCCATCGCCGAGCTGAAGGAAATCGTCGCGCCGCGCGTCAAGCACGGCAATGGCGGAGGGCATCACTGATGCAAGGTGTCGTCGGAGCATTCCATGAGATCGACACGACGGTTGCGGCCATCGAAGATCTCAAGAAGAAGAAGCTTGGCGAGGTCACAGTCTACTCGCCGACCATTCGCCATGAACTCGAGCACGCGATCGACGCCCCGCAAAGCGTCGTTCGCCGGTTCACCCTGATCGGCGGCCTCCTCGGCGTCAGCTTCGGCTACTGGGTGGCCATCTGGTCGTCTACCTACTGGCCGCTTGTGGTCGGTGGTAAGGCGATCGCCTCGTGGATCCCGTATACCATCATCGGATTCGAAGTGATGGTGCTCGTCGGCGCGCTCTCCACGGTTGCCGGCATGTTCATCAATTCGCGCATCCCGCGCCTTAGCACCACGTCGGGCTACGACACCCGCTTCTCGGGTGGGTACTTCGGCATCTTCATCGCTTGCGACGCCAATAAGGCGGGACAAGCGGAAGAACTGCTGCGCCAGCACGGTGCAGTGGAGGTGCGGCGTGAAGCCTGAGCCTACGTCCTTCATGACTTCTGTCGTCGCGCGTTCGTCGCGCCTCGCGGTCGCCGTCGTGCTCCCCTTTGCGTTCGGGGCGTGCACGTGGTTCACCGACTTCAAGAATCAGCCCCGCATCGAGCCGTGGGAGCCGCTGTCGCAGAACGACGCCGACTCGCTCGTGCCGCCGCGCGGCAACCCGCAGTTCAGCGTGCCCGTGCAGGGAACTGCCGTCGCCGGTTATCAGATCTCGTACGCGCCGCTGCCGCCGGTGATCGACTCGTTCTCGGCTATTCCCAATCCGCATCCCGTCACGGAAGCGTCGTTGGAGAATGGACGGAAGAACTATCAAATCAACTGCTCGGTGTGCCACGGATTGGCGGGCAACGCGAACGGCGGTCTCAAGAAGGTCAATCCGGCATATGGATTTGCGCCGAGCCTGCTCACAGAGTCGGCCCTTGGGCGTACCGACGGCTACATCTATGGCATGCTTCGCAACGGCCGTGGCCTGATGGGCAGCTACAACCGTATCGAAGAGCCGGATCGTTGGGACGTGATCAATTACGTGCGGGCGCTCCAGGGAAAAACGACGATCAAAGCGGATACCACGCTGGTCGGCTACCCTGGTCAGAACGGCACCACCGTGCCAGGACCGTCGCTCACGGCGCCGAACGTCCCCTCGCGGTACCTACACCCCACGCAGCAGCCGACGCCCGGTTCGTCCGGCATCAACTCGGCCACTTACAAGGGCAACAACGATAACGACACCATGCGCAAGCTGCATGGCGCTCCGCACTCGGAAAAAGCTCCTGCGGGTGAGACGTCCAAGGCCGGTACGCCGGCCGCGAGCCAGGAGAAGCACTAGTGAGCCAGCATTACCACTACCCGGCGCGCGCAGAATTCGCGAAGCGTCTGGCCGCCAAGCCGGTACCGGGCGGAATCAAGACGGCCGCGCTGGGCGCGGCCGTGGTCGGCATCGCGGTGTTCGTCTTCGGCCTGTTCAGCAACGCGGATCGCGCGTGGCAGGCGCTGCATTTCAACTGGCTGTTCTTCGCCACGATCTCATCGGCCGGTGCGGCATTCGCTGCTGTGCAGCGTATCGTGACGGCGCGTTGGTCACGTCCGGTCGTGCGCTTCGCGGAAGGCTACGTGGCGTTCCTGCCGGTGGCGTTCGTGATCCTGCTGCTCATTCTCTTCCCGGGACGCGAGCACATCTTCACGTGGGCTGGTCGCGAAACGATTTCGGTCGCAGAGAAGGCGCGCTACCTGCAGCCGGGTTGGTTCGTGCTGCGTGGCATCTTCTTCTTCGGCGCCATGATGGTGCTGCAGTTGCTGTTCGTGTACCACTCCATTCGGATGGACGTCGCCGTCCTACCGGAGTACGGCGCCAAGTGGGCGGCCGGTCTGCGCGCCAAGATGCGCGCCGGATTCGGCGATGAACGCCGTGAGCTGCACACGCAGCACTCGCTGCAGGGCAAGCTCGGCGTCGCGGTGTGCATCTCGTTCGTGGTCGGCTGGTGTTTCATGGCGTGGGACTACTCCATGAGCATCTCGCTGCACTTCCAGCAGACGATGTACGCTTGGATCGTGTTCATGGGCGCGTGGCTCAACATGATCATGTCGCTGTCGCTCCTCGCCATGTGGTGGCGGAAGCACCTGCAGGCGGACGACCTCGTGACCATCGATCACTTCTGGGACCTTGGTAAGCTCGGCTTCGCGTTCACCGCGTTCTTCGGCTACATCAGCTTCAGCCAGTACCTGGTGATCTGGTACGGCAACATGCCCGAAGAAACGCACTTCTATCGCCTGCGTTTGTCGGGCGTGTGGAAGACGGTCACCTTGATGGTGCCGGTGCTGGTCTTCGTGCTGCCGTTCTTCGGCCTCATCTCGAAGGCCGCCAAGGTGTACCTGCCCACGTTCGTGCTCTTCGCGGTGTGCAGCCTCCTCGGCATCTATCTCCATCGCTACATCGAGATCTATCCGTCGATCTACGGTGAGGCCACGAGCCTGCCGTTTGGACTCCAGGAAATCGGCACCACGGTCGGATTCCTCGGTCTGTGGGCGTTCTGCTACTTCTCATTCATGGACGCGTTCCCCGTCATGCGTGTGTTCATGATGACGACGCCGGCCAAGGACGAAGTGCAGGTCCCGGTCGATGCCCGCACCATGGAGCCGCTCCCCGCGCACGAGTAGTCGTCGCGAGGTTGCTTGGGATCACGCAGGAAAGAAGCGGGCGCGCACCCACTGGTGAGCGCCCGCTTTCGTTTTTCGCTCCGAAGAGATTTGCTCCGGGCGGTCAATCGATTATCCTTGTGGTGTTGGTGTGGCTTCGGGGCGTTAGCTCAGCTGGGAGAGCGCGCGCTTTGCAAGCGTGAGGTCATCGGTTCGATCCCGATACGCTCCACTCTGAAGCAACTTGCGTGGTAAACAAAGCGGGGGCGACCAGGAATGGTCGCCCCCGCTTTGTCGTGAATACTCGAGAACAATCCGCTCAATAAATCGTGCCGACACTCGATGACAGGACGCCGGCGTTTGCACTCAGCACGTACGACACCGACGACGTCGTCCACGCCGTCAGATTGAACTGGGCACCGACCGGCACGCGAACGGTCGTCACCGGCGTGAAGGTGAGTGGCGTGTTGGCGGAGCACACGCGCGTCGTATTGCTCGGAACGCTCAGGAGGTATGCGCCATTGCCCGCCCCGAAGGCGGTCGCCGCGCCAGTCGCCGATACGCCGATCGCCGACTGCTCGTCAACGCCGATGCCGCGCGGCGCCGAGGAACGACCGTCCTGCTGCAGGCGCGCGAGGAATGTCACGAGACGGCCCATGCGATCACGCGTGACAAAATGCGAGTCCGTAATGAGGTTCTGCAGCACCGGCACGTTGAATAACGCATTCGTAATCGTCACCGAGGCGTCGTACGGATTCGCGAGCACAATGGCCGAGGTCGACGACACGTTGAACGCCGCATACACGAAGGGACTCAGTACAGCGAGTCCCGCACTGGTGCCGCCAATCGGATAGCCCGCTGCTACCCGTGCGTTCACCGCCGACTGCAGTGCGGTTCCCGTCCACAGATTGACGTACGTGGATTGATCGCCGCCGGCGATGAACACGACTTCGGCCTTCGCGATCGCGTCTCTGACGTAGTCACTGTTCGCGCCGGCCACGGTGGAGATCACAATACTCGTGACCGAGTTCGCCCCGAAGTTCACCAGGTACCGGTTATACCCATTCGTACCGCTCGTCCGCAGTACCACGACGTCGCCGTATTTCCCAGCGCTCCGCGCGCCGCCCTGCGCCAGCAGCCACTGCATGCCAGCGTCGCTGTCCGTGCCACCGCCCGCGAGCAGCGCGCCACCAGCTGGTGTGGTCTGCACGTCGGTCGTGCTTCCCGAGACATACGCCGTGTAGCCTGGATCGACCTTGGCTTTGCCTTGCGTCGCCGTGATGCCATCGAGCCCCGACGGCGCGGTCGGTGAGTTGGTGTGGCTACTGCACGCGGCCAGCGCGAGAGCGAGTAGCAGGGCAGAGCGCGCTCGAGTGGTCATGATCGTGGTGGCAGGAGAGGCATTCAAACTGGCGGCGGGGTCGCCGTGCTCTCGCCAATATACGAGAATCCCCGCGCCGCACGATGCTCGTGCGACGCGGGGGCATACTCGTACCTCCGGACAGGATCTCCGGGCGGTCTTACGGTGCGATCGCGATACCGCGCAGCGGTGCCGCATTGGCTATGCCGCCCACGGGGAACAGCGCGCCGTTGGCGAGGTTTATCGAGTACAGCGTAGAACCGCTGAATCCGCCACCGACCGTCAGCGTGACGTAGGCAGTGCCATTGTTGCCGGCGATGTCGAAGCCCACGTCACCGGTCGTGTTCACGCCGAGTGTGCCGACCGTCGTCATGATACCGTCATTCGGGTTGGCCAGCGTCACCAGCACATCGCGCGCGAAGTCAATCGCATACAACACCGTCGAGGTCGCGCCGCTCACGCTGTTCGTATACGCCGTGCCGCCGATCGACGGAATCTGCAGCATGCCAGCATCACCGATCGCGTACGTCAGCGCGCCGTCTACCGCGGCTACCGTTCCGTCGGTGGCACCATTCAGCTGAGGAACCAGGCGCAGGTTCTGATTGGTGTTGCCGTGCACACGAATGCGATTGGGCACCGGATTGAAGTCGAAACCGAAGTTCGTCCCGGCCAACAAGGGCGTGAAGGCGGTCGTGCCGACCAACGTCGCCGCGCCCGTGAGCGTGTCGAGGGTGTACAAACGGCTGGTCGATCCGAGTGCATAGAGGCGTCCGTCCACCGGCCCGAAATCGATACCCTGCAGTGTCTCACCAGCCTGCAGCCCCGACACGGTCACACGCCGCAGCACGACGTCCGGACGAATGGCGCCGAACGTGATCAAGGAGTTGTTGCCGTCCACCGCGTAGATGGTTCGCCCGTTCGCCGAGCCGGTGGGACCGGTCGGACCCGTGGGGCCCGTCGGACCGGTTGGGCCAGTCGGACCCGCAGGGCCGTTCGGACCTTGCGCCCCGGCGGGTCCGGTCGGACCCACATCGCCCTGACAGGCGGAGAGGGCAGCCACGCCCAACGCCAGGAGCGGGCGAACGAAGAAAGACTGCAGAGTGATACGCGGCATCGCGGGAGTTCCTCGCCGAATTCGGCTCGGGTGAACGGGACGATCGGTCCGCACGCGCACGAGCGACGTCGGAGATCGGAGTTCTTCCGCTACGCCGCGCGACCGCCGCTGGATCTCTCAGACGGTCGCGCCGTTTCCGCTACGCTCCCAATGCCTCCGGACGGCGCACCCGCCAGGCGCGCAGGCTGTTCAGCGTGGCGCGTGAGCGCGAAGCGAGTAAAGACTCGAGCTCGAACGCCGGAAGCGCTTCGCCGAAGTGTCGTCCTTGCTGCTCGAAGCATTGGAGACGCGCGAGTCGCTGCGATTGCTCAGCATTCTCGACGCCTTCGGCGACGACATCGAGTCCGAGACCACGCGCCAGTCGCACCATCGAGGACACGATCGCCTGATCACGCTGATCCACCAGCAACTGCGACACGAACCGTCGGTCGATCTTGATGCCGTCCACGGGCGCCTCCCGCAGGAAGGTGAGCGACGCGTGCCCGACGCCGAAGTCGTCGACTACGAGGCGCAGCCCAAGCCCTTTGAGCGCGCGTAGCGTCTCCATGATCATCTCGCCGTCGACCATTGTGCTGTTCTCGGTGACCTCGAGCGTCAGGGCCTCAGGAGGGCAACCCGTTTCTTCGAGAATGGCGGCGACGCGCTGCTCAAAGCCGTGCTCGCGAAGCTGCACCGCCGAAAGATTCACCGATACGCGCAGCGCGCCGACATCATGATCCCGCCGCCAGGCCACGATGGCGGTGCACGCATCGCGTAACACCTGCTCGCCAATCGGCACGATCAGTCCAGTGTCCTCGGCCAGAGCCATGAACCCCGACGGAGACAGCAGACCACGATCGGGGTCGCGCCAACGAAGCAACGCTTCTGCCGCGACGATGCGGTCGGCGACGACGTCCAGAATCGGTTGGTAAAACACTTCGAACTCGCCTTGCGCCAACGCGGCGCGGAGGCGGGACTCCCGGCGGTGCGACACGGAGTCCGCCTTCTCCAACCCGTCCTCGTCATCGCTTCCAACCGCGGCCATGCCGGCCATCGGCGTCATCATGCGACCGCGGCGACGCTCGTATTTCTCGCGGTACATGTCCGAGTCCGCCGCGTCCAGAAGGTCCTTGGCCGTGACACCGTCGAGGGGGGACATGGCGCTCCCGATGCTGGCCTCGATGATCATGGGCTCGGCGCCGCTGAGATTGACGGCGGCCTGCAACGATTCGAGGATCGTGTCCTTCACGTGCGAGACGTCACGACGGCTTGTCACGTCCGGCAAGAGAATGACGAACTCGTCGCCGCCCAATCGTGCCACGGCATCGGATCGGCGGACACAGGCCAGGAGGCGGGCCGACACGGCTTTCAGCAGCGCGTCGCCCTTGGCATGACCCATCGTGTCGTTAATGGCCTTGAAGCCGTCGAGATCGACGAAGAGCAGTCCCGTTTTGCGATTGTAACGGGACCCGAACGCTAGCGCGCGGTCGAGTTGATCCAGAAACAGCTCGCGGTTGGCCAGGCCGGTGAGCGGATCGTGCGTGGCCCGATGGGCCGCCTCCACGCGGGCGGCCTCGAGCGTAGCCAGCCGTCGCTGACGCTCAATGGCGAAGCCAAGCATGCGCGCAAGCGCGTCGGCCGGCACGTCAGCTTTGCCGAGGCACTCGTGTGCACCAGCTCGCAGGGCGCGGATCGCGGTGGCGTCATCGAGATCGCGCGTGTACACCACGATCGGCACCGCCGGCGCTGCGCCGCGGACTCCGGCCAAGGTGGCGATGCCACTGGAGTCAGGCATCGCAAGTTCAACCACGACCGCGTCGAACGCGCTCTCCATCAACTCGCGGATCGACTGCGCCAGCGATTGGACGCGGGTGATGTGCACCCGATCGCCGAGTCGCTGCCGAAGACACGTTTCGGAATGATTCGCTTCCAGCTCGTCGCCATCGATCAGCAGGACGCGCAAGACAGCATCCGTGACTACCCGCGTTTGATGATTCATGTCTGATCCATCACGGCGTTCGGGGCGACGAGCTCAAGAGAAGGAACACGCTCAACTCAACGATACCAACGTTTTCAACATCTGCTAGTAGATGGCGAATATGTGACGTAGCCGATGCAATTTCGGCAAGGCCTTCACAAGCGCACGCACGGGCTCCACCTGACTGCGTTCGCGACAGAAGATAGAAAATAGCAGAAACTTCGCATTCGAATTCGCTCAAGATGCTTCTGAATAACGAGATGCGCTGTTCTATCTAATGTACTTTCTCAGAAAGCGTCGGCTGAAGGTCGCGAACAGATCCGGACGGCAACCCGAGCAATCGTCTTCTATTGCAACCTGTGGGCCATGGGTTGACCTCGCTATAGGTCATTCGGCGCGCGCGTTTTCGTACCGCACGCCATCACGTCGAACCAATATGGCGGCGAACGATGTTTCAGTCGGCCACCGCAGTACGTCCGTCGATTTCTGGTGGATCTCACGGTCCAGCTTGGCCGTCTCAGGGTCGAGAATCGGCTCGCTGTTTCGACAGCGGGGTGGCAGCGCCAGAGTACCGGCACCGTGCGCGGTGCCACCGGTCTGCTGCACCCGTAGCCCGCGTGGCGAGGTCGCCCGGCGCCGCGCGAGATTTTAAGGACCGCCTGCTGAATTGACGCGTGCCCTGTAATTAAGGCAGAGTGCGCTGCAGCGCGTAACGACACGTTCGATCGGTCAGCTTGTCCGATGGTACCACGGGTCCTACCTTGCACGTGTGACTTCGCACCCCGCACCTCTCCGATGAACGCCGCGGCGCTGCCAACCCTTCCTGAGGTGCTTGGCTTACTGGCGCGCGCGCCCAACGTCACCGATGGGGTGACGTCCGTGTTCGACCGTATTGGCCCGTCCATCGAATCGGCTCGCCTGGCGCTCGAATTCGCCGATGGGTCGAAGCTCCCGATCGTCTGGCGCGATCCCACGAGCGTCGGAGCGGCGTTGCCGAGCACACCCGGTCAGCTGCCGGTGGTCACCGCGGCGGGCGTCGTGGCGACGCTCGTGGTGCACCGCGAGCAGCCGTTCAGTCCGACCGAGCATCATCAGTTGGCCGCGGTCGCAGACCTCTTCGCCGTCGCGCTTGCTCGGGACGCCCAGCTGGAGGATCTCCAACGGGAGTTGACGGCGCGGGTGCAGGAGGTCGCGCACCAGCGCGCCTTCATGGAATGTGTCGTGGACTCGCTTCCCGACGGACTGCACGTGGTCGACCGCGACTACCGTATTCACGCCTGGAACCACAAGCGTGAGACTGGTCTGCAGGGCGTGGCGCGTACGGCAGCGATCGGACGCACCATTTTCGAGGTCTTGCATCGACAGCCGGCCGCGCTGCTGAAGCGGGAGTTCGACGAGGTCTTCGCCTCCGGACGTCTGCAGCAGTTTCAGATGGAGAGCAGCGCCTTCGGCGAGCCCCGCACCTTTCGCATTTCCAAGATTCCCATGCGCATGGGAGGCGGTCCGGTCACACACGTCATCACCATCGGCGAAGACATCACAGACTGGAAGGCCGCACTCGATCGCACGGCCCAGTCGGAAAAGCTGGCCGCGTTGGGCCAGTTGGCCGCGGGGGTGATGCATGAGATCAACAACCCGCTGGCCACGATCGCTGCCTGTGCCGAGTCGCTCGCGCTGCAGCAGGAACTTGGTGCGCCGGCGACGCCGCCTACGGAGTTGCTGCGCATCATCGATCTCGAGGTGCAGCGCTGCAAGAAGATCGTGAACGGCCTCCTCGACTTCGCGCGCCCGAAGCCGGCGCATCGCGAACTCTTCGATCTCGATGAGGTGGTGCAGCAATCCCTGTTTCTCTTGCAGCATCATCCGCGCTTCAAGCGGGTAAAGCTGGTGATGGAGCTCGCGGGGAGCGGTCAGGCCATGGTGCACGGCGACGCCGATCAGCTGGTGCAGGTGTTGATCGCACTCGCCATGAATGCGTTGGACGCCACGCCCGAAGGGGGACGTGTCGTCATCCGCACGTCTACCGCGCGGGCCGACGACGGCCGGTCGCTCGCCCAGCTGGACGTCGAGGACGACGGTCCCGGCATCCCGCGCACCTTGCAGGCGAAGGTGTTCGAACCCTTTTTCACCACCAAGCCGCCGGGGCAGGGCACCGGGCTGGGACTGGCGATTTGCTATGGCATCGTGAACGACCACGGAGGACAACTGGAACTCGTCTCTCCCGAAGGCGCAGGCGCGGTCTTCCGCGTGTCACTGCCAACCAGCACCGCGCCATGAGCGCGGCGCCGTTCCGCGCCATCGATCCCGCTTCGCCGATTCGCGTGCTCATCGCGGAAGACGAGCCGAATCTTGGCATGATCCTCGAACAGTTCATGTCGGCGCGCGGTTTCGCCGTGACGATCGTGCGCGACGGGCGCGCGGCGCTCGAGACGCTGCGCGCCGAAAGCTTCGACGTGGCGCTGCTGGATGTCGTGATGCCCGAAGTCGACGGCCTGGAAGTGCTGCGGCAGATCCGCGAGGAGCCGATGCCTCCAGAGGTCATCGTCATCACCGGCAACGGAACCATCGAGACCGCGATCGCCGCGCTGAAGCTCGGCGCCTACGACTTCCTGTCGAAGCCCTATCGCATGGCGGAGATCGAGGTGCTGGTGAAGCGCGCGTGGGAGAAGCGCATGCTTGCGCGCGACAACTTTCATCTGCAGTCTCGACTCCGCCGCACCACGGCGGATCCGCAGTTCCTGACCCAGTTTGCCCCACTACGTGCGGTGTTGTCGCTGATCGATCGGGTGGCGCCAAGTGCATCGACCGTGCTGATCAGCGGTGAGTCTGGCACCGGCAAGGATCTCGTGGCGCGTCTGCTGCACGCTCGGAGCGATCATCCTGACGGCCCGTTCGTGGATTTGAACTGTGCCGCCCTCGCCGAGGCCCTGCTCGAGACAGAACTGTTCGGCGTCGAGCGGGGAGCCTTTCCCGGCGCCGATCAACGAAAAGTCGGATTGGTCGAACTGGCCGCGGGCGGCACGCTCTATCTCGACAACGTGGGGGAGTTGGATCTCAAGTTGCAGGCAAAGCTTCTGCGTGCCCTGGAGACCGGCAGCTTCTATCGGGTTGGCGGCACGCAAAAGGTGCAGGTGAACGTCCGTGTGATCGCCTCGAGCACGCGTGATCTCTCGCGCATGGTGCAGGACGGCACGTTCCGCGACGACTTTCTGCATCGCATCAACACGATCCGTGTTGCGTTGCCCCCGCTACGCGATCGCATCGTCGACGTCCCGTTGCTCGCCATGCATTTCCTGGCGCATTTCGGCGAACAGTTCGGCCAGCGCTCGCTGCGGCTCAGCGCCGACGCGACGTCGGTGCTCGAGCGATATCGTTGGCCCGGGAATGTGCGCGAACTGCGCAACGTCATGGAGCGCGCCGCGCTCTTGGCCACTGACGGTCTGGTAAGCGCACTCGATCTGCCGCTGGGCGTGGACGTCGGCGGCGCGGCGCGACCGACGCCCGTCTTGGCGATGGAGTCGGTGCCGGAATCGCGGCGCGACGATGCACGTGACGCCGGAGCCTCGTTCGTCGACCCGCTGTCCACCGACGGACTCACGCTCGAGGAGCTCGAGCGGCGGCATATTGCCGGCGTTCTCGATCACACCCACTGGCATCAGGGACGGGCGGCCGACATGCTCGGCATTTCGGCGAAGACCTTGTATCGAAAGATTCGCGAGTATGGCTTCAAGCGCCCCGCGGGCGGAGCACGCACATGAAGATTCTCGTGATCGAGGACGATCCCACCGTCGGCGAGTTCGTGCGGCGTGGGCTCGAGGAGCAGCGGTGGCAGGCAGATCTGGTGAACAACGGGCTGGAAGGCGAGCGGATGGCGGTGTCACAGCCGTACGATCTCGTCATTCTCGATATGCGGCTGCCCGGTCGGAACGGGCTCGATGTCCTCCGCACGCTTCGTTCGCGCGGCTTCGAGCGGCCCGTTCTCGTACTCACCGCGCAGGACGCGGTCGACGCCAAGGTCGAGACGCTGCGAGCCGGTGCCGACGACTATGTCACCAAGCCGTTCGCCTTCGAGGAGCTGCTCGCCCGCGTCGAAGCGCTGCTGCGCCGACCGCGCGCCATGGCATCGCCACAGCTGCGCGTGGCTGACCTCGAGCTCGATCAGGGCACGCGCGACGTGCGCCGTGGTGAGGAATCGATCGAGCTCACGCCGAAGGAGTTCGCGGTGCTGGAGTATCTGATGCGCCATGCCGGTCGCGTCATGAGCCGCACGCTCATCACCGAGTATGCCTGGGGCTATCACTTCGATCCTGGCACGAACATCGTCGACGTGGTGATCAATCATTTGCGAAAAAAGATCGACGCCAAGTTCGAGAAGAAGCTGATCACGACGGTGCGTGGTGTCGGTTACATGATTCGCGGCTAGGGGAGCGCGCGCGTGGGATCGATCCGGGCACGCCTCACGGCCGCCTATACCGCGGCTTTCCTCGGCACCCTCCTGATCTTCTCGATCGCGATGCTCGCCGTACGCCGCGAGATCCTTTTCCGCGAGCTCGAGGCGCGCGTGCAGTCGGAAGCGGATCAGGTCGTGCGCGCGATCAATCTGGCGCGCAACACCGGCACCGATCCCATCGTCGCCCAGAAGGATCCGCTGGCCGGTCCGAGTGTGTCCTTTCGCATGCAGGCATTCCTGTCGCTGCTCGAAGGCTACGTGCTCGTGCAGGACAGCAGCCAGTACGACATTTATGCGTCGCCCGTTGTGCAGCAGCTGTCGTCGTCCGACCGCGATGTCTTCAGCACGGCCGCCCGCGTCTCGACACCCTCGCCTGCCGTCCGGCGCGTGGCGATGCGCTCCGACGACGTGCTGCTCGCCACGCGCGTCGTGCCGTTGAGCGAGAACGCGCGATATCGCGTGTATGCGGCCCTGAGCACGACGGGCATCAGCTACACGCCCCGGGAGCTCGTCGGCACCATGCTGGTCATCGCGCCGTTCCTGCTCGTGATGTCGATGACCGTTGCATACATCATCGCGGGACGCGCCTTCCGGCCCATCGATCGCATCATTGATCAAGTCGAGGCAATCACCGACGGGCGCTCGCTGCATCGGCGACTGGCCATCGGTGCCGCCGGCGATGAACTGGCCCGCCTCTCGTCCACGCTCAACGCGATGATCGAGCGACTCGAAACCTCGTTCGGTGCGTTGCGTCGCTTCACCGCCGACGCGAGCCACGAGCTCAAGACGCCGCTCGCGGTGATGCGGGCGGATATTGAACGCTCGTTGTCGCCCACCTCGACGCCGACCGAACAGGCGATCGCGATCGAGGAGGCGTTGCAACAGGTCACGCGCATGGCCGATCTCGTCGACTCGCTGCTCACACTGGCGCGCGCTGATGAAGGACGCTTCGATCTGTACCGTGAACCGGTGGAGCTCGGGCCGCTCATGCGCGAAGTGGTGGAAACGGCGCGACTGCTCGGTGAGGACGCGGGGTTGACCATCGACGCGCCGTTGATGGAAAACGCCGAGGTGCTGGCCGATCTCACGCGGTTGCGGCAGCTGTACTTGAACCTCGTGACCAATGCGATCAAGTACACGCCGCGCGGGGGACGCGTCGAGATGACGCTCACGCGCGGCGAGGCCGACGTCACGTTCGCGGTGAAAGACACGGGCATCGGCATTGCGGCGGCCGACTTGCCGTACATCTTCGAACGCTTCTGGCGCGCCGACCGCGTACGTTCGCGCGCCTCGGAGCGCGGCGGATTCGGCCTGGGGCTGGCGATCTGTCAGTGGATCGCGCAAGCCCACGGTGGCAGCCTGACCGTTCAGTCGCGCCTGGGGCGGGGGAGCACATTTACGGTGGTGTTGCCGCTGGCCGGTTCACCGGGCTCGGGCATGACTGGTGAGTACGAGTCGATTGTCAACAGTCACAACCATGAAGATTCCGCCAGCGGAATGCTAACTGCGGATTAATCCGATCCTAATGTTCTTTCCATTGCTCGATCATCTTCGCGACGTAGAATCGCCGTAGTCAGTTCCCGGGCCTCTTGTCCGGGCGCTGCGATCCGTAGCCCGCACCCCGGACAAGCGAGATGTTCAACAATCTGATTGAGTCTCAGGCTCAGAAGCAGAAGCGCTTGGGTGGGTCCATCACCTCGATCATCGTCCACACGGCGATCGTTGTTGCCCTCGTGATCGTTACGAAGAATTCGGGCATCATCAACGAGAAGCCGAAGGAAGAAAAGGTCGATTTCGTCGAGGTGAAGAAGGACGAGCCCAAGCCACCTGAGCCGGAAAAGGCCCCGCCGCCGCCCGACGCCGTGGTTGCCCCACCGCCGCCCAAGGGTTTCCAGGTGCTTTCGGCCCCGATCGAAATCCCCAACGTCATCCCCGACATCGATTTGTCCAAGAAGGTCACGGACGAAGCCGACTTCTCGGGTAAGGGTGTCGCCGGTGGTATCGCCAAGGGTGTCGAAGGCGGCAAGGGTCCGGTCCCCCAAGGTGACCAGCCCTACTTCGACTTCCAGGTCGAAAAGCCCGTCGTCATGGCGCCGGGCGCTCAAGGTCCCGCGTATCCCGACATGCTCCGCACCGCGGGCATCGAAGGCACAGTGCTGGCGCAGTTCGTGGTCGATACCACGGGACGTGCGGAAATGAACACGTTCAAGGTGCTTAAGTCCGACAACGACCTGTTCTCCAACGCCGTGAAGAATGCGCTGCAGCGCATGCGCTTCCTCCCCGCCGAAGTGGGTGGACGCAAGGTCAAGCAGCTCGTGCAGCAGCCGTTCCAGTTCTCGTTGAACCGCTAAGGTTTCCCCCCTCGCTCTGCGGAGATTTTTGTCATGAACATGTCGTTGATGGAGCTGTACTCGTCGATGGGCTGGTTTGCCAAGGGCATCGTGTTCACGCTCCTTGGTATGTCTGCCTTCTCGTTCACCGTGCTCATCCAGAAGTGGTGGAGCATGCGGAAGGCGCAGGCCGAAACGCGCAAGTTCGCCCCCGAGTTCTCGCAGTTCCTCGAAGAAGACAACCTCATCGAGGCGATCAAGCTCGCCGAAGGCTACAAGAAGTCGCATGTCGCTCGCGTGCTCGGTGGTGCCCTCGCCGAAATCCGCCCGCTCATCCAGGATGGCTCGGTGACGGTGTCGGACATCAACACGTCGGAGCGCGCCGTCGAGCGTGAAATGCTCATGACGATCGTCGACCTCAAGCGTGGTCTCGGCGTGCTCGCGACCGTCGGCGCCACCGCGCCGTTCGTCGGTCTGCTCGGCACCACGATGGGTATCGTCAACTCGTTCACGGGTATGGCCTCGTCGGGCGCCGGCGGTATCTCCGCCATCGCCGCCGGTGTTGCCGAAGCCCTCATCACCACCGCCATCGGTATCGGCGTCGCCATTCCCGCCGTGTGGGCGTTCAACTTCTTCCAGACGAAGATTGACAACCTCACGGCTGAAATGACCTACACGTCGAAGGAAATGATCGACTATCTCATCAAGGGTGTCTCGGGTGAGTTCGGTCGGTCGCGCTTCACGCGTGAGTTCAACACCGCTGGTCAGCAGTCGATCTCGCAGTAATCACGATCGGTCCTCTGGTGGGCGCTCCGTACGGGGCGCCGCACTGGAAGGCTCAACGCCAGGAGTCGCGCGATGGGAATGAGTGTCAGCAGCGGGGGCGGCGTAAAGGCCGAACCCAACGTGACCCCCATGATCGACGTGATGCTTGTATTGCTCATCATCTTCATGATCACGATCCCGCAGATCAACGCGGGCTTCACTGCGGTCCCGCCGGAAGGGCAGAACCTCAAGCCCCACCCGGAAGAAGATGGTGATCAGGTGCTCGGCATCGACGATCAGGGTCGGTACTATCTCAACAAGAATCGGATTCGCAACGAGGACCTCGAAGCCCTCGTCGGCGAGATCTATCTGAAGGAGCGCGAGGATTACATCATGTACGTCAAGGCCCACAAGGACCTCGAGTACGTGAAGGTCGTCGATGCTCTTGATCGCCTCTCGCGGTCTGGTGTGCGCGTCGCCGCGCTCATCACGGATCAGTCTCCGAATACGGAATCGCTCGTCGAGAGCGACCGCATCATGCCAGGGAGCAAATAACCATGGGCATGTCCGCACCGAGCGGTGGCTCGAATCTGAACAACGACATGAACGTCACGCCGATGATCGACGTGCTGCTTGTGTTGCTGATCATCTTCATGATGATCATTCCGATGAGCCGCAAGGCGATCGACACGCAGCTGCCTGATCCGACACCGCAGCCGCCGTCGACGCAGGTGAATCCCGACCAGATCGTGCTCGAAGTCCTCCCGGACGACAAGTACGCGGTCAACAAGGAGCCGATCGAGAAGTCCAAGCTCCTCGAGAAGTTGACGTCGATCTACGCGCCCCGTCCCGAAAAGATCATCTTCGTGAAGGGCGACACCACGGTGAAGTACTCCGCTGTGATCTGGGCTATGGACCAGGCTCGCGGCGCCGGGGTAAAGGTCATCGGCGTTCCGCCGAAGTGATGTGTGGCGCGGACCCGGCATCGGGAACGCGCCCACCCACGAGATCCACGTCGTGACTACGGCGGGCGAACCCATAGGGATCGTCCGCCGTAGTACGTTGTATAGGTCTCACCCCTCTATCCCTAATGACACCTACGCCTCCGTCGCTTCCAGATACCGCCGATCTCCCGCCGCCGGAACGCCCGCGGTACCGACCGCCTATCGGCGTGCCGGTGGGCAACCAGCGTCGTGTCCGCAGTCTGCTGATCAGCATCGGGATTCACCTGCTGATCATCCTGCTCCTGATCGTGCCGTTCACTTCGCCTGAGATGATTCGCGAAGTGCTGGGGGCGGGCGGCTTGGGCCCGGCCGGTGGTGGTGGCGGTGGCAACCGCGGGACAGGTGGGATTGCCAAGGACGAGCGGCTCCAGTTCGTTCGCGTAGCTCCCGCGCCGACGCCGCCGCCGCCAACGGTGAAGCCGCCCACGATCAATCCCATCGTGCCGCCGCCACCCCCGCCGCCGGTGGTCAAACCGCAGCAACAGCCAGCAGCCCCCACGCAACCGTCCGCCACGGACGCCGCCGACGCCAAGTCGGCGGTCACGGGCACGGGCGGAGGCTCCGGAACCGACGGAAGTGCGGGGGCAGGCCCAGGTAGTGGTGGAGGGGTCGGATCCGGCGTAGGCACCGGCAAGGGCACCAGTGTCGGTCCCGGAACCGGTGGCGGTCCGGGCACCGTGTATCCACCGGCGCCGACGGAGCTGTTCCTGCCACCGCTCCCCGTGCCCAACAAAGCCAAGGGCACGGTTATTGTCGTCTTCGAAGTCGATTCGACCGGCAAAGTGCTCGATCTCCAGTTCACGCCGACCAAAGACGGCGCGTACAATCGAAAGCTGCGCGAGGCGCTGGTCGCCATCCGCTTTCGCCCCGCCGTCAATGCGCAGGGCGTCCCTGTCCGCGGCAAAGCCGAAATCACGTACTCGCTGTAGGCTCGCAGTACGCGTCACCCGACAGTAGCTTGCGCGCACGATATACCTGCGCGTCGACCACCGTACTCCCCACACGTCGCGCTCCTCCCCCGATCCGAGGGCCCATGGGGCTGTTTGATCGTAAACCGATCGCCACCGCCGACGAAAGCGGTACTGGCATGCGCCGAACGCTCGGCGCTGGCGACCTTATCATGCTGGCCATCGGTGCGGTTATCGGCGCCGGAATATTCTCGTCGCTCGGCACCGCCGCGGCGGGAGAAACGCTCGCCGATGGCACCGTCATCCGATACGGCGCCGGACCCGCGCTCGTGCTCTCGTTCGTGTTGCTCGGTGCCGTCTGCGGACTCGCGGCGCTCTGCTATGCCGAACTCGCCGCCATGATCCCACAAGCCGGCAGCGCGTACGCCTATTCGTACGCGACGCTCGGCGAAATCGTCGCGTGGATTGTCGGCTGGGCGCTCATCCTCGAATACGCGGTCGGCAATGTGGCCGTGGCGATCGGATGGTCCGGGTACTTCACCTCGCTGCTCTCGGGATTCGGCGTCAACCTGCCCGGATGGCTCACGCACGGCTACTGGAATGTGAAAGCCAGTGGCGACCCGGCCATCCGCGCGTTGATGGATTCGGCGCCACACATCGGCAACATCCCCGTGCTGGTGAATCTGCCGGCGTTCGGCATCGTCGTCGCTATCACGATGCTGTTGCTCAAGGGCGTCAAGGAAAGCACGCGCGCGAACAACATCATGGTCGTGATCAAGCTGCTGGTGCTCGCGCTCTTCGTGATCGTGGGCGGCATGCACATCGACCCGGCCAACTACAAGCCGTTCGCGCCGAACGGATTCCGCGGCATCCATCAGGGTGCGGCCATCGTGTTCTTTGCCTACATCGGTTTCGACGCGATCTCCACTGCCGCTGAAGAAACCAAGAATCCGCAGCGGAATCTGCCCATCGGTATTCTCGGCGGCTTGGCCATTTGCACGCTGATCTACGTGATCGTCGGTTTCGTCGCCACCGGCCTCGTACCCTACGAACAGCTGCGCAGCAGCGACCCGCTGGCCAAGGCGCTGTCCATTGCCGGTCTCTCCACGGCGAGCTGGATCGTCGCCGCCGGTGCCGTCGTGTCGATGTCCGCCGTGTTGCTCGTGTTTCAGTACGGTCAGCCGCGGATCTTCTACGCCATGGCGCGCGACGGGTTGCTGCCGAAGTTTGCCGCCAAGCTGCATCCGAAGACGCGTACACCCCACGTCACCACGATCATCACCGGTGTCGCGGTGGCACTCGGCTCGCTGCTCGCCGATGACGCCGCGACGTATGACCTGACCAACATCGGCACGCTCGCCGCGTTTTCCGTGGTGTGCATCGGTGTGCTCGTGCTGCGCATTCGCGAACCTGAGCGGCATCGTCCGTTCCGCGTCCCCTTCGTATGGCTCGTGACGCTCGGCGGCGCCGCCGCCTGCGTCTTTGTCATGCGCGGGCTCCCGTCCAGCGCCTGGAAGGCGTTCGCCGTGTGGATGGTCATCGGACTGTCCGTGTATTTCCTCTACGGGTACAAGAACTCGGTGCTGCGTCGCGGGAACGCACCGGTCTCTCCCGAATAAGTCATCAGCCGTACCACGACTCCTCAAACCAGCATCATGGCTCATCAGTCATCCAGCGCGTCGCCTGCGGCAACGAGCAAGGGCTTCCTCGGGATCGGATTTTCGGCGTGGATCGTCATCTCGATGATCGTCGGCATCCTGATCGGCTGGCTCGCGCCCGATTTCGCGCCGAACCTCAAGCCGTTCGCGAACATCTTCCTGCGCATGATCAAGTCGTTGATCGTGCCGCTGCTGTTCAGCACCTTGGTGGTCGGCATTGCCGGTCACGGTGATGACATGAAGAAGGTCGGCAAGCTCGCGCTCCGCTCGATCATCTATTTCGAAGTCGTCACGACAGCGGCGCTCGCGATCGGCCTCATCGCCGTCAACTTCGTGAAGCCGGGTCTCGGCCTCTCGATCGCCCCCGCCGCCGGCAGCACGGAAGAGTTCAAGGCGCTGGCCGCCAAGACGCCGACGTTCGCGTCGGTCCTCGAGCACACCGTTCCGCAGAGCTTCTTCGAAGCGGCCGCGCAGAACGAAGTGCTGCAGATCGTCTTCTTCGCGATCATCTTTGCCGTTGCACTCTCGCGAGTGGAGGGCCCGTCCAAGAAGATCATGCTCGACGGCCTGCAGGCGCTCAGCGAAGTGATGTTCAAGTTCGTCGGCATCGTGATGACCTATGCGCCCATCGGTATCGGCGCCGCCATCGGTGTCACCGTCGGCAAGAGCGGTCTCGGCGTATTGCTCAGCCTCGGCAAACTCGTGGCCACGCTGTATGTGTCGCTCATCGTGTTTGTGCTGCTGGTGCTCGTGCCCGTCGCGCTCATGGCCCGCATCCCGATTATGCGCTTCTGGCGCACGGTGAAGGAACCGTGGCTCATCGCATTCTCCACCGCCTCCAGCGAGGCAGCCTTCCCGCAGGCCATGCAGGCCATGGAGAAGTTCGGTGTGCCGCGCCGTATCGTCTCCTTCGTGCTGCCCACGGGCTACTCCTTCAACCTTGATGGCAGCACGCTCTACCTCGCCATCGCCTCGGTCTTCGTGGCGCAGGCCGCCGGCATCGACATGCCGATCGGTACGCAGCTACTGATGATGCTCACCCTCATGCTCACGTCCAAGGGCGTGGCAGCCGTTCCGCGCGCCTCGCTCGTGATCCTGTCGGGCGCCCTCGCGCAGTTCAATTTGCCTCTCGAGGGCATCGCACTCATTCTAGGCGTCGATGCTATAATGGACATGGCACGCACGTCGGTGAATCTGCTCGGCAACTGCCTGGCCACGGCGGTCATGGCGCGATGGGAAGGCGAGCTGAATATCCCGGCCGAGGAAGCCGTCGTTCACGCCTGATCGCGTTGGCGGTTGTCTCTTTGAAAAACGGCCGAGTTGCGCGATCGCAACTCGGCCGTTGTGTCGCTAAACCTCGACGCCCAGCAAACGCCGCGCCCGTCGAACCGCGCCGCGCGCGGCGTCAACGTCTTCCGCGCGCACCGTAGCGCCGGGAACGGCGCTCTTCAAACGCTGCTCGAGTCGCTTCCGCACCAGCGACCCCTTCGAGAGAAGGCCACCTGCGAACGCCACCGGAATGGCGGCGCGTTCGTCCATGAAGCACCGACGCGCCAACGTGCGAATGTGGAGCGAGAGCTCTTCGACACAGAAACTGATCAGCGCATTCGCGCGCAGATCGCCGGTGGAGGCCACTTTCGCGACCACCGGAGCGAGCGTCGCGTAGTGTCCCGGTGTGGCCTCCGCGGCCCAGGGAATCAGGTCATCAAGCGACTCCAACTCCAACGCCGTGAGAACGGCCCCGGTGAGCGACGTATCGGGCTCGCGCCCATCGTGCGCCGCGGTGATGACGCTCAGGGCGCGGCGCCCGAGCCACGCACCACTGCCTTCGTCACCGATATTCGGACCCCAGCCCCCGCAACGCTCGAGACGCCCGTCCGGCGCACGGGAGTAGGCTACGGAACCCGTTCCCGAGATCAGCAGAACACCGGCCGAGTCGCCGAACGCGTCGTCCATCGCGATCGTGGCGTCCGCCTGCACCGAGACATCGTCGGCGACACGACGCGACGCGAGAGCTGACCACAGGGCCTGTGCAGCGCGCTCCTGTCCGGCTCCGGCCACGCCCACGACGCACACGGCCGGACGCGTCTCGGTGCGATCGACCGTTGCCAGCGCATCGGCGATCAGCGACTTGATGATGTCGGCTGCCACACCTTCATGTCCCGGCGTCAGCGCCGTCCCGGCGCCTTCCACGCGCGCCAGCGTGTTGCCGGCAGCGTCGGCGAGGATGACGCGGGTACGGCTTCCGCCGCCGTCCACACCGACAACGAGTGGCGTCGGGTCGAGAGGTCCGGCACTCATGAACGATTCCCCTGAATAGCGCGAGGCGCTGCGGGCGCCGGGTGAGTGAAAGAAGACAAAACGCCCGTCACGAAGGTGATAGAAAGTCCGATCAGCACATACCACGGCCACGCAATCGACGCCACGCCGTGCAGCGTGGGTTCCATCGACGGGTACGCCGCCACGATCTGCTTTGCGAACACGATAAATGCCATGCAGCTGATCCCGACGCTCATGCCAAGAATCGCATCCCGTTGAATCGCGCGCGACCAGAAGATTCCGAGGAAGAATCCGCCGAGCAGTCCGCCCTGTGTAAACGAAGCGATCGATAGTGCGATGACGACCACTGGCGTGCCCTGTTCCTTGAACATGAGCGCGCCCGCGGTCAGCGCGACACCCCACGCCAAGGCGAACAGTTTGCTCACGCGGAGCGTCCGTGGATCATCCGCCGAGCGGCCGGTGAACGGTAGATAAATATCGTACGTGGACGACGCCGCCAATGCGTTGATGGCACCCGAATGCGTGCTCATGGTGGCGGCAATGATCGCCGCGACGATGAGCCCGATCAGTCCGTGCGGCATCCGCTCGATGATGAAGGTCGGAAAGATCTGATCGGCCGTGGCGAACGTCTGCCCACCGTACACGACCCACAGTCCGAGCCCGACCATGAGGAACAGGGCCATCTGCGCAAACACCGCGAATCCGCTGCCGATGATCGCCACCTGCGCCTGCTTCAGCGAACGGCTCGACAGCAATCGCTGCACGATGATCTGATCGGTGCCGTGCGACGCCATCGCGAGGAACGCGCCGCCGATGATGCCGGCGAACATCGTGTGTGGACGGTCGAAGCCGGTGTACCAGTCGATCCCCTGCAGCTTGCCCGCCGCTCCCGCTTGCGCGAGGATCGTCGTCCAGCCACCGTCGACAGCTTGGCCGATCAGCACGATCGCCGAAATGCCGCCCATCAGGTAGATGCTCGCTTGGAGGAGTTCGGTCCACACCACCGCCTTCATGCCACCGCGATACGTGTAGATCACGGTGAGCACGCCGAGCACCACGATCGCAGCCGGCATCGTGTATTCTTTTGGCATGACAGGGCCGATGATCAGCGCCACAGGAATCGCCGTGGCGAAAACGCGCACCGCGTCGGCCATCGCTCTCGTGATCATGAACACGATCGACGTGAAGCGGCGCGTGCCAAGACCGAACCGTGTTTCGAGGAGCGCGTACGCGGTGACCAGGTTGCCGGCGAAATAGCGCGGCAAGAGCGTGTAGGCCACCACGATGCGCCCCACGATGTAACCGGCCACGACTTCCAGAAAGCCCAGGTTCCCGGTGTACGCCAGCCCCGGAATGCTGATGAATGTGAGGGCCGATGTCTCACTCGCTACAATCGAGAACATCACCGCCCACCACGGAATCGCCCGATCCGCGACGAAGTAGTCACTGGTTGATCGCTGCGTTCGACCGATCCACATCCCCAATGCCGTGGTGCCGCCGAGATACAGCAGCAGCACGAGCAGATCGAGCAAATTGAAGCGGCCGGTCACGAGGTCACACCGGCGTCACGCGATGACATACGCCTCCATGGCGAAATACTCGGCGAGGCCGAGCTGGTCCAACTGCGCCGAGGTGGCCTTGTTGCGCTGCTCCACGCGTTGCCAGAATTCGCGGGCATCCTGTCCGGGAAACGGCGCCGAATCCTTCTGCGATTGATGCTTGAAGATCGCCTGGATCTTGAGCGTCAGCTCTTCCTGCGACAACGGGACGAGCACCGTGGCCTCGGTGACCGGCCACTCTTGCCACGCGCCACGATACAGCCAGACCTGCGGGGCCGTCGGCGCATCGGGGCCACTGTACACCTCGAGCACGGCGCGGTCGATCGCTTCCTTGCACATGCGATGCGTGCCGTGCGGATCGGACAAGTCGCCCGCCACGAAGATGATCTCGGGCTGCAACTCGCGCAGCAGCTCCGCCACAATCGCCACATCGGCGGGACCGATCGGATCCTTGCGAACCTTTCCGGTCTGATAGAAGGGCAGGTTGAGGAAGCGCGCGTGCTCGCGCGTGAGCCCCATCACTTCGATACCGCTCACGGCTTCGGATTCGCGGATGACGCGCTTGATGTCCTGCACTTCGGCGATATCCACCTGGCCGGCATGCTTGGCCTCGAGGAACTGATGCACCGTGTCGGCCAGGGTGCGAACCGCCGTCCCCTCGCCGATCCGCTCCTGGTCCAGTCGCACCAGAAAGTCCATGTAGCGGCGAACGTCGTGATCGAACACCGCGATGTTGCCGCTGGTCATGTACGCCACCGTCATCTCATTCTCGTTCTCCACGAACTTGCGGAGAATGCCACCCATCGAGATCACATCGTCATCGGGATGTGGCGAGAAGCACAGGGTCTTCATGCCGCGCGGCAGCTTGCTCTTTCCGCGGATTTTCGCGCCGAGGACATTGAACACGAGGCCGTTCACCGCGCCCGGAGACCCATGCCGCGCGACCAGCGACGACATCGAGTGCTCATCGTAGTCGTGTTGTGTGAGCTTGAGGATCGCCTTTTGGCAGCGTCCGGCTAACCACGTCACCGCGCGCACGGCGAGGGCATCGTCCCAGCGGACTTCATCGATCAGCCAGGGCGTCGCCACACGCGTGAGATCTGCCGCGGCCGCATCGTCCACGTAGAACGTCGTGTTCGGATGTCGCTGCAGGAACGTCGCCGCGACGGCCCGATCGATCTCCCCTTCGACGGATCGGCGGACCACACCTGATTTGTGTTCGCCCGTGGCGAGAATCGCGATCTCGCGCGCCTGCAGGATCGTCGCGATGCCCATGGTGATCGCTTCGCGTGGCACGTTTTCTTCACCGAAGAAATCCGCCGCGGCGTCGCGTCGCGTGACCGAATCGAGGTGCACGATGCGCGTCCGGCTGTGCTCACCGGATCCCGGTTCGTTGAAGCCGATATGCCCGGTCTTGCCGATGCCGAGCAGCTGAAAATCCACACCACCCGCCGCTAGAATCGCCGCCTCGTACCGCCCGCAAGCGTCATCGATCGCGGAGCGCTCCAGCGCGCCGTCCGGGATGTGCACATTGCCCGGATCGATGTCGACGTGCGAGAACAGGTTCTCCCACATGAACCGGTGATACGAGTGGATGCTGTCCGGCGACATCGGGTAGTACTCATCCAGATTGAACGAGATCACGTGGCTGAAGCTCAGCCCTTCCTCGCGATGCAGGCGAATGAGTTCCCGATACACACCGATCGGTGTCGAACCCGTCGCCAGCCCGAGCACGATCGACCGGCCGGCCGCTGCGCGCTCGCGCATCAGCGTCGCAATGCGCCCGGCCACCAGCCGCGCCATCGCTTCGTGCTCATCGATGATGATCGTGGGAATGCGCTCGCGCACAGTGCCGTTGATGTCGGGGTGCACGAAGATGGTGCCACTGACGCGCACAGGCCCGCCGCTCGACTCGAGCGTGCGGGCCTGCGAACCTTCAGTGGCCACCGGAGAACCGGAGGCCATGGTCATTGGAGTAGGTGTCGAGTCGTCGGCTCAGGCCGAGAAAGAACTGCCACAACCGCAACCGCCGGTTGAGTTCGGATTCTTGAACGTAAAGCCAGACCCCTGCATCGACGTGACGTAGTCGATCGTGGTGCCGCTGAGGTACTGCGCCGAAAACGGATCGACGAACAGCTTGATGCCCTCGAGCTCGAAGATCGTATCGTCTTCCGCGTTCTTGTCCTCGATCACCAACCCGTACTTGAAGCCGCTGCATCCGCCCGGCATCACGGACACGCGAAGACCACCCTGCTCGGGCGTGACGCCTTCCGCTTCCATGAACTTGCGGACTTCCGTCGCGGCCGTGGGCGTGAGAACCACCATGACATCCGGCTGCTGCATCGTGCTCATTGCTGTCCTCCGAAGCGGCCGGCTGACACCCCGGCCTGATGGAGCGCGCCGCCCGCACCCGATCGCACCCGCGATCGGCAACCGGGACAGCGTCGCGTCTAGCTGTGAGAAAAATAGCGAGTGAATCGCTCCCGTTCAAGAAAGCCCCACTCAAAACCATGATCATCGACCCGATTCACCACGCAACGCACCCACCACTGCGTCCGCCAATGCCGTACGGACACCGCCGATCTTCCGGTTCTCCCTCGTCGGATTCACCCGGTTGGTCAGAAGCAGAACAAACACCCCTTGAACCGGATCCATCCACAGCGACGTGCCCGTGAACCCGGTATGGCCGAACGCCATCGGAGAAAGGCGCGTGCCGGCCGAGTTAACCCCTGTTGGCGTCTCCCATCCCAGCGCCCGGCGCGAGATCGTCGAGTCCTGAAGACGCGTAAACGTGGCCACCGCCGCTGAATCGAATACCCGGACGCCATCCAGCGTTCCGTGGCGCAGGTACATGCGAGCGAAGCGCGCAAGGTCCTGCCCCGTGGAAAAGAGGCCCGCGTGCCCGGAAACGCCCCCAAGTCGGACGGCATTCTCGTCGTGCACTTCGCCGCGCACCTTTCGCTGACGCCACGGGTCTTGCTCGGTCGGCGCAATGCGCGGCAGCAGGGCAGCCGGCGGAAGGTAGCGTGTATCGGTCATGCCGAGCGGCGAGAACACGTGGGCGGAGTCATACTGCGCCAGTCGTTCGCCGCTGACCCGTTCCACCAGTTTGCCGAGCAGAATGAAGCCCAGATCGCTGTACACGTACCGAATGCCGGGCAGGGTATCCGGCGACGTGGCGAACAGCTGCCGCTCGGCTTCCTCCGGAGTCGCCGCCTCTTTGTACAGGGCACGCCAAGCCGGCATGCCCGACGAATGGGACAGCAGGTGGCGCACCGTGATGCGCTCGGCCCCCGGCGCCTTCCAGGCCGGCAGGTAGCGTACCACCGGGGAATCGAGCACAACGCGACCGGAGCCCACGAGCTGAATCATCGCGCTGGTCGTGCCGATCACCTTGGTCAGCGAGGCCAAATCCCAGATTGTGGTGGCCGATGGCCGCGTACCGTCGGCCACGTCGAGCCGACCAACTCCGTATTCGACGATGACGCCATCAGCCGTACCGACGGCCGCATAGGCGCCAGGGAACGCACTATCGGCAATCGCCCGCGTCAGCACGGCACGGACGCTGTCGCCGAGCCGCAGCGCTTGGTCGCGCGCGATGCCGGGCACCGGCGGCAAGTCGCGAGCGGCGGCGGCAGGCGTTGCACACCCGATCAGCACGCTCGCCGTCGCGGCCAGTGTGAAGAGGAATATGGCGCGCCGCTTGAGAAACACGTGATTCGGTGCGTTCGTGCAGTCGGCACCGCAGCCGGATGGGCCGGACAGCAGAGCAGGTCGGTAGGGATCCGGTCGGGTCATGTGTTCGCGGTAGGGCGGGATGCTGTGCGACCTGAGCGCAGCGGGATCTTCTGGAGGTTACGCGTGAAGGCGATCAAGACGCTGGTGCTGCTCTTTGTGGTATGTGTCGGGACGCTGGTGGCGGGATGCGCGCGCGGCGGTCGCCCCGACAATGCCCCGATGCCCGACGAGGGTATCGATGGAATGCCGATCGGAAACCGGAATCGCAAGGTCCGACCCGGTATTACCGTGCTGTTGGACGATAGCATCAAGCTGATCGCCGGCAAGCGTGTCGCCCTCGTGACCAACCAGACGGGCGTTGATGAGAAAGGACGTCGGTCCATCGACCTCCTGACGACGGACCCGCGCGCCCAGCGGGCCGGCGTGAAGTTGGTGCGACTGTTTGCTCCTGAGCACGGCGCCACGGGAACCGCCGATCGGCCGAATTTGAGCGACGAGAAGGACGAGAAGACCGGCCTCATCATCCACTCGCTGTATCAGAGTCGCACGATCGCGCCGCCCGACAGTTTGCTCACCGACGTTGATGTGCTGATCGTCGATCTCCAGGACATCGGGACACGTACCTGGACGTACGTCGGCGTCATGCTGTACTCGATGCAAGCGGGGGCGAAACGCGGCATTCCCGTGCTCGTGCTCGACCGACCGAACCCGATCACCGGCGCCCGGGCCGAAGGCGCCCTGCTCGACTCGGCACTGGCCAACGGCGAGATGCCGGTCGTCGGCAATCGCACGAATGGCTTCGCGCTCTATCCCATGCCGCTGCGTCATGGGTTGACCATGGGGGAGATGGCGCGCTTGTTTCAGGCTCAATTCAAGCTTGGCACGCGGCTCACCGTCGTGCCCATGCGGAATTGGCGCCGTGGCATGTGGTTCGACGAGACGGAGCTTCCGTGGGTGCGGCCATCGCCGAATATGCCGAATATCACCAGTGCGCTGCTGTATCCGGCGCTCGTGCCGTTCGAGTCGAGCAACGTGTCGGTCGGGCGCGGCACCGATGAACCGTTCCAGCGGTTCGGCGCCTCCTGGCTCCGCGCGGACTCTGTGACCCGGATGCTCGAGGACCTCTCGCTCACCGGCGTCAAGTTCAAGGCAGAGCGGTATACGCCCAACAAGCCGGGGGATGGCAAGTTTGCCGGGCGGTCGATACCAGGTATTCGGATTGAGGTGACCGACCGAGAGCGCGTCCAGCCCGCTCGCGTCGGTGCGGCGATCCTCTGGGCGCTCTCGCGGGTGCACAAAGACTCGCTCCGGCTCACGGCGGCCGGCTTCGACCAGCGCATGGGATCCGCCCGTGCCCGCGAGGCGTTGCTGGGCGGAGCCGACCCGGATGCGGTGATGGATCGCCAGTTGCCGGCAGTTATTGCGTTCGAAAAGGACGCCAGACGCTTTTATCTCTACCGTTGATGCTAGGGGAGTTCTAGCTTTCCACGGCTAGATACTTTCCGTTACCTCAGCGCGATCGAGATGCAATCACTGTGGAGCGCAGTCCAGCGCGGATACCTGCGAGTCATCGCCCCTGTGGCCGACTGGCTGGTCGCGCGGCGCGTGCGCCCCAATACGATCACCACCATCGGCACGATCTGCACGTGCACAGCCGGTGTGATTTTCGCGTCCGGGCACATCAGCGCTGGTGGATGGTTCTTGGGCCTCACCGCGCTCTTTGACGTGCTCGACGGTAATGTTGCCCGCCGCACCGGGCAGAGCACCGTTTTCGGAGCCTTCTACGACTCCACCCTTGATCGCGTAGCCGACGGCTTCCTCCTCGGAGGTCTGCTGATCTTCTACGCGACGCACCCGGTGCACGCCAGCCAGACCATGGTCATGGTCACGCTGGCCGCACTGATCGCCACCTTCCTTACGTCATATACGCGCGCCAGGGCCGAAGGGCTCGGACTCGATGCGAAGGTGGGCATGCTGCAACGCGCGGAGCGCATTACGCTGCTCTCAGCGCCACAGGCCTTCTTCGGCCTGGCGCTCAACGGATGGATCCTCGCCGGTATCGTTAGCCTGCTGGCCGTGACGGCGTGGATCACCGTGTTCCAGCGCATCAACTTCGTGTATCGCACGACCACTTCCCCTGGAGAATAAACGCAGTGTCCGACTCGAATCTCGGTAAGGCCACGTCACCAGCCCCGGCAACGGGGAAACTCGCCATTTTCACGCCGGGACTCGGCGCCGTAGCCACCACGTTTATCGCCGGCGTCGAGCGCGTGCGCCGCGGTCTCTCAGTGCCTATCGGTTCGCTTTCGCAGATGGCGACCATTCGCCTCGGCAAGCGCACTGACGGACGTAGCCCGCTGATCAAGGACTTCGTCTCCCTCGCAAAGCTCGACGATATCGTCTTTGGCGCGTGGGATCCAATTCCCGACAATGCCTACGAGTCTGCCGTGAATGCCGGCGTGCTCGAGAAGTCCGATATCGAGCCGATCGCCGAGTTCCTCAAGGGCATCAAGCCGATGCCGGCCGTGTTCGAAAGCCGCTACGTCACGCGCATCACGCGCGCAACCAACGTCAAGACCGGCAAGAACAAGCGTGACCTCGCTGAGCAGATTCGCGCCGACATCCGCAACGTCATGCAGAGCAGTGGCGCGACCCGTGGCGTGATGGTGTGGACCGGCTCGACCGAGACGTTCATCAGCCCGGGTCCGCAGCATCAGACCATCGAAGCGTTCGAAAAGGCGATGGAAGAGAATGACGATTCGATCGCACCCAGCATGCTCTACGCCTATGCCGCCATCATGGAAGGCATCCCGTACTGCAACGGTGCCCCGAATCTCTCGGCCGACTTCCCGGCGCTACTCGACCTCGCTATCGAGAAGGGCGTGCCGGTCTCCGGTAAGGATTTCAAGACCGGCCAGACGTGGATGAAGACCATCATCGCGCCGGGCCTCAAGGCGCGTATGCTCGGTCTCGAAGGGTGGTACTCCACCAACATCCTCGGCAATCGCGATGGTGAAGTGCTCGACGATCCCGCGTCGTTCAAGACCAAGGAAGCGTCGAAGCTGTCGGTGTTGCACACGATCCTGCAGCCGGAAGTGTACCCGGAGCTGTACAAGGATTTCTCGCACGTCGTGCGCATCAACTACTACCCGCCGCGCGGCGACAATAAGGAAGGTTGGGACAACATCGACATCAAGGGCTGGCTCGGCTACCCGATGCAGATCAAGATCAACTTCCTCTGCCGCGACTCCATCCTCGCCGCGCCCATGGTGCTCGACCTCGCGCTCTTCTCGGACTTCGCGATGCGTGCCGGCATGAAGGGCATTCAGGAATGGTTAAGCTTCTATTACAAAGCGCCGCAGACGGCACCGGGCCTCCAGCCGGAACATGATCTTTTCATCCAGCAGACGAAGCTGAAGAACACGCTGCGTCACCTCATGGGTGAAGAGCAGATCACGCACCTCGGGCTGGAATACTATCAATGATCGCAGAGCGCACGCGTCGTCTCCGTCGCGTGGTGGCACTCGCCGCAGCTGGCCTCGTCATGGCCGGCTGTGGAGGCGGGGGCAGCCCACCACCCACGAATGAACTCCGTTTCAAGACGGAGGACTTCGTCATTCGGGTGTCACCCGAGACCAAGCCGACGCGTGCGCTCGAACCGATTTACTGGCGCGTGATGGTGCACGATGTGAAAAGCGGGCTGCCCATTCAGGGCGGCGAAGGACGCATCTTCGGCACCAACCGCGATCGGAAGACCGTCTCCAACGGCCTCGCGGCCACCGAGGAGTTGGGGACGTATCGCAGCAACCTGATGTTCGTCACGGCCGGCATGTGGGCGATGGCGATTCAGTTCCGCCTCGATTCTACGAAGGTGCTCCAGAAGACGCCTGACTGGACGCAGGACATCATGTCCGCCGAGGAGCCTGGCGACTTCTCCCCGCCGGCGTCGTCGCGCCCGCCCGAACCACCACCGCGCGCAAAGGACAGCACGCGCAAGGAACCCTGAGGTATGCGACACTTTCATCGGACCTCGCTGACACCTGACACGGTGCTGGCGTCGGCCGATCGCTTCTTCGCAGCGCTCGGACTTTCTCGTGGTACCGTCGATGCCAGATCGCGCAGTTTCAGTGGTTCGCTCGGCACCCTCTCGCTCTCCGTGAAGATGGAAGGCGGACATTACACGTTCGTTGAAGTGCACACGGATCAGGTCGGCGAGAGTCGACTCGACAAGAACGTGAAGCGCTTCTTCAACGCCGTGCATCGCGCCGCCGACCCTCGGCACACGATCGAGGCCGGTTACTGATGGCGAAGGCGCGCACCGGCCGTGCTACTCCGGCCAATGGAGCGCGTCCCAGTGACGCGCTTTCTCGTGAGCGCAAGCTCGAACTGTATTACTGGATGAAGCTCACGCGGCAACTCGAAGAGCGCCTCGTGAATCTGTATCGGCAAACCAAGGTGGTCGGCGGGCTGTTTCGTTCACTCGGGCAGGAAGCCGACGCGGTCGGCAGCTGCTTCGCCCTCGAGCAGCGTGACGTGATGTCGCCGCTCATTCGCAATCTTGGGGCGATGCTCGTGAAAGGGGCGACGCCCGTCGAGGTGCTGAAGCAGTACATGGCCAAGGCCGACTCGCCCACGCGCGGTCGCGAGCTCAATATCCACTTTGGCGATATCGGCGCCGCTGGCGTCACCCGCGGATTTCTCGGACAGATCTCGCCGCTCGGCGATATGGTCCCGGTGATGACCGGCGTGACGATGTCCTTCAAGATGCGTGGTGAAGATCGCGTTGGGCTCGTGTATGTCGGCGACGGCGCCACCAGCACCGGAGCGTTCCACGAGGGCATCAACTTCGCCGCCGTGCAGAAGTGCCCGCTGGTGGTCATCGTCGAGAACAACGGCTATGCCTACTCCACGCCGACGCACAAGCAGACGGCGGCGAGATTCTTTGTCGACAAGGCGATCGGCTACGGCGTGCTCGGATTGCAGGCTGACGGTAACGACGTGCTGGCCACGTACGACGTGACCAAGACTGCCGTCGATCATGCGCGCGCGGGCAACGGTGTCGCGCTCGTCGAGTTGATCACGTATCGCCGGAAGGGACACGCCGAGCACGACAATCAGTCGTACGTGCCCGCGGGCGAAATCGAGAAGTGGGCCGAGGAGAACGATCCGATCGACCGGTACGTGCGGGTGCTGCTCGACGAATGGGGTGCGACCGACAGCGAGCTCGCGGCCATCGATGCGCGAATTCTGCGCGAGATCGATGAGGCCACCGATCTCGCCGAGTTGTCGGGCACGCCCGACGCTCGTGAGGCGCTGCTGGGCGTCTACGCCGAACCGCCTGCCGAGCAGCCTTTGTGGTTCCGGCGCGATGTCGATGCGGAATCGCTCGCCTACGGACAGGAACGTCCCGAAAGCTGGGGCACCTGGAGCGCCGATGGGGCAAAGCGAGCATGAGTGAGATCACCTATCTCGAGGCGATCCGCGAGGCGCTGTTCGAAGAGATGGATCGTGACCGCAATGTCTTCTGCATGGGCGAAGACATCGGTGCGTTCGGTGGCGCGTTTAAAGTCACGGAAGGACTGCTTGCGAAGTTCGGTGAACAGCGCGTGATCGACTCGCCCATCAGTGAGATCGCGCTCGTCGGTGCGGCGGCCGGTGCGGCGCACATGGGACTGCGCCCCGTGGTCGAGATGCAGTTCATCGACTTCATCGCGAACGCGTACGACATGCTCACCAACTATGTCGCCACTGCACGCTATCGCGCGTTCTTGCCGTGCCCGATGGTCGTGCGCGGTCCCAGTGGTGGCTACGTGCGTGGCGGCCCGTTCCATTCGCAGAATCCGGAGGCCGGCTTTCTGCATACGCCAGGGCTCAAGATCGTGTATCCGTCCACGGCGGCGGATGCCAAGGGCTTGATGAAGGCCGCCATTCGCGACGACGATTGCGTACTCTTCTTTGAACACAAGTATCTCTATCGTCGCGTGAAAGACGTCATGCCCGATGGCGATCACGTGGTGCCGATCGGCAAGGCTCGCGTGGCGCGTGAAGGGAGTGACGTGTCGATCGTGACGTACGCGTCGACCGTGTGGAAGGCCCTCGAAGCAGCCGATCTGTTGGCGGCCGAAGGCATCTCCGTAGAAGTGATCGACCTGCGTTCGCTCGCGCCGATGGATGATGAGGCGATCTTCCGCACCGTGAAGAAGACCAATCGGCTCCTGATCGTGCACGAAGACACGCGCACCGGTGGGATGGCTGGCGAAATTACCGCGCGCGTGAACGAAACCTGCTTCGCGTGGCTCGACGCACCCGTGTTGCGCGTCACGGCAGCGGACATCCCGCTCCCGTACGCTCCAGCCCTCGAAGATTACGTGTTGCCGCAGACCGCCGATATCGTTCGAGCGGTCCGGCGCCTGACTGCGTATTGATGACGACGACTTCAGCTGGTGATGCACAGACGCCCCTTCCCGAAGACCGTGTCGGTCGGAATATCGGGGTGGGATGTTTTACGGTTTTTATAGGTGGCGTAAGCGGCGCGATGGTTGGCGTCGGCATCGGGAAGTTGCTTGGCTTTTTCGCACGCTGTACCCCCATGGCGGGGTTGCCGGCCTGCGAATGGTGGGTGTACGCAGGTTACGGTGGTGCCTTCGGCGCGATAACGCTGCCGATTCTCGCCTTGTGGCGTTTGCGTCGCGCGGACCGCGCGGCCGACGCTGCTTCTTCAGATCGAGGATGATCGAGTGGCTCGTGTAGATGTCATCATGCCGCAGATGGGCGAGTCCATTGCGGAAGGAACCGTTTCGCGGTGGCTCAAAAAGGTCGGCGACAACGTCAAGCGCGACGAACCGCTCTTCGAGATCTCCACGGACAAGGTCGACGCCGAGATTCCCTCGCCGTCTGCCGGCGTCCTCATGGAGATCCTTGTCGGTGAAGGGCAGACCGTGGCGATTCAGACCGTCGTCGCGCGCCTTGAGACAGACGCGGCGGCAGCGGCTGCGACGCCGGCCTCGGCGCCAAGTGCTCCGGCCGCAGCACCAGCCCCAACACCAGCCGCAGCGCCAACGGCTGCATCGGTCGTGGCACCGTCCACGCCAGTCGCCGCTTCCGCGGCCCCGGCCGCCCCGTCAGCACCCGCCGGTTCGTTCGAGGAGCGCGTGCGGACCAAATCGTCGCCGCTCGTACGGAAGATGGCCGCGGAGCACGGTGTGGAGATCACCGGTATGAGCGGTAGCGGCATCGCCGGTCGCGTGACCCGAAAGGATCTTGACGCGTATCTCGCGGCGAAGCCTGCCACCGTCGCCGTGCCCGCTGCCGGTGCATCTATGCACGTGCCCGCTGGCATCGAACACCGCGGACCGCTGCCCACGCCGTGGGCGGGCGATATCGTCGAGCCGATGTCGAAGATCCGGAAGCTGACGTCGGATCACATGGCCCTCGCGATCAAGGTGGCCACGCACGTCACGTCATTCTTCGAAATCGACCTCACGCGCGTGGCGCGCATCCGAGCCGGTATGCGCAAGGAATTTGAAGCACAGACGGGCCAGAAGCTCACGTACCTGCCGTTCATCCTGCAGGCCGTGTGTACGCAGCTCAAGCGCCATCCCACGCTCAATGCAGCGGTCGCGGGCAACGACGTCATTCTCCGCAAGCAGATCAACCTCGGCATCGCCGTGGCGCTCGATCCGACCGGTCTCATCGTTCCCGTGCTCAAGCATGCCGACGAGCTCTCGCTCACCGGCCTCACGCGCGGAACCAACGACCTCGCCGCACGTGCGCGGAGCAAGAAGCTCAGCCCGACCGATGTTCAGGATTCGACCTTCACTATCACGAACCCCGGCGTCTTCGGCTCGCTTTTCGGCACCCCGATCATTCCGGTGGGTACAACGGCTATCCTTGGCCTTGGCGCCATCGAGAAGCGCGCGAAGGTGATTACCGGTCCGGATGGCGAAGACACGCTTGCGATTCGTACGTGTGCATATTTCTCGTTGTCGTTCGATCATCGCGTGATTGATGGCGCCGATGCGGATCGGTTCATGGCCGATCTCAAGAAGACGCTGGAGTCGGTTCCCGAAACCGGGTTCTGAGTCCGATATGGCACGCGTGCTGGCCATGCAGGAGTGCGTTGTTGCCCAGGCGGAGCGAGAAGCGTATTTGGCTGCCCTCGACATCCGCCGGGCGCGCGCCGCTGCCGTACCGGCACATTTTTGGGTCTTTGAACACGCCACCGAATCCGGACGTTTTGTCGAGTTCACGGAGGCCGCGAGCGATGACGCCATCGCCGCGGCCCATGAGCCAGGCCAGACGCCGGGGCTGTGGCGCGAAGTACAGGGAGGCTGATATGCCCGCGCGACGCATCACCGTTGATGGACGCGAATGGCAGGTGTACCCCTCCGGATTCCTCACCCAGTACGTGGGTGACGAGTTCGGATTGATTTTTGTGGCCGGTATGGGAGACGACCGCGATGTGCGGGTAACCCGGTATTCGCCAGTCGGGACGCGTGCGCGGGAGCAATCGCTCGCCGAGCTCGAGAATGAACAGCTGGTTGACCTCTTCCGCACGTCGCAGCCGGGCGCGCGCTCTCCAGAGGCAGGCTACCGCACGTGACCGGCTCGCCGGGCACATCGGGCCCGGAGACGATTTCGGGACGCGGCGAGTCCGCGCAATTCGTCGATCTGCAAGTGCACTCCACCGCATCGGACGGCGCGCTCTCGCCAGCCAAAGTCGTCGAAGCGGCGCGCGATGCGCAGCTGTATGCCATCGCCCTTACCGACCATGACACCGTCGATGGACTCCCGGAGGCGATCGCCGCCGGCGCCGAGTCCGGTGTGCGTATCATTGCCGGCGTCGAACTCAGTTCGCACTTCGACGATGAGGAACTGCACCTGCTCGGCCTGCACCTCTCGAACCAGGACGCCATGCGGTCGGCCCTCATCGAGCTGCAGGCCGGTCGCGTGGAGCGTGCAGTCAAGATTGTCGAGGTGCTCAATCGGCACAGCATTCCCGTAACGATGGACGCGGTACTCGCCGAAGCGGACAAGGGAGCGGTTGGTCGTCCGCATATCGCCCGCGCCATGGTCGCGGGCGGCTGGGTGCGTGATTTCCGTGAGGCGTTCGATCGTTGGATCGGTTTCGGACGTCCTGCGTACATGGCGAAAGATCGCTTTGACGTCGCGGACGCGATTGCGCTGGTACATCAGGCGGGCGGACTTTCGGTGTGGGCACATCCGGGAGACTCGGCAACACCGACGCGCATTCTGCGACTCGCCGACATGGGACTCGATGCCGTCGAGGTGTTGCACCCCAGCCATCCGCCGTCGCTGTCTCAGCGACTCTTCGACAACACGGAGAAGGCGGGTTTGCTGCCCAGCGGTGGTTCTGATTGGCACGGGACGCATGATGGACCGCGCCGTCTTGGAGGGCAGCTGGTGCCGAAGATCTGGCTTGACTGGCAGGAAGCGCGGGTCGCTGAGCGTGCCGCCGAGCGTGCCGCCGCCGGGCGAGCCTAATGGCGCGTCGTGTCGCGCTCGTCACTGGTGGCGCGCGTCGTGTCGGCGCGGAGATCGTGCGCAGCTTTGCAGTGCGCGGGTACGATGTCGTGCTGCACCACGGCAGCTCACCCGACGCCGCCAACGCGCTCACGGCTGAACTGCAGCGCGCGCACGACGTGCGCATCGAGATCGTGCAGGAGGATATTGCCGATGTGCACGCGCCGCAGCGTATCATCGATGCGGCCATGCGTGCCTTCGGCGCGCTGGATGTCGTCGTGAGCTCGGCGTCGGTCATGATGATGCATCCCTTCGACGCGGTCACGCCTGACGAGTGGGATCAGACGTCGGCGATCAATTTGCGCGCGCCGTTTTTCCTCATGCAAGCGGCCGCTCGGGTCATGCGTGACGGCGGCGTGATCGTGCAGTTGTCCGATCATCTCGCGTTCGAAGCCATCTTCCCGCATTTGATTCCGCATCAGGTCACGAAGTCCGCACTCACGCAGTTGGTGCGCACCACGGCCTCGGCCTTCGCGCCGCGCTTGCGCGTCAACGCGGTGGCGCCGGGGCTGGTGCTTCCGCCGGACGAACTCTCGGACGAGACGATCGAACGATTCCTGCGCGATGTGCCCTTGGGGCGTAGCGGCACCCCGCTCGATGTGGCGCAGGCGATCCACTTCTTGGTTGATGCGCCGTATGTTACCGGCATCGTACTGCCGGTTGACGGTGGGCGTCATCTGCGCCGCTGAGTCCCCGTGACGCACAGCGGGGAACTCGCCGCGCCACTGACCTACGGACGCATCGTCGTCATGGGCGGCGGTTGCTACGGGAGCTGGTACGCCCAGCAGCTCACACGAGCCGCCCAGCGTGGCGCACTGCAGGCACGAGAAGTCGTGGTGGTCGACCGCGATCCCGAGTGCCGCGTGGCCGCCTTGCAGCGCGCTGGTAGCTATGAGGGGTTACCACTCACGGTCGTCGGCGGCGAGTGGGACGCGTATGTCGCGGAATGGCTGGGGCAGGGGCCAGAGTCGCTGACTCACGACATGATGGTGCCCTCACCACTGATGCCCCACGTCTGTCTCGATTGGCTGATGGGACGCGCCCGGGCTCGGTGGCCGGAACGCCGTATTCGGGTTGCACCGCTCGAACAGGTCCCGCCCACCCCCTGGGAGAGGGCGTCGCCCGACGGCCGACACTATGTGAGCTTCGCCACATGGATGTGTCCGGTAAATTGCATCGAGCCCGCGCGCTGTCCCCACACGCGCGGTACACGCGACTGGAGCATGCCGCCGATGATGCAGCAATACGTCGACGACAACCCCTCGCTCCGCGGTCCCGTTATCTTTCACTGCATTCACCGCACGTACGGCGTTGGCATGATCGACGCCGCCACGATCGCGGACGCTGATCGGCAACTCGCCGCATGGGGCGCCTCCGGCCCCTGTGCTGTGCTCGTCGGAACGGTCTCGCACTGTCACGGCGCACTGGGTGTGTTGGCGATCGATTGAGGTCTCTTTCTTCTCTCGACGACATGCCCGACTCACGTCCCGAAAACATCGTCATCATCGGCTCCGGTCCTGCCGCGTGGACGGCCGCGATCTATGCGGCGCGCGCGAACCTGAATCCGATCGTCTTCGAAGGCGAACCGATTGGCACCGAGCTTCCCGGTGGTCAGCTCATGCTGACCACCGATATCGAGAACTTCCCTGGCTTTCCCGAAGCCATCAGCGGCCCCGATCTCATGGATCGTATGCGGGCGCAGGCCGTTCATCACGGCGCCCGCGTTGTATCCGAGCTGGTGAAGCAGGTGCACCTGGCGTCCAAGCCGTTCGGCATTGTGCCGAATTATTCGGCGCCGATCACGGCGCACACCGTCATCGTCGCGACCGGTGCGGCGGCGAAGTGGATCGGCCTCGACAACGAGCTGCGACTGGCCGTCTCGGGCGGCGGCGTCTCCGCCTGCGCGGTCTGCGACGGCGCCATGCCGTTTTATCGTCACAAGCGGCTCGCCGTCGTCGGCGGCGGTGATACGGCCATGGAAGAGGCCACGTATCTCACCAAGTTCGCCAGCGAAGTGGTCGTCATTCATCGTCGCGACAGCTTCCGCGCGTCGAAGGTCATGGCCAATCGCGTGCTCGATCACCCCAAGGTGCGCGTCATCTGGAACACGGCGGTGACCGACGTGTTGGGCGATGACTTCATCACCGGACTGCAACTCACCGATACCGTGACGGGCGCGGTGAGCAATATCGAAGTCGGGGGACTGTTCGTCGCCATCGGACACACGCCGAACACGAAGTTCTTGCAGGGGCAGCTCGACACCACCGAACACGGATACATCAAAGTCTCGTCGTGGCGCACGGAAACGAATGTGCCCGGCGTGTTCGCTGCCGGTGACGTCATCGACGACTATTATCGCCAGGCGATCACCTCTGCCGGTACCGGATGCATGGCGGCGCTCGAGGCTGAGCGTTGGCTCGCGCATCATGGCATCGGGGAGTCGCCCGTCCTGGAGACGGCGGAAGCACCCGTTCCTGTGATTCCGGAATCAACGTTTCCGTGAGCACGTTGACGCTGCAGCAGCTCACCGTCGGTCCGCTGCAGGAGAACTGCTGGTTGATCGCGGATCCGGTGAGTGGGAAGGCCGTGCTCGTCGATCCAGGCGACGAGGCTGACCACCTACTGGCCGCGGTGGATGCCAGCGGGTGTACACTCGATGCCATCTGGCTCACGCACGCGCACTTCGATCACGTCGGCGGAGTCGCTGGGATCATCGCCCAGCGTCCCGTTCCGATCTGGGTTCATCCGGCCGACGCGTTCTTCTACGCGAATGCGGCAAGTAACGCCGCCCGGTGGGGCGTTGTCATCGACGACCCGCCGCCGGCCGACCACGATCTTGCGGAAGGCGACCGGGTGCGACTCGGCGACTACCAGTTCGACGTCTGGCATCTGCCGGGGCACGCGCCGGGTCACGTCGCGTTCATCGGACACGGCCTCTGCTTTTCCGGCGATGTGTTGTTCGCTGGCTCGATTGGCCGGACCGATCTTCCGTTGTGCGACCCGACGGCGATGCACCAGTCCCTGATGAGGATGGCGACACTTGGCGTCGAGACTCGGGTATTTCCCGGTCACGGTGTTGCTACTACGGTAGGGCGCGAGTTGGCGTCCAATCCCTTCCTGCGCGGTGCCGCCAGACCACTCGGCGCCTGAGCACGCTTTCTTCTTCCGGCTTTCGTATGTCGCTGCCTTTGCCTCCTCGCTTCAGTCCGCTCGCCGTGGCCCTCTTGAGCGCCGCCGTGCTGACCGCGTGTTCGAGCATCACCGAGAACACCACGACGCTCACCAAGTACGGCGCGGTCACGATCACGGGGAAAAACGCCCCCGCGGGTCGCGCTTCGGCGACCATCAACGCGGTGTTCTTTCAGGGGCTCTCGGCGACCGCGCCGAACAGTGCGCTGCAGCAGGGTGATCAGTGCGCCTATGCCCTCATCGACAGCACGACGGGCGCAGCGACTGGTTCGCTCAAGGTCGGCGAGAGTCTTGCCCTTACCTTTGCCGGCAGCAGCGTCGCGTTGCCGTTCTCGACGGCCTTCTCACGCTACGAGCCCGCCACCGGCGCGGCGCTGACCTACGCCGCAGGCGATGCGGCCACGCTGAACGTGCCCGGACTGGCCGGAACGTTCCCGGCGGCCGCCATCACCGTCAAGCTGGCCGAACCAATCATCCCGGGACGGCTCGTAGTTCCGGCCAGTGGTTCGCCCCTCGACGTGACTTGGAACGCAACCAACGACCCTTCGGCCGCGATCATCCTGTCGGTGCGGTACGGGGCGACGGCCACGTCGACGGTTCAGAATGAACAGATCTACTGCGCGCTCAAGGACGACGGCGCGTTTCAAGTCCCTGCATCTGGTCTTGGAGCGTTTCTCGCATCGCCCAGTGCATTGCGCTCGGCGACGCTGATTCGCTGGCGTACCCAGGAGGCGCGTCCCGACTCCACCAGCTTGCTGCACATCGTCTCGACGGTCGATACGATCGTACGCTTCCCCTGATCGCTTTGCCGCGGTGAACCCGGTGGCCACTCGCATCGAGAAGGACCCCCTTGGTGAATTACCGGTGCCCGTTGAGGCGCTGTACGGAGTGCAAACGCTTCGTGCGGCCCTGAACTTTCCGATCAGTGGCCTGCGCCCGCTCGAGCCCTTCGTGATCGCGCAGGTGTGGATCAAGAAGGCGGCGGCAATGACGCATCGGGACACCGGTCGGCTCGATGCTCGTCGCGCCGATGCCATCATTGCGGCCGCCGATGAAGTGCTGGCGGGGCAGCACCGCGACCAGTTTATCGTAGATCCGTATCAGGCGGGCGCCGGTACGTCGCACAACATGAACGTGAACGAAGTGCTCGCCAATCGCGCCAACGAGTTGCTCGGTGGCGTGCGTGGTACGTATGCGCCGGTACACCCGAACGACCATGTCAACATGGCGCAGAGCACCAATGATACGATTCCCACGAACATCCGATTGGCCGTGCTGCGACAGCTGCCGGCGCTGTTGGTATCCATCGATGCGTTGCACGCAGCGCTGGCGAGCAAGGGTGTAGAGTTCGACGGTATCGTGAAGGCCGGGCGCACGCATCTGCAGGATGCGATGCCGATTCGGCTTGGGCAGGAGTTCACCGCGTACGCTGGAACGCTCGCGCGGTGCCGCAAGCGGATTGTCGAGGCGGCGGACTACCTCAATGACCTCGGAATCGGTGGTTCTGCCGTAGGCACTGGTGTAACCGTGGAGCCCGAGTATCCCGCGCGCATGAACGACCACCTGCGAGCGATCACCGGCATCAGCAGCCTCCGCATTGGCGTCGATCGCATTCAGCTCATGCAAAGCATGGGTGATGCGGCCGCGTTCTCGGCATCGCTGCGCGGGCTCGCCCTCGACCTCTCGAAGATCGCGAGCGATCTGCGGCTCATGGTGTCAGGCCCGCGCACGGGGCTCGACGAAATCGCGCTGCCGGCTGTACAACCAGGTTCGTCCATCATGCCCGGCAAGATCAACCCGTCGATCCCGGAGATGGTGAATCAGGTCTGCTTTCAGGTCATCGGATGCGACACCACCGTGGCGATCGCTGCCGAACACGGTCAGCTCGAACTCAACGTCATGATGCCGGTCATCGCGCACAACGTGCTGCTCTCCGTGCAGATCCTCACGAACGCGATCGGCATCTTCAGTGCGCGCTGTGTCGAAGGCATCGTCGCCCACGCCGCGATGTGCGAGTACTGGGTTGAGCGATCGGCGGCGCTCGCCACCGCGCTCATGCCGCAGATCGGTTACGCGGCCGCGGCGGATATCTCGAAGCGTTCGGTTAAAGAGGGTACGCTGATTCGTGAGCTGGTGGCCAGCGAGCGCATCCTGCCGCCCGACGAGCTCGACGCCGTCCTCGATCTCCGGAAGATGACCGAGATCGGGGTCCCTTCCGGCAAGCACGGCTCCTCCGCCTCTGGCTGAGTACGCCCCCGCCGGTGGCTTTTCCGCCGGAGAACTTGTCCATGCGACCGGGGAACCGTAGACTCGACATATGCGCATTACGACGTGGGCGGAATACGGACTCATTTGTGCCTTGCATCTCGCGCGCCGCGCGGGAACCGGGCCGGTCACGGGACGCGACGTCGCAGCTCGTGAGCGATTGCCGGGCGACTACGTCGAGCAGATCCTCCTGCGGATGCGCCGCGCCGGAATCGTCAACAGCACCCGCGGAGCACGCGGCGGGTACTCGCTCGCCCGTACGCCTGACGCCATCTCCGTGCGTGATGTGATTCAAGCCTCTGAGCTCACGACGTTCGACCTGCATTGTGTCAGTCATCCGGTCGACGCTGAACGCTGCGCCGCGGCCGAGAATTGCAGCATCCGCCCCGTCTGGCTGCTCCTTCAGCAGCGTATCGACGAGGTACTCGAAGGCGTGAAACTCAGTGACCTCTTGACCGACGAAGCATCGGTCCGGGACCGCGTTGGACTGCCGCCATACGCGGCTGTGCCGGATCTTCCCGGCGCGTTGCCGATTCTGCAGGGCTGACGACGCCAATGGGTCTTTGGACGGAGTGGCGCGCGCAGCGCGAACGGAGCCGTCGGGCGTCCGCGTACCTCGGCCAATTGCTGCGTTCGCCCGAGCATACCGACATCGCGTGGCTCGCGTCCCTCGGCGTTTCAGAAGCCGTCGCCCTGCGGGAGCTCACGTTCGCCAAGCGGGCTATTGGTTTGGTCGTGGCTGAGCGCGACGCGCTCGACGACCGGACCGCGTCTGACGTGGCGCACCAGCTGGCCCCCGTCATCAGTCGGGAGGCACGGGCAACCGTGGGCCTTGGCCGTGAATGGGGCGAGCGCTGGCGGGCCTATACCGCCGCGTTGGCGGTGCGCGGGAACGTGGAGTCGCCGGCCACACGGCTCGCTCGAGTCCTGCTGGGCGGTGCTGGCATTCACGATCCGTCCACGGAGCAGCTGGTTCGGGCGACTCAATTCGTGAACGAGACCCGCGGGGCCGCCAACGTCGTGCTCCGTGACGTATTCGGGGTCGCTTCGCTCCCCGAGGACATCCGGCCCTCCGCGCTGCGCGGCTGACCCGATCGGTCGTCCGCCACGGACTGCTGAACCGTACAGACGCGAAAAAGGGGAAAGCTGGCTGATGCCATCTTTCCCCTTTCTTCGTCTAATCATCGAGTGCCGAAGGCCGGACTCGAACCGGCACATCCTTGCGGATACTGCGACCTGAACGCAGCGCGTCTACCAATTCCACCACTCCGGCAGCTGCTGACGTCGAGCACGAGAACAGCGTTCCGTACACGATTACAGCAGGGCCGTAAAGAATAGATCGAAGATGCCCCCGAAGTCAACGCCCTCGCGCACTCTTCGTGCGTGTCGGGGTATTACGTTTCCGTACAGTATGGCAAACACCGACACTGAAGAACCCACTGAACTCATCGCGCGGAATAAGCGCGCGCGGCACGACTACGAAATCCTGGACACCTGGGAGTGCGGAGTCGTGCTGACCGGCACGGAGGTCAAGGCGCTCCGCGAGGGGCGGGCGAACCTGACCGACGCCTTCGGGGTGATCAAGGACAACGAGGTGTTCCTGCTCAACCTGCATATCGGTTCGTACGGGCAGGGCAACGTGTTCAATCACGAACCCACGCGCACGCGTAAGTTGCTCATGCACCGCCGTGAAATTCGTCGACTGATCGGCGCCGTCGAGCGGCAGGGACTCACCCTCGTGCCACTCGATCTGTACTTCAAGAGCGGCCGCGTGAAGGCGCGCCTCGCGCTCGTGCGCGGCAAGCAGCAGCACGACAAGCGCGAGGACCTCAAGAAGCGCGACGCCGAGCGTGAGATCGCGCGTGCGCTTAACAAGCGTTGAGTACCTGAGTCGATGATGCTGCTCGGCGCGCTCGCACTCACACTGCAGCTGTCGGCGGTCGCACCGTCACTGCCGCCATTGCCGCCGCTTATGGTGCGCGCGGGCGACCGGCTCCAGTCCGTACCCACGCTACGGCATCCGGATGGTGGCATTGGCGTTCGCGCCGACGCCTTGGCCCAGGCGCTCGGTGGACAGGTCGTCACGCAATCCGCCGGCAGCGCGCGTTTCCGTCTCGAAGTGGGAACCACCGGGATGGATCTCGAAGCCGGCAACGCGCTCGTCGTGGTCGGCGGTGATACCATCCCCCTGCGCGCGGGGGTCTTCCGGCGTGGCGGACAGTTCTACGTGCCGCTCGCATTGGCCACGGAGTTGCTGCCGCGACTTGGTGCCGGCGTCCTCTTCGATCAGGAGAAGGCCGAGCTGCGCCGATTCTCCACGGTGACGGCTGCTCGACGTACACCGACGACGCGCGCACGCGCTGAGACCCCCCGTGCGCCCGCCCCGTCGACGCCCGCCCCGCCGGCGCCCGCCGACAATGTGCGTAGCGCACCCGCCAACCGTAGCGCCGCACTCCGCCAGCGCGTCGTCGTCGTTGATGCGGGACACGGCGGACCTGACAACGGCATGTCGGGACCGATCGGCGTACCGAAGAAGGTGTTCGAGAAGAACATCACGCTCTCGTTCGCGAAGCAGCTGCGCGCTGCCCTCGAACAACGTGAGATCCAAGTGGTCATGACGCGCACCACCGACACCTTGATCGCGCTGGGCGATCGCGGACGCATGGCGAATCAGGCCAAGGCCGATCTCTTCCTGTCGGTGCATGTGAACGCCGCCAATCCCCGCTGGACGAATCCCGGCGGTGCCCGCGGCTTCGAAACCTATTTTCTCGCCGAGGCCAAGACCGAAGATGAACGTCGTGTCGCGGCCATGGAGAACGAGGCGATCCGCTTCGAGACCGACGCCGATGTCACCCGCGACGATCCATTGGGATTCATCATGCGGGACATGGCGCAGAACGAGCATCTTCGGGAGTCGGGCCGGCTTGCCGAGCTGCTCCAGGCGGGCATGAAGCAGGTGCATCCCGGACCGAGCCGCGGCGTCAAACAAGCCGGATTTCGCGTGCTCGTGACCGCGTTCATGCCTGCGGTCTTGGTGGAGATCGGGTTCGGCACCAACAAGCTCGAAGCACAGTACATGACCGACATCGAGCGACAGCGCGAGCTGGCGTCGACGCTCGCCGATGCGGTCGTGCGCTATCTCGAACAGTATGAGCGAAAGGTCGGAGGCGGTGGCTGATGCGTGCCGCGCATCGACTGACGCTGGTCCTCGCGTCGTGGCTCGTGGGTTCGGGGTGTGTCTACTACAACGGCATCTACAACGCCCAGGCGGAAGCCCGGCTCGCCGATGCCAAGCTACGCCGTGATGACGACGGCGAGGCCACGACGCGTTTTCAGCGTTCTGCGGCCATCGCCGAAACGGTGCTGGTGCGGCATCCGAAATCGAAGTGGCGCAACCGCGCGCTCTACATCGCGGCGCGGAGCGGCGCGATGGCGGCGCAGTGCGAGCGTGCCGTGCCGCGCTTGCAGCAACTGTTGGCGGGCACCACGCTGAATGCCGGTGAACGCGATCGCTCCCGATTGGCTCTCGCCACCTGCGAGGTACGCGGTGGTCGCAGCGCCGATGCGCGCCCGCGCCTCGACTCGATGTTTCGCGCCAGCGATCGCGAACTGGCGCGTCAATCCCGCATCTGGGCGGCGCGCGCAGCGCTCAGTATGGGGGATCGCGACGCGGTCCCTGCGTATCTTGGCACACTCGATGCCGGCGTCCTTCAATGGGAGCTCATCAGCGCGTCGATGTCGGCGCGTGAGTACGCCCGTGTGGAGTCGCTGCTGGTACAGCGCGCCCGACTCGGTGACTATCGCGAAGATGTAACCCGTGCACTCCGTGATCTGCTCTCCGATGGCCGCGTGGACGGGGCCGAGCGCATCGTCGCGCAATACGACGCCGCGCGCGTCCGCGACGACAGCCGCGCCCGGATGCATTATGCGCTGGGTGATATGCACGCGCGCGTTGGCCGTGATTCGCTGGCTCGACGGCATCTGTACGCCGCGCGCACGCTGTCGCAGCGCGACACGATGACCGCGCACGACGCGAACGCGCGGTTGGCGTTGCTCGATCTCACGCGGGTCGCGTCGGTGCGAGAACTCGATACGCTGATCGCGCGACAGGACAGTGTCGTGTGGCGCACCAGCTACGCCCGCCAGGTGGCGGAGCGCGTGCTGCTCTTCCGGTTGCTCGCGGGTCGGGGCGACGCGGAAAGCGCTTCGCTGTATCTGGCGGCGGAGATTGCTCGGGACTCCCTGCGTGCGCCGCGCCTCGCGCGCGCGCTGTTCCTGCGTGTCGCCCGCGAGTCGGGGGCATCGCCGCTCGTGCCCAACGCCTGGTACGCCGCCGCGCTGCTCGAGCCGGACAGTGCGGCGGCCTGGCAGCGCCGCGTGCTCGCGGACTTCGGCACGTCCGCCGTGGCCGCGCGGCTGCGTGGCGACGATCCCGCCACTCGTCCGGACTTTGTGACGGCGCCCGAGCTGTTGAGATTGAACTGGACCGATGCGCTCCGCATCTGGTCCGACAGCGTACGCAAGCTGCGTCTTCCTCCCAAGCCTGCCGGATCTCGGTGATCGCGTGATAGCAACAGCTGGTGAACAGCAGACGTGGATGGTGGCCGGGATGGCGTTTCGGAATCCGGTCGTCCTCGCCGCCGGAACGGCCGGTTTCGGGAAGGAGGTCGACGACGTGCTCGACCTCTCCGCCATCGGCGGGATCGCCACAAAGGCCGTCAGCGTCGCTCCGCGACATGGGGCGCCACCGCTACGCGTGAGTGAATTCGCCGGCGGTATGATCAACGCCATCGGCCTCGCCAACCCCGGTCTTGCGGCGGTCCGTGCCGACTACCTTCCCTGGTTACGCAAGGCGTATCCCGACACCCGCGTCATCGTGAACGTGGTGGGGAACAGCGTCGAAGACTTCGAAACGGTCGTCGGTGGGCTGGACGATCTGCCGGGCGTCGATGCGTTCGAACTCAACGTCAGCTGCCCCAACGTCAAAGCGGGTGGCATGGAATTCGGCGCCGACCCGGTCGCGCTCGCGGCGTTGGTGCGTGCCTCTCGCGCCCGCACGTCCCGACCGCTGTTCGTAAAATTGTCCCCGACCCTCGGCGCCGGCGTAGTGGACGCTGCTCGCGTGTCGATCGAGAACGGCGCCAATGGACTGACGCTCGTCAACACGATGCCGGGGCTCGTCATCGATGCCGCTCGCCGTAAGCCCAAGATTGGATTCGGCACCGGTGGGGTGAGCGGTCCTGCGTTGCTCCCCCTTGGACTGCTGGCCACCTGGCGAGTCCGTCAGGCACTACCCGGCGTTCCCATCATTGGGTTGGGCGGGGTCAGCACTGGTAACGACGCGGCGCAGTACCTGCTGGCTGGCGCGTCGCTGGTGGGCGTCGGGACGGCGGCCCTGCGCGATCCACGCGCACCGGAGCGCATTGCCCGGGAACTCGCCGGCTGGGCGCAGCGCGAAGGCGTCCGCGACCTGCGATCGATCATCGGCACACTGGAGTGGCCTTCATGACCCTGCCATCTTCCGCGACCGTCGATGCGACGGTCCATCCCCCCGTGACCCCGATCGTCGCCCTCGACGTCGCCGACCGCCGCGCCGCGCAGGCGATCGTCAGCCGGCTCGGCGGCTCCTGCGGGTTTTACAAGGTCGGGCTCGAGCTCTTCGCCGCCGAAGGCCCCGACATCGTGAGTTGGCTGCGCGACGCGGGGAAGTCGGTCTTCGTGGATTTGAAACTGCACGACATTCCCAACACCGTGCGTGGCGCCGCTCGCAGCGTCGCTCGCCACGGCGCGTCGCTCCTCACCGTCCATGCATCGGGCGGCTCGGCCATGATCCGGGCGGCCGGCGAGGGGGCCGAGGAGGGAGCGGCCACCGGCGCGTTGGGGGGATGCGGCATCCTCGGCGTCACGATCCTGACGAGCATGGATGCCGCCGCGATCGGCGAGGCGTGGGGACGGGAACGGGTCGATGTGACGGGCGAAGTGGTCCGCCTGGCTGGGCTGGTGGCGACGGGCGGCGGTGCCGGAATCGTCTGCTCTGGTCATGAAGCCGCGGCGGTGCATGCCACGTTTGGTGCGGCGCTTGGGCTGCTGATCCCTGGTATTCGACTTCCTGGTGGCGACGCCCACGACCAGCGGCGCGTCATGACGCCACGGGCCGCCGCTGATGCCGGCGCGCGCTGGCTGATCCTGGGCCGGGCCGTTACCGGGGCCGCCGATCCGGTGGCGGCGATGGGGCAGGTGACCGCCTCACTTGCGGGAGCGGTCTAAGTCCACTAGGATGAGGGTCTTGCCCGTTTTCGGGCGAGATTCTAGGCCAATCCGCTGGCCACATTTGCTTCGCTCGTGCGCGGAATCGCTGAAATGCGATGCTTCATGAGCGATGGACGCATGGGGAGTCCAGCCGGCCAGAGCAATCTGGTGCGGGAGACTCCGTTGGCGCGAGAGCGCCAAGGTGACCCGTGAAAGTTCGGAGCAGCGTAAAGCCGATCTGTGAGCACTGCAAAGTCGTGAAGCGACAGGGCGTGACTCGCATCATCTGCAAGCGCAACCCCAAGCACAAGCAGCGTCAAGGCTGAGGGGAAGCGTAACACATGGCACGTATCGCTGGCGTCGATCTCCCTCGTGAGAAGAAGGTTGAGATCGGCCTGACCTACATCTTCGGCATCGGTCGCAAGACCGCCCAGAAGATCCTCGCTGCCGCGGGCGTTTCGCCCGAGCAGCGTGTCCGCGATCTCAATGACGCGGACGTCAACAAGCTCCGTCAGGAAATCGAGCGCAACATTCGCGTCGAAGGTGCCCTGCGCACCGAGATCGCGATGAACATCAAGCGCCTGATGGACATCGGCTCGTACCGTGGCACGCGCCATCGCCGCGGGCTTCCCGTGCGCGGGCAGCGCACGCACACGAACGCGCGCACCAAGAAGGGGCCGCGCCGCGCTATCGCGGGCAAGAAGAAGGTGACCAAGTAAGCCATGGCTACCGCAAAGAAGACCAAGCGCGTCGTCGAGGCCGAAGGCATCGCCCACGTCAGCGCCACGTTCAACAACACGACCATCACGATCACCGATATGCATGGCAACACGGTGTCGTGGGGCTCCGCCGGCAAGGCGGGCTTCAAGGGGTCGAAGAAGTCCACGCCGTTCGCCGCCACGGTGGCGTCCGAGCAGTGCGCGCGCGAAGCGCTCACCCTCGGCGTGCGCCGCGTGCATGTGCGCGTGCAGGGTCCGGGCAGTGGTCGCGAGTCCGCCATTCAGGCGCTCGCCGCGGCCGGCCTCCAGGTGAAGTCCATTCGCGACGTCACCCCGATCCCGCACAACGGCTGCCGTCCCCCCAAGCGTCGGAGGGTCTAAGACATGGCCCGTTATACTGGTCCTAGCTGCCGTCAGTGCCGTCGTGAGGGCGCCAAGCTCTTTCTGAAGGGCACCAAGTGCTTTACCGAGAAGTGCCCCGTTGAGCGTCGTCCGTACGCCCCGGGTCAGCACGGTCAGGCCACGGCGCGTCGTAAGAAGGCGTCCGAATTCTCCAAGCAGTTGCGCGAGAAGCAGAAGATCAAGCGCATCTACGGCATCAGCGAGAAGCAGTTCCGCAACACCTTCGATCGTGTGGCGTCCGCGCCGGGCATCGCGGGTCACAACCTGTTGGCGGCGCTCGAAACGCGCCTCGACAACGTCGTGTACCGCATGGGTTTCGCGCCCAGCCGCAAGGCTGCGCGTCAGCTCATCCGTCACCGCCACATTGAAGTGAAGGGTCGCCTGCTGGACATCCCGTCCTACCAGGTGCGTCCGGGCGAAGAAGTGCGCGTCAAGCAGTCGTCGCGTGAACTCGTGCTCGTGATGTCGGCCATGGAACAGGCCGCGCGTGGTGCCTCGCTCTCGTGGATCGCCGTCGACAAGGAGTCGTTCAGCGGTCGCGTGCTCGAGAAGCCGCAGCGTCAGTCGATTCCGTTGGCGGCGCAGGAACAGCTCGTCGTCGAACTGTACTCCAAGTAACACGTGGTACTCAGCTGACAGAGCGCGCCGTTCGCGGCGCGCCTCCGTCGGCGGTCGGGGCCCGAACCCCTCTACGGGGCTACCGCGCGTTCGGGGCGGGGTAGCGCGTCATCGGCGAACAGCGCCGGTGTGACCACTTCAAATTTTCGAACTTCATGGCAACGATCGATCTCTCAGGGCTGGTTCGTCCGCAGCTTGTCGAAGCAACCAAGCGCGAGGACACGCCCAATCTGGCCGAATTCCGTCTGCAGCCGCTCGAGCGCGGCTTTGGACACACGTTGGGCAACGCGATGCGCCGACTGCTCCTGTCGTCGCTCCGTGGCTCGGCGGTGTGGGCGTTCCGTATCGACGGCGTGGTGCATGAGCACCAGACCATCGGCGGCGTCGTGGAAGACGTGCACCAGATCATCGGTAATCTCAAGACGCTCACGCTGGCCCTCCCTGACGATGTCGAGCAGACCGTGCTCCGCATCGCCAAGTCGGGTCCCGGCACCGTCACGGCCGCCGACATTCAGGTCAGCGGTGGCGCCCGGGTCATCGACCCGACGCACCACCTCTTCACCATCACCGACGAGCGCGACTTCAACGTCGAGCTCTACGTGAACAAGGGTCGCGGTTACATCGAGAGCGATCAGCATCCCGCCGACAAGAATCTCTCGGTCGACGTGGTGCGTATCGATGCCATCTACAGCCCGGTCCGCCGCGTCAACTTCGCCGTCTCTGAGACGCGCGTTGGACAGCGTACCGACTATGACCGTCTCACGCTGACCGTCGAAACCAACGGCACGATGTCGCCCGAGGAAGCGGTGAGCTACGCAGCAGCACTCGCCCAGACCCACTTCCAGTACTTCGTGGGCTTCGGGTCGTCGGCTTCTGCACAGCCCGGCGCAGGTGGCGACGGCTCCAACAGCGACGCGCTCCGCTTGGCCGAACTGTTCCGCACTCCGATCGACGATCTCGAACTCTCGGTTCGCTCGGTCAATTCACTCAAGAACTCGAACATCCGCTCGCTCGGCGATCTGGTTCGCCAGACCGAGGCGCAAATCCTTCAGGTCAAGAACTTCGGTAAGAAGTCTCTGCAGGAAATCGCCGCGCTGCTCGAGAAGGAAGGGCTCAATTTCGGCATGCGATACGAGGAAAGCACAGATGGTGTGCGCATCCTCGATATGGGCACCCCGCCCAGCCGCGCGGCCGAGAACGCGCCCGACGACGAAGACGACGAGGAGTAATTCCCATGCGCCATCGCAAGGCAAACCGCCAACTTCGGCGGACGAGTGAGCAGCGCCTCGCGCTGCTTCGCAACCTCGCAACCTCGCTCATTGAGCAGGGTGCGATCGAAACGACTGAGGCGAAGGCGAAAGAACTCCGCCCCTTCGTTGAGAAGCTGATCACGAAGGCCCGGACCGGCACGCTCCACGCGCGCCGCCTGGCTGGCAAGCACGTCCACAAGCGTGAGGCGGCCGACAAGCTGTTCCAGGAAATCGGCCCCATGTTCGCCACGCGACCGGGCGGCTACACGCGCATTCTCAAGACCGGCCACCGCAAGGGTGACGGTGCGGAGATGGCGCGGATCGAATTGGTCCAGAGCTGAGGATATCGGACATGGCTATCGATAGACACCGCTGCTACGTCTGCGACAAGGGCGTTGCCTTTGGAAACAGCGTCTCGCACGCGAACAACAAGACGCGCCGGACCTGGAGACCCAATCTCCAGGTGGTGCGCACCCTCAGCGAAGGGAAGGTCATCAAGGTCAAGGCTTGCACGCGGTGCATCGCGGCCGGCAAGATCACCCGCGCGCCGCGCGGTCAGGTTGCTGTCGCGTAACTCGCGTACGGTGACGTCTCAGCGGGGAGCTCGCAGTTGCCGGGCTCCCCGCTTTGTACATATGCCTTCCGTTGTCGCCACTCACGACTCCTGACTTCCGACTGAGTACTCTGTTGAAGACTGCACTGATCACCGGGATTACCGGACAGGACGGCTCCTACCTCGCCGAGTTGCTGCTCGCCAAGGGCTACCGAGTCGTCGGCGTCGTCCGTCGTTCGTCGACGACGCCCTACGAGCGCATCGCCCATCTGGTCGATCGCGTCGAACTCGTGTCGGCGGATCTGCTCGATCAAACGTCGCTCACCGACGTCGTGCATGAAACACAGCCCGATGAGATCTACAATCTCGCCGCGCAAAGCTTTGTGCAGACCTCCTGGACCCAACCCGTGCTCACCGGCGAATTCACGGCGCTCGGTGTCACTCGAATGCTGGAAGCGATGCGGAAGGCCGCGCCGAAATCGCGCTTCTACCAAGCCAGCTCCAGCGAACAGTTCGGCAAGGTCATCGAGACGCCGCAGCGTGAGTCCACGCCATTCTATCCGCGGTCGCCTTACGGCGTCGCCAAGGTGTATGGCCACTGGATCACGGTGAACTATCGCGAAAGCTTCAACCTCTTCGCGGTCTCCGGCATCCTGTTCAATCACGAGTCCCCGCGTCGCGGCCTCGAATTCGTCACGCGCAAAATCACCGACGCCGTCGCCCGCATCAAACTGGGATTGCAGCACGAGCTGCGTCTCGGAAATCTCGAGGCCCGCCGCGATTGGGGATTCGCCGGCGATTACGTCGATGCGATGTGGCGCATGCTCCAGCTCGACGAGCCCGATGATTTCGTGATCGGCACCGGTGAGACATACTCGGTGCGCGATTTCTGCGTTGCCGCCTTCGGCGCCGTGGATCTCGATTATCTCGAGTATGTGAAGCAGGATGAGAAGTTCTTCCGGCCGGCCGAGGTGGACCTCCTCGTCGCCGATCCGTCGAAGGCGGAGCAGAGGCTTGGATGGACGCCCAAGGTGCCGTTCGCCGAGCTGGTGAGCATGATGGTTGCCGCCGATCTCGCGCGGTACCAACGGCAGCGGTGACGAACTCGTGAAGCGCGTGCTCGTCACCGGAGCCGCCGGCTTCGTCGGGTCGTATTTGCTCGAAGCACTACGGAACGGGGGGGGCGAGCGGTTTGCCCTCGCCACCGATCCCCCCGGTTCGCCGAGCGAGCCGGGGGGAGATGTCCGCTGGATATACGGCGACCTCCGGGACGAGGCATACATCGCGCGCGTCGTGGACACCGCGCGGCCGGACACCGTGATCCATCTTGCGGCGATCTCGCACGTGCCAACGGCGGCCGCTGAGCCGGCGCTCGCGTGGGATGTCAATGTCACCGCGACGGCGCGCCTGCTGCATGCGCTCGGCCAATCTCGCGACGCCGGCGCCATCGACCCCACGGTGCTCATCGTCGGCAGCGCCGAGCAATACGGGCGTCACGAGACCCATGAGGGTCCGCTCCTCGAGAGCGCCGTGCAGGCCCCGCGAACGGTGTACGCCGCCACCAAGGCGGCGCAGGAGATTCTCGCACTCCAGGCTTGGCGGGCGACCGGGCTCAAAGTGGTCGTCGCTCGCAGCTTCAACCACAGCGGCCGAGGGCAGCCGACGCGCTTTCTGCTCCCCGCCTTGGTGCAGCGCGCGGTCGAACTTCGCGGCGCTTCGCCGGGAACGACCATGCCGGTTGGGAATCGTGCACCGATACGCGATTTCCTCCATGTAAGTGACGTCGTTGCTGCGTATATTTCACTCTGCCGACGGGGTACGCCTGGCGAGGTGTATAACGTGGCCAGCGGCACCGGATGGTCGGTGCAGCAGCTTCTCGACCGGGTTCTGGCGCGTGCCGATGTGCAGGCGACGCCTGTCGAAGATCCTGCGCTGGTGCGCCCGGTTGACGTCCCCGTGCTGATCGGGGATTCGCACAAATTGCAGCGCGCCACCGGATGGTCCGCCACGCGCTCTCTCGACGACATCATCGACGATCTCCTCCATGCCGCGACGCTCTGACCTGCACCGGATTCTCGTGATCGGCTCTGGACCGATCGTGATCGGGCAGGCTGCTGAATTTGATTACTCCGGAACGCAGGCCATCAAGGCACTGCGAGAGGAGGGCTACGAGGTCATCCTCGTGAACTCCAATCCGGCCACGATCATGACCGACCCGGAGTTCGCCGACCGCACGTACATCGAGCCGGTCACGACCGAGTTTGTTGAGAAAGTGATCGCCAAGGAACGCCCTGACGCCGTGTTGCCCACCATGGGCGGGCAGACGGCGCTCAATGTCGCGCTCGCGCTCTACGACAGCGGCGTGCTCGAGAAGTACGGATGCGAACTCATTGGCGCCAACGCTCGGGCCATCCGCGTCGCGGAAGACCGCAAGCTCTTCGGCGAAGCGATGACGAAGATCGGACTCAAGTGTCCGACGGGCCGTACGGTCACCACGCTCGAAGAGGCGATCGCGGGCGTTGAGGAGACGGGCTTCCCGTCGATCATCCGCCCGTCGTTCACGCTCGGCGGCACCGGCGGTGGTATCGCGTACAACCGCGAAGAGTTCGAGACGATGGTGCGTCGCGGCCTCGACTTGTCACCGGTGGGGTCGGTGCTCATCGAACGCTCGCTGCTCGGCTGGAAAGAGTACGAGCTCGAGGTGATGCGCGATTGTGCGGACAACGTCGTCATCGTCTGCTCCATCGAGAATCTCGATCCGATGGGCGTGCACACGGGGGACTCGATCACGGTGGCGCCCGCGATGACCCTCACTGATCGTGAGTATCAAGTGATGCGCGATGCGGCCGTGGCGATCATCCGCGAGATCGGCGTTGATGCCGGCGGGTGCAATATCCAGTTCGCCGTGAACCCGCAAAATGGCGAATTGATCGTCATCGAGATGAACCCGCGTGTGTCGCGCTCGTCTGCTCTGGCGTCGAAGGCGACCGGGTTTCCGATTGCGCGTATCGGTGCGAAGCTCGCCGTCGGCTACACGCTCGACGAAGTCCCGAACGACATCACCAAGACGACGCCGGCCAGCTTCGAGCCGGTGCTCGACTACGTGATCGTGAAGTGCCCGCGATTTGCCTTCGAGAAGTTCACGTCGTCGGATCCCGGTCTGACCACGCAGATGAAGTCCGTTGGCGAGTCGATGGCGATCGGCCGTACGTTCAAGGAAGCGTTTCAGAAGGCGTTGCGCGCGCTCGAGACCGGTCGTAGTGGCTGGACGGTTGGCGAGCGTCTCGTAGACGACCGACTCGTCGAAGGTTCGAAGGAAGAGTTGCGCGGCGCGCTTCGTCGTCCCACACCGGAACGCATCTATCAGCTCAAGCGGGCCATGCTCATGGGCATGGGCACGCCGGAACTGCACGAGATCACGGGCATCGATCCGTGGTTTCTCGACCAGTTGCACGAGCTGATTGTTGCCGAGTCGGAGTACCAGCAGGAGTCGTCGGTCGATGCCGACAGCATGCGTCGCATGAAGCGCCTCGGATTCTCCGATCGGCAGCTCGGTGCGCTGCGCGGTGTCACCGAACACGAAGCGCGCGCGATGCGCTGGTCGCTCGGCGTGCGCCCGTCGTACAAGATGATTGATACCTGTGCCGGTGAGTTTCCCTCGAGCACGCCGTATCTCTACGGCTGCTACGATGAGGAAAGCGAGGCCGCAACCGAAGGCCGTCAGAAGGTCATCATCCTTGGTTCGGGTCCCAATCGTATCGGTCAGGGCGTGGAGTTCGACTACTGCTGCGTACGCGCCGTGCTGGCGCTACGTGAGCGTGGCTACGAGACCATCATGGTCAATTCGAACCCCGAGACCGTCTCCACCGACTTCGACATTTCCGACAAGCTGTACTTCGAGCCGCTCACGCTCGAAGACGTGCTCGAGATCGTCCATCGCGAGAATCCGCTCGGCGTCATCGTGCAGCTCGGCGGCCAGACGCCGCTCAAGCTCACGCGTCCGCTCGAGGCCGCTGGTGTGCGCATCCTCGGCACGTCACCAGACGCCATCGACATCGCCGAGGATCGTCGCCGTTTCGAGGCGATCGTCCGCGAACTGGGCATCGCCCAGCCCGCGAACGGAACGGCCACCAGCGTCGATGAAGCCGTCGAGATTGCCGATCGCATCGGCTATCCCGTGCTCGTGCGCCCGTCGTACGTGCTCGGTGGACGCGCGATGGAAATCGTCCACGATGCCGGCTCCTTGCGTGGCTACTTCGAACGCGCGGCACGCGTGAGCGAGGACCGCCCGGTGCTCGTCGACAAGTTCCTCGAAGATGCGTTCGAGGCCGACGTCGATGCGCTTTCCGATGGCACGAACGTGGTGATCGGCTCGGTCATGGAGCACATCGAGAGTGCCGGCATTCACTCCGGCGACTCGGCGTGCGTGCTGCCGCCGTATCTGATTCCGCAGGACGCGGCCGATCAGATGCGCGCGCACACGGTCGCCTTTGCCAGGAAGTTGGGCGTCGTCGGATTGATCAACGTGCAGTACGCCTACAAGGACGGCGTGGTGTACGTGATCGAAGTGAACCCACGTGCGTCGCGCACTGTACCGTTCGTGTCGAAGGCCATCGGCGTGTCGCTCGCCTCCGTTGCGGCCCGCCTGATGCTCGGCGAGACGTTGGCCGAAATCGGCTTCACGTCGGAGATCGTGCCGCCCTTCTTCAGCGTGAAGGAAGCCGTTTTCCCGTTCAACAAGTTTCGCGAGTTCGATCCCGTGCTCGGACCCGAAATGCGCTCCACGGGTGAGGTCATGGGTATCGACGAGGACTTCGGCACGGCGTTCATGAAGTCGCAGCTGGCCGCCGACAACGCGCTCCCGCGTACGGGCGCGGTCTTCATCACGGTGAACGATTCCGACAAGCCGAGCGCCGCGAAGTTGGCGGCGAGGTTCCACGAACTGGGCTTCACCCTCTACGCGACGAGTGGCACCGCCGCGTATCTTCGCGAGCGCGACATTCCCGTGCAGACGGTGCTCAAGGTCAGCGAAGGACGCCCGCATGGCGTCGACATGATCTTGAACGGTGAGATTCATCTGCTTGTGAACACGCCGCTTGGTAAGCACGCGCAGGTCGACGACGAACGACTGCGTCAGGCCGCGATCAGCAACCGCGTGCCGTATACGACCACGTTGTCGGCAGCCAGCGCCGCCGCCGAGGCGATTGCCGCGCGGCAGTCGCGCGAGCCGGGCGTGCGTTCGTTGCAGGAGTGGCACGTGATCCTCGCGGCGTCGCTCGCGGCCAACGCCGCGCCCATTGGGGCGGCGTGACCATTCCGGGCATGATTGCCGCCGCCGGGCAGGGGCACGTCGCACCGGGCGTCGTGCTCGGTGACGGCGCGCTCGTGCACGAGTCGGCGTATGTCGACGCCGGTGCGGTCATCGGCGCGGGTACGCGCGTGTGGCATTTCTGTCACGTGCTTGGCGGCGCCGAGATCGGTGCGCACTGTTCGCTCGGGCAGAATGTGGTGGTCATGAATGGAGTCCTCGTGGGCGACAACGCGAAGATCCAGAACAACGTGTCATTGTACGAAGGCGTGGAACTCGAGGCGGACGTCTTCTGCGGCCCGTCGATGGTGTTCACCAACGTGTACAACCCGCGCAGTGCAGTGTCGCGCAAGAACGAGTATCGGCGCACGCTCGTGCGTCGTGGCGCGACGATCGGAGCGAACGCCACGATCGTGTGTGGCATCACGATTGGCCGCTTCGCCTTCATTGGTGCCGGTGCCGTGGTCAATCGTGACGTGCCCGACTACGCGCTCATCGCCGGCGTGCCGGGACGGCGTATCGGCTGGATGTCGGAGGACGGACACAAGCTCGAGTCACTGAGCCTGACCGGTGCGGAAGGGGCGCATGAGCTGCTGCGCTGCCCGGGCACCGATGTGCGATACGAACGCCATGGCGACGTGGTCGTGCGCCTCGAGGGAACCGTATGACGGAAAAGAACGTCCCGGCCGGACCGCGCATTCGGGTGGCGCTGCTGGGTTGTGGTCGGATTGCCAAGAATCACTTTGACGCGCTCGCCAAGCTTCCGGGACTGCAGCTCGTCGCGGTGTGTGACATTATCGCCGAACGCGCGCAGCTCGCCGGCACGCAGTACGACGTGCCATGGTTCACGAGCTACGAGCAGATGTTGTCGGATGTCCCCAGCGACGCGGTGATCATCGCGACGCCGTCCGGATTGCATCCGCAGCATGGCATTCTGGCCGCCAAGGCTGGCCGGCATGTGATCTCCGAGAAGCCGATGGCGATTTCGCTGGCTGCCGCTGATGCGCTCGTGCAGGCTTGCGATGATCATCACGTGCACCTCTTCGTGGTCAAGCAGAACCGGCTCAATCCGCCGATCGTGCTGCTCAAGCGGGCAATCGATCGTGGTCGCTTCGGTCGGATATACATGGCGAATTGCACGGTGCGCTGGACGCGCCCGCAGGACTACTACGATCAGGCGCCGTGGCGCGGCACGTGGGAGTTCGATGGCGGCGCATTCATGAACCAGGCGTCGCACTACGTCGATCTGGTCCAGTGGCTGGTTGGTCCCGTGGAAAGCGTCATGGCGAAGACGGCAACGATGGCGCGGCGCATCGAGGCGGAAGACAGCGGGGCGGCCGTCCTGAAGTTTCGATCGGGCGCCATCGGCGTCATCGAAGTCACGATGCTGACGTTCCCCAAGAACCTCGAAGGGTCCATTACCATTCTGGGCGAGAAAGGCAGCGTGAAGATCGGCGGGACAGCCGTGAACAAGGTCGAACATTGGACCTTTGCCGATTACGATGACGACGACAAGCTCGTCGAGCAGGCGAACACCAATCCGCCAAGCGTGTACGGTTTCGGGCACGAGGGGTACTACCGCAATGTCGAGTCGGTCCTGCGTGGTAACGCGCTCCCCGACACGGACGGGCGGGCCGGCCGCAAGTCGCTCGAACTCATTCTGGGGATCTACGAATCGGCGAAGACCGGTCGTGACGTGCCCCTGCCGCTTCGCGTCAACATCTGAACTCATCCGTCATGGCCGTTCCTCTTCTGGACCTCAAGGCGCAGCACGCCACCATCCGCGATGACGTCGTCGCTGCGGTGATGGACGTCGTGGATCAGCAGGCGTTCATTCTCGGCGATCCCGTCGCACAGCTCGAGTGCAGCGTCGCTGGCCTCTCGCAGGTGAAGTACGCCGTGGGCTGCGCCAACGGCACCGACGCCCTGTTGCTGGCCCTCCGCGCGCTCGACGTCGGGGCTGGCGATGAAGTCGTGACCACGCCGTTTACGTTTTTCGCGACCGCCGGTGCCGTGCATAACGTCGGGGCGCGTCCGGTCTTCGTCGATATCGATCCGCGCACCTTCAACATCGCGCCTGATGCGGTTCGCGCCGCCGTTGGTGAACAGACCAAGGCCGTCATCGCAGTCGACCTTTTCGGCCAGATGGCCGCGATCGATCAGGTCAACGCCGCGGCACAAGGACGCCCGGTTATCGAGGACGCCGCGCAGTCCATCGGCGCGAGCCGGCTGATCGATGGAGCGAGGGTGATGGCCGGTGAAGCGGCCGCGATCGGTACCTACAGTTTCTTCCCGTCCAAGAATCTCGGCGGGTACGGCGACGGCGGCATGATGGTCACGCAGGATGAGGCGCTCTTCGAGGCGCTCATGAAGCTGCGCACCCACGGCAGCCGCCGAACGTACTTCCACGAGATCGTAGGCTATAATAGCCGCCTCGATGCGCTGCAGGCCGCGGTGTTGCGCGCCAAGCTACCGCATCTGGAGTCCTGGAGCGCGGCGCGCCGTCGGAACGCCGCCTATTACGACGCGGCGTTTGCCGATCTGGCCGATGTGGTCACGCCGTACATCGATCCCGCCAACACGTCCATCTACAACCAGTACACGATCCGGGTGCCGAAGCGAGACGCGCTGCAGACGCATCTCAAGGATCGCGGGATTGGCTGCTCCGTGTACTATCCGCTTCCGCTGCATCTGCAGCCGTGCTTCGCGTATCTCGGGTACCAGCAGGGGCAGTGCCCCGAGTCGGAACGCGCGGCGCTTGAAGTGCTGTCGCTGCCCGTTTACCCCGAGCTCACCACTGCGCAAGTCGATGAAGTAATCGGGGCAGTGCGAGCCTTCTTTGGACGCTGAGGCGTACGACATGGTCGATTCCCCGTCGATGAAGGACCACCTGCTCTCGAAGATCCAGGACCGTACCGCCGTCATCGGCGTGATCGGTCTGGGCTACGTCGGGTTGCCGCTCGCGATGGAGTTTGTGCACGCCGGCTTTCGCGTCATCGGCTACGACGTAAGCCAGCGCGTGATCGACCTCCTGATGGCCGGCCAGTCGCACATTCAGGACATTCCCAACGCCGTGGTGCAGGAAGCGGTCGCGGCGGGGAGTTTCGTCGCCACCGCCGTTGAGTCGCGCATCGGGGAGTGTGACGCGATCTCGGTCGCTGTGCCGACGCCGCTGTCCAAGACGCGTGATCCCGACATGGCCTTTGTACTTGCCGCCGCCGACGCCATCGCGCGGCAGGCGCATCCGGGCATGTGTGTCGTGCTGGAAAGCACGACGTACCCGGGCACCACGCGCGAACTGCTGCAGCCGCGCCTCGAGGCGATGGGGCTCACGGTGGGCAAGGATGTGTTCGTGGCCTTCAGCCCCGAGCGCGTCGACCCGGGCAATCCGATCTACCAGACCAAGAACACGCCCAAGGTCGTCGGCGGCGTGACGCCGGCCTGCGTCGAGGTGGCCAGCGCCCTCTATGCCAGCTGCATCGACGTGGTGGTCCCGGTCTCCTCGCCGGAAGCGGCCGAGCTCGTCAAATTGCTCGAGAACACCTTCCGGGCGGTGAACATCGGCCTGGTGAACGAAATCGCGATTGTGTGTGACAAACTGGGCGTGGACGTCTGGGAAGTCATCAACGCGGCCGCCACGAAGCCGTTCGGCTTCATGAAGTTCACGCCGGGCCCAGGCATCGGCGGGCACTGCATTCCGCTCGACCCGCACTATCTCGCCTGGAAGATGCGCACGCTCAACTACAAGACGCGCTTCATCGACCTCGCCAGCGAGATCAATTCCAACATGCCGCAGTGGGTCGTGCAGAAGGTGGCTGACGCACTCAACGAAGTACGGAAGGCCGTGCGCGGCAGTCGCGTATTGGTCCTTGGCGTGGCGTACAAGCGCGACATCGACGACGTGCGCGAGAGCCCGGCGCTCGACGTGATCCGCCTGCTCGAGGAGCGTGGTGCCCACGTGGAGTTCCACGACCCGTTCGTGCACGAGTTCCGTGAGGAAGGGCATAGCCGCAAGGGTGTCGAACTCAGCGATGAAATGCTGCGTTGGGCGGACGCGGTCGTCGTCGTCACCGACCACAAGAATGTCGACTACCAGCGCGTCGTGGATCACGCCGCTCTGCTCGTTGACACGCGGAACGTCACGGCCGGACTCAAGGCCGGGCGGGCCCGTATTATCCCACTGGCGTCCGGCACTCGGACGGTGGGCGCTACATCATGAACCGAGCTCCCGCCGGCGGAACGGATCCGCGTTCGGGTGATCGGGTACCAGAGTCCGCATGAGTCAACGACTGTCTCGCGTTGAATTTCGCCTGTTGATGCTGCTCGGCGTTGCCGCAGCGTTGGCCGGCTGTTCTCGCGGTTTCCAACCTCGCGATTACGCGAATCCTGAAGCGCTCTTCCGGGCGTCCCTGCTGGAATTCCAGCGGCAGAAATGGGACAACGCGAAGATCGGCTTCGAGCGCCTGACAAGTGATCTGTCGGCGCGGGATCCGCTATTGGCTCCGGCCTACTTCTATCTGGCGCTGTCACACGAGCGACAGAAGGAGTATCTGCTCGCGGCGCAGGCATTCGAGCGCATCACCGATGGGTTTCCCGACGACACGCTCGCGCCGACGGCGATGCTGGGGGTCGGACGCAGCTATCAGAGCCTCTGGCGTCGGCCGTCCCTCGATCCCGAGAACGGACAGAAGGCCGTCTCGATCCTCCGCGCGCTGTTGTCGTCGTATCCGGAGAGCAAGGAAACGGACGACGCCAAGAAGCGCATCGTCCAGATCGAAGAGTGGATGGCGCAGAAGGATTACGACACCGGCGTGCACTACGTGCGTGTCCGGCGGTCCATCGATCCGGCGATCATCTACTTCAAGGACGTCGTGACCACGTACCCGAGCACGAAGGCGGCCCGCCTGTCGTGGCTCCGGTTGCACGAGCTGTACACGAAGATTCGGTGGAAAGAAGACGCCGCCGAAACGTGTACGGCCATGTGGCGCGCGTACCCCGGCGATGTATTGGTCAAAGCCGCCTGCGGCGCCGCACCGGCCGACTCTGCCACCGCGGCCAAGGCGCCGCCGCCGGCGGTCTTGTCGCCCGTCGCCTACGCACGCCCCGGTCCGGCGCGTCGCGGATGACCCCCACGGCCTGACCACCATGCGCATCGGCATCCTTGGCGGAAGCTTCGATCCGCCGCATGTCGGCCATCTCCTGGTGGCGCAGGATGCCCTCGACGAGCTCGCGCTCGAGCGTCTGCTCATCGTTCCGGCGGCCCAACAGCCGCTCAAGGACGGGAAGCAGACGCCTGCCGCACACCGGCTCGCGATGGTCGAGGCCTGCTTCGGCGGGATCCCGCGCATTGAGGTCGACCCCATCGAAATTGATCGGGGCGGGTTATCTTTCATGGTTGACACCGTGGAGTCTTTGCGCCGACGTTGGCCGTCGGCGATGCTTCACCTGCTGGTCGGCGATGACGTGGTCTCCACGTTACCGCGTTGGCGCGACGTGACTCGGTTGTTGTCGATGGTGCAGCTGATTGTGCTGCACCGCGCCGACCGTGGACACGACGTGGCCGCGCTCACCGTCCCGCTGGCGAGCGTCGGAGCATCGACGGCACGACGACTGGCGACGCGACGCGTCGACCTGTCATCAACCGAAATCAGGGCACGGGTACGGGACAGCCGCTCCATTCGGGGCTTCGTTCCTGACGCCGTGGCGACGTACATAGCGACCACCGGACTGTATCTCGAGAATTCCCGGGAGTTGTCGGCTGCGGAGGGCCCAGCGCGCGCCTGATGGCGTACGGGGACTTCGCGGTCGCGACGCCCTTGCCATGAGGTTCGTATGCTGAAGGGCTTGATTGGACGTGTGTTCGGCACGCGTCACGAACGTGAACGGAAGCGTGTGCAGCCGGTGCTGACCGAGATCCATGAGATCGAAGCGCGCCTCGCCTCGCTGTCCGACGAAGAGATCCAGGGACAGACCGTCAAGTTCCGCGGCATCCTGGCCGAACGAATCGGACCGATCGAGCAGCGCATCGCCGAGCTCAAGTCGGCCAAGCACGACTCTGCCGACTCCGCCGATCGTGAGCGCATCGACCTGGAACTGCAGGGCGCCGACGGTCGCGGCGGCGTGGAAGGCGAGCTGCGCACGGCGATTGCCGACGTGCTCGACGAGCTGCTTCCCGAGGCGTTTGCGACCGTCCGCGAAGCGTGCCGCCGACTCAAGGGCTCCACGGTCATGGTGACCGGTAACGAGCTCACGTGGGACATGGTCCCGTACGATGTCCAGTTGATTGGCGGTATCCAGCTCCACCTCGGACGGATCGCCGAAATGGCGACCGGCGAGGGCAAGACGCTCGTCGCGACGCTCCCGATGTATCTGAATGCGTTGCCGGGCCGCGGTGCGCACCTCGTGACGGTCAACAATTACCTCGCCCGTCGCGACTCGCAGTGGATGGGACACCTCTATCGGTGGCTGGGTCTCACCGTTGGTTGTCTCGACGACACCGAGCCGGGTACGTACGAACGGCGCGCCGTGTATGGCTGCGACATCGCCTACGGCACCAACAACGAGTTCGGCTTCGATTACCTGCGCGACAACATGGTCGTGTCGCTCGAGCAGCGCGTGCAGCGCACGCACATCTTCGCGATCATCGACGAAGTCGACTCGATCCTCATCGACGAAGCACGTACGCCGCTCATCATTTCCGGCCCGGTCGGCAACGAGAGCGACGGCCGCTATGCGGAATTCAATACCGCCGTCGAACGGCTCGTTCGTCGCCAGTCCGAACTGGTGAACACCCTCGTCGGCGAAGGCGAACGCGCGCTGGAAACGAAGGACGAGCAGGGCGCCGCGCTCAACCTGTATAAGGCGCAGCTCGGTGGACCGAAGAACAAGCGGCTCGTGAAGGCGCTGCAGGAATCCGGGGTGAAGCAGCTCGTGCAACGCATGGAGCTCGACATCATTTCGGACAAGAAGCTCCCGATGAGCAAGCGCACCTACCGCGAGATCGAAGACGATCTGCTCTACGTGCTCGACGAGAAGGGGCACACGGTGCACCTCACGGAGCAGGGGCTCGACTATCTCTCGCCTGATGCGCACGACCAGTTCGTGCTGCCTGATATCTCCCTCATGATCGGCAAGCTCGATCGTGATCACGAGATTTCGGCTGCGGAGCGTCTCGAACAGCGCAACGCGATCGAGCGCGAGTACGCGCTCAAGAGCGAGCGACTGAACATCATCCATCAGCTGTTGCGCGCGCATGCCTTGTACGAGCGCGATGTGAACTACGTCGTGCAAGAGGGGCAGGTGCTCATCGTCGACGAGTTCACCGGCCGCACCATGCCGGGACGGCGTTGGAGCGAGGGGCTGCACCAGGCCGTCGAAGCCAAGGAGCGCGTGCAGGTGAAGGGCGAGACGCAGACGCTCGCCACGATCACGATTCAAAATTACTTCCGCATGTACGAGAAGCTGGCCGGTATGACCGGTACGGCCGAAACGGAAGAGAATGAGTTCCACGAGATCTACGGCCTGTCGGTGTCGGTAATTCCGACCAACCGGCCGATCGCGCGCGATGATCGCCAGGACTACGTCTACAAGACGCGTCGCGAGAAGTACAACGCGATCGTCGACGAAACGAAGCGACTCCACGAGCTCGGCTATCCGGTGCTGGTCGGGACGGCCAGCGTGGAAGCATCCGAAACACTGGCACGACTCTTCGCGCGTGCCGGTCTCAAACACAACGTGTTGAACGCGAAGTATCACCAGCGTGAGGCCGAGATCGTGGCCGGCGCGGGTCATTCAGGCGCGATCACGATCGCGACGAACATGGCCGGTCGCGGCACCGACATCAAACTCGGGGCCGGCGTCACCGAGGCGAAGGCTTCGACCGTCACCGATCCCGATGGCAAGGAGCTTGAGATCTCGGAGATCGGTGGCTTGCACATCATCGGCTCCGAACGTCATGAGTCACGGCGTATTGATCGCCAGCTTCGTGGACGATCCGGCCGTCAGGGCGACCCCGGCGCGTCGCAGTTCTTTCTGTCGCTCGAAGACGACCTGATGCGACTCTTCGGGTCCGATCGGATCGCCAAGCTGATGGATCGTATGGGCGCGCAGGATGGCGAAGTGCTCGCGCATCCGTTGATCTCGCGTTCCATCGAACAGGCACAGAAGCGCGTCGAGCTGCAAAACTTCCAGTCGCGAAAGCGGCTGCTCGAGTACGACGACGTGATGAACCAGCAGCGCGAGGTGATCTATTCGCTGCGTGCCTTCGCGCTCGAGGGCGGTGAAGAGCTCAAGGGCGAGGCGCTCAAGATGATCGACCGCGGTGTGCAGCGTCGTGTCGAGCAGGCGCTGGCCACCTTCGACAGGCAGGAGGACTGGGACTTCGAGTATGTGCAACAGGATCTCCTGATGCATTACATGCTTCAGGTTCCGGGCTTCGCCGCCGACGCGCGTCCCGCGTCGGTCGAAGAAGCGCAGTCGATCGCCCTCGAGGCTGGACGTGCGGCGTTCGACCAGAAGCTCGACAGCCTGAACGCGGTCACCGACGAGAGCGGGCAGGGCTTCGCCGATCGCCTCCTCTCGCTCGTCACGCTCAACGTGATCGACGAGAAGTGGAAAGATCATCTCTATGATCTCGACCAGTTGCGCGCCTCGATTCACTATCGGTCGTGGGGCCAGAAGGACCCGCTCGTCGAGTACAAGCAGGATGCCTACACGATGTTCGAAGATCTGATGCACGATCTCGCGAACACGTTCACCGAGCGCTTCCTCAAGGCGCAGTTGGTGTTCGAGCCGTCGCCGATGGAGAGTTTCGAGCCGGCACCACCGATGGACGACTTCCCGCGGCAGGACACGCGTCCGACCAAGCGGTACAACGCCCTTGGTATTCTCGAGGACATCCCGGCCGAGGAACTCGAGTTCGTCGACGCGATCGACGAGGAACTCGACGAGGACTTCGACGAGGCGACGGACGAGGGAAGCGCGGCGCCGGCTCGGCCGGTCGTTCGCGGTACCCCGGCCGTGGTGGGTGCCGGACCGGTGCGGTCCCTCGAGGTGGGCAGGGGATCCTTGCCGCCGGGGTGGGAATCCACGCCGCGGAACAACGCCTGTCCGTGTGGCTCCGGGAAGAAGTTCAAGAAGTGCCACGGGGTGAATCTCTAGGCGCTCCGCGCCGGGTTGGGCCATCCCGACGCAGCCGCTGACAGGCGGCTGACGGGGATGTCGCAACGTGGGGCAACCCACGAGCGGGCCTGGCCCGGCGCGACGGAGCGGAGAGGCGGAGGGGGGTCGCGTCGGGTACGCCGCCGGGGGCGGCGAGATCGGCCAACTAGGGCTGGTGGAACTGGAACCGTGAAGTGCTGGTATATTTACGGAACCCCTTTCCGTGAGCGCCTCCAATGCGTACGAGGTTTGTCTGCGGCCTATTGGCCGTACTTGCTCCCGTTGTCTCGCTGCCTGCACAATCCACTGGCGGCGACGGTTTCTTGTTCTCGCCGCCGCACGCGACATGGTCCATTCGCGGCGGCTTTTCTCGGGCGAACGCCTCCAGTGACGTCTTTTCCTTCGTCACCGACCGGCTCACCGTCGATCGCGGTGACTTCAGTGGTCTCTCGGTCGCGACCGATCTCGCCTTTCGCGTTCATTCGCGCGTCGACTTGGTGCTCGGTACGGGAATCAACACCCGCGTGAAGCGCTCCGAGGATCGTGACTTCATTGGCACCGACGATTTGCCGATCGAGCAGCGCACGACGTTCCGCCGCATTCCGATTACGGCCGGGCTCAAGCTGCATCTGCGTCCCGAGGGTCGCAGCATCAGCAAGTTGGCGTGGGTACCCAGCAAGTTGTCGCCGTACGTCGCCGCTGGTGGTGGGATGATGTACTACCTGTTCAAGCAGGACGGGGAGTTCGTCGATTACCAGACGCTTGACGTCTTCCGCACATCGCTCAAGTCCACCGATGTGTCGGCCATGGCGTTCGGTTCCGTTGGGACGACGTACTCGTTGACGCCGCGCGTCGGTCTCAATGCCGAGTTGCGGTACGAGCATGCGCGTGGTGCGCTCAGCTCCGATTTTCGAGATTTCTCGCCGATCGATCTGTCCGGTGTCGGCCTCACGGCCGGCTTACTCTTCCGCTTCTGAGGACGACCTTATGACTTCGATCCAACACGTCGGTGCGCTGCACTCGGCGCGCGTCACGGTGATCGCGTCGATGCTGTGCGCAGGAGTGCTGTCGGCACAGACGGTCGCCGGGAATCCCGTCGATCCGCGGTTTCAGCCCTGGATGGGCTGCTGGACACCGTCGGCGCAGTCGACAGGGTCTGGGGTAGGGCAGACGCCCAAGCCACCCTCCATGGCCTGCGTCGTACCATCCTCGACGATCTCCGGAAGCGTCGATCTCGTGGTGTTCGACAGCGCCAATGTGGCGACGCGAGCGGCCGTCCCGCTTCCCGGTTCGCGCATGCCGAAGTCGATCGACGGTTGCACAGGCACCGAGACGGCGACGTGGATGCCGGATGACCGTCGGCTTCTCATGCAGGCGGAGCTTTCCTGCGGTCGCGGTGCGAAGCGGCTCGAGACGGGACTGATGACAATGTCGTCCGCCGGCGAGTGGATGCAGGTACAGCATCTGGACGTCGGCGGAAATTCTGCGACCTCGGTCATGACGCTGCGCTACGTTGTCGACTCCCTCGGCGAGTGGGCACGCCTCGGTGCCAGCGCGGCCCCGTCGACGCAGTCGCTGCGTCTCGCGGTTGGTGCGCCACTCCTCAATCGCGACGTGCTCGCCGTGGCGAAGGTGGCTCCCGCCGCGCTCACGGAAGCCTGGCTCACCGAAACACGGCAACAGTTCGCGGTGAGCGGCAAGGAACTCGTTCGGTTGGCGGACGGTGGAATGCCGCCGCGCGTGATCGACCTGATGATCGCGATCTCCAATCCCGAAACGTTCGCCGTTCGCACGCCCGGCGCCGATCGCAGCCGGCCTACGGCTGGCGATGTGCTCACCGGAGGCATCTCGAGCTCTCGCATGCGCGGAGGCTGCCGCCGGATGGACGATTTCTGCTACGGTCCTGGCGGTTTGGGTGCGTGGGGACTCGGCTGGCAGTACGGCCTGAGCCCGTTCGACCCGTACAGCCTCCGGTACGGCTACGGGGGACTCTACAGCCCGTACGGCTTCGGCAACGGCTACTACCCGGGCAACACGCCCGTCATCATCGTCAATCGCGGCGATTCTGACCCTGCGGCGCGTTCCAATCCCGGCCGGGCGGTCCGAGGAAGCGGATATACGCGGGCCAACTCGGGTGGCTCTTCGTCTCCGGCTCCGGTCGTGTTCGACGGATCGGGTGCGTCTCGCAGCGGCGGCAACGCTGGAAGCGGAGGCTCCGCTGGCAGCAGTTCAGGCGCGGGCAGCAGCTCCGGCGGCGGTGACGCTGGTCGGACGGCGAAGCCGCGAGGCAGCGGCGGGAATTAACGTGCTTCCATGACATGCCTCCCTTCTGCAGGAGGTACAAAGGCGGGCAATCCTCAGGATTGCCCGCCTTTTTGTTTCTCTACGACACAATTTGTCATTCAACGGTTGACACTCGGCTGCGGATGGGTTTATATCCCCGACCCGCCGAGACGGTTGAACGTAGCCGACTCGACCATGGCATTTCGATGCCTGTGGAGGTGTGGGGGTTCTCGTTCACTGGCTTTGGCTGGTGTGTCGTTGCTTCAGCGGGCCGCAGTCCCTCAGGCATAGCCGAGCAGGGACCGGTGCGAAGCGCGGCAAGCGCAGTCCTTCAGTGGACGCGCTGCGGCCGATCGGGCTGCGAGCGATGCGGTATTCGTGCTGGTCACGAACGCGCTTCGAACTCGTAAAAAAGCTCAACCGGACGCCTTGACGAGAGAAGCACGGCGGTTTATTAATACGATCTGCCGCAGAGAACGCGGCGAAACGAAAAAGGTAACTGACGCAGCCGCAAGCGGTTGCGATCATATAGCAGGGAAGTAGCATCGCTGTTTGACAATCGAAGTTCGAGATCGATGGATGTGCGGGACGGTATCACTGACCTGCGGCTTCTTCAGGGCTGCAGCGAGATATCAAATCTGTTGATTAGTAAGTGATTCGGCGCTGGATCGACTTCGGTCGGTCGCGCTGATGAGCCACTCAAGATTCTACTTAGATTCTTATCTATTGGAGAGTTTGATCCTGGCTCAGGACGAACGCTGGCGGCGTGCTTAACACATGCAAGTCAAGGGGATCCGCAAGGGTAACCGGCGAACGGGTGCGTAACACGTGAGCAATCTGCCTAGATGTGGGGGATAGCCGGCCCAACGGCCGGGTAATACCGCATACGCTCACTACCTGGCATCGGGTGGTGAGGAAACTTTCGAGGCATCTAGAGGAGCTCGCGGCCTATCAGCTAGTTGGTGGGGTAACGGCCTACCAAGGCGGTGACGGGTAGCTGGTCTGAGAGGATGGCCAGCCACATTGGGACTGAGATACGGCCCAGACTCCTACGGGAGGCAGCAGTGGGGAATATTGCGCAATGGCCGAAAGGCTGACGCAGCGACGCCGCGTGGGGGATGAAGCATTTCGGTGTGTAAACCCCTGTTGCTCGGGACGAACAAGCCTTTTCGAGGGCTCTGACGGTACCGAGTGAGGAAGCACCGGCTAACTCCGTGCCAGCAGCCGCGGTAATACGGAGGGTGCGAGCGTTGTCCGGAATCACTGGGCGTAAAGGGCGCGTAGGCGGTCTGCTAAGCGTGTGGTGAAAGCTCGGGGCTCAACCCCGAGTCGGCCATGCGAACTGGTGGACTAGAGCACTGTAGAGGCAGGTGGAATTCCGGGTGTAGCGGTGGAATGCGTAGAGATCCGGAAGAACACCGGTGGCGAAGGCGGCCTGCTGGGCAGTAGCTGACGCTGAGGCGCGATAGCGTGGGGAGCAAACAGGATTAGATACCCTGGTAGTCCACGCCGTAAACGATGGGTACTAGGTGCTTGGGGGAGCGACCCCCCGAGTGCCGGCGCTAACGCATTAAGTACCCCGCCTGGGGAGTACGACCGCAAGGTTGAAACTCAAAGGAATTGACGGGGGCCCGCACAAGCGGTGGAGCATGTGGTTTAATTCGACGCAACGCGAAGAACCTTACCCAGGCTTGACATGTATGAGAAAGCCTCTGGAAACAGGGGCCCCTCTTCGGAGCTCATGCACAGGTGCTGCATGGCTGTCGTCAGCTCGTGTCGTGAGATGTTGGGTTAAGTCCCGCAACGAGCGCAACCCTTGTCTCTAGTTACCAGCGCGTCATGGCGGGGACTCTAGAGAGACTGCCGGTGCCAAACCGGAGGAAGGTGGGGACGACGTCAAGTCATCATGGTCCTTACGTCTGGGGCTACACACGTGCTACAATGGCAGGTACAGAGGGCTGCGAAGCGGCAACGCGGAGCCAATCCCCAAAGCCTGCCTCAGTTCGGATTGTCGTCTGCAACTCGACGGCATGAAGCTGGAATCGCTAGTAATCGTGGATCAGCGACGCCACGGTGAATACGTTCCCGGGCCTTGTACACACCGCCCGTCACGCCATGGAAGCTGTGAGCGCCCGAAGTCGGTGCCGGAACCCGCAAGGGGCCAAGCCGCCTAAGGCGAGCGCAGTGACTGGGGCGAAGTCGTAACAAGGTAGCCGTAGGGGAACCTGCGGCTGGATCACCTCCTTTCTGGAGTGATGAGTAGGTCGGTGGTGCGGGGGATCCCTTCGGGGCAACCCGGCGCCATGGCAGACTGAAAGTCCCAGATATATCGCCCGTTCTGCACATCCTCGATCTCGAATTCGATTGTTGACCGCCGCTCTTCGGAGTGACGGTCTCTAGCGGTGTCTGCGCTATTTGACAACGGAAGTGGGAAGTGATCGTGGGTACTACAGATTCCAGCGGATCTCGTGCGCGCAAGCGGGCGAACCGGGACGAATCTGCTAGGACGAAGAACCTCAGTGAGGCGGCAACGTTTCGAGGTCTGGGCCCGCAAGGGTGCAGATCGCGTGATGTTTCAGCTTTACTTGTTCGAAAAGCGTATGGTTTGCCTGACAAGATGGGAAAGAGTCAAGCGAACGAAGGTATGTGGGGGATGCCTGGGCACATAGAGGCGATGAAGGCCGCGGTAAGCTGCGATAAGCTTGGGGGAGCGGCACACACGCATTGATCCCAAGATGGCCGAATGGGGAAACCCGGCCGGACGCGAGTCCGGTCACCGCGCAAGCGGAGCAAACCAGGGGAACTGAAACATCTAAGTACCCTGAGGAAGAGAAATCAAACGAGATGCCCCGAGTAGTGGCGAGCGAAACGGGTACAGGCCAAACCGGTCTCCTTGTGGGACCGGGGTTGTAGGACCTACGGACGCGCAGTGCGAAGTCAGTCGAAGTCCTCTGGAACGGGGCGCCATAGACGGTGATAGCCCGGTAGGCGAAGATCATGCACACTGCGTAGTAGAGTTCCTGAGTAACGCCCGACCCGAGTAATCGGGCGTGAAGCCGGGGGGACCACCCTCCAAGCCTAAAGACTCCTATGTGACCGATAGTGGACGAGTACCGTGAGGGACAGGTGAAAAGCACCCCTGTGCGGGGAGTGAAAGAGATCCTGAAACCACATACCTACAAGCGGTAGGAGGCTGGGCATCGCAAGGTGTCACGGCTGACTGCGTGCCTTTTGCATTATGATCCGGCGAGTTACTCCTCAGATGCGAGGCTAAGCTGCTCAGCAGCGGAGCCAGAGCGAAAGCGAGTCCTGTAACGAGGGCGCATGAGTATCTGGGGGTACGACCCGAAACCAGGGCGATCTACCCATGAGCAGGGTGAAGCTGAGGTAACACTTAGTGGAGGCCCGAACCGGTATGGGTTGAAAACCATTCGGATGACTTGTGGGTAGGGGTGAAAGGCCAATCAAGCCTGGAGATAGCTGGTTCTCCCCGAAATCTATTGAGGTAGAGCCTCGAGGCGTGTCAGCAGGGGGTAGAGCGACTGGAAGGGCGCGGGGGGTCGTAGACCCTACCAACCCCTACCAAACTCCGAATACCTGTCTGATGGACCTCGGGAGGCAGTCGCTGAGCGATAATGTCCAGCGGCGAGAGGGAAAGAACCCAGAACCACAGCTAAGGCCCCGAAGTGGCTGCTGAGTATAGCGAAGGATGTCGTCGTGCAGAGACAACTGGGAGGTTGGCTTAGAAGCAGCCATTCCTTGAAAGAGTGCGTAATAGCTCACCAGTCCAGCGTGATGGCGCCGAGAATGGTCGGGATTAAGCAGCCCGCCGAAGCTTGGTCTTCAGACTTTGTCTGAGGGGTAGGGGAGCGTTCCCTGTGCGTTGAAGTGGGGGTGGAAACCAACCCATGGAGCGAAGGGAAGTGAGGATGCCGGATTAAGTACGCGCAAATGCGGGTGAGAACCCCGCACACCGTAAACCCAAGGATTCCTGCGCCATGGCAATCAGCGCAGGGTGAGGCGGACCCTAAGGCGAGGCCCCAAAGGCGTAGTCGATGGATAGCCGGTCAAAATTCCGGCCCCGTCTTGTAGTCGTTGAAGCATCCAGGGACCCTGGAACGAAGCGCGAGCGGCTTTGTGGATGGCCGTTCAAGGGCGTAGGCGCAAGCCGAGACCTGAGTACGAGGCTGCAGGGCAACCTAAGGCCAAGTCGTGTGGAGTCGGCAGGCAAGAAAAGCTGGGTGGGGAGACTATGAGATGTCCGTACCGTAAACCGACACAGGTGGGTTAGGCGAGTAGCCTCAGGTGAACGAGTGAAACGTGGTCAAGGAACTCGGCATAATGATCCCGTAACTTCGGAAGAAGGGATGCCCCCTTTGGTTGCCAGACTTGCTCTGGTTGCTCGAGGAGGCCGCAGAGAATCGGCTCAAGCGACTGTTTAGCAAAAACACAGGTGCGTGCCAAGCCGCGTAAGGCGCCGTATACGCACTGACGCCTGCCCGGTGCCGGAAGGTTAAGGGGAGAGGTTAGCCGCAAGGCGAAGCTTTGAGCCGAAGCCCCGGTAAACGGCGGCCGTAACTATAACGGTCCTAAGGTAGCGAAATTCCTTGTCGGGTAAGTTCCGACCTGCACGAATGGCGTAACGACTTGAGCACTGTCTCGACCACGCGCTCGGCGAAATAGCAGTCTCGGTGAGGATTCCGAGTCCCCGCGACAGGACAAAAAGACCCCATGCACCTTTACTGCAGCTTGTCATTGGCGATTGTATAGGACTGTGTAGCATAGGTGGGAGCCGGTGAGTCGGGGGCGCTAGCCCTCGAGGAGGCACCAGTGAAATACCACCCTGTGCTGTATGATCGCCTCACCGCGGTAGGCAAACCCTATCCGGGACCGTGGCAGGTGGGCAGTTTGACTGGGGCGGTCGCCTCCGAAAGAGTAACGGAGGCGCGCGAAGGTTGGCTCAGCGCGGTCGGTAATCGCGCCTATAGAGTGTAACGGCAGAAGCCAGCCTGACGGTGAGACCGACGGGTCGAACCGAGACGAAAGTCGGCCGTAGTGATCCGGTAGCCCGGTGTGGATCGGCTATCGCGCAACGGATAAAAGGTACGCTGGGGATAACAGGCTTATCGCGCCCGAGAGTTCACATCGACGGCGCGGTTTGGCACCTCGATGTCGGCTTGTCACATCCTGGGGCTGGAGAAGGTCCCAAGGGTCCGGCTGTTCGCCGGTTAAAGTGGCACATGAGCTGGGTTCAGAACGTCGTGAGACAGTTCGGTCTGTATCCGTCGTGGGCGTTGGAGAATTGAGGGGAGCGGACTTTAGTACGAGAGGACCGAGTCGGACGATCCGCTCGTGTCCCGGCTGTGGCGCCAGCTGCAACGCCGGGTAGCGATGATCGGTGGCGATAACCGCTGAAAGCATCTAAGTGGGAAGCGCCCCCCAAGATGAATTCTCCCTGGAGCCTTGAGCTCCCTAAAGGGCCGGAGGAGACTACTCCGTCGATAGGCAGCACGTGGAAGCGCCGCGAGGCGTTCCGAGCGCAGCTGTCCTAATCGCCCGTGCGGCTTGACTCCCCCCTGGTTGTTTCAGGGGACCAAGCAACACCAAACAGAATTCGCAAAGCATGCGTACGTCAGGGTCGCCTCGCTTCGGCGACGGCCCACCCAAGATCACTTCCCGATCCGTTTGTCAACGCGCGCGACGCCCTCAGGCGACCGCGGAGCCTTGAAAATCGATGGACCTGTAGGACCGATTTCGCACGCAAGTGCGCACAGAAATCGCTGGCATCTAGAGCGCTTGGGCCACACCCGTTCCCATCCCGAACACGGTCGTTAAGCCAAGCAGCGCCGATGGTACTCCGGTCGAGAGACCGCGGGAGAGTAGGCCGATGCCGGCACCTTGTGAAGCCCCCGTCACCGATCCTCACGGATTCCGGTGGCGGGGGCTTCTGTGTGTTTAGACCTCGCGAATCTCCGCGCGCCTACGGACCCCGCTGCGCACGCGCGGCGACCAACTCGCCCACCAATTCGTCACCGATCTCCGTGACGGCCGCCAACACGAGCGCCATGTCCTCGTCGGTCGTCCGGTGATTCACGTGCGCCAACCGGAGCGCGAAGCGCCCGCCGATGCGCGTACTCGACGGCACCGCGATGCCGCGCTCCTGCAGGCGCAGCAACAGCTCCTCGTTCATGACATTCAGCGTATCGTCGTCGAGCGCATCCGCGCGATAACGAAAGCACACGATGTTGAGCGGGGCCGGCGCAAGCAGCTCGAGCGACGGGTGCGCAAGTACCGCCCTCGCGAAGTGTTGTGCCTGTGTCACGTTCTGTTCGATAATGCGGCCGAGCTTCGCCACCCCACTTGCCTGCAGCTGCATCCACACTTTGAGCGCCTTGAATCCGCGAGTCAGGTCGAGCCCCCGATCAGCGAAGTACACGCCCCCGGCGCTGACGCCGCGGCTGGTTTCGGCGAGATAGGACGCGTTCGCCCGGAACGTGTCGTGATTGACAGCGGGGTCTCGCACCAGCACGCACGCGCATTCAAACGGCATCGCGCCCCACTTGTGCAGGTCGAAGGCGATCGAGTCGGCGAGCTCCAGTCCGGCCATCTGATCGCGCACGGACGGCGCCAGGACGGCTAGCGCGCCAAACGCGCCGTCAACGTGAAACCAGAGTGACTCGTCACGGCAGAGCTGCGCGATCGCCGGAAGCGCATCCGTGGCCCCCGTGTTCACGGTGCCCGCGGTCCCCATCACACAGAAGGGATCGAGGCCGTTCTGTCGATCGCGCTCGATCATGCCTCGGAGCGCCACGAGATCCATCTCGTACGCGGCATCCACCGGCACGCGCCGGAATGCCCGATCACCAAGCCCAAGCCACTCGGCCGCCTTGCGCGCCCAGCCATGTGTCTCGACCGAGCCGTAGAAGACCAAGGGCTTCGCGGTCGGCCCCTCCGGCCAGTGCTGCAGACCGTGTTCGCGCACATTGCCGCCACGCGCGCGTACAGCGGCGAATCGGGCAACGCCCAGGGCGTGGGTGTTTGCGGCGGTTCCTCCGGTCACCAGAAGCCCACCAGCGCCCGGAATGCCCATAAGCTGGGCGAGCCAGCTGACAACCTGTCGTTCCACCATCGGTGGCGAATGGTTGAAGCCGGCGAGATGCGGGTTCATGCCGGCGGCGAGCATCTCAGCGAGCATCGCCAGTGGGGTGCCCTGACCCTGCACCCAACCGAAGAAGCGTGGATGCCAATTGCCGTTGCCGTACGGCAGGATATGACTGCGAAAACGATCGTACGCGGCATCCGCACCGATCCCTTCGATCGGAGCGGGCTCGTCGAACAGGTGGCGCTTGGTGGCCGGTAGTTCCTGCCACGCGGGACGATGCGTCAACGACGACTGGATATCGAGCATGTCGTCGAGCATGCGATGACCGAGTGCGCGAAGTGCCTCCCACGCCTCGCTGTTCGCGGGATCGAACGACTCGGTACCGGGGGGCAGCGGGGACGTCTGGGCACTCGGGATAGCGGTCATTCGGTAAAATGGGCCTGCTCGCGATGCGGCGGTACCGTCGCAACAGCCACTGATCCACATCCTGTCGGGATAGCCATCTCCCCATTCTCCTGGAGTGAATCCGTGACGGTCCCGACTAGCCAGTCTCACGCTGCTGCCCTTAAGATCAAAGAGATGCCGAACGTCGATCGCCCGCGCGAGCGACTTCGGAGTCTCGGCGCGCAGGCGTTGAGCACCACGGAGTTGATTGCCACAGTGCTCGGCTCCGGTGGAAAGGGCGCATCGGCGCTCGCCTGTGCGCAGCTCGTGCTCGAGCAGGCGGGTGGTTCGCTCGGGCGGCTCGGGTCTATGCCGCTGGCGGCTCTGACACGCGTGCGCGGGGTAGGACGAGCACGGGCGACGGCGGTGCACGCGGCTCTCGAACTCGGTCGGCGCATGGCGGGCGAGGCACGTGAGGCGGGGGTGCCGCTCCGTGGTCCCCGTGACGTGGTGGCGGTGTTCGCGCCTCGGTTGCAGGATGCACCGGTGGAGGAGTTCCACGTCGCGATTCTCGACGCGCAGCATCGACTCGAACGCGACGTGCTGATCACCCGGGGATTATTGAACTCGTCACTGGTGCATCCTCGGGAGGTGTTCCGCGAGGCAATCGCGGAACGGGCAGCGGCGGTCATTTTGGTGCACAATCATCCGAGTGGCGACCCGACGCCGTCGGCGGAAGACCGGGCGGTGACGGAACAGTTGGTGGCGGCCGGGCGCTTGCTAGATATCCCGGTGCACGACCACATCATTGTGGGACGAGGACGCTACGTGAGCTTTGCGGAGGCAGGTCTGCTGTGACAACGATCGCGCTGCACGAGATGATTCCCGGATTCGGGCCGAGTGCCGATATCTCCTATGATCGGCTCGACCACGAATTGCTCGTGCGCGCGTACAAGTTTTCCGATGTCGCCCACGCGGGCCAAGTGCGTCATTCGGGCGAGCCCTATGTCTCGCACTGCATCGAAGTCGCACGCATCCTCGCCGACCTGCAGCTCGACACGACGACGGTGGCCAGCGGGCTGCTTCACGACATCGTCGAGGACACGGACATCACGATTGAGGATGTCGCGCGCGAGTTCGGCACGGAGATCGCGCAGATCGTCGACGGCCTGACGAAGATCGCCAACCTTCCGCTCTCGTCCCGCGAAGAGCGGCAGGTCGAGAACTATCGCAAGCTGCTGCTCTCGATCGCCAAGGATGCCCGCGTCATCCTGATCAAGCTGGCTGATCGTCTGCACAACATGCGCACGCTCGACTATCTGGCGCCGGAAAAGCGCCGGCGGATCGCGCAGGAAACGCGCGACCTGTACGCGCCGCTGGCCCATCGCTTCGGTATGGCGAAGGTGCGTTGGGAACTCGAGGATCTGGCCTTCAAGCATCTCGAACCGGATGCATACAAAACGCTCGCGAAGCTGGTCGCGGCCAAACGTGGAGAGCGCGAGCAGCTCATCGCGCAGATGCGCGAGCCGCTCGAGAAGCGGCTCACCGATGCCGGCATCGCCGACGTCGAAGTCACCGGCCGTCCGAAGCACTTGTGGTCGATCTACAAGAAGATGCAGCAGCGCGACCGTCCGTATGAGGACATCTACGATCTGCTGGCCATTCGCGTGATCGTGCCCAACGTGCTCGAGTGCTACCATGCGCTCGGCGTGATCCACGACGGCTGGACACCGGTACAGGAGCGCATCAAGGATTACATCGCGCAGCCGAAATCCAACGGCTATCAGTCGCTGCACACGACGGTGTTTGGCCCGGGGCGCCAGCTGTTCGAGATCCAGATCCGGACACGCGATATGCATCGCACGGCCGATTTCGGCATTGCGGCGCACTGGCTGTACAAAGAGTCGTCACGCAGCGCTGATGATCTTGATCGTCAGCTGGCGTGGTTCCGCCAGGTCCTCGAACTCCAGCTCGATGCCGAGACGCCGGGCGAGTTTCTCGAGTTCCTGAAGCTCGATCTGTACCAGGACGAGATCTTCGTGTTCACGCCGACCGGTGACGTCATTCAGTTGCCGAAGGGCGCGACGCCGCTGGACTTTGCATTTGCCGTTCACACGCAGGTCGGAGCGCACTGCGCCGGTGCGAAGGTCAACGGCCGCATCGCCCCGCTGTCACGCGAGCTGAAAAACTCGGAGACGGTCGAGATCCTGACCAATCCGAACGCGAAGCCCAGTCGTGACTGGCTGTCGCATGTCCGCACGGGTCGTGCGCGTCACAAGATCCGGCAGATGCTGCGCCTCGAGGAGCGTTCGTCGGCCATGCGCCTTGGACGCGAGATCATCGAGCGCGAGTTGCGCCGTCGCCGACTGCCGAAGATCGACGACCATGGACTGCAGCCGATCGCCAAGCTGCTCAAGCTGAAGGATGCGATGCACCTCATCGCGTCGGTCGGTGCCGGCGATGTGCACGTGATGCAAGTGCTGAAGGCGCTGCACCCCGATCTCGAGACAGCCGAACCGGTCGAGAAACAAAGTACGCTCGAGCGCTTCGTCGATCGGGTGCGTGGCACCGGCAAGGGTATCCGCATTCAGGGTGCCGATGGGTTGCTCGTCCGCTACTCGCAGTGCTGTCAGCCGGTGCCCGGCGATCAGGTCGTTGGCTACGTCACGCGTGGTCGCGGCGTCAGTATTCACCGCGGGGACTGTCCGAACCTGCTGCTGCTCGCGCACGAGCCCGAGCGACGGCTCGACATCGATTGGCACGAGATGGCAGGGGAGCGGTTCATCGTGCGTCTCGCGATGGAAGGCACCGATCGTCGCGGACTGTATGCGGACGTGGCGGCGGCGGTGAGCGCCACCGGCACCGACATCAAGAGCCTGGAACTGAAGACGACCGATGGTCGCGTCACTGGGGCGGCCATGGTCGAGGTCGAGAACCTCGCCCATCTGGAGCGCATCATGAAGGCGGCTCGTCGCGTCAAGGGTATCGCGGCGGTGTCCCGACGCGAGAAAATCACGGCTGAGCCGTAGCCGGCGGACTCGGCTGGGGGCGTGGACGCTACCCGAAGAAAAGCCGATCTCGCTATATTGCTGATATGTCAGCCCCGTTTCGACTCCAGAGTCCCTTCGCCCCCGCCGGCGATCAGCCGCGCGCGATCATCGAACTTTCTAAAGGGCTGACGAGGGGCGACCGCTTTCAGACGCTGCTCGGCGTGACCGGGTCTGGCAAGACCATGACGATGGCCAACGTCATCGCGCAGTGGGGGCGGCCGACGCTGGTGCTGTCGCACAACAAGACGCTGGCGGCGCAGCTGTACGGTGAGCTCAAGTCGTTCTTCCCGACGAACGCGGTCGAGTACTTCATCTCGTACTACGACTACTATCAGCCGGAAGCGTACGTCCCCTCGAGCGATACGTTCATCGAAAAGGACGCGAGCATCAACGAGGATATCGATCGACTCCGGCTGCGGGCGACGTCGTCGTTGATGGAGCGCGACGACGTGGTCATCGTCTCGACCGTATCCGCGATCTATGGCCTCGGCGATCCGGTGTCGTATCGTGAGCGCATGGTCGCGCTATCGAAAGGCCAGCAGATCGCGCGCGATGACATCCTCCGCGCGCTCGTCGGCATTCAGTATTTGCGCAACGATGTCGCATTCGATCGCGGTACGTTCCGCGTACGAGGCGACACGGTGGAGATCTATCCGGCCTACGAAGAGCAGGCGGTACGACTCGAGCTCTGGGGGGACGAAATCGAGCGCATCTCCAAGATCGACCCGCTTTCCGGCGAGACGATCTCGACGCTCGAGCGCATGGCGATCTATCCGGCGAAGCACTTCATCACGAACCGCCCCACGATCGAACGGGCGAGTGTGGCTATTCGTGAGGAGCTGGCGGAACGGCTGGCCGAGTTGCGCACGCAGGGCAAGTTGCTGGAAGCGCAGCGGCTCGATCAGCGCACGAATTTCGATCTCGAGATGCTCGCCGAGATCGGCACCTGCGCCGGCATCGAGAATTATTCGAGACATATTAGCGGCCGCGCGGCCGGCGAGCGCCCTGCGTGTCTGCTCGACTATTTCCCCGATGACTATCTCGTCGTGGTCGACGAGTCGCACGTGTCGCTGCCGCAGATTCGCGGGATGTACAACGGCGATCGCGCGCGCAAGCTCACGTTGGTCGACTACGGATTCCGGCTACCCAGTGCGCTCGATAATCGACCGCTGGTCTTCGACGAGTTCATCCAGTTGGTTCCGCGGCTCGTGAATGTCTCGGCGACGCCGGGGGAACTGGAGCTGCAGCTCTCGGAAGGCGTGGTCGTCGAGCAGGTCATCCGCCCCACGGGCCTCCTGGACCCGGTTCTGGAAATTCGTTCGGTGAAGGGGCAGGTAGACGACCTGCTCCACGAGATTCGCATTCGCGAGCGAAAGGGCGAGCGGGTACTGGTTACGACGCTCACCAAGCGGATGTCGGAAGACCTAACCGACTATCTGCAGCAGGTGGGTGTTCGGGTGCGATACATGCACTCCGATATCGACGCCATCGAGCGCATGGAAATCGTGCGTGGGTTGCGCCTCGGTGAATTCGATGTGTTGATCGGCATCAACCTGCTCCGCGAAGGACTCGACATGCCCGAGGTCTCGCTGGTGGCGATTCTTGACGCCGACCAGGAAGGCTTCCTGCGCAGCGATCGGTCGTTGATTCAGACGATCGGACGCGCAGCGCGCCATTTGAACGGAATGGCGATCCTATATGCCGACCGCATCACCGGGTCGATGCAGCGTGCCATCGACGAGACCGATCGTCGTCGGACGATTCAGCGTGAGCACAACGAGAAGCACGGGATCACACCGCATGGCGTCCTCAAGAGCATCGATGACGTCCGGTTAATTACGCGGGTCGCCGACGCGCGCGCGCCGCACGAGGAGGCCACCCCGACAACCAAGCGACTTGGCGCCGAGAGTGCGCCGCGCTCGCGCGAGGACCTGCAGACACTCGTGGGGGAGCTGGAAGTCGCCATGCGCGAAGCGGCGATCGCCCTCGATTTCGAGGCAGCGGCTCGATTGCGCGACCAGCTCTTCGAAGTCCGAACCGCACTCGGCGAGAAGCCGGAGCAGGCACGCGGCAACACGGCCGCTCCCAAGCGCCCCCCCGGCAGCGCACCGATGCGGCGCGCCGGAGGCAAGCGTGGCCGCTGACTCGCTAGGGTACCTGCTTGGTCGAGGCGCTCCGCGCGCCCCCGATCGGGATTCGCTGGAGGCGTGGGGACGGGCACTCGGGGCGGTACTCCCGCGTCCGGTAGTGATCACGCTCGAGGGTGACCTTGGAGCGGGCAAGACCACCCTGGTGCGAGCGATCTGCGTCGGAATCGGCGTCGCTGCCATCGAGGCGGTGACGAGTCCGACCTTCTCCATCATTCAACAGTACGACGCACCGCGAGGCCCCGTCATTCACGCCGATCTGTATCGACTCCGATCGGACGCGGAGCTGGAGATGTTGGGATGGGATGAGCTGGTTGAGGGCGCACCCGTGTTACTGGTCGAATGGCCCGATCGCGCCGTGAATACGCTGCCGCGTGACACCATTCACGTGGTGCTCGGTCATGATCCGGAGAACGCGGATCGGCGGTTACTCCGCATCCACGCGCCCACGATGCGCTGAATCGGCTGGTATGTCGGGATCGGGTTCGCGCCGGTGACTGTCCGACGTGTCTCGTCGTCTGAGGAATGGTGGGGCACGGCATGTCGGTCGGTGTCTCCCGCATCCCTTGCGTCATCGCCATGCCCGTCGCCGGCCCACGCGGCTCGTTCATTCGTCTCGCCGAAGTGATCTCGGCGCTGACATACGCGCTCGACCTCACCGAGGGACAGCGCCCTGGACACACGCTCCGCACCGCGCTGATCGCGATGCGCCTCGGTCGCGAGCTCAATCTCGATGGCGACACGATGGGGGCACTGTACTACGCGGCCCTCTTGAAGGATTCGGGGTGCTCCAGCAATGCGGCGCGCATGTCGGCGCTGTTCGGCAGCGACGATCAGGACGTGAAGCGCGACATGCGTCTGGTCGATTGGCACGATCGCTGGAAGCTCGCAATGCGCACCGCGAAGAACTGCGGCGTGGGTCGAAATCCGATCGCCCGCGTGTCGCACTTTTTGCGCATCGCGCGTACGCCGTCCATGACGCGGGAAATCATCCAGACGCGATGCGAACGCGGCGCCCAGATCGCGCTCGTACTCGGGTTCCCCGCCGCAACGAGCGAGGCGATCGCTCACGTTGACGAGCACTGGTGCGGACTGGGTCACCCGGTCGGACTCGCCGGCGACGAAATTCCGATGCTCTCGCGTATTCTGCTGATTGCGCAGACGCTCGAGGCCTATTGGAGCGAGAACGGCATCGACGCGGCGATTGAGATGACGCGGCAGCGAAGCGGCCGTTGGTTCGATCCGAGGATGGTCGATCTGGTCGGGACGTGGAAGCGCGATCGTACGTGGTGGGCTGGGCTTGCCGACAGCGCGAACCTCGACCAGGCGGTGTTGGCACTCGAGCCGGGCGGTACTCCACTCCACGCCACCGACGAGCGGCTCGACGGAATTGCGTATGCATTTGCCGCGGTGATCGACGCAAAGACGCCGTACACCGCTCGGCATTCGACGAACGTCGCGCGCTACGCGGTGGGTATCGCCATGTCGATGGGGGCCGACGCTGACATGTGCCGGGATACGCTCCGCGCCGGTCTGCTGCACGACATCGGCAAGCTTGGCGTCTCGAATCGGATCCTCGACAAGCCGGCCAAACTCACGGACGAAGAATTCGGCGAGATCCGGAAGCATCCGCGATGGACGTGGGAAATCCTCGAGCGCGTCAGTGCGTTCAACGGATTCGCTCAGGAGGCCGCGCAGCATCACGAGCGCCTCGACGGCAAAGGCTACCCCTGGAAGCTGGATGCCTCCCAGCTCGGCCTGCTGTCCCGAGTGCTGGCGGTGGCCGACGTCTATGAAGCGCTGACGGCCGATCGACCATATCGCGCTGGGTTGGAGGTGCCGGTCGTGCTCGACATCATGCGTCGCGATCGGGGCACCGGCTTTGATAGCCACGTGTTCGACGCGGCGGTGGCACTGGCTGAACGAGGCACCTTCGCGGTGTTGGCAGAGGGACGCGAGGACCCGTTTCCGCAGCTCCGTCAGGAGCCCGCAAAGTTCTCCCGCATCGCCAGCGTGGCGTAGCGCGCAGTCAAGGGCTGGGGAACATTCGGTGGGCGCGCTAGACTCTGTGTATGTCCGAACCCGTTCTTCCTCAGAAGTCATCGGCGTTCCCGCTCGGTTGGCTCCTCGTGCTCGAAGCGTCGACGACGGCCGGTTCGGTGGCGCTGATCGCCGATGGAGCACTCGTCGCGATGCACCCCGTCGCCATGGGTGCCGGGCGGGAGGATCGGCTTTTCCCAGCGGTCGAATCGCTCCTCAAAGCGGCCGACGTAGTCCCGCACCAACTCCTGGGCATCGTCTGCGGAGAAGGCCCAGGAAGTTTTACGTCGTTGCGCATCGCGGCGTCGCTGGCGAAGGGTCTGGCCCACGGGGCATCCGTGCCGCTGTTCGCCGTTTCGTCGTTGTTGTTGGCTGCGTCGGATGCCGGCGAATCGCTCCCTGCCGGTCGCGCGGTGGTACACGGCGATGCCCTACGGGGAGAGCGTTACGTCCTGGACGTCATGTTCGACGAGAATGGCCACGTGCACGCCCAGTCCGCGCTCCGACGCATGACGCTTCACGAGCTCGACGAGCATGTCGGTTCACGACCACGCCTGGCCGTGCTCTCGTCGCCCGTGCCCGAACGCGAGTCACTCGTGGTGACACCCTGGTCGTCGCACCTTCTGCGCGTCGCACGGCAGGCGTGGACGCAGGCCGTGCCGTTGGATAGCTGGGAGCCGCAGTACGGTCGTCTGGCGGAAGCGCAGGTCAAATGGGAAGCGTCGCACGGGGCGACATTGCCCTCCCTCGGCGCTTCATGACCGCGCCGCTCTTCGCGATTCGGCCCACGACGGCCGACGATGTTCCGGCCATGGCTTCGATCGAGGCGCTCGCGTTCAGCGACCCGTGGCCGGCAACGTCGTTTCACGAGCTGTTGGCGCATCCGTTTTCGCGAATGGCCACCGCCGTCGACGATTCGGGCGGGATTATCGGATACTGCATCATGCTGCAGGCCGCCGACGAGGCAGAGATCGCGAATATTGCGACGGCCCCTGGCATTCGCCGGCGCGGGGTGGGGGCGCGCCTGCTCGACGATGCAATCGCCGCCGGCACCGAGGCCGGGGTCGCCTCGATGTTTCTCGAGGTTCGTGAGTCGAACGCGGCCGCTCGCGCGCTCTACTCGTCCCGTGGATTCGTGGCCGTAGGGCGCCGCCGAGGGTACTACCGACGCCCGCTCGAAGACGCGCTCGTGCTGCGGCGCGACGTGACGGCGTTCGAATAGCCCCACCCGCAGCTTTCGGGTTTGGTTTGGTCAGAGGACCCTCCTAGCTTATCCGACACCCATTACCATCGTACTTCGAGGAGGCACCATGAGTCGCAGCCTGAACAAGGCCATTTTGATTGGCAACGTCGGGTCAGATCCCGAAATCCGCACGGTCGGCACTGGAACGCGCGTGGCGCAGTTCTCGCTTGCTACGAGCCGCAACTGGACGGACCAGAGTGGCGCGAAGCAAGAGAAGACGGAGTGGCATCGCTGCGTCGTCTGGAACAGCGCGCGTGGCTCTGGTCTGGCTGACGTCGTGGAGAAGTACGTGAAGAAGGGCGAGAAGATCTACGTCGAAGGCGAGATCGAGTATCGCCAGTGGCAGGACAAGGACGGACAGACCCGGTACACCACCGAGATCAAGGTCAAGGAACTGATGCTCCTCGGCGGTCGCGCCGGCGGTGGCGGCGGCGACGACATGGACAGCGCGCCGCGTCGCTCGGCGGCCCCGGCAGCGCGTCCGAAAACGGCGGCTGCGCCGTCGGCTGGCAAGGAAGAGTTTGGAGATTTTCCGGGCGCGCTGGAAGACGAAGACGACGATCTGCCCTTCTAGATCGCCGCAGGATTCATGGTGCCCGCCGTCGGGAACACCCGACGGCGGCAAATGTGATGATGTCGACCATTGCCGTGATGCGCCCGCCGTTACGCGCGTCCATCGCAGGCGTCTCCGGTGTGGGCACCTCGCATGCAGTGATGCACGCGAGTCGAGGGCCCTCCAGCGCCCCGGGCGGGGGCGCGAAGTCTTTCCACTGTGAGGCTCGCTAATGCGCGCTGCAAACCAGCCGCAGTCGTCTACGGCCATCGAATCCCACCGGGCGTTGCAGCCGGTGTCTCGCATTTTCGTGGCACTCCTGTCGACGCTCGCTCTCTTGCTCGTCTGGCGTCCAACCGTCGTGCACGGTCAGGAAGCCGAGGGTCGTATCGTGTCTGTTGCCGATTCGACGCTCGATCAGGTCAAGGATTCTGCCACCACGACGCATGTGGTACGCGCCGGCGAAACCCTCTGGGGAATTGCCGCGCTGTTCTACGGCGATGGCCATCAGTGGCCCGCGCTCGCGAAGCGCAATCGGATCGCGACGAGCGGGCCGGCTCCGCTTCAGGTCGGCATGCGGTTAAGTGTTCCGGCATCGCCGACCGTGCGTGGTGCGAAGGCGGCCGCGATGGCGGCGGCACCCGCGGATTCCACGGTGCCAAGTGTTGCTCTGGCCAAGGCGGGTGAGGGCACGTTGCCGCCCGCTCGCCCGTCGGGCTCGCTGTCGGCGCAGACCGCCGGTAAGCGCAATGCTGCGGCCGGAGCTGGCGCTGCCAAGGGTCGGGCGCCCGCTGCCGCTGCCAAGGCGGCCGCCGTGGCGGCGATCGACACCGTCACGAAGGCGACCATCGAGACGGATACATCGCGGGTGAATTTTCAGCCGCAGCATTCGAGCGAATTGATGATGTCGCGGAAGGGCACGCGCATCGGTCTGGTCGATCTCGAGGCGCAGGAAGCGTCGCGCAAGAGCAGCGAAGTGGAGACGGTCTTTCACCGTGATCTCCCCGACGCCGCGGAAGCGGAACGCCGTACGCGCGCCGTGCTTCGTCCCAACACGCCCGCGCCCCGACAGGCCGAGTTCGACGCGGCACCGTTCATCGTGATGCAGTTGGAGCTGGCCAAGTCCGGTTCGATCCTCAAGCGCGTGGGCTCGCCGGGCAGTCTGGAAAGCGAATATCCGCAGCGGGCCATCAAGACGGACCAGATCGAAGTGCGACCGCCGGCCGGTGTCACCTACACGGTGGGGCAGCGCCTGGTGGCGGTCACGACGCCCGCCGCCGCTGACAAGCAGTCGATGATTGCTATTCCGACGGGCATCGTCGAGATCGTGCGGGTGGAGGCCGGCAAGCCGGTGCTCGCCGTGCTGACGCGGCAGTCCGGTCGGGTTGAACAAGGCCAGCGGCTCCTGCCGTCGGCCGGTTCATCGGCCCCGTGGCTGGTCGTGCAGAAGCTCGCTGAACCCGATGTAAAGACCAGCGTGCGCTGGATCGATCCGCACGAGCTGCAGCCCACGCTGCAGAGCTTCCTGATGCTTGCGGCCGGGACGACGCAGGGCGTGAAAGCCGGCGACGAATTCGGGCTCTATCGCAGCGGCAGCAAGGAGCAGCCGTCGCAGGAGTCGCTGGTGGCGACGGTGCGTGTGGTGCGCAGCGAATCGGGCGGCAGTGCGGCCGTGATCACGCGTCAGTATCAGTCCGACATCGGCGTCGGTCTCGCCGCCCGCCGAGTGGCCAAGGCGCCCTGACGCATGGCCTGATGTGACCGTGCGCGACGTGACCGGCGTCGCATCGTTCCCAACTCGATTCTGTACTCGCGCGCGCCGAGGCCCCCGTGGGCGTCGGCGCGTGTGTACATTGGGACATTGCGCGTCTCAGACAGCCCCTTGGCGAGACGCGACGACAGCGGATTTCCCCATCGGATGAGGAAACGAACGGCATGGCAAAGACGGTCGTGGTGACGGGTGGTGCAGGCTTTATCGGATCCCATGTCGCGGACAGGTTTCTGGCCGAAGGCTGGGAGGTCACCATCCTCGACGACTTGTCGAGTGGACGTGAGGAGAACATCCCGTCGGCGGCGCGCTTCGTTCGCGGCGATATCACCACGCCCGAAGCGGCCGCGCTGATTCGTGATGGCAAGTTCGACGTGATGTGTCATCTTGCCGCGCAGATCGATGTGCGCCGCAGCGTGCTCGATCCCGTCTACGATGCCACGCGCAACATTCTCGGCACGCTGAACCTGATGGAAGCCGTCCGCGCGGGCGGTCATCCCACGCGCACCATTCTGTCGTCGACAGGAGGCGCGTTGTACGGCGATTTCGATCCGCCGCCGAGCGCCGAATCGAACAGCAAGGATCCCGAGGCGCCGTACGGCATCGCGAAGTTGTCGATCGAGTACTACCTCGCGTACTACGGGCGCGTACATGGACTCGACAACGTCGCGCTACGCTACGGCAACGTGTATGGACCGCGGCAGGATCCGCATGGCGAAGCCGGTGTGGTGGCGATCTTCTGCAACCGCCTGCTTGATGGTCGCGCGTTGACAGTATTCGGCGACGGCGAGCAGACGCGTGACTACGTGTACGCCGGTGACGTGGCCGGGGCAAACTTCGCGGCGGCGACGGTGGATCTTCCACCGCGTGGCCGTCTCGATGCCCGCGCCTTCAACATCGGCACGTCGATCGAAACGTCGGTGAACACGCTGGCGGAAACCCTGCGTGCCGTGTCGTCGGCGCATTCGCCGATCGACTACGCTCCAGCTCGCGCTGGCGAGCTCGCGCGCTCCGCGCTGAACACCACGAAGGCGCAGGCGGTGCTGGGTTGGACGCCGAAGGTCACGTTGCGCGAGGGCCTCGAGAACACCTATCGGTTCTTCGCCGATCGTCGTGCGCGACTGGAGACGCAGGCGTGACGGCGGTGGTTGGACTCTTCGCGCTGCTGCAGCTGGCGAGCGAGAAGGAGGCGTTGCCGTCATCGATGCTGGGCATGCTGATCAACAGCGATCCTGTCACGAAGAGCGTCCTCGCGTTGTTGGTGGTGCTGTCGCTGATGTCATGGGCGATCATGTTCTCGAAGTGGCGCGGATTCAAGACGGCCGAGACCAACGGCCGGGCGTTTGTGGCCGACTTCGAGCGCGCACGCGGTATGGACGACGCGATGCTGTGCGCGCAGCGCGCCAAGCCGAGTGCGTTCACGGCCGTCTTCGCGCGCGCGGTGTCGTTCCTGAACGACACTAAGCCGGCGCTCGGCGCGACCAACGATCGCACGGCGCGCCTTTCCGGCTCTCAGGTGGAGGCACTTCGGCTGGTGCTCGACGCCGAGGGATCGAAGGCGCGTGAAGAGCTCGGGCAGTACATCCCGTGGTTGGCGACGGTCGGCAGCGTGAGTCCGCTGATCGGCCTGTTCGGAACAGTCCTGGGTGTGATCGAAGCGTTCGTCGGCATTGGGCAGAAAGGCTCGGGCAATATTCAAGCGGTGGCGCCGGGTATCGGTACCGCGCTAATGGCGACGGCGGCGGCCCTCGCGGTTGCGATTCCGGCGGCGTTCGCGTACAACGTGTTTGCGTCGCGCCTCAATCGCTTCGACGATGCGCTCGAAGGATTCGGCTCGGAGTTGATCGCGCTGATGGTGCGCGAAGGGCGGATCTGAGGATGCGTCGCGGGCGTCGTCGAGAGCGCGCTGGCGTGAATGCCGAGATCAACGTGGTGTCGCTGATCGACGTGATGATGCTGTTGATGATCATCTTCATGATCACTGCACCGATCATGCAAGGCGGCGTGGATATCGCACTGCCGACGGCGGATGTCGCGCCGCTCGAACCGAAGAACGGACTCGTGATCACGGTCGATCGGCGCGGGCAGATCTTCATCGACGAGACCAAGCTCTCGTTCGACGAGTTCGCGGGAAGCATCAAGGCCTTGTCGGACAAGAAGGGCGGCGGTGGCGTGTATCTCCGCGCCGACGAAGCCGTGCCGTACGGGACCGTGGTGCGCATCGTCGCCGCCATGAAGGCCAAGGGCATCACGGATGTCGGGCTCGTCGCTGAACCGGACGGCGATCGGTGAGTCTGTCGCGCGCGGCGACTGGGCCGACGGCGCTCGGCCGCGGCATCGCGTTCTCCGCGGTGGTGCACCTCGCGCTCGTGGCGGCGGCCATCTGGTGGGGCACGCGTGCCGAGGCGCCGCGTCCGCCGGTGTACCGCGTAGAGTTGGTGGGGGCACCGCCGGGACCGCGACAAGCCGGTGTGGTGACTCCCGCCGCGCAGCCGTCGGCGCAGGCCCCGGATATCGCTGGCGCCGAGCGTGTGCCGGAAGAGAAGGTGATCCCGAAGCCCTCGACCGCGAAAAAGGTGCTGCCGTCGCCCAAGGCGACACCCTCGACCTCGCGCACGAAGAAAGCGGGTTCGAAGACCGCATCGCCGACGGCGTCGAAAGCCACGGCGGCACCCAAGGCTGGTGCTGGCGCGCAGGGCGGAAAAGGGGCGGATGTCGCGAACCTGAGCATTCGCGGGATCGACTTTCCGTATCCCGGGTACCTGCAGAATATCGTCCGGCAAATCACGTTGAACTGGACGCCGCGCCGTGTGTCCGCATCGTTGGTGTCGGAGGTGAAATTCACCATCCGTCGCGACGGCTCCGTGATCGCCATCGAAGTCGTGAAGGGATCGGCGGATCGTATCTACGATCTCGATGCGATGGGTGCGGTTGAAGCGGTTGGTTCCACGCGCGGATTCGGCCCGCTTCCTCAGGGATGGACGGACGACGTGCTGATCGTGTACTTCACGTTTGACTATGCCTTGCGACCCAACTGACCGCATACTCCAGATGATGTCCCACTCCGTGTTGACTCGGGTGTTGCCCTCGCTCGCCGGCCTGCTGCTGGTCGTGGGCACCGCCTTGCCGTCGCGCGTCGCCGCGCAGGCGCAGCCGCCCGGCGTGAGCCTCAGCACGCGCTACGTGGCGGGGCAGAAAACGGCGCTGATGGTGCTGCCGGTGAAGGGCGTGAACGGCGACTCGGTGTCGACGATCCTGTCGCGGGATTTCGACTACAGCGATCGCTTCAACGTGGTGTCCACGTCGAGCGCGCCGGTGGTGAATGGACCGCCCAACTACGCGTTGTTTGCCAAGCTCGGCGTGGACGGTATCGTGCAGCCCACGCTGCTCCCGTCTGGCTGGGTGCGTATCGCGCTACACGACGTGTCAAAGAAGGCCGTCGTGAACAGCAAGGATTTTCCGCTGCCGTCGTCGGCCCTCTCTCCGGCGTGGCGCTCGGCCATGCACGGGGTGTCCGACGCGATCGAGGAGTGGATCACCGGCCAGCGCGGCATCGCGCAGACGCGCATCGCCTTCACACGGGGCGGCCGCGTGTGGATAGTTGACAGTGATCGTGCAAATGTGATCCCGGCGACGCCGAGCGGTATGTCGCCGCAGTGGCTGCCCGGTGGACGCGGGCTCGTGTACAGTGTGCTCGACGGCGTCCGCAATCCGATCATGATGACAGATCTCAGCACCGGCTCGCAGCGCACGTTGGCGTCGTCGGCGGGCATCGAGCACAGTTCGCCGTCGGTGTCGCCGGACGGTCGCACGGTGGTGTATGCGCGGGGCTCGGACACGGGTACCGATCTGTACGCCATGCCGATCGAGGGGGGCGCGCCGCGTCGCATCACGGTGGGGCGCGGACGGGCGAGCACGCAGCCGACTTTCAGTCCTGACGGGCAGCGAATTGCCTTCATGTCCGATCGCTCGGGGCACCCGGAAGTGTATATTAGCGATCTGGATGGAACGAACGCGGAGTTGCTCACGGCGGCGGCGTTCGGCGATCGCGACTATCGTGCGGGGCCGGATTGGTCTCCCGATGGGCGGCTCGTCGCGTTTCAATCGCGAAACGGCGGCACCTTCCAGATCATGACCATCAATTTGCGCGATCAGACCGTGAAGGTCGTGACGAACGATGGCCGGAATGACGACCCGTCGTGGGCACCGGATTCCCGGCACGTCGTGTTTTCGTCGACACGGAGCGGAACGCGCCAATTGTGGATCGTGGATATCGAAACCGGACGATCACGCCAGCTCACTTTCGGGTCTGAGGCGCGATTGTCGGCGTGGTCCCCGCGCTTGTCGCCGCAGTAATCACCACCCTTTTCACTTTACCCCTCGGAGTTTTCCGACATGATGCGTTTGTCTCGTCTGACCCTGGTGTTGGCCTCCACCACGCTCGTGCTGGGTGCCTGCCGCAAGAAGCCGGTGGTCGCCCCGCAGACCGAGACGGCCCCCGTTTCGCAGCAACCGCAGCCGACGCGGCCGACGAATACCACTCCCGCCGCACGCGACACGATGGAAGAGTATCGCACGAAGCTGGCGGCCACGCGGGCGCGCCTGCTCGAGACGATCTACTTCGAGTATGACGCCGACGAGCTGCGCGACGACGCGAAGGCCAACCTGGACTCCAAGATCACGGTGCTCAACGCGAATTCGGCAGTGAAGATCCGCATTGCGGGACACTGCGACGAGCGCGGCAGCGACGAGTACAACATCGCCCTGGGCCGTCGTCGGGCCGAAGCGGCGAAGCGTTACCTGACCGATCGCGGCATCGATGCATCACGTATCGAAACGGCGTCGTTCGGTCGCGAGCGTCCGGCGGTGCAGGGGACGACGGAAGAGGCGTGGTCGCGCAACCGTCGTGACGAGTTCGAGATCATCGCCGGCGGCGATCAGCTGCGCGCCCAGTGATAGCCGCCGCCGCACTCGGACTTCGGCACACGCTGCGCTCCCGGGTGTGGCGGCTTGTGCCTCTCGTGGCGCTCGTCGCCACGGGAGGATGCTTCGCCACCCGCGGGGATGTGCGGATCGTGCAGAGCGACATCTCGTCGCTGCGCGCGGAGATCCTCAAGAATCAGCTGGAACAGCGCGACGCACTGACGCAAACCATGCGGATGCTGCAAGTCGCCAGTGACTCGTTGACCAAGGTGAGCGCGCGCACCGTCAGCATTCAGGGTGACCTTCGCGGTGAGATGCGCGCGATTCGCGAACAGATGCTCCAGGTGCAGACGTTGCTCGGGCAGAGTCAGGCGACGATCGCCCGGCTTCGCTCGGAGATCGAATCGCGCAGTTCGGCGCCGGTGGCCGTGCCGCCCGCCGGAACAGTGCCGCCGGTTACTCCGCCCACGATTGGGCGTACACCGGCGCCGGCGGCGGACACTGCGGCCGCCCGCGCCCCCGGCCCGAACCAGCTCTACACCGACGGTCGCGATCAGCTCACGCGCGGCAGCAGTGCGACTGCGCGCATTTACTTCCAGGAACTGCTTACGAACTTTCCGACCTCGGACTACGCGCCCGACGCGCAGTTCTGGATAGCCGAGTCGTTCGCGAAGGAAAAGAATCTGCCGGCCGCTGACGCCGCCTATGCCGCGGTGGTGAGTGCCCATCCGACGTCGGCGAAGGCGCCGACCGCGCTCTACAAGCGAGCTCAGCTGGTATTGCAGCAGGGAAATACCCCGCAGGCCAAGCAGCTGCTCGAGCAGGTGATCGCGCGCTATCCGCGCAGCGATGAGGCCGAGCTCGCGGCCGAACAACTCAAGACGCTGCGCTGACGGCGCGACCAGGACGACTTCGCTGATGTCCAGCAGTAACAGTGTGGAAATGCCGTTCCTCGATCACCTCGAGGAACTGCGCTGGCGGCTTTTCAAATGTGCCGTAGCCATCGCCATCGGCGTTGGCGTCGCCTTCGCGCTGTTGTATACCAAGCAGGTCGACATCATCGCCTTCCTGTCGCTGCCGATCCAGCCGTATCTGAAGCAGCCGCTCATGGTGACCCACGTGAGCGACCTCTTCGACATCGTGATGGACGCCTCGATTACCCTGGGGCTGATCGCCGCGTCGCCCGTGCTGGCCTGGCAACTCTGGGGATTCCTCTCGCCCGCACTATACGGCCACGAAAAGAAAGCCGTGATCCCGGCGCTGATCGGGGCCGCCGTGCTCTTTCTGGCCGGCATGGCGCTCTCGTTCTTCTATGTGCTGCCGGTGACGCTGAGCTTCTTCATGAGCTTCCAGAGCGGGTCCGTGCAGATCATGCAGACGGTCGATCAGTACGTCAGCTTCGTGATCTCCATGTGCCTGGCGTTCGGCGCCATTTTTGAACTGCCGATCGTGATCGCGCTGTTGTCGGCCATGGGCATCGTGCAGCCGCAGTACCTCTCCAAGTTTCGGCGCCACGCGTTCCTGGGATGCATCGTCGCGGCTGCGCTCATCACGCCGGGCAGTGATCCGACGTCCTTGATCGCGCTCACGATCCCGCTGTACATGCTGTACGAAGTGTCGATCACGGTGTCGAAATTCATCAGCCGTCGTCGCGAGCGGCGGATCGCTGCCGGGGACGAGTGAGCGGATCGCTGCCTGTCTGCGGCCGGTGGCGTTCGGTCGCGATGGCGATGCTGGGCCTGGTGCTCGGCACCGCCATGCTTGCCGTGCCGGCGGCTGCCCAGCGACCAATTCCCGCGCGACCGGCGCCTGTGGGCAAGGATGCGTCCGGGAAGGCCAAGGGTACTGACAGTCTGGCGACATTGAGCAAGGATCGCGAGGTGTTCAACTGGACGCCTCCCGACTCGCTCATGCGCGCGCTGCTCGACCGCGAGGGCTATCGCAAGATCCAGTATCAGGGCGACACGGTGTTCTTCAATGCGCTGTCGCGTGCCTTAGTGCTCAAGGGCAAGCCGTCGGCGGTGCAGCGCGACGAAACGATGATCATCGGCGACTCGATCGTCTACAACGACTCCACCAAGCGAGTGGTCGCCATCGGTGACACGGTGCTGCTGCGGGACCCGCAACAGCAGGACGCCGACGATTTCATCGCCAAGGGCCGTATCGAGTACGACCTCAATTCGAAGCAGGGTGTAACGGGCGCCTTCTCGACGTCGGTGACGTCGGGACAGAGACTGTTTCTGAGCGCCGAGCGCGGCACGATCATTTCCGACTCGCTGGTGAGCGGCCGGCATATCGTGTTCGCCAAGAACGGCTCGTTCACCTACTGCGATCATGCCGAGCCGCATTTCCACTTCACGACGAAGGACATGAAGTTCGTGTCCGAGAACGTGATGGTGGCACGACCGGGCGTGCTCTACATCGGCGAGGTGCCGGTGTTCTGGATTCCGTTCTTCTTCCAGGACGTGCGCAGCGGCCGTCGCAGCGGCATGCTCACGCCGAACTTCGGCATCGCCGAACTGTTCCGAAACAGCCCGTCGTATCGACGCAGTATCTCGAATATCGGCTACTTCCTGGCGATCAGCGACTACATGAACGCTGAAGCGTCGTTCGACTGGCGCTCCGGCGCTCGTAGCACCGTTCAGGATCCGGGCTTCCTGCGCGGCAACGCCGAGCTACGCTACAAGTGGCTCGACCGGTTCATCAGTGGCGAGACCGCCGTGTCGTATCTGGCGCAGCGCGACGGCACGACCAATACGTCGGTCACCTGGAATCATAACCAGGACTTCTCACGGCAGACGCGCCTGACCGCCCGCCTGAACTGGGTCCAGAACACGCAGATCCAGCGGCAGACGACGATCAACCCGACGGCCGCCAACGCGACGATCCGGTCGCAGCTGAACTACCAGACGAAGGTCGGTCCGGCGCAGATCAACGTGGGTGGCAGCCGCGTGCAGTATCCCGGGCGGACGCAAGTCGACATGGACTTCCCGTCGCTGAACGTCACAGCCGGCACGCTCGCCGGTGGACCGTTCGCGTGGACGCCGTCGCTCCGACTGGCCATCACGGGACAGAGCAAGATCGATCAGGGGCTGCAGTTCCCGTTCGTGTACAACATCCGGCCGGGCGGGGGCATCGACAGTTCGCGCTTCAATGCGAGCCGTCGGAACATGCAGTTCGGCTTCGACACGCCCATCAAGATCGGCGATTGGCAGTGGAACAACTCGTTCACGTTGTCCGATCAGTATCGCAACTTCCCCGAGCAGCGCGAAATCATCGGCGTTCGTGATACGTCGATCCGCTCCACGCGGATCTTCGCCAAGACGTACGAGTCGAACTTCGATTGGACGACCTCATTCGGATTACCGCGCTTCTTTCAGGGCACCTGGAACCTGTCGCCGTCGATCTCGGTGAACAACGTAGACGGGGCATCCGGGTTGTTCGTCCGCACCGAACGGAGCGGCGGCAAGTGGGTGCAGCAGTCGAAGCGTCTGAGCTATGCGCTATCGGCGTCGCCGACGCTCTACGCCATGCTGCCCGGCTTCGGTTCAGTCGCCAAGATCCGCCACTCGATCACCCCCAGTCTCAGCTACAGCTACTCGCCGAATGCCAACGTCAGCGACGAGTATCTCCAGGCGCTCGGGCGCACGCGCGTCGGCTATCTGTCGTCACTTGCGCAGAACCGCGTGTCGCTCAACCTGTCGACGAACCTGGAAGCGAAGCTCAAGTCGGACTCCGACTCGACGCCGGAGTCGGGCAAGAAGATCAAACTGCTGGCGTTGAACTTTTCGTCGCTGTCGTACGATTTCATCCGCGCCGACTCCACCGGCAACGGCTTCACCGACAAGATATTCACGATTTCGGGGCGCACCGATCTGCTGCCCGGCCTCGACTTCCGCACGTCGTACGATCTGTTTCAGGGCGATCCAGCCTCCGATACCGCCACGTTCAGTCCGTATCGGACCGACTTCGGCGTCACCTTCTCCCTCAATGGCAAGTCGGGACTCGTCGCCCTGTTTGGTCGCCTGCTTGGCATGTCGACGGCGCTCGAAGCGATCGACAGCACGAACGCACCACGCAATGCGTCCGACCAGAACGTGGCGCAGCAGAGCCGCCAGATGAATGCCGCTGGTGGAGGCAACATGCGCGGAATGCAGGCAGCGCTGCCAACCGGTGGCGGTTGGAATTTGAATCTGCAGTACAACGCGGCCCGTCAGCGCCGGCCGCGTGGCGGCACGCAGATCGTGAATGATCCCTCCACGTTCTGCGAGCCGCAGCGCGCGTTGGGCTTTTTCGTGTACGACCAGTGTCTGCTCAACGCGCAAAGTGCGCAGGCGACCGGGCTGACATCAGGGCAGAGCGCGATCGGCGCGCCGACGTTCATTCAGCCGGCCACGCAGAATGTCTCCGCCACCATGTCGTTCGACATCACGCAGAATTGGTCGGCGCAGTGGAGCACTCAGTACGACGTGGAGCGTGCCCGGTTCGCCAGCCAGCAGGTGGGCCTGCAGCGTCAGTTGCATGACTGGAACGCCGTGTTCGCTTTCTCGCAGACGCCCAGTGGCAGCTTCTCCTTCAACTTCTTCATCGCGCTGAAGGCGCAGCCGGAACTCAAGTTCAATTACGATCGCCAGACGTACCGGTCGACGAGTGGATACTGAGCCGTCGGCTCGGCCGGCGCGGAGACGGGACACCATGCTGCTGCTCGACGGACGTTCGTTGCAGATCGCCGACGTGATGGCGGTGGCTGATGGCGCACTGGCCGTCGGATTGGCCCCGGAGGCGCGAGCGCGCATGCAGGTCACGCGCGATGTCGTCGACCGCGCCGTGGCGCGTGCCGAGCCCGTGTACGGCATCAATACGGGATTTGGCAAGCTGTCCGAGGTCACGATCGCCGGCGATCAGCTCGCGGCGCTGCAGCGCAATCTGGTGCGGAGTCACGCGGCCGGCGTGGGTGATCCGCTGCCGGAGCGTGAGGTGCGCGCGATGATGTTGCTGCGCGCAAACGTCCTCGCGACGGCGTACGCGGGCGCGCGTCCGGTGGTCGTGGAATCGTTGCTCGCGATGCTCAACGCGGGTGTGTGGCCCGTCGTACCGGAGCAGGGTAGTGTCGGCGCCAGCGGCGATCTCGCCCCACTCGCGCACTTGGCGCTCACACTCATTGGCGAGGGCACCGCGCGCTATCAGCAGCATGAAGGTCCGTCGCATGAGCTGCTGGCGCTGGCGGGTCTCTCGGCCGTCACGCTCGAGGCGAAGGAAGGCCTCGCCCTGATCAACGGTACGCAGGCCCACACCGCGGTTGCGTCGTTGGCGTGCGCCGAACTCACTCGGCTCTGGCATGCGGCGCACGTCGCGACGGCGATGAGCCTCGAGGCGTTGCTCGGCACACCTGACGCGTTCGACGCGCGCATTCAGGAAGCGCGCGGACAATCTGGCCAGATGGAATCGGCGGCGATGCTGCGCATGCTGCTGGAGGGCAGCGAGATTCGTGAGTCACATCGCTACGGTGATCCGCGCGTACAGGATGCATACGCGCTGCGTTGCGTCCCGCAGGTGCACGGACCCGCGCTCGACGCGCTGCGCTTCGCGCGTGGCGTCATCTCACGCGAACTCAATGCGGCCACCGACAATCCGTTGGTGCTGGCCACTGGCGAGTTGCTGAGCGGTGGCAACTTTCACGGGCAGGCCGTTGCCATGGCCAGTGACCTGCTCGCGATCATCTGCGCGAATCTCGCCGTGATCAGCGAACGCCGTATCGATCGACTGGTGCACCCGGACTTCAATCAAGGGCTGCCACCGTTCCTGGCGGGATCGCCAGGACTGGAGTCGGGGCAGATGATGGCTCAGGTCACGGCCGCTGCGTTGGCCAGCGAATGCAAAGGTCTGGCGCATCCAGCCAGCGTCGACTCGATCCCAACCGACGGCAACAAGGAAGACGTGGTGCCGATGGCGATGGGCGCGGCCACCAAGCTGCGGCGCTCGGTGCGTAACCTCCGGCACGTGATCGCGATCGAACTGATCGCCGCCGCCGAAGCGCTGGAGTATCGTCGTCCGTTGCGCAGTAGTGTGGCCGTCGAGCGCGCGCACGCGATTATTCGACAGCACGTCGCGCGCGCTACCGGCGATCGGCCGCCGGCGCCTGACATCACGCGCTTGGGAGAGGCTGTGGCCGCCGGCGCACTTGACGCCATTACCGAGGCTTTCGTCGTATGAACGGAACTGCGACCCTCTCGCCGACGGCGTCATCCACGAGTGGTCCGCGCGAAGTCCGCGCGCCCCGCGGCAGTACGATGCAGTGCCGTGGATGGGAGCAGGAAGCGGCGCTTCGCATGCTGATGAACAATCTCGATCCCGACGTCGCCGAGCGGCCCGACGACCTCGTGGTGTACGGCGGCACCGGGCGGGCGGCGCGTTCGTGGGAGGCGTTCGACGCGATCGTGCGCACGCTGAGAACGATGGCCAACGACGAGACGCTCCTCGTGCAGAGCGGTAAGCCCGTGGCGGTGTTCCGTACTCACGAAGACGCACCGCGTGTGTTGATCGCCAATGGCAATCTGGTGGGCCGCTGGGCCAACTGGGATGAGTTCCGTCGGCTGGAGCGCGCTGGTCTCACGATGTACGGACAGATGACCGCCGGCTCGTGGATCTACATCGGCTCGCAAGGAATCGTTCAGGGCACCTACGAGACGTTCGGTGCCGTGGCCACGCGGCACTTCGGTGGCACGCTCGAAGGGCGTCTGGTCGTCACCGCGGGCCTTGGTGGCATGGGCGGTGCGCAGCCGCTCGCCGCCGCGATGCATGGTGCGGCGATTCTCGGTGTCGACGTCGATGCCTCGCGCATCATGAAGCGCATCGAAACGCGCTACTGCGATCGCATGACGTATTCGCTCGATGAAGCATTGGCCTGGCTTGGCGCGGCGCAGGCGGAACGTCGTGGTCTCTCCGTGGGATTGGTCGGCAATGCAGCCGAGGTGTTGCCGGAACTGGTCCGTCGTGGCATCACCCCCGACGTGGTCACCGATCAGACCAGTGCCCACGACATGTTGGTGGGCTACGTACCCGTTGGTATGTCGCTCGCCGAAGCGGCGGTGTTGCGCGGTTCGGATCCTGCCGGCTACATCGCGCGCTCCACGGCATCCGTCGTCGACCACGTGCGGGCGATGCGCACGATGCAGGACCGCGGCGCGATCGCGTTCGACTACGGCAACAACATTCGCACGGTGGCGTTCGACGCCGGTATCGACGATGCGTTTCGGATTCCCGGTTTCGTGCCGGAGTACGTGCGTCCGCTGTTTTGTGAAGGGAAAGGACCGTTTCGTTGGGTGGCGCTGTCCGGCGATCCCGCCGACATCGCGCGTACCGACGAACTGGTGCTCGAGCTCTTCCCGCATGATGCGCAGCTGCGTCGCTGGATCGAACTCGCCCGCGAGCGGATTGCGTTCCAAGGGTTGCCCGCACGGATCTGCTGGCTCGGACAAGGCGACCGCGCTCGGTTCGCACTCGCCCTGAACGATCTCGTGGCGCGGGGCGAGGTGTCGGCGCCGATCGTCATCGGACGCGATCATCTCGACACCGGCAGCGTCGCCTCACCGTTTCGCGAGACGGAGGCGATGCGCGACGGGAGTGATGCGATCGCCGACTGGGCCATCCTCAATGCGCTGCTCAACGTGGCCAGTGGCGCGTCGTGGGTCTCGTTCCATCACGGGGGCGGCGTTGGTATCGGAAACTCCCTGCATGCCGGCCAGGTGATCGTGGCCGACGGCACTGATCGCATGCGTCGGCGGCTCGAGCGCGTGCTCACGAATGATCCCGGCATCGGCGTGGCGCGTCATGCCGATGCGGGCTACGACATCGCGATCGCGACCGCGGCGCGCGAGCATATTCGTCTTCCCATGCTGGAACGCTGATGTTGTCGAGTCGATATCGTCCGTGGCACGTGCCGATCTTCCTCGGCAAGTACGCGTGGCTGCGCGCGCGAAACCGGCCGGTGCTGTTGAACTTCGAAGTCACGATGCGCTGCAATGCGAAGTGCGGATTCTGTGACTATTGGAAGACGCCCGCCGAGGCGAAACACAGCGAAATGAGCGACTTCGCCGAGATCGCGCGCCGCTTCTCGCCGATGCTCGTCACGTTCACCGGTGGTGAGCCGACGTTGCGCAAGGACCTCGAGGAGATCGTCGCGTCGGTTCGGAAGGCCGTTCGATACACCTACGTGCAGATGATTACGCACGGAGCCATGCTGTCACTCGACCGCGCCAAGTCGTTGTGGGATGCCGGGGTCGATCAGTTCAACATTTCGCTCGACTACCTCGATGAGCGCCACGATATCGCGCGCGGCATCCCGGGACTGTCGGCGAAGATTCTCGATCTGGTGCCGCGCATGAAGGACGCGGGGATCGGCAGCGTGCGCTTCAACACGGTGATCAAGAATGACAATCTCGATCAGATCATGCCGATCGTGGAGCGCGCGGCCGCCCTTGGCGGCGGTGTGAACTTCTCACTGTACACCGATTTCAAGAACGGCAACGGTGACTATCTGCTTGGCGATACGCAACAGCGTGAGCTCGAGAACGTCGTGCGGCAGTTGCTCGCGTACAAGCAGCGCAAGCGCGGCGTCATCACGAATTCCGATTACTATCTCGAGCAGATACCGCGCTATGTGCGCGGCGAGATGACCGAGCCGTGTCGCAGTGGTTCGACGACGATTCACATCGACCCGCAAGGATTGGTGCGTCGCTGTCCCGACTTCAAGCCGGACGGACGCTGGCAGGACTACAAGGGGTACGAGCCGATCAACTGCAATGCGTGCTTCTACGCGTGCCGCGGCGAAGCGCAAGCGCCGCTGCGCTTGATGTCGCGCGTACGAGATGTCATGGCATGAGCGACGGTACCGTCACGCTGTTCGTGAATGCCGCGCAGACCGTCACCTGTGCTGGTCCGGCGCGCGCGCGACGCGATACCGAGATGCAGGATGCGGCGGTGCAGGCCGGCGTCGGTGTGGCGGTGCAGGGGGAACGTATCGTCGCGGTGGACCACGACGCGGCGCTGCGCGGTCGATATCCCGATGCGGTGGAGATCGACTGCGATCGAGGCGTACTGGCTCCTGGGTTCGTCGATTCGCACACACATACTGTGTTCGGCCGAGCCCGATACGAGGAGCATGAGCTTCGCGCCACCGGCGTGCCGTACCTGGAGATCGCCCGGCGGGGCGGCGGCATTCACGCCTCGGTCCGGGACCTGCGCGCGCGCAGCGACGACGAGCTGTACTCGGTCGCGGTGCCGAGACTTCGCGCGCTGGCCGCGGGCGGCGTGACCACGGTGGAGATCAAGTCCGGCTACGGGCTCACCGTACACGACGAACTACGGTCCCTGCGGGTGATCGCTCGACTGGCCGACGCCGGTCCGCTCAACATTGTCCCGACCTGCCTCGGCGCGCACGAAGTGCCGCTCGAGTATCGCGAGCGCCCCGACGGGCGTGCGGCGTGGATCGACTGTCTCACCAACGAACTCTATCCTGCGGTCGCGGCTGAGCGGTTGGCGCGTTTCGCTGACGTATTCTGCGAACCGGGCGTGTTCACCGTGCCGGAGACCCGGCGGCTGCTTACGGCGGCCCGCAGTCACGGCATGGATCTGAAGCTCCACGCCGATGAACTGCATGACGGCGGGGCGGCGATGCTGGCCGCAGAGCTGGGGGCGGTCAGTGCCGATCATCTCGCCGCCATCTCGCCCGAGGGGATAGCCGCGCTCGCCGCGTCGTCCACCGTGGCGACCCTGCTGCCAGCGACGATGCTTTTTCTTGGGACAGGGCGTCAGGCCCCGGCTCGTGCGATGATCGACGCTGGGATCGCGATCGCCGTCGCGACGGACTTGAACCCCGGAACGTCGCCGCTGCAGTCGTTTCCCTTGGTGCTCACGCTCGCGGTCAGTCAGCTTCGCCTCTCGGCAGCCGAGGCCTGGATCGCCGGTACCGTCAACGGGGCGGCGGCACTGGGGCTGGCCGGCGAAACCGGCCAACTGCGGCAGGGCTTTCGTGCCGATCTCGCGGTGCACGCCGCTGACGATTTCCGGGCGTTGCCTTACTGGTTTGGCGAGCGTCTGTGTCGAGTGGCTTGGGCTCGCGGGCGTGCTTGTCACCTGTCCGCGTGAACCCTAGCTTCCGCACCTTCCGCCCCGGCGTGATCACGTTATTCTCGCGAGCCCGTCGACGGGTCGTTCGTCCAGCAACTCGGAGTCATTCTCGCACTCATGTCTAACGCCGCGAAGCACCGTAAGAAGGCGGCTGAGTTCGAGCAGCTGAGACAGATCGATCGCGCGATCGCCTCGTACGTGAGGGCGATCGAGGAGAGCGAGCTGGCAGGCGAAGACGTGGATGTCGCGCTCCTGAACAAGGTCGGCGACCTCGCACTGCGTCAGGGGCGTGTTCCGGACGCGATTACGTACTACGAGCGGGCCGTCGAGCACTACGCGAACTCCGGCCTGTTCAACAACGCCATCGCGCTCTGCAACAAGATCCTGCGCAACGCGCCGGGTCGCGCCAATGTGTACTTCACGCTGGGGCGCATCTGCGCGCGCAAGGGACTGCGCGGCGACGCCACGAGGAACTTCCTCGAGTACGCGACGCGCATGCAGCAGGAAGAGCGTGTGGACGAGGGCATGCGTGCGCTCGCTGAAGTCGCCGACCTCATGCCGGAGCTCACCGAGGTGCGTCGTCTGGTTGACGAGCATGCCGATCGGGCCGGCATTGTGCTTCCGCGGCGTCGTACACCGTCGAGCGCCTCGATGGCGCTTAGCGACGAGGGTGCGCCCTCGACGAGTAGGGACAAGTCGCAGGACCTGATCTTCCTCGAGGTGGACTACGGTGCGCCCGTCTCGCGTCGCACGCCGGTGCGGCAGACGCGGATGCCTACGCCGCCGCCGCTGGCGATCGTGCCCGCGTTCACGGTTGAAGCGCCGATCGAAGCACCCGTGACCTCGAACGTGGCGGCACCCGATATCGCGCCCGAGGCGGAGACGTCGGTTGGTCCGGCCCTCGAAGCCTTCATGATCTTCGACCCGACGGCCCCGGCCGACGCGCCGGTATCGCCGCCCCGTGCCGCGCCGACGGACGAAGTGCACGCGGAGTTGCTGCCCGGCCTCGTCGAGACATCGGTCGAGGAGCCGGTCGTGGAACGACTCGCCGGACTGGAGGCCGCCGGCGACTTCGCGGATTTTGGTGCCACGCCGCTCGAAGGGCTCACCGTCGACGAGCTGGAATCCGCTGACGCGGTGGTCGATCCCACAGTGCATGCGCGGGACGTCACCTGGCTGCAGGACGCGAAAGGGCTCGCCGAGGTGCACGAGGAGCGCGGATTCGAGCCCACGGGCGAACAAGTCGCGATCCCCGATCCGCATCAGCAGCTCGATGAAGTGATGGCCGAAGATTTTGCGCACGCCGAAGATGATCCGGGTGTGGCGAACGTCATCCACACCGAGACGCCGCTCCATTCACCGACGCTCGAGTGGTTTGAGGTCGAGGAGGCGCCGGATTTGCTGGTGGACGCGCACGAGATCGAGGCGCTCGAGATCTCGGCCGTGCCGGAGCTCGATGCGGCGATTGCCGCCGGTGAGCAACTGGTCGCCGAGGCGGAGGCACAGGCACAGGCTTCCGTCGACGACGACCCGTTCGAATTGTTGGATGAGGAACCGATCGAGGTCGACGAGGCACCTGTGCTCCGTATCGATGAGCCGGCGGCCGTGCAACGCGCGCCATTTCGGATCGATCCGCACGATTTTATCCTCCCCGGTGAGCTGCCACCGCTTTTGCTCGGGGATGATCTCGTCGAGGCGGGCCTTGCGGCGTTCGATCGAGACGGATCGGGGACCACCTCGTTCGTGGACGCCGACGTCGATCTCGTACCGGGCGACACGTTGGCTGCTGCCGTCGCACCGGCTACCGCCGGGGACGTCGATGTGGCTGGGAGTGCGGATAAGGCACTGCCACCCGCGAAGGCTGGCGAGTCGGGGGACGACATCGACCTGTCCGATGAGGCAGACGTCGACGACAAGATGGACCGGGCGCCCCTCGAAGACGGCCGGCCCGTCATGGTCACCCCGTCGCTGCCGATCGCCGCCGTGGCCGCGGAGGCGACGATCGTGGCATCGTCCCGACGCGATGCGCTGCGGGCGGCCGTGGCGAAGCTGCCTCAAGATTGGCTTCTCCGACGTCGCTTGGCGGAAGCGCTCTTCGAGGCGGGCGAGCGCGACGCTGGACTGGCCGAACTGGAAGCGGCCCAACAGGGTCTCGTGGCGCAGGGCGATCTGCCGGCCGGCGCAGATATCGCCGACACCCTCGTCCAGGTTGCGCCGGAGCGCGTCGCGTTCCACCAAAAGCGCGTCGAGTTGTCGGTCCGGATTCAGGATCAAGGGCGCCTTCGTGTCGCCTACCTCGATTTAGCCGATGCGCTCGTGCGGATCGGCGAGGAGAACCGGGCCCGTGCCGTCTATGCGCGCGTTCTCGAGATCGACCCGTATGATGACCGCGCCCGGGCTGCCCTCGGCAGCGCCGCACCGCCCCCGCCGCCCAAGCCGGGGAGCGATGCCAACTTTGTCGACCTCGCCGACTGGCTGCGCGACGACGACGCGCCCGCGTCGACCCGCATGCGGATGCGTGAGCCGGCGATCAGTGGTGATGAACAGGCCGATTTTGATGCCCTGCTCAGGCACTTCAAGGAGGGGGTCGCGCGTTCACTAGGTGAGGACGACCACGAGAGCCATTATGACCTCGGCGTCGCCTACAAGGAAATGGGGCTCCTCGACGATGCGATCGAGGAATTCCAGAAGGCGCTGCGAAGCCGGTCCCATCGTCTTCCCGCCTACGAAGCCTTGGGGCAATGTTTCGTGGAGCAGGGACGGCACCAAGTAGCGGCAACGGTACTGTCTCGGGCGCTCCACGAGCCGGGGTTGGATGACGAACAACGGGTGGGTGTCCTCTATCTTCTCGCATATTCGTGCGAAGCCCTGCAGCGCTGGGACGAGGCTCGTAGCTATTATCAGCGCGTGTATGCGACCGACATCCATTTCCGTGACGCTGCCGCCAGACTGGCGGCGCTCGACCAGGTAGCGCGATGACGCTTTCCACGCGGACGCCGACGGCGTTGGCGGCGGCCCTGCGCGACATTCAGGCGCCCGTGCAGGACGACTTGTCCAAGGTGTCGCAGGAGTTGTGGCGCATTGTTTCCGCAGATGTGCCGCTTGTGAATGAAGTGCAGGAGCACCTCATGGGGATGAAGGGAAAACTCTTCCGCCCCACCTTGCTCCTGCTGTCCAGTAGTGTCGAACATGAGCCCCCCGCTCGCGCGATCACCTTCGCCGCGATCATCGAGCTCATTCACCTCGCGACGCTGGTGCACGACGACGCTGTTGATCATTCGGCACTGCGCCGCGGCATGCCCACGGTGAATTCGTTGTTCAGTCACCAGGTGTCGGTGATCATGGGCGACTATCTCTATCTGCGCGCGCTTCGTGAACTCGTCGCCTTGGGTGATCTCGAGGCAATGAAGGCGGTGACGCAGGCGTCGAACGAAATGACCCTCGGTGAGATTCGCCAGTTGGCCGCATACGACGCATTGGCATTCACCGAGCGGGATTATGAGACGCTGATCCGAGCCAAGACCGGATCTCTCTTCAGGGCCTCGTGCGAAGTCGGCGCGCTCTGTGGTGCGCCGAATCATCGCGAGTCGCTCGCGCGGTTCGGCGAACGCCTTGGAATGGCCTTCCAGGTTGCCGATGACCTGCTCGACTATACCGAAGGGCAGGAGATGACCGGGAAGCCGAGTGGGCTCGACTTGAAGGAACACAAAGTCACGCTTCCGTTGATCGCGGCGTTGCGCGAGATGCCGTCATCGGCGCGTCAGCGCGTGGATGCGCTTTTCGCGGCCGCCGAGCCGGAAGACGAAGCGATTGCCGAGGTCGTCGCGATTGTTCGCGCGCACGGCGGACTGGACTATGCCCGCCGCCGCGCCGACCACTTTTCGCGTGAGGCCGAGGATGCGCTGTCTGATTTGCCGGACTGCGCGGCCCGTACAGCGTTGACGGACGCCATTGCGTACGTCGTGGAGCGGCGCTGGTGATGGCTCGTGGACCGTCTAAGCACCGTCCGGTGTTCCATGTCCTGGTGCTCGCCTCCGGGTTTGTGGCTGGTGGCCTGCTCACTCAAGTCGCGCGTCGATTCTTGCCGGCCGGGGCGGTGAAGGAGTTTCTGACGACCGGCGTTACGCCGGCGATCGGCCCTCTTCCCATCGACCTGATTATATTGAAGTTTGCTGTTGGACCTGTCGCCCTGGATGTCTCGCTCTTGAGCCTCCTGGGAGTATTGATCGCCTACCTGATCGCGCGGTCCCTCTTCTAGGAGTTTCCTATGGGTTTACAGAATTTCGGTTTCATGGAGATCATGATCATCCTCGTGATCGTGCTACTCCTGTTCGGAGCCAAGCGCATTCCCGAGATCGCAGGATCGTTCGGCAAGGGTATCAACGAGTTCAAGCGAAATCTGAGTGATGCGCAGCGTCAGATCACCGAGCCGGCCCCGCGCAATGATCGCGTAGGCGGCGGGACCGCTGAGCAGACCACGGCCGAAGAAGAGCGCCCGGAGCCGAAGCGCTTGCTCAACTAATATCGGTTTGCTCCACGTGACAAAAAGCCCCCGCGATGCCTAAGCATCGCGGGGGCTTCGTGTGTGCGGAGTCTGCGATCAGACGCCGGACTGGCGACGCAACGCGGACATCACGGTGGGCCGCTTGTCGACGACCGTTACGCTCTCGCGCAAGTTGGTGAGGAACTCGTCCACGCGCTGCTGACGTAGCGACTGCAGAAGCTGCTGGCGCTGCGTCGTCTTGTCGGCTTCGAACGCCGGCCGGCTCGCATCGGTGCGACTGTCGACGCGAAGAACGACCATGCCATCGACGGCCTTGAACGGGCCGCCAACCTGACCAACCGGCACAGTGAACGAGGCCCCGATGGCGGGCTCGAACTGGCCGATACCGGCCACGGCGTCGATGCGCGCGAAGGCCGGTGACTTCTCAACCTGCAAGCTGCGCTGCGCTGCCGCCGCTTCCAGCGTCGACGTTCGCGCGGCGGCCGCGATCTGCTCGGCGATCGGCCGGAGCTTCTCGATACGCTTGTCCTTGGCGAGGCGACGACGAATGTCTTCCTTGACGTCCGAGAGTGGCTGCTGGCCGCCCTGCGTCAACGAATCGACCCGCGCTAAATAGTAGGCCTCGGGCGAGTCGAACAGATCGCTCGTTTCACCGGCCCGCACGCCGGAGAACGCCCACGCACTGACGCTCGGCACGTAGCGGCCGGCGTAGGAGAGAGGCTCCTTCTCGAACACGACCACAGAGGCTGGCGACAGGCCAAGTGCCTTGGCGGCGGCGTCGAACGTCTTGGGATCTTCCTGGCTGCCGGCCTTACTGGCCAGCGAGTCGGCCCGGCGATCCGTGCGCGTTGCGCTGGAATCACTCTGGCCGATCGACACGAGAATGTGGCGCACGTCGAGCGTATCCCCCGACTTCGAATCAACGCGGATCAGATGCCAGCCGAACGGTGTGAGCACGGGCGCCGACAGCTCGCCCGGCTTGAGGCTGTACATGGCCGATTCGAACTGCGCGGCAAAGCGGCCACGGCCACCCTTGCCGAGCGAACCACCGTTGGCGCCAGATACACTATCGGTCGACTCACGCTTGGCGACGTCTTCGAACTTCGCACCGCCGACAATCTCGGCACGCAGCGTCTCGATGCGCGCCTTGGCGGCGGCCGAGTCGGCGGCAGTGACCGTACGCGGCACGGTCAGCAGAGAGACGACAGCGCGGCCGGGACGGGTGAAGCGCTTCTTGTTCCGATCGAAGAACTGCGAGATCTCCGCGTCTGTGACAGTGACGGCCGTATCGGTGAGGGCATTCTGGCCGACGAGCACGTAACTGACCTGTGCGCTGTCGTGACGGTCACGGTAGATCTGCCATAGGCGCTCGTCAGACACGTAGGCGTCCGAGGCGATCTGGTCGAACAGCTTCTGCTTCGGGATCTCGTTGCGGTAGTACGCCTCGAGACCGGCGAGCATGCCCGACTGCCGCGCCATCGGGCTGGCGAGCAAACGCTGGTACTTCGAGAGGTCAAAACGCCCGTCCGTTTGCAGATCCGGAGACTGCATGGCCTGCGGCGGTGGAGCGAGTCGTGCCGCTTCGAGGATTTCGTCGTCAGTAACCGTGATGCCGCGACGCTTGTATTCCTGTTGGAGCAGCAGCTCCGTCACCAGTTCGTCGTACGCACGGTCTTCGAGCGTCTTACGCTCGTCGAGCGTGAGTCCCCGGCCGAGCTGCTGTTGCTGCTGCTGCTCGAGGGAATTCACGGCATTCTGCCACGACGTCAGCAGGATCTCTTCGCCGTTCACCGTCGCAATGGCGGTGGTGGTCGTCACGGGCGAGCGGCCTGCGAGACCCGAGGTCTCGTACAAAAGGAAACTGCCGACGAAAGCCACGATCAGCACGATCCAGATGTATTTCGCGGCGCTCCGCATCGATTGCAGCACGGGGCGAGACTCCTTGGGGCGGAAAAGCTGGACAAACAGAAAGGCACACGCACCTCCATGGGAGAGGCGTATGCCGCAGAGTCTTTCAAGCTAGCCGCCGCGAGTCGCGAATAGCAAGACAAGCGGAGACGATGTACCACATCACCACGAATGACTTCCCGGAACGGCCACCGCTAATAAGTTGTTGCGTGGGGCCTGTCACACAGACGGAACGGGCGCCTCGCATCGGGCCGGGAAACATCACTACGAGGGCACTGGACGGATGAGCACTGCTGCCCGGATCGACGAGCTCCGGAAAAAGTTCGAGGAAAACCCGCGTCGCTACTTCGCCCCCTTGGCGAACGAGCTGCGGAAAGCAGGAAATCTGTCGGAGGCAATTGCCCTCTGCCGGGAATTCCTGCCAAAGCAGCCCGAGCACATGAGCGGGTACATCGTGTTTGGCCAGGCACTGTACGAATCGGGCGATCTGTCCGAGGCGCGTACGGTGTTCGAGCAAGCGCTTGCCCTCGACCCGGAAAATCTGAAGGCCCTCCGCCACCTGGGCGATATCGCCAAGTGGGAAGGGGACACCGCTGGCGCGCGCCGCTGGTACGAGCGCGTGCTGGAAGCGGACCCGCGGAACGACGACATCGCGGCGCAACTGGCGACGCTCGCGACGCCGGTGCACGTGGTGCGGGCCGTGCCGGAGCCCGAGCCGGCGGTCCCGCCGGTCTCGGCGTTCTTCGCGCCTCCCGCCGCGTCGTCGCCCGCATTCACGCCGGCGTTCTCCATGGCGCCCATCGGGCTGGGAGCGATTCCGACGCCTGATGCCGCGCTACGTGCCGTCGACTTCGACGAGATCAACGCCCGACTCCGTGAGCCCGACATGCCGCCGCCGGAGGCCGCCAGGGCGCCCGAGCCGTCGGCTGATTCGTCGGCAGACGTCGCCGCCGTACGCGAGCCGGAGCTCCTCGATCTCGACGCGATCGAAGCTGCCGGGGGAGATGTCGAACCGGATGTCGCCGCTGAGACAGAACCGGAGGCGGTCACACAGGATGTTGTCGCATCGGACTTAGCGCTTGCAACAGAGACGGTCGACGAAACGGCGAGTGACGACCCGTTCGGCTTCAGCGACGTGTCCTCCGCCGAGGTCCCGTTCGAGGAAGGGTTGATCGCGCCGGAATGGCCAGATACCTCGGAGCTGGTCGCTCGCATCGCCACGCCGCGCAGCGTGACGCCGTCGTTCGTCGCGGCGCTCACACCGGAAGCAGTCGCCGCTTTCGGCGCTGAGCCCGGTGAGTCGATGCGGATCCGCGCGCTCGATGAGGACGCACTCCTGGCTGATATCGACGCGCAGTTCGGCCAATACGACGCGCAGGCGACCGCCGACTCGGTCGTGATCGAGGGCGCCGGCGAACTCCCCTCCGAAGCGAATACGCTTCCCGAAGACGCGGGGATCGTCGACCTCGACAGCGACGTGAGCGAGGTAGAGTCGCACGACGAGATCGCAGAGACGCTCAACGCGATGGACGCGGTTGAGGTCGAGGCGGAGGCGGAGGCCGAGGTCGAGGCCGAAGAGGTGACGGAGGTCGAAGAGGCGACGGAGGTCGAGACACGAACTCTCGTTCAGGCCGAAGAGACGGGCGCGAACGACGCGAACGACGCGAACGACGCGATCGATGATGCGGAGCCGGAGTGGATCGTTGCGACGGCACCCGCGCCGACGCACGCGGATGCGGATGAACTGCCGTGGCTCGCGCCGGCGCCGGAGCCCGAAGCGGTGGCCGTCGAGGACGTCGCGGTGCCAGAGGTTGGGGCCGAATCCGTCGCAGTCTTCTCCGACGCCGACGCCGCCGACGCAGATGCGGAGTCGGATTCGGTCGAGGCGAGTTTTGCCGACGTGATGCCGGAGGAAAGCAATCCAGCGTTCGTCACCGAAACGATGGGCGAGTTGCTCGTCTCGCAGGGCTTCACGGCGCGCGCCGTGTCGGTGTACGAAGAACTGGTGCGTCGCCGTCCCTACGACCCGGTGCTCACGTCGCGCCTGGCCGAGCTCCAGGAGCGCCTCGCTGCCGACGTTGTCCCCGCGGCTCCCGCGTTTGTCACACCCGCGGCGCCGATGGCCTCGTTTGCCACGCCGGCGATGGGGACGCCCGCGTTCGTCGCGAGCCTGACGCCGCAGTTCCTCACGCCGCTGTCGATCACGCCGATCTCGGCCACCCCGATTTCGTCGCCGGCATACGACGCCTCGGTGTTTGCCGAGGAGTCGATCGAGCGCGTCACGGCACGTGAACGCTTTGCGCGGCTGGCGTCACGCCGCGTTCCGCGGCGTACGCCGCCGCGCGCTTCGGTCGCCGTCGAAACGCCGGCCGACGGACTGGCGTCGTTGTTCGGCGGTGACGCTCCGCTACACGACGATCTCGCAGCGCGCGCCTTGGCCGACGCCTTCGCTCCGATCGACGAGATCAGCCACTTTGGTGGCGAACTCCCCTTCGAAGAAGCCATGCTCGGCGGCACCGCGCGCATGGCGACACCGCTGCGCTCAGCGACGCCGATCGCCACGGCGGCGGTGCCAGATGCTGGTGGACCGTTCTCCTTTGATCGGTTTTTCCCGGATCCAGCCACCTCGCCGACACTACACACACCCGCGCCGTCGCCCAGTCAGCCGTCGACCCGTGAGCCAACACCAGACACACCATCGCCGAAGGTGAGCGACGATCTCGCGCAATTCTCGGCGTGGCTGAAAGGATTGGGGAATACGTGATCATCGGGATTCTGAACGGACCGAATCTCAACCTGTTGGGCACGCGAGAGCCGCACATCTACGGCTCCGCCACACTCGACGATATCAACGCCGGGCTCGCGCAGGTCGCCGCGGAGCTCGGCGTCGAGTTACAAACCGCGCAGTCGAATGTCGAAGGCACCATGATCGATATCCTGCACGCGTGGCGCGGCGCGGTGCAGGGCGTGGTCGTCAATGCTGGTGCGTACACACATACCAGTCTCGCGCTGCGCGATGCGTTCACGGCGACGTCGATCCCCTTCGTGGAGATTCATCTGTCCAACGTGTATGCACGTGAGCCCGAGCGGCATCACAGCATGCTCGCCAGTGCCGCGATCGGCAGCGTGACGGGACTCGGTGCCGAGGGGTACGAGTTCGCGCTGCGCGGGCTGGTGTCCGCCCTGCGTCGGAACGCGTGAGCGCCGCGGCGGTCGCGAGTCCGATCGATAACCGACCGGCGCGGCTCACGGCCCTGCGCGACGCCTTGGCCCGGGCCGATCTCGACGCGCTGTTGGTCACGTCGCTGGCGAATATCCGCTACGTCACGGGCTTTTCCGGCAGCAACGCGCTGCTGGTTCTCACGGCCAAGGACTGCGTTCTGCTCACCGACTTCCGGTACGCCACGCAGGTCGAGGAAGAGATCGGATCGGCCGCGAGTGTGCGCATCGAGAGCACCAACCTGTGGACCGGGCTTTGGGCGCAGCTCGGGACCATGGCGAGCGTCGAGCGGGTTGGCTTCGAATCCATGCACCTCCTGCATCGGGATTTTGCCCGACTCTTGGAGCAGGGAGCGCGTTGGTCTTGGCGGCCGACGACTGATGTGGTCGAAACACTTCGCGCCGTGAAGGATGCGGGCGAACTGGCGCTTATCGAACGCGCCGTCGCGATGGCGGAAACTGCACTGCGGCACACGGTCCCGCTCTTACGCCCTGGGATCAGCGAAACGGCAGTGGCGGGCATTCTCGAGCGCCACCTCCGGGAGGCAGGGAGCGAGGCCTTTCCGTTTCCGAGCATCGTCGCGTCTGGGCCCCGTTCGGCATTGCCGCACGCCCGCGCCGGCGATCGCCAGCTCGAAACGGGGGATTTCGTGCTGATTGACTTCGGGGCCGTCACCGCCGGCTACTGCTCCGATATTACGCGCACCTTCGTGCTCGGCCGTGCCTCGGACGAGCAACGAGAGGTCTACGACATCGTGCGCGAGGCGAATGTGCGCGCTTCGGGCGCGCTTCGGGTCGGCATGACGGGGATGGCTGCAGATGCGGTCGCGAGAGACTACATTGACGCTCGCGGATTTGGTGAGGCGTTCGGACATTCGCTCGGTCATGGGATCGGGCTGGAAGTGCACGAAGCGCCTCGCTTGGCCCGCGTCGTCGAGTCTCCCCTCGCTGCCGGAACGGTGGTGACGATCGAACCCGGGATCTATCGGGCGGGCTGGGGTGGGGTGAGAATCGAGGATGACGTGTTCTTGTCAGCATTAGGTCCGAGGGTCCTAACTGGATTCCCGAGAGACCTGCACGAACTCTCCTGATGTCTGTACGTTCGGCGCCTTCCGCGCCGATGATCCCCTTTGACTCTCCCGCCATGATCGACCTGCGCTACGTGAAGAAGCTGATCGAGATGCTCGACGGCTCCACCGTGGATTCCATCGAGATCTCCTCCGACAAGGGGATGAAGCTCCGAATCTCGAAGAGCTCCCAGCAGCGCGTTGCGGCCATGACGGTCGCGCCTCAGATGGCCGCTCCCGTCGCCATGACCCCGGTGTTGCCCGCCGGTGGTTCGGAGCGTCCTGCCGGAGAGGGTGTGGCGGCGGCGCCGAAGGCCGAGGCACCGAAGGTTGCACTCCTCGAGATCAAGTCGCCGATGGTGGGCACGTATTATTCTGCCCCCGAGCCCGGTGCGAAGCCGTACGTCAACGTCGGCGATCGCATCAGCAAGGGTCAGATTGTGTGCATCATCGAAGCGATGAAGATCATGAATGAGCTCGAGTCCGAGTTCGACGGCGTGGTGCGCGAAGTGAACGTCACCGATTCCAACGCGGTTGAATACGGACAAGTGCTCTACCGCCTCGATCCGACCGGCTGAGACGCGATGACATGACGATGGTCTCCGGTGCCGCTCCAGTAACCGTCACCTCGACGGCGCCTGGCTCGGGCCTTGATCTGAAGGCCGCACTGCAGCGCATGGTGCGTGAGGGCGCGTCCGACTTGCACCTCAAAGTCGGACGGCCCCCCACGCTGCGATTGCACTCGGACCTCGTCCCGTTGGATATGCCGCCGATGCGGCCGGAAGAACTCCGGTCGCTCGCCGAGCACCTGCTCCCGCCCGCACAGCTCCGTGAGTTCGTGGAGATGCGCGAGTCGGACTTCGCGATCAATGTCCCGGGCATCGGACGTTTCCGCGTAAACGTGTATCAGCAGAAGGGCACCGTCGCCTTCGCCATGCGTGCCATTGCGCACGCCGCGGCGTCGATCCGCGACCTGAACCTGCCGCCCGTACTCGAGCAGTTGGCGCTCAAGCCGCGCGGACTGGTGCTGGTGACGGGTGTGACCGGGTCGGGCAAGAGCACGGCCCTGGCGGCGATGGTGCACCATATCAACGAACGCCGCAGCGCGAACATCATCACGATCGAGGATCCGATCGAGTTCGTGCATCGCGACGTGCAGAGCCACATCAACCAGCGTGAAGTGGGAACGGACACCGCGTCCTTCTCTCAGGCACTGCGTCGTGTGCTGCGTCAGGACCCCGACGTCATCATGATCGGCGAAATCCGAGATCTCGAGACGCTCGACGTCGCGCTCAAGGCGGCTGGTACCGGTCACCTCGTCTTCTCGACGCTGCACACCACCGATGCGACGCTCACGATCAATCGCATCCTGTCGTTCTATCCGCCGCACCAGCAGAACGAGGTGCGCTTCGCGCTCGCCAACGCGCTGTCGTCGGTCATCTCGCTGCGCCTTGTGCCTCGGGCCGATCGTCCGGGTCGTGTGCCCGCCTGCGAAGTCTTGGTGAACACCGAGGCGGTCCGCGACCAGATTCGCGACCTGTCTGCCACGCTGAATATTCCCGACCTGATCAAGGAAGGGAGCATGGCGTACGGCATGCAGAGCTTCGACCAGTCGCTCATGAACTGGTACTCGCGCGGGGTGATCTCATACGAGAACGCGCTCTTCTATGCGACTAACCCCGCGGAGTTCGCGCTCCGTATCCAGGGGGTCGATGGAACCAGCGATACGAACTGGGACGGATTCCGGCAGGGCAGCGCCGCCACCTGATTGGTGGCCGCGGGACTGGCGGCAGGGCTTTGACCCTGCCACCATACGGCATGTTCAAAAAGGTCCTGATCGCCAACCGCGGTGAGATCGCTCTCCGCGTCATTCGCGCTTGCCGTGAACTCGATGTTCAGACGGTCGCCGTGTACTCCGAGGCTGACCGCGAGTCGCTGCATGTGCGCTTCGCCGACGATGATGTCTGTATCGGACCCGCACCGGGTCGCGATTCCTACCTCAAGATCCCGCGACTGATCGCGGCCGCCGAAATCACCGGCGCCGACGCGATCCACCCCGGCTACGGCTTTCTCGCCGAGAATGCGGAGTTTGCCGAGACCTGTCGCGCCTCCGGCATCGCCTTCATTGGGCCCACACCGGAGCAGATCCGCGTCATGGGCGATAAGGCCTCTGCTCGTCGGGCCATGGCCGAGTGCGGTGTGCCGATCGTGCCCGGATCGCCGGGACCGGTCGATGATCCCGAGGAGGCGCTGGAATTCGCCCGTGGTATCGGCTTCCCCGTCATTATCAAAGCGGCGGCCGGCGGCGGTGGTAAGGGCATGCGTGTCGCCCGGGATCCCGATGATTTCCTGCGGTCATTCCAACTTGCCCGCTCTGAAGCGCTCTCCGCGTTCGGCAACGGCGACGTGTATGTCGAGAAGTTCCTCGAGCGTCCGCGGCATGTCGAATTTCAGGTGATGGGCGATATGCACGGCAACGTCATTCACCTGGGCGAACGCGATTGCTCGGTGCAGCGCCGGCACCAGAAGCTGATTGAGGAAGCGCCGTGTCCCGTGATGACGCCGGAACTGCGCGAGCGGATGGGTGAAGCGGCGGTGCGTGGTGCGAAGGCGATCAACTATGTCGGCGCCGGCACTGTGGAGATGCTGCTCGACGAAGACGGCTCGTTCTTCTTCATGGAGATGAACACGCGCATTCAGGTCGAGCATCCCGTGACCGAAATGCTGACGGGTGTCGACCTCGTGAAGGAGCAGATTCGCGTGGCGTCGGGACTTCCCCTCTCGGTGCTGGAGACGCCCGCGTTTCGTGGTCACGTGATCGAGTGCCGCGTCAATGCCGAGGATCCTGCCCGCAATTTTCAGCCGTCGCCCGGCAAGCTGGAAGTCTTCCATCAGCCTGGTGGACCTGGTGTGCGCGTCGATACGCATGCGTACGCCGGCTACACCGTGCCGCCGTACTACGATTCGATGATCGCCAAGCTCATCGTGCAGGGCAATACGCGCGAAGAGGCGCTCAAGCGCATGCAGATCGCGCTCGAGAGCTTCGTGATCGAAGGGGTGAAGACCACCATGCCGTTCCTCGCCCGCGTGATGCAGCATCCTGCCTTCAAGGACGGCAAGGTGCACACCAAGTGGCTCGAGTTGGAAGGGACCGATCTGCTCAAGGAACCGACATAGTGCGCATCGATGTGCTGCTCGGCGAAGCGCAAGTTGCGCCCGCCGATGTGGCGGATCGTGTCGTCGTGGTGATTGACGTGCTACGCGCGGCAACCACGGTGGCCGCCGCGCTCGACGCAGGCGCGCGCGCCGTGATCCCGTTCGAGACCGTCGACGAGACCGCCTCGCGAGCGAAGGCTTACGCGCGCGGCGAGGTTCAGCTGGCGGGTGAGCGACGCATGATGAAGATCGATGGCTTCGACCTGGGCAATTCTCCTGCCGAGTACACACCGGCATCGGTCGAAGGGCGGACGATTCTATATACGACGACCAACGGCACTTTGGCGTTGGCCGCATCGCACGGGGCGCGCGCGTGCTACTTTGCCGCCTTCGTGAATGTGACGGCGACCGTCGCCTCCGTGCGGGCCGCGATCGAACAGGGCGGGGACGTCACCATCATCTGCGCCGGCCATGAGCGGCACGTCGCACTCGAGGACGTCGTCTGCGCCGGACGGCTGGTGCGCGGCATTAGCGCTGGTCTCGAGAGCGTCACGCGCGGCGATGGTGCGCGCGTGGCCGAGATGGCGGAGCGGCCGTTCCAAGGAGGAGTGGCGTCGGTGGCGCTGGAAGCCGGACACGCGAGGTCGTTGGTTGCCGCCGGCTTTGAGCGCGATGTGGACATGTGCCTGACGCTCGATCGCTATGATCGGTCGGTGCGATACCAGGATCGACAGCTTCAGCTCGAGCCCGCGACTCGCACGGACCACTGAGCATGGAACCCGCTGTGCTGCGTCGGGAGCTTTCGGCGATCGCGCTGACGTTGCTCGCGGTATTCCTCACCGGCGCACTGATCTTCAATGCCCCCGATGCCGGACAGTTGTGCCTCGAGGCCACCGGCGTCTTTGGACCCGCGGGTACCTGGGCGCGCTGTGCGCTGGTGAGCACCGTCGGCATTCCCGGAGCGGCGATCGTCGCCATGGGGTGCTTGGTGGTCGCGCTCACGCTCTTTGGACGGATTGCGCGTGCCGACGATGCGAGCGACTGGGGCGTGCTCTTCGCAGGCACCGTGACGTTGGTGCCGGTGGCGATAGGGCTCGCGCTCGGCGGCGAACCGTCGGCCTCGGATGCTTCCGGACTCTGGGGGAGCTTCGCCGCGCACTATCTGCGCAAAGGACTCGGCTCGGCTGGGGCTTGGGTGTTCTTTCTGTTGGCCACGAGTGCCCTCACCGTAGCGACCCTACGTTGGAATCCGATTCGCCTACTGCTCGGCCCCGGACGGAGCGTGCATGAGGCGGGCGGCGAGGCTGAGACGAGCGACCGGACGGCTGTTACTGGCCGCAAGCGCCGAACGCTGGCGCAGCAGCTCGAACCGGAACCAGAGGAGCTGCCGGCAATCGATCCAGTGTTGGCGCGTGATGTCCTCGCGCTCGACAAGCCGGACGCGCGGTACGCGCCGCCGGAGTCCGTCCGCGACAGCGCGAAAGCGAAGAAGGCCGCGAAAGAATCGACGCGTCCAGCCGCCGCCGTGGAAGCGGCACTCGACGCGTCATCGGAACCGTCGCCCTTTAGCGATGACTTGCCGCCCACGGATCTGCTGACCGCTGCGCCGGCCCGCAATGCCGACGCCGGCAAACGCGAGCTCGATTTAGCGGGCGAAAAGCTGATGTCGACGCTTCGCACGTTCAAGGTCGACGGCGAATTGGTCGGGCGGACGACGGGACCGACCGTGACGCAATTCGAAATCGAGCCGGCTCCCGGCGTGAAAGTGCGACAGATCGCCGCGTTGGCCGATGACCTGGCGTTGGCGATGCGGGCGCCGAGCATTCGCATCGTCGCGCCCATTCCGGGGCGTGGTGCGGTTGGTGTCGAGGTGCCCAACCCGACGCCGGAAATGGTGGTGCTGCGCGAGGTGCTGGAGTCGACCGAGTTCCGCCAGATGCGCGCCGCTCTGCCGATCGCACTCGGAAAGGACCTCGAGGGGCGTGCCGTGATCGCCGACTTGGCGAAGATGCCGCACCTGCTGATCGCCGGCGCTACGGGTTCCGGAAAATCGGTCTGTGTGAACACGATCATTACGAGCCTTGCGTACCGCCACACGCCGCGCACGCTGCGCTTCCTGATGGTCGATCCCAAAATGGTCGAACTCAGCGTGTACAACACGTTACCGCACTTGCGACACAAGGTGATCACCGACAATCGCGATGCGGCGTCGGTGTTGAAGTGGGCCGTGATGGAGATGCAGGACCGCTACCGATTGCTCGAAGCGAATGCGTGTCGCAACCTGCAGGAGTTCAATCGTCGCGTGCAGCAGCACGCTGATGGCGAAGGGGCACCGGTGCAGAAGCCGCGCAACCTCGAGGTGGCCTTCGAGGATCGCACGTATACCGGCGGCGTACTGCCGTACATCGTCGTCGTGATCGACGAAATGGCCGACCTGATGATGACGGTGCAGGGCGAAGTCGAAACGCCGATCGCGATGCTCGCGCAGAAGGCGCGCGCGATCGGGATTCACCTGATTCTGGCCACGCAGCGACCCAGCGTCAACGTGATTACCGGCCTGATCAAGGCGAATTTTCCGTGCCGGATTGCATTTCGTGTGGCGTCGCAGGTGGACAGTCGGACGATCATCGATGGCGCGGGGGCCGAAGCGCTGCTCGGCAACGGCGACATGCTGTTCATCCCGCCGGGCAAGTCAGAACCCGCGCGACTGCAGGGCGCATATCTCTCCAGTGAGGATACGGAACGACTGCTCAAATGGTACGAGGATGCCCGCGCCCGTCATGACGCTGGCGAAGGCATCACGGCGGAACCGGATATTCTGGAAACCGTGCGTGCCCTCGAAGCGAAGGGTGATGGCGGCGACGATGACGATGGCGACCGCACCTCAGACGACCGGGATGCGCGCTTTCGTGAAGCCGCGGAAGTGGTGATCCAGCATCGCCAAGGATCTACCTCGCTGTTGCAGCGGCGGCTGAAAATCGGATACGGACGTGCCGCCCGTATCATCGATCAGTTGGAAGCGGCCGGCGTACTCGCGCCGTCCGAAGGCGCGGCGCGTCCACGTGACGTGCTGGTGGGTGTACAGGATTTAGACCGCATCTGCGGCTCCTGACTCCTGCAGATTCTCTGTTGACTCTCGTCACGGCGTATTGACGGCGTGCAACAGTCCGGCGAACATAGATACGGCTTGTCCCTCCTCTTCCCGCTCTCCTTCCCGCGGGCCGCCGGACCTCGACGTTTTTCCTCCCTCCCGAGGTGTTAGATGTTTCTTCTCCGCGTTCGACAAGTACTTACTTCGACCCTGCTCGCGCTCGGCGCGCTGCCCGTGGTCGCCGCTGGGCTGGCGGCCCAATCCGGTACGATTACCGGCAAGGTGACCAACGCCGAGAGCGGCCGTCCGATCGAGAACGCGACGATCAAGGCCGCCGTTGCTGGAGGCATGTCGTATGGTGCCGTTAGCGGCGCCGATGGCGCGTTCCGGATCGTGAATCTTCCCGACGGCTCCTACACCGTGAGCGTGTCGGCCATCGGTTTTGCGCCGAAAACCTCATCCAGTGTGCGGCCCGGTGCGGTGCTGACGATTGCGATGACCGCGCGCACGACCACACTCGATCAGACCGTGGTTACGGCGAGTCGCAGTCGTCCGGAAAAAGTGCTCGATGCGCCGGCACAGATCTCCGTCGTTTCGAGCGAGCAGATCGCCGAACGGCCGGTCGTGACCGTAACGGATCACCTGCGTTCGAGCCCCGGCGTCGATGTGAGCCGCGGTGGTCTCGCTCAGTCGAACGTCGTCGCACGCGGCTTCAATAACGCGTTCAGCGGCAGCATGCTGATGCTGCAGGACTATCGCTTCGCCGGCGTGCCGTCGTTGCGCGTCAACGTTCCGTTCCTGTTCACCGGCACCAACGAAGACATCGACCGGATGGAGATCCTGCTCGGACCGGCGTCGGCCCTCTACGGACCGAACAGCTCGAACGGCGTGCTCCACATCATCACCAAGTCCCCGTTTGCGTCGCAGGGCACCACGATCAGTGTGGATGGCGGCGAGCGCTCCATCATTCGTACCGGCCTGCGTCACGCCGGCAAGCTGAATGAGAAGGCGGCATACAAGGTCTCGGGTGAGTACATGCAGGGTAAGGATTGGGAGTACAACGATCTGAAGGAACCCAAGATCTTCAGCACGTCGTTGGTGGTGCCCGAGTCGCGCCGCGGCAAGGCGAGCCAGCGTGACTTCGATCTCCAGCGCTTCACGGGCGAGGCACGGCTCGATCTGCGCCCGCGTGAGGGCATGGAAGCCATCACGACGCTCGGCTACACGAAGATCGGCAGCGGTCTCGAACTCACCGGCACGAACGGCACGGCGCAGATCAAGAACTGGTCGTACACGAATCTTCAGCAGCGTTTCCGCTGGAATCGTCTCTTCGCTCAGGCTTTCATCAACGCCAGCGACGCCGGCAATGAGAACGCGCTCGACGACAAGGGCACGTTTCTGCTCGGCTCTGGTCAGCCGATCGTCGACAAGTCCCGCGTCGTCGCCACGCAGCTTCAGCATGGCTTCGAAATGGGCAAGAAGCAGAGCTTCACCTATGGACTCGATTACATCTGGACGAATCCGCAGACCGGCAACACCACGAACGGCGTAAACGAGGACGTCGACAACGTCACCGAGTACGGCGCGTATCTCCAGTCCTCGACGAAGCCGACCGAGAAGATCGAACTGCTGCTCGCGGCCCGTGGTGATGCGAACAACGTGATCGAAGGACAGTTCTTCTCACCGCGTGCGGCGCTGATCTTCCGCCCCACGCCGAATCAGAATCTCCGCTTCACGTATAACCGCGCGTTCTCGACGCCGGCGAACTTCTCGTTCTTCCTCGATCTGCTCGCCGCGCCCAACGTCGGTGGCTCGGGCTTCGACGTGCGTGCCCGTGGCAATCCACCGAAGGAAGGCTTCCAGTTCCGTCGCGACTGCACCAGCAGTGCGGTTTCGGGTCTGTGCATGAAGTCGCGTCTCGCCGGCGGTGGTCAGTTCGTCGGTGCCAACGCGGCGGCTGCGTTCGGCCCGCTCATCGGTGCCAACGCCGGCGCGCTCAATCCGAGCGTCACGGCTGGCATTCAGGGCGCGCTGCAGCAGGCCGGTTTCCCGGCGGCAACCGCCGCGGCGCTGGCTCCGGGACTCGCCACGGGTCTCATCCAGCACCTCGCGACCCGCGCGCCGACGTCCGCCGAGCTGAGCACGCGACTTTCGATCATCGGTACGTCGACGCCGCTGCAGGCGGCGCAGGTGGCCGACATCGATCCGCTGCGGGCCTCGTTCAACAACACGTTCGAAGTGGGCTACAAGGGTCGCATCGGCAGCCGCGTCGGCTTCGACATGTCGTTCTGGGGGCAGGAGCGTGGGGACGTCGGCACGGCGTCGGCGATCGCCACGCCGAACGTCTTCTTCGGCGACACGACCCAGCTCAAGGGCTACATCTCGGGTCAGACGACGTCGTATTTGACGACGGCGCTGCAGCAGGCGGCCGGTTTGCCGGTGGGTAATGCCACGGCGCTGGCGACCGGCATCGGCGCGGCCCTCGGACCGAGCCTCGGCCGCAGCTTTGCTCCCGCGCCGTTGGGCGTCGTGACCTTCGACAACGCCACGAGCACGAGCACGGATCTCTATCTCACGTACTCCAGCGTCGGCAAGTCGATCTGGGTGCGCGGACTCGACCTCGCGACCGACATCTCGGCAACCGATCGCGTGACGGTGGACCTGTCCTACAGCTGGCAGAGCCAGAACATCTTCCGCAGCGTCCCGGGTGGAAACAACCTGCCGCTGATGTCGAACTCGCCGAACTCCCGTGGTTCGCTCGGCATGCGGTATCGGAACGATGAGAACGGCCTGGGCTTCGAGCTCCGCACGCGCTACAACGAAGCGTACCCCGTGAACTCGAGCTACTACACCACGAACTTCGCATTCCCGATCGCTGCCGGTCAGCCCGGCGCCGTGGCGAATGCGTCGGGTGGTGCCAATCGTTGCAGCCCGGCGCCTGCCGGAACGTTCTGCTACGAGAATGTGCCGGAGGCGCTCACGGTCGACGCGCAGGTGTCCAAGCGCTTCGACCTCGGCAGCCAGAAGCTCATGTGGTCGCTCAATGCACAGAACATGTTCGACAATCGCATGCGCACGTTCCCCGGCGTGCCGGAGACGGGCCGGTTGATCATGACGCGTCTGCAGTACTCCTTCTGATCCGGCGGTGCACCGGGCGGGCAACATGCCCGGTGCACGACGGAGACGGCACGGAGTTGACGAGGGGGCGGTGCACACGGTGCGCCGCCCCCTCGTGCATTCGCGCTATCTTGCAGCATGATCCTGCTCGACCTGAACGCCCGGCCGGTGATCGGACATCGCGGCAATCGCGCGCACGCGCCAGAGAACACCCTCGAGTCGTTGCGGGAGGCAGTGGCACTTGGCGTCGATGCCGTCGAGTTCGATGTGCAGGTCTCGAGCGATGGGGTCTTGCTGCTCATGCACGACCTGACCATCGACCGGACTACCAGTGGGCGTGGAGCCGTCGCCAGCCAGACGTACGCAACCCTCCGTGCACATGACGCCGGAGCGCGTTTCACGACGGACGGTGGTCGCACCTTTCCGTGGCGTCATCGCGGCGTGGTGATTCCCTCGTTCGACGAAGTGGTCGAGTCGTTGCCGAGCACGCTGCCGCTGATCGTGGAGCTGAAGACGCCGGCCGCGTCGGCGGCGCTGCTCGCCGCCATCATCCGACATCGCATCCAGCAGCGCGTGATCGTGGCCGGCTTCGAATCCGCCAGTACCCAGCCGCTGCGCGGGCAAGGCTTCGCCCTTGGTGCAAGTACACCTGACGTGGCGCGACTGCTGCTGCCGTCGCTGCTGCGTCGTTCTATTCCATCACCGTGGTATCAGGCGCTGTGCATTCCGCCGACCTACAACGGCTTCCCGTTGCCGATCGAAGCGATCACGCGAGCCGTGCGCAGCGCGCGCGTGGTCACGCACATCTGGACCGTGAACGCGCCAGAGAAGGCGGTGCAACTCTGGTCCCAGGGCGCGCAGGGAATCATCAGCGACGATCCCGCGGCCATTCTCGCCGCGCGCACACGCGCCGCGTTCGTTTGAGCTCGCCGGCGCACTTCTGGTGACACACGATGTGGGCGGTCACCGTAACGTGCGCCCATGACGAAACAACGACAGGCGCTCGGGCTGTTGGGTGAACGCATCGCGGCGCGGTGGATGCGGCGCGATGGATGGGAGTTCGTCGCTCATCGTTTCCGCAGCGGGCATCGCGATATCGACCTGATCATGCGACGCGGAAACGACATTGCGTTCGTGGAAGTGAAGGCGAGGCGCGGGGAGGCGTTCGGACAGCCGGTCGAGGCGGTGCACTTCCGGAAACGCCGGGAACTCGGCCGCAGCGCCCGCGTTTGGGTGGATCGACACGGTACTCCGGAGCTGACGTATCGCTTCGACGTGGTCGGAATCCTTATTTCCGGTCAGAATGTCCGAGTTCAGCACGTGGAGAATGCGTTTCTACTGCCCTGAAATCAGACAGTGCAGGGGAGTTGTCCACATGGAAGGTTCTTCGTATTTTATTCGGGTCTTGGCCCTGCTCGCGTTCCCGGTAGATTCTCGCGAGCCAGGGCATGGCGGCTTCACCACTCACGACGGCGGTATCTATGGCGGGCACAGTGATGTCAGACGACAAGCGCAAGGCCCTGGCGCTCGCAGTCGCACAGATCGAAAAGAGCTGCGGCAAGGGTTCGATCATGCGCCTCGGTACCGATTCGAAAGTGCGTGTCGAATCGATTCCGACTGGCGCCATCAATCTCGATGCGGCGATCGGCGTGGGCGGCATTCCGCGCGGCCGCGTCACCGAGATCTACGGACCGGAATCCAGCGGTAAGACCACGCTCTGCTTGCACGTGGTGGCGAACGCGCAGAAGCTGGGCGGCGTGGCGGCCTTCATCGACGCGGAGCACGCGCTCGACACCGAGTACGCCAAGAAGCTCGGCGTCGATGTCGAGAACATGCTGATCTCCCAGCCCGACACCGGTGAGCAGGCGCTCGAGATCTGTGAAATCCTCGTGCGCTCCGGTGCCGTCGACGTCATCGTGATCGACTCCGTCGCCGCGCTGGTGCCGAAAGCGGAAATCGAAGGCGACATGGGCGACTCCCACGTCGGTCTGCAGGCGCGCTTGATGAGTCAGGCGCTGCGAAAGCTGACAGGCGCGATCGCGCGCTCGAAGACCTCGGTGATCTTCATCAACCAGCTGCGCGAAAAGATCGGTGTGATGTTCGGTAATCCGGAGACGACGACCGGTGGAAAGGCGCTCAAGTTCTACGCTTCGGTGCGCCTCGACATCCGTCGCATCGGACCCGTCAAGGACAAGGAAGAGGTGATCGGCTCGCATGTCCGCGTGAAGGTCGTTAAGAACAAAGTCGCGCCGCCGTTCAAGCAGGCCGAATTCGACATCATGTACGCGGAAGGCATCAGTCACACGTCACTGCTCGTCGACATCGGCTCAGAGGCCGGCATCATCGACAAGGCTGGCGCTTGGTACAGCTACGGCACGCAGCGCATCGGGCAGGGCCGTGAAAACGCGAAGATGTTCCTCAAGGACAACCCAGTGCTCATGGCCGAGATCGAAGAGAAGGTCAAGGTGTTGCTTGGCGTGAAGGCGGCCGAAGCACCTGGCGCGCCTGAAGAGACCGAGGAGTAGTACGCGGTATCTGCCGCATGTGTGAACGAAAAGAGGGCCGAGGGGTGGCTTGCGATGTGAAGTGGTGCCCGGATCACCACGGCTCATTGTGAGTAGCCCCTCGGCTCTTTTCGTACCCGCTCCTGAGCCAGGGACCGGGCCCGGCACCGTCAAGACGGTGCTGGAATCGTCGCGTCGGCCGGGACGATTCGTCCTCACGCTCGCCGACGGACGCATCTTCACGGTGGCGATCGGCGCGCTGACCGAGACCGGCGCCACGCGTTCCGGCGTAGAACTCGATGCCGAGGCGGTGGCCTACCTTGTCCGAGAGTCGGCTATCACGGACCTGAGCGATCGCGCCGTGGGTGCGCTCGCCCGTGGTCGGAAAACGCGCCGCGAGCTCGAAATTCGTCTCCGGCGGGTGCAGCCGGATGCCGCGCTGATCGCCGAGGCGCTCGACCGCCTGACCGCCATCGGCGTACTGTCCGACGAAGACGTCGCGCACGCGGAGGCGGCCGCTCGGCTCCGACGCGGCGAGGCTCCAGCCAAAGTGCGGCAGGTGCTTCGGCGCAAAGGCGTCGAAGGGCGAACGGTAAACGACGCCGTGACCGCAGCCATCAGTGAAGACGGCTTCGATGAGCTGGCGGCGTGCCGCGCGCTAGCGGAGAAGCGAGTGCGCGCCCTCGGTTCCAAGGAGCCGGCGGTCCTTCGACGACGTCTGGTCGCGTTTCTGCAGCGCCGCGGCTTTGGCGGCAGCGTGATCGGACAGGTGCTGCGCGAGGTGCTCGGACGGCAATCTGAAATCGAGAGCGAGTAGACCCCGCACATTGCACGCGCTGTCGTCTATATTTGCACGCCTATGCTTGCGTCCGAAATCCGCTCCCGATTCCTGGCCTACTTCGAGAAGAACGGCCACGCCATCCGCCCGAGCTCCGCGCTCGTTCCGGCCGATGATCCCACCCTGCTATTCACGAACGCAGGGATGGTCCAATTCAAGAAGGTGTTTCTCGGCATGGAGGACGCCCCCGATGGTAATCGGCGAGCGACCACGTCGCAGAAGTGCGTTCGGGCCGGAGGCAAGCACAACGACCTCGAACAGGTCGGGCATACGGCGCGCCACCACACGTTCTTCGAGATGCTCGGCAACTTCTCGTTCGGCGATTACTTCAAGCGCGATGCGATCCGCTTCGCCTGGGAGTTCATCACCGAAGACCTGAAGATCCCGCGTGAGCACCTGCGGGTGACCGTCTTCCACGAAGACGACGAAGCGCGGCAGCTGTGGAAGGACGTCGCCAACGTGCCGGACAACCGCATCTACGGGCTCGGGGCGAAGGATAACTTCTGGCAGATGGCCGACACCGGTCCCTGCGGTCCGTGCACCGAGATCTACGTCGATCTTGCCCACATGGCCCCCGATTGGGCGTTCCCCAAGGACGCGCACGGCGAGTGGACGAACACGGAGATTCAGGACTACTCGCTCGACGCCTTCGTGGAGGGTGCGGAAGCCGGTCGTTTCCTGGAAATCTGGAACCTGGTTTTCATGCAGTTCGACCGGCAGCAGGACGGAACGATGGTGCCGCTCCCCAAGCCGTCCGTCGATACCGGCGCCGGGCTGGAGCGCATCGCCGCCGTCATGCAGGGCGTGACAAACAATTTTCACACCGATCTTTTCCGCCCGCTGATCGCAAAGGTCGAGGAGATCGTCGGCATCGGCTACCCGTATCGTCCGGGGGTCGGCCTTGGTTCGGCGGTCGGAAAGGACGGCCGTGAGATCGATCCGGCGTCGTTCCGCGTGATCGCCGACCATGCGCGTGCGACCGCGTTCCTGTTGGCCGACGGTGTGTTCCCCAGCAACGAAGGCCGCGGTTACGTGCTGCGTCGCATTCTGCGCCGCGCCGTACGTCACGCCTGGCTGCTCGGTCGTCGCGAGCCGACGCTGGTGCATGTCGTCGATGTGGTAATTGAGACCATGCGCGACCTGTATCCCGAGCTGCATGTGCGTCGCAAGCACATCCTCGAGACTACGCGCGCCGAAGAGGAGCGTTTCCTCACCACGATCGACGCGGGCATGACGCGCTTCGAAGAGCTGGCGCCGGCGGCATCGACGCAAGGCTCGACGACCATGCGTGGTACGTTGTCCGGTGAAGACGCGTTCCGGCTGTACGACACCTTCGGCTTTCCGATCGACCTCACCGAGCTCATGGCTCGTGAGCGCGGCTATCTGGTGGACATCGCTGGGTTCGAGCAGTCTCTCTCCGCGCAGCGTAAGCAGTCGCAGGACGAGCGGAAGTCGCGGCAGATCACCGTGAGCGCCGATGATTTCGGCGATCCGACGCAGTGGACGCACGATCAGCAGCATGCGGCCAAGCTTGGCCGCTTCGTCGGGTACGACGTGACCGAGGCCGAGACCGTGGTCACGGCTGTGCGCGCACTGCCGGACGGACGCGTGGCGGTCATGCTACGCGAGACCCCGTTCTACGCGGAGTCGGGCGGGCAGGTATCGGATCACGGCACCATCACCGGTGCTGGCTGGTCGGTGAGCGTCTCCGAGGTGAAGAAGCTCGACGGACGTATCGCCGCCATCGGCACGGCCACCGGTGAGATCACGTTTGGTCCGGCGCACGCCGTGGTGCCGCGCGAGCGTCGTCACGACACCGAGCGCAATCATACGGCGACGCACCTGCTGCACGCGGCGCTGCGACATGTGCTCGGTGAGCATGTGCACCAGGCTGGCTCGCTCGTGTCTCCCGATCGTTTGCGCTTCGACTTTACGCACCACGGTCCGCTCACGCACGATCAGCTGGTTGCCATCGAGGCCCAGGTGAACGCTGGCGTATGGACTGCCGCGCCCGTCAACACGCGCGAGTCCGCGTACGCGGATGCCGTCGCGCAGGGCGCGATGGCGCTGTTCGGCGAGAAGTACGGCGACGTGGTGCGCGTGGTGGAGATTCCGGCGTTGTCCGTCGAGTTGTGCGGCGGCACGCATGTGAAGAACACGGCCGAGATCGGCCTGGTGCGCATTGTGTCGGAAGGCGGCGTGGCGGCTGGTGTTCGTCGAATCGAGGCCGTGACCGGACCGCGGGCGTTTCAGTTCCTCGCCGATCGCGAGCGCGCCCTGGTGCAGGTGGCGACGCGCCTCAAGGTGCCGATGGCCGGTACGGCCACCAACATCGAGCAGATCGAGAAGAAGATCGACGCGCTGATCGACGAACGGAAGCAGCTCGAGAAGCGTCTCGATGAAGCGATGCGTGGCGGCGCGTCCGGCGGAGGTGTTGCGCAACAACTGGCGGCGCAGGCCACCGAAGTGCACGGTGTCCGTTTCATCGCCACACGTGTTGAGGTCGTCGACGTGAAGGCACTCCAGGCGCTCGGCGATTCGCTCCGCGAGGCACTCGGTAGCGGTGTCGCGGTGTTGGGCGCCGTGTTGGCCGACGGAAAGGGGGCATTGCTCGCCGTATCCACTGACGACGCGCGCGATCGTGGGCTGCGGGCCGATATCGTCGTGCGTGAGGTGGCGGCGACCGTCGGAGGGCGTGGCGGTGGGAAGCCGCACATGGCCCAGGCTGGTGTCGAGGCCGACAAGCTGGACGCGGCGATCGCCGCCGCTGCAGAGATCTTCGCTCGCCTGGCAGCCGCCGGGTGAGCGCGACGAACGGCACGGTGAGCACCACGGACACGAGCGTGACTACGGTTGGCGGCTGGTTTGATGGCCTGACACCGGCGCCCCCAGAAGGGCTCCGCGTTCGGCTCTCCGCGTTGCTGGAACCGTTCGCGCATCTGCCGGTGCAGCAGGTACCGGAGGCGTGCCTCGACGCGGGCGAGCGATTGCTCGACGCCTTGCTCGCGTCTGGGTCGACATCACGAACGACCGCGCTCGACCTGCTCGCGGTCGATTCGCTGGTGACCTACGCCTTCCAAGCGGCCGCCGACGAACCAGCGCTGATGGATGCTCGTGCCGCTCGCGCACTCGCCAGAATCGCGGCGCTCCCCGGATCGTTGGGCGCCTGAGCCGCCGCCCGCGAGCGATGTTCGCCGCATCGCCGCGCCACGTCAGCAGGAGGGACGCCCCATGATCGACATTCATTCGCACCTGCTGCCGGGCGTCGACGACGGTTCGCCGTCGCTGGAGGTCTCGATCCCCGTGCTTCAGCGTTTCGCGACGCAGGGCGTGACGGTGCTGGTCTGCACGCCGCATCTCAATGCGAGTCAGGCCGCCAGCGCGCCCTACGCGCGTCACTGCGAACTGCTGGAGCAGCTGCGGGCCGTGGCGCCGGTCGGCTTGGAGATTCGCCTGGGCTGGGAGATCATGCTCGACAGCCCGGGGGTCGACCTGACGGCTCCCGAGTTCTGCCTGGGGAACTCCCGCGCGCTCCTGGTGGAATTCACCCGCGGCGGACTGCCTCGAGGGGCGACGACCGAGCTCCGTCGGATTGCCCGGAGCGGGAGGACGCCGATTCTGGCGCATCCGGAGCGATACTTCGGCTGCACGCTGGAGCTGGTGCGGGAGTGGCGAGCGCTCGGCGTGGTCATCCAAACCGACGCCTCAGTCCTCATGGGACGTGGGGTGCCGGCTGATCTGGCAAAGGCCATGCTGGCCGATGGACTGATCGACATCCTCGCATCGGATAATCACGGCGATGGCCGATCGCTGGGCACGGCACGTGATTGGCTCGCCGAGCGGGGAGCCGACGAGCAGATGGACCTACTGCTTCGGGCGAACGCCGAGCGGGTGCTGGGCGACGAGGATCCGCTGCCGGTCCCGCCCCTTCGGGACGGCCTGGTTGGACGCATCAAGCGCATATTCGGTCGCTGAGGCGATCGATACCTGAACCAATACCCAGCCTATGACCCACGCCGATCAAGGCCCTCAGAACCCGCCAAACGCGGCCGTCGCCCCATTGCTCGCCGCCCTGACTGAGCTGGCCGCGACTGCCGAGCGCGTCGTGCGTGACCTCGCGCCGGAGATCGAGCGCGCGCTGGAGATGGTGCGCATAACGGTAGGTCAGGGGGGAACGCTGCTGTTTTGCGGGAATGGCGGATCGGCCGCCGATGCCCAGCATATGGCAACGGAGTATGTCGTCCGGTACATGCGAAGCCGTCGCGCCTACCCGGCGATCGCCCTGACCACTGACACATCGTTGATTACCGCCGCAGGAAACGACCTCGGCTTCGATCACATTTTTTCTCGGCAGGTCGAGGCGCTCGGAAGACGTGGAGATCTCCTGATCATTCACTCGACCAGCGGAAATTCTCCGAACGTACTGCGCGCGGCTGAGGCAGCCAGGGAGAAGGGCATCCCGGTGCTGGCGTTGACGAAGCGGGACGGCGGCGCCCTGCGTCTGCTGGCCGATCACACGATTGTGGTACCGACGGATCGGACCGATCGGGCGCAGGAGATTCATCTCTGCATCCAGCACGCGATCTGTGACGCGATCGAACAGACGCTTTGAAAAGCTGTTTGCCGATACGTTCTAAGTCCTACCAGAAAAAGAGTTAGTCCACATAGTCTCATGTACTTTCACCGGGAAGGCTCGGCGTGATTTCATTGAAAGGGAAGCGAGCGCTGGTCACGGGCGGGTCTCGAGGGATTGGCGCCGCCGCGGCGCGTCTGCTCGCGCAGGCCGGGGCCGATGTGGGAATCGCCTACCGCAGTCGTGCGGACGAGGCGGCACAGGTGATCGCCGATCTCACAAATCACAAAGTGAATTGTTTTTCGCACATGGGTGATTTGTCCACAAAAGAGGCGAACGATGCCTTTGTGGATAAAGCCGTGATGCTGCTTGGCGGTGTGGATATCTATGTGGGAAACTCTGGTTTTTGGCCGCCGGATCCGTTGCCGGTTTCCCTGCTCGACGACGACCGGTGGCGCTTCACCATGGCCACCAACCTCGATGGCATGTTCTATGGAGCGCGGGCGGCAGCGCGGGTCATGAGCGACGGTGGTCGCATGATCTTCGTGTCCAGCACCGCGGGGCAGCGCGGTGAGGCGGGGCACGCCGACTACGCGGCCACCAAGGGCGCTATGATCTCGTTCGTGAAGTCGCTCGCGGTCGAGCTCGGCGGTCGCGATATCACCGTGAATTCCGTGGCGCCCGGTTGGGTCGATACGGAGGCCGTGGAGAAGCCGTTCGCTGCCGGTCGCGACCGGATCGAGGCCGCCATCCCGTTGGGGCGCGTCGCATCGCCGTCGGACATTGCCGGACCGATTCTCTTTCTGGCCAGCCCCCTGGCTCGGCACGTGACGGGCGAAATCCTGAATGTGAACGGTGGGAGCGTGCTCTGCGGATAGCGAGCTCAGCGTCTGACCCGAACCTTCGCGCCCCCGGCCAGGTCATCGAAATCGCTCGCACTCTGCAGCGGGCGGGATTCGAAACCTGGTGCGTCGGCGGAGCCGTGCGCGATGCGCTGTTGGGGGAAGCCCACCTCGACTGGGATCTCGCCACAGCCGCGACGCCGACCCAGGTGCGGAAGCTGTTCCGTCGCACCGTGCCGGTTGGGATCGAGTTCGGAACGATCGGCGTGCTCGATCGCGACAACCTCATGCATGAGGTCACGACTTTTCGCCGGGATGTAAAGACCGACGGTCGACACGCCGTGGTGGAGTTCGGCGCTTCACTGGACGAGGACCTGGCGCGTCGCGATTTCACGATCAACGCCATTGCGTACGATCCGATCGATCATCGACTGCACGACCCGTTCGGCGGCCAGATCGATCTGGCCCGACGGGTCGTACGAGCAGTCGGCGACGCCGACGCACGGATGCGCGAGGATCGGCTGCGCGCCCTTCGCGCGATCCGCTTCGCGGCCCGCTTCGGTTTTGAGATCGCGCCCGACACTTGGACGGCGATCGTGGAGAGTGCACCGTTTCTGAACCGGTTGTCTCCTGAGCGGGTCAAGCAGGAACTCGAGAAGACGATGGAGCAGGTACTCGCCCCGTCGACGGCGTTCGTTCGCTGGCGAGACGCGGGAGCGTTCGCCTCTCTGGTGCCGGCGCTCGCCGATGTGGGTGACGAGACGTTGCGCGCCATCGACGCCCTACCTCGTCCGGGCTTGGCCGGTCGTCCGCTCCGGAAGACCCTGCGCATCGCGGCGCTGTTCAGCGAGGTCGGCGGCAAGCCGGCCGAGCGGGCGCTGCGCGACCTCCGCTTTTCGAATCAAGACACGGCCAACGTGTCGGCCCTCGTGGATCGTTGGAGCCGGTTCGCGACGTCGCTCACCGAGGCGGTGGCGGCGGGCACCTTACCCGAGGATGCCGAGCTGCGACGCCTGGCGGCGAGCGTCGGGCGATTGCGGGTGGCGGCCTTTGTGCGCTTGGCGGCCGCTCGTTGGACTGCGACCGGAGGAGTGAACCCGGCGCTGGTTCGTCGGCTCCACCGACGCATGCTCACGATCGCCTTCCGCGAACCCATCGAGCTGGCCGATCTCGCGCTCGACGGCGATGATCTGCGCAGCGCAGGGATCGCGACCGGTCCGGCCTTGGGGCGATTGTTGCATGCCCTGCTGCAGCGGGTGATTGAAGAACCTGCGCTCAACACGCGGGATGCGCTGCTCGAGGCAGCTCGCGACTACGCCCGACTCTTCGAATCCGCCTGACGAGCCGCATGAATCTCCAGCTGCGCAACGAGATGTCGCCGTCGGGTAATGACGAGGCCGGACGCTTCCGTCCAGTCTCGGATTGGTTTGTCGCATCGAAGGATGCCGGTGTGTACGTCGCCCGAATCGGGACGACGGCTGAGCGCGCCGTCGACCTGATGCACGCCCTGACGCTGCATCTCGATCCCGCCGTCGATGTCGTGATGAGCGATCTGCGAAGCGGCACAGAATGGGAGGGCTTCGACGTGGCGCTGCCAGATCTGCGCGATGCGCTCGGTCGGCTGCGCTTTCCGTTGGCGACGTACGGAGGCGTGGAAATGTCGGTGTTCGGGCCGGACGATCAGCTGTCGCTTACGCCCGAGTTGCTACTCGTGATCTACTCGCGTTCGGATCGGTGGTACTTTCTGCTTGACGGGCTGGGGCTTTCGGAACGGGCCGAGCCCCCCGCTGCGGTCTGGGTGCCGTCTCGCACGTCGCTGGCCACGTCGCCGGAGCTCGCCACCGCGTTGACGTCCGCGGTGGCGAGACTCGGACTGCAGCCGGGTCTTCGTGTGAGCGCTCCATGAGCGCCACGCTGTTCGCGGCGAGTTCGCCGGAACCGCTGGCTGCCCGAATGCGCCCTGAGCGCCTCGAGGACGTCGTCGGACAGCAGCATTTGCTCGCTCCCGGACGGCCCCTCGGCGACGCGATCCGGAACGGGACGATCGGCAGCGTGATTTTGACCGGTCCGAGTGGGACGGGGAAGACGACGATCGCCAGTCTCATCGGTCGGTACACGCAGCAAACCGTGGTCGTCTTGAACGCAGTCACGGACGGTATCCCCCGTCTGCGCGAGATCGTTGCTGAAGCGGAGAAGCGTCGCAGCTACGAGGGGCGTCGTACGCTGGTCGTGATCGATGAAATCCATCGCTGGGCGAAGTCGCAGCAGGATGCGTTGCTGCCGCACGTCGAGAACGGTGTCATCACCTTGTGCGGGGCGACGACCGAGGTGCCCGGATTCGCGGTGGTGGGAGCGTTGCTGTCTCGGTCTCGGGTGTATGCGCTCCGTCCGCTCACGATCGACGATGTGGTCAGCGTGTGCGCGCGGGCGCTGGCCGACGAGCATCGCGGACTGGGTGCGCAACGCTTGCAGGCGGATCCGGACACGCTGCGCTGGCTCGCGGAGCAGTCGGACGGTGACGCGCGTCGTGCACTCGGGGCGCTGGAGGCAGTCGCACAGGTACTGCCGGCGGGCGCCGCGCTGACGCGTGACGCCCTGGCGGACGCGCTCGGGACTCGAGTCGTGAGCTACGATCGCGTCGACGTCGACCGAAACGCGGTGCTCTCGGCCTTTCACAAGTCGCTGCGAGGCAGTGACCCGCATGCCGTACTGTACTGGCTGGCGCGCGGCCTTCAGGCCGGCGAAGACCCGCAGATCTTCCTGCGTCGCTTAGCCGCCATGGCGACGGAGGATATCGGCCTCGCCGATCCGCAAGCGATCGGCATCGTGATGACCGCCTGGGAGACGTTTCGCCGTCTTGGACCCGCCGAAGGTGAACGGGCGGTGGCGCAAGCGGCCGTGTACTGCGCGGTGGCGCCGAAGTCGAATCGACTGTACCTCGCATGGGCGGCAGCGCGTGCCGCCGCCGCCGAGTCGCCGTTGGTACCGGTTCCCGCACATTTGTTGAATTCCGAGATGCACCTGCGCGCCGACCCCGATCGCCGCGTACCGTACGAGTATCCGCATGATCACCCCGGAGCGTTCGTGGCGCAGCCGTATCAGCCGCCAGAACTCCAGGGGCAGACCTACTATCATCCGTTATCCGTCGGCGAAGAGAAGCAGATCGCCAAACGTCTCGCGTGGTGGGCGGAACGCGGCGGGCCGCCTGTTGTCGAGTGACGGAACACGATCGAGGCGACGGGTACCACTCATGCACACGGTGCGTCGTCGATTCTGGCACCACCGGTACGATGTGAACAGACCTTTCAGCTCTGGGGATACGAGATGCGCATGACGAGGGCTGTACGGCGCTGGATGACAGCAGGAGCGGTCGTGGCGTTAACCACGGGCGCCGCCGCGTGCGCCACGCTTGGACGCGCGTCGTTCAAGGAACCAGTGGTGACCCTGCGTGAGTTCAACGTGACTGGTCTCGGACTCACCGGGGGCAGCGTCGACGTTGTGCTTTCGGTCTACAACCCGAACGGCTACAAGCTCGACGCGCTGAGCATGACGTATCAGGTCGATGTCGATACCATCAAGCTGGGAAGTGGCGCGCTCGATGGACGGTTCGTGGTGCCGGAGCAGGACTCCTCGCTGGTGCGCTTGCCGGTACGTTTCACCTACGCTGGTCTCGGCGCGGCTGGTCGGTCACTGCTGACCGCGGGCACAGTGAACTATCGCGTCCGCGGCGATTTCACCGTCTCCACGCCGCTCGGCAATTTTACCCGTCCATACGACCGGACGGGACGGTACTCCTCAGTGTCCGGCAACGGACGCTGATCGGCTTCGCCCACTCAGATAGGTAGACGCACATCAGCCGCGAGATCATCTCCCTCACGCCGCCAGTCGAGCGCGCGGTGCTTGTCAGTGCACCGTCGAAGCGTGGCAATGCCCGTCATCAATCAGACGAACACCTCGAGGAACTCGCCCGACTTGCCGACACGGCCGGGGCCATCGTGGTGGGCCGGTTGACGCAGGCGCTCGATCGCCCGCATCCCGCGACGTACCTCGGCAGCGGCAAGGTCGAGGAGCTCAAGCTTCGCATCAACGAGCTGGGCGCTACGTTGGTGCTCTTCGACGATGAACTGACGCCAGCGCAGGGCAAGAACGTCGAAGCCATCGTCGGCACGCGTGTGATGGATCGCGCCGAGTTGATTCTCGATATCTTCGCCACGCGGGCGCGCTCGAGCGAGGCCCGCATGCAGGTGGAACTCGCGCAGCTGCAGTATCTGTTGCCGCGACTCACGCGTATGTGGACCCACCTCGAGAAGTTTCGCGGTGGCATCGGCGTACGTGGCCCGGGTGAAACGCAGCTCGAAACCGACCGCCGACTCATTCAGCATCGCATTCGGGTACTGAAGGAGCGCCTCGCCGATGTCGAGCGCGCCCGCGAAGTCCAGCGCGAGGGACGCAAGTCGCACTACCGCGTGGCCCTCGTCGGTTACACGAATGCGGGCAAATCATCGATCCTGCGCCAGATGGCGAATGACGTGCAGGTGTTCGTGGAAGACCGTCTGTTCGCCACGCTTGATCCGCTCACCCGTGAGGTTGATGTCGGAGACGGATACACGGTGCTTCTCACCGATACCGTGGGGTTCATCCGGAAGCTGCCGCACCATCTGGTCGCGTCGTTTCGGGCCACGCTGTCCGAGGCCAAGGAAGCGGATCTGCTGTTGCACGTCATCGACGCGAGTCATCCGGTCTGGGAAGAACAGCGCGATGTCGTGGACGGTGTGCTCGCCGATCTCGGGCTGGCCGATCAGCCCAAGCTGTACATCATGAACAAGATGGATTTGCTGCCCCCCGACGAAGCAGAGGCCGTGCGTGAACGCGTGGCGAACCTCATCCCGAATTCGCTGTTCGTGTCGGCCATTGAGCCGGGCGGTCTCGACGGGCTGCGCGCCTCGCTGTTGGACAGTCTGCGTCGTCAGCGTCCGGTCCTTGAAGTTCGGTTGCCGGCGGCCAACGGACGGATGATCGCCGAGATGCATCGTGATGGCGAAGTGCTCGATCAGCGCACCGACGAGGACGTGATCGTGCTGCGGGCGCGTCTCGACGACCGCACAATCGGTCGCCTGAGGCAGGCTGGCGCGCGGATCACCGTGATCCGCGGCGTCGAACGGGTCAAAGCGCCGGTCGCACCGGCGGAAGTGTTCTGATCGGTCGTCGAAGGGACTGAATGCAGAAACGGCCGGTCATCAGCGATGATGACCGGCCGTTCTCTTTGCAACCACGTTGCGATGGGCGTGCAGGGACTCGAACCCCGGACCTCTGCTGTGTGAAAGCAGCGCTCTAACCAGCTGAGCTACACGCCCGAAACCGTTCCGCGCTCGACAACTCGAAGCGCGGATCAAGAACGTAACGGAGGGGAACGGCGGTGGGAAGCCCCTTCCGATGCGAAAGACAAACGCCCCGGTGCAGGGCACCGAGGCGAATGGTCCGGGTGGGACTTGAACCCACGATCCTTCGATTATGAGTCGAGCGCTTTAACCAACTAAGCTACCGGACCAAACGTGGCGATCCTCCGCCTCCGCCTATGGCAAATGTACGTCAAGCGTCCGCAATGTGCGCGTCGTACGCTTCGAGGACTTCGGCTGGTGTGACCGTGGCAGCGCCAAGCTTTCCCACTTCAACCCCCGCGGCGTAGTTGGCCACGATCGCTGCCTCGAGTGCGGTAGCACCAGCCGCGAGCATGGTGGCCAGATACGCGGTTACCGTGTCGCCGGCGCCAACCACGTCGTATACCTCTCGGGCGGTCGTGGGGACGCGATGCACCACGCCGTCTGACGACACCAGCGCCATGCCCCGTTCACCCAGCGTCAACAGCAGGTGCTCGACGCCGAGACGCGCGAAGGTCTCCGGCAACGCGGCAGGATGCTCGAGATCGACGGCCGCGCCAAGCGCGCTTTCCAGCTCACGACGATTGGGCTTGAAGACGGTGGCACCACGATATGCAAAGAAATTGCGAAACTTCGGATCGACGACGATCGGAAGATGGCGCGCGCGCGCGGCTGCGATGGCGCCTTCGATGACCGCCGGAACAAGCACGCCTTTGTTGTAATCTTCGAAGACGAGCGCCGTCGCGTGCGGCATGGCCGTTTCGATGGCCTCGAGCACCCGCGCGACATCCGCGGCGTCGAGGTCCGCGTCATCCTCCTCGTCGAAGCGCACCAGCTGCTGGGAGCGCGCCATCACCCTGGTCTTGGTCGTGGTGGGCCGGGCGACCGTGACCAGCGACCGAGACTCCATTCGTCCGGACTCGAGGCGCTCGCGCAGGGTGTTACCGGCCACGTCCTCACCGACCACGGCCACGAGATCACACCCCGCGCCAACCGCGGCCACGTTCTGCGCCACGTTGGCGGCGCCACCGAGGGCCAGCTTGCGGTCGCGAACGCGCACGACGGGAACGGGCGCCTCAGGGGAGATGCGATCGACGTCACCGCGAAGGTACACATCGAGCATCGCATCGCCGATGATGACCACGTGCTGCGAGCCGGCGTCAGCCAGCAATGCCTCGAGCCGAGCGCGGGAGATGGTGGGCGTCATGGCGGGGAAGCTAGTCGCACCGATTAGCTTCGTCACCGGTCGTGCCATTCCCGTGCCTCTTCCCGCCGCGATGCCCGCCTCGTCCTCTCCCAGCGAACCCCCCGTTTCGCGCCGCTCGCCAGTCTTCGTTCTGGCCGCGTCGCTGATCGGTATTTCCTTTGCGGCACCGCTGATCCGGCTGTCCGCGAGTTCAGCCATCGTAATCGCAACGTGGCGACTGGGCTTGTCGATGCTCATCGTCGCGGCGGCCTTGCTTTTCACGGGCTCTTGGAGAGAGTGGCGACTGCTGTCCCGTAGGGAATTGCTGCTCGCAGCCGGTGCCGGTGTGTTGCTGGCGCTCCACTTCTGGAGCTGGAATGCGTCGCTGCGCTACACCAGCGTGGCGGCGTCTGTCGCGCTGGTGAATCTGCAGCCCGTATTGATCGCCAGTGTATCGGCGCTGTGGCTTCACGAATCTCCCTCTGGACGCCAATGGCTTGGCGTCGTCCTCGCCGTGGTCGGCGCGTTGGTGGTCGGGTTGGCCGACGTCCCCGGAGGACTGACAGGAATCATCGCCGCGATCACCGGCGGTTCTGCCGCAGCCGGCGGCGGCCGGGCGCTTTTCGGCGACATGCTGGCGCTCGTGGGTGCAGTCACCGCTGCCTTGTATTACCTGATCGGACGCCGCCTCCGCCAGCGCGTTGGGGTGTGGCCGTACGTCTCCCTCGCCTATGGGGCAGCGTTCATCACCTGCCTGCTGATCGCGCTGGCCAGCGGCGAGGTCCTGCTGCCGCAGCCGCGTCGCGAGCTCTCCATCTTTGCGGGCCTCGCCATCGGCCCCATGCTACTCGGGCACACCGGGATGAACTGGGCGCTTGGCCACCTGCCGGCGTTTGTGGTGAATCTCACGACGCTGGGTGAGCCGATCGGGGCCACGATCCTGGCGGCGCTCCTCCCGGGGATCGCCGAGGTGCCGGGCGTCGGCACCGTCGTCGGTGGGGCGCTCGTCCTGGCTGGCGTCCTTCTCGCCTCGCCCCGAGCCCAAGCCGCTGCCAAGCGCTGACCAGGGCCGAATGGTCGTCTGATCCGACTCGACTCCCCCGACCCGGTTATCTTTCGGGGGTGAGCGAGACTCGATCGATTTATTCAGGCGCTGCCGCGCCGCGCGCCGACATGGAGGGCGCGTCCGCACAGGGGCCGTATCCATCGGCGACGCCGGTGGTGTTTGCCGCCCCGCTTCGAGAACGTCGCTTCGACGTGGTGGTCACGCGCGGCGGCAAGGTCGAGTCACGGCATCGCGTCCATGCGGCCGTCGTGGACGCCAACGGGACGCTGCTCGAGGGAGTACGCGATCCGTACACCGAAACGTGGTGGCGTTCGTGTGCCAAGCCATTTCAGGTGATGCCGCTGGTACGTGCGGGCGGACTGGAACGGCTTGGCTGGGGAACGAGCCAGCTGGCCTTGGCCTGTGCATCGCACGGTGGCGAGCCAGAGCACGTCACGCTGGCCGAGTCGATGCTGTCCGGCATCGGTCTGGAAGAAGGTGATCTTGCCTGTGGTGCCCATGAACCACTGGCGGCGCGCGGCGCACGGATGCTTCGCGAGTCGGGCGACCGGGTCACTCGCCTGCACAACAATTGTTCGGGAAAGCACGCCGCGATGTTGGCGCGGGCGGTGCTGCTTGGCGAACCGACCAGCGGGTACGAGCAGGCGGCGCATACGGTGCAGCGGGCGGCGCACGAGACGGTCGCCACGTGGGCGGGAATGATGCCCGAGCAGGTCGGTGTTGCGGTGGACGGCTGCGGCGTGACCGTCTTTTCGCTCCCGCTGGCCAATATGGCACTCTCCTATGCCCGACTCGCGCACGCGTCGACTCACGGCGACGAACCCAGCCGGCGTATCGTTCACGCCATGACGTCGCATCCGTTCCTGGTCGGTGGTAGCGATCGGTTCGATACACGTCTGATGGAGGCGGTCGGCGGGAACGTTCTGTGTAAAGTCGGCGCGGAGGGCGTGCATACGTTCGCGATCATCGACCGCGGGATCGGCTTTGCCCTCAAGGTCGAAGACGGATCGCAGCGGGCGCAATTTGTCGCCGTGCTGGCGATGCTGGCCGAGTACGACGGATTGCCATTGCCGTTGCCGGAGAGCTTGCGCGATGTCGCCGTGCGGACCGTCCGGAACACGCGTGGCGAGCAGGTCGGCGAAGTGTTTGTGAGTGAGGCGTCGCTGGGCGCGCCCGCCTGCAGTGACGACTCATGATGGCGGGGCACGCATGAGCGAGGGAGACCTGCGTACCCGCGAGACCGCCGGCGTTGATTCGATGACAGCGCGCCGTCACGTGTCGGTTACACTCGATACACTCGATGCGGAGACCGCGGCGCTCGTTCGGCTTGCGGCGGTACTGGCCGGCGGCAGCGAGGCGGAAGTTCGTGCGGAGCTATCGGAGGTGAACGGCGGCGTCGATCCGATCTGGGTCGAGGAAGTCATTCTTCAGACGTACCTGTTCGCCGGTTTTCCGCGAGCGCTCAATGCGGCGCGGGACTGGCGGCGGATCTCCGGTCGCCTCGCACCCACGCCGGCCGAAGATGGTGAAGGTGATGTGCTGGATTTTGTTGCGCGTGGCGAGGCGACGTGCGCCACGGTGTACGGCGAATTCTACGATCGGCTGCGCATGAACATTCGTGGACTCCATCCGGCGTTGGATCGGTGGATGATCACGGAGGGATACGGCAAAGTGCTCGGCCGACCGTTGCTCGATCTGGCGCGCCGGGAGTTGTGCGTGGTCGCCGCGTGCGCGATCGCCAGACAAGACCGTCAGCTGCATTCGCATCTGCACGGTGCGCTGAACGCGGGAGCCGCGGCCGGCGTGGTAACGGCCGCCTTGCACGTGGTCTCGCCGCTGATCGGCGATGACGACATGCGACGCTACCTCGGCCTCTGGGCGCGCGTGCAGGGGAAGTAAGGTGGCGTTTCAGTGGTACGGCAGGACCATCAGCATGCAGTGCAATCGAAGTTCTTTTGGCGGCGCCCCCGTGGCCGACTGCCTCTCTCGTTTCGGAAGTGATTCATGTTCGTAGATCGCGTACTCGTGAAGGTCGAAGCAGGAACCGGTGGTTCAGGACAGACCTCGTTTCGCCGCGAGAAATTCGCGCCGATGGGTGGCCCTGATGGCGGCGACGGCGGACGTGGTGGCGACGTAATCGTGCGCGGCGATCGGAACCTGACCACGCTCCTCGACTACACGTATCGCGATGCCTGGAAGGCCGAACGCGGACAGCACGGCGAAGGGTCGAATCGGACCGGCCGCTCGGGCGAAGACATCGTGCTGCCGGTGCCTCCCGGCACGGTCGTGCGCGACGCCGAAACGCAGGAGTTTCTGGGCGAAGTCATGGAGGATGGCCACACCATTCTCGTGGCGAAGGGCGGGCGCGGCGGCAAGGGAAATTCCTTCTTCGTCACGCCCACGCACCAGTCGCCGCGCGAGTGGCAGCCGGGTGAGGAAGGAACAGCCCGTACGCTCGAACTCGAACTCAAGCTGATCGCCGACATCGGGCTGGTCGGTCAACCGAATGCGGGCAAGAGCACGCTCCTCTCGGTCATCTCGGCGGCGCGCCCGAAGATCGCCGACTATCCGTTTACGACGTTGTCGCCGAACCTCGGCGTGGTCCCGCTCAGCGATCACCGCTCGTTCGTGGTGGCCGACATTCCGGGTATCATCGAAGGCGCCTCCGAAGGCAAGGGGCTTGGACTTCGGTTCCTGCGACACATCGAGCGCACGCGCATGCTCGCGTTCATGATCCCCATCGACGCGGAAGACTGGCAGGCGGAACTCGATCAGCTGCGTCACGAGATTTCTTCGTACTCCACTGAACTCGCGGCCAAGCCGTTTTGCGTCGTCTTCACCAAGCTCGATCTGCTGGGCGAACACTACGTGCCGGACATCGAAGCGCCTGGCGCGTTCGGTAAGTACGCCATCAGCGCGGCCGGACGTATGGGGCTCGATGTGGTGCTCGACGCGTGGTGGCGTGAACTGCTCGCCATGCGCGTGGAAGCCGAGAAGCCGGCACGTGACGCGCAGTTCCTTCCCTGACGATGCGGCGGACGCGCGCGATGTGATCGCGTTGCGTCAGGTCGCCGGGCTCGGCGACGTCGGCGTGGCGCGACTTCTGTCGCGACATGGCGACGTCTCGCGCGCGCTGGCGTCCGTGGACGCGGCGCGACGTGACGATGCACGGCGAGCCGCCGACCGCATCCTCGTGGACCTGCAGCGCATTGGTGGAGAGGCGCTCGTGGCCGGATCCGATCGGTACCCCGCGCGACTGCTCGAGCTATCGGATGCGCCGCCGGTCATTTACGCGCAGGGCACGTTGGCCAGCGCGCATCCGCCTGCTGTGGCCATTGTGGGTACCCGCGCGGCGACGGCATACGGACTGCGGGTGGCGCGTGCCATTGCGACCGCATGCGCCCGCGCCGGTGTGACCATCGTGAGCGGATTGGCTCGCGGCATTGATGGCGCGGCGCACGAGGCGGCGTTAGCAGCAGGCGGGCGAACCGTCGCGGTGCTCGGAACGGGCCTCGACGTGCATTACCCGCGTTCACATCGCACCCTGCAGGAACGCATCGCGCGCGACGGCCTGTTGTTGACCGAGCAAAGGCCTGGTGACACAGGGCACGGCGGCACGTTCCCCCGTCGGAATCGCATCATCGCGGCGCTGGCCGATCTCACGGTCGTAGTCGAAGCCGGGCAAGGCAGCGGGGCACTGATTACCGCCGATCACGCGCTCGAATTGAATCGTACAGTTGCCTGCGTACCGAATGCAATCGACCAGGTGTCGTCGCTGGGCAGCAACGCGCTCCTGAAGATGCACGCCGAGCCGATTCTGAACGTGGATGATGTGCTGGCCTTGTTGCGCGTCGATCGGTCGAGCTCCACACATGTGGCACTCGATGGCGATGCCGCGCGCTGTTGGGACGCCGTGCAACGCGGGGCGCGAGACATCGACCAGGTTGCGGCTGCCGCCCAGTTGCGGCCCCGCGAAGCGGCCGCCGTTCTCAGCGCGCTCGAAATCGACGGACTCGTTCACTTTGGTCCATCAGGGCAGGTGCACCCGTCCGTCGGCGCCTCGTGAGTGCGGCGCCGGCCACACCCGTGGGATATCGGCATCTGTATCTGCACGTCCCGTTCTGTGCGCGCCGCTGCAACTACTGTGACTTCGCGATCGCGGTGCGCAAACTGGTGCCGTGGCGTGCCTTCGCGGATTCGGTGGACGCCGAGCTTCGCCTTCGAGGCGCCGCCGAGTCATGCGACGTATTGAATACGCTCTATCTCGGTGGCGGCACACCGTCGCGTTTGGGCGGCGAGGGCATCGAGCGCCTGTTCGAAACACTGCGACAGCACGTTCGATGGGATGCGAATGCCGAGGTCACGCTCGAGGCGAACCCGGAAGACGTATCACCGGACGCCGTGGCGGCGTGGCGTCGAGCCGGTGTGAATCGCGTAAGCCTTGGGGTACAGAGCTTCGACGACCGGGTGCTGTCGTGGATGCATCGCGTGCACGACGCGGATGCCGCGGTGCGCGCGGTCGATACACTGCGCGACGGCGGCATTGACGCGATGTCGCTCGATCTGATCTTCGCGACGCCCGCCACACTGGAGCGCGATTGGAGCGGCGACATCACGCGCCTGCTGGCGCTCGCGCCCGATCACATTTCGCTGTACGGTCTCACGATCGAACCGCACACGCCGCTTGGGCGATGGCAGGCCCGTGGCGAGCTCGAGGAGGCACCCGAAGATCTCTACGAGCGCCAGTTTCTCGAGTCGCATGAGCGACTGCGGGGCGCCGGCTTCGAGCACTACGAAGTCTCGAATTTCGCCCGGCCCGGCCGGCGCGCGCGACACAACAGCGCGTATTGGCAGAACGTGCCGTATCTGGGCATCGGGCCGTCGGCGCACGGCTTCGACGGGTCGGAACGTCGCTGGAATCGCGCGGCGTTGGTGGCCTGGGAAGCGGCGTTGTCTGATGGACTCGACCCAATGGAAGGTGCGGAAACGCTCACCAGACCGAACCGTGAGGCCGAGATGGTGTACCTTGGGTTACGCACGATCGACGGACTGGAGCTTCGGGATGGTGAGGAAGCCCGCGTCGCCACGTGGCGTCGGCAGGGGTGGATCGAGTCTGTACCTGGAACCGCCGGATCTCACATCCGGTGCACCGCCTCCGGATGGCTTCGGCTCGATGCCCTGGCCGTCGACTTGACAGCACTTCGAAGTCGTTCGTAGCGTTACACTTATGGCTATTAGCGGGGAGCTCTCCGAGCGGGAGCGGCAGGTACTGGAAGCGGTGATCCATAGCTACGTGGCAACGGCCGAGCCTGCGGGTTCGCGCACGTTATCGCGTCGCTTTGGTCTGGGCATCTCTCCGGCGACCATCCGAAACACGATGAGTGATCTGGAAGAGAAGGGCTATCTCTTTCACCCGCACACGTCGGCCGGACGCGTTCCCACCGACAAGGCCTACCGCGTGTACGTCGACTCGCTCATGCGGGTGGAGACCATCACCGGCGATGCGCAGCGACGCTTGCACGCCGACATCTCCGCCGGCGGGTCGGCGATCGAAGCGATTCTTCGTCGAGCGGCCCAATCGCTCGGGGTACTCACGCAGGAACTCGGCGTCGCCCTCGGCCCTCGGTTCGAACGGGCGACGTTGCGGCAGGTCGAGCTGGTTCGCATGTCGTCTGAGCGCCTGCTGATGGTGCTCACCCTGCAGGGCGGTGCCGTGCGCACGGTGTTCGTCGAGGTTCCGGGCGTCATCGCCGACGAGGCGCTGATTGAAGTCACGATCGTGCTCAACGAGCGCCTCTCCGGGCTCACGCTCGAGCAAGTGCGCACATCGCTGGCGTCACGACTCCGTGATGTGCATCTCAAGCCGGAAACCGCCGAGCTCCTGCACATCTTCGTTCAGGAGGGGGAGCAGGTGTTCGGCCGCGTGGCCGATCCGCTGGAGACGGTGGTGCTGGGTCAGCCGTCGTTGCTAGCCGATCAGCCGGAGTTCGCGAGCGGTGAGCGTCTGCGGCAGTTGATCGAGCTCACGGAAACCCGGCAACAGGTCGCCTCGCTGCTCGAGGCGAAACCAGGGGCGAACGGTATTTCGATCACGATCGGAAACGAGCATGGCGACCCGCGACTGGAGCCGTTCACCGTCGTGACGGCCGAGTATCAGGCCGGCTCCCTGAGTGGAGTCATCGGCGTGATCGGCCCCACGCGAATGCCGTATGACAAGGTGATCGCGCTGGTTGGTCACACTTCCCGACTCGTGTCCGATTTGCTCTGCTGACCGTCCCTCCCCTCGCTTCAAGCGGGCGGAACGGTCGATATTTCGATAGGCGTTTCTGTACGACTTTGAGTTCACCGACGGGCGTCCGGTTTCCGGCACCCGTCGTTCGACTGCGCGGCCCACTGGCAGCGCGTTTTTCCGGATTTCGACATGGCCGATTTTTACGCGGTACTTGATGTGCCGCGCGATGCATCTGACGACGACATCAAGAAGGCGTATCGTCGCCTGGCGATGCAGTGGCACCCTGACCGCAATGCGGGCGCGAAGGAGGCCGAGGAGAAGTTCAAGACGATCACCGAGGCGTACGACGTGCTTCGTGATCCGCAGAAGCGCGCCGCCTTCGATCGGTACGGCGAGGCGGGCCTCCGGGGGGCGCAGCAGCAGCAGTACGAACACGTCGATCTGTCGGAGGCGCTGAACATCTTCATGCGCGACTTCGGCGGTTTCGGCGACCTGTTCGGGGGTCAGGGTGGTGGGCGCCGAAATGGGCCGCGCACGGGCGCTGATGTGAAGCTGCCCCTGCCGCTCACGCTGACCGAAGTGGCGACGGGCGTCGAGAAGACCGTTGTGCTCAAAGTGCTCGAGGCGTGCGACAAGTGCGAAGGGTCTGGCGCCGAGCCGGGCACCAAGCCGCAAACGTGCAACACCTGCGGCGGCGCCGGTGAAGTGCGACGTGCCCAGCGCTCATTCTTCGGCCAGTTCGTGTCGGTCGCGCCGTGCCCGACGTGCGCCGGTGAGGGCGTCGTGGTCTCGTCGCCGTGCAAGAAGTGCCGTGGTGAGGGGCGCGCGCGGGCCGAGCGCACGCTCAAGATTCAGGTACCGGCTGGCGTCGCGACCGGGCAGTACATGACACTCCGTGGAGCGGGCAACGTCGGGCCGCGAGGTGGCACCAAGGGCGATGTGCTCGTGGTGTTCGAGGTGGAGGACGACGAACGTTTCGATCGCGATGGCGAGGATCTCTTCTGCGAAGCGCTGGTCACGTATTCACAGCTTGTCTTCGGCGCCGACATTCGCGTTCCCGGTCTGACGGGTGATCTCTCGCTGCGCGTCCCCACGGGCACGCAGAGTGGCACCGTGTTTCATCTGCGCGGACGCGGATTGCCGCGCGTGAATGCGTCCGGGACCGGTGACCTGCACGTGAAGGTGCAGCTCTGGACGCCACAGGATGTCGAGGGTGAAGAGAAGTCCGTGATCGAGCGGCTGGGCACCCTGCAAGGGCAGGCGCCAGCGCAGCGCGAGAAGGGCTTCTGGTCGAAGATGAAGGAGGCGCTCGGTGCTTGATGCGTCGCTACGCTGGATCAGCGTGCGCGTCAGCCCGGGGGGCGAAGTCGGTAGTCGAGAGGCCTGCCTTGCCGCGCTTTTCGCGGTTGGCGCGCAGGGCGTGCATGAAGACGGAACGTCGCTGGTCACGCACTTCCCGCCGTCGACCGATCTCGAAGCCGTTCATGTGGCGCTGACCGAAGCCGACGAGGGCGTGACGATCGAGACGGCACCGGTGCCCGACATCGATTGGAGCGAAGCGTGGAAGTCGCGCATCAACGCGCACGATCTCGGGTCGCTCACCGTCACGCCGCCGTGGCTTGCCGAGGGCCGCGATCCGGCCCGTACGATCGTGATCGAGCCGGGGATGGCATTCGGCACCGGCGAGCACGCCACGACGCGCGGCGTGGTCCGACTGCTGCCGACCGTCATGCGCGATGGTGATATCGTCGCCGACCTCGGCGCGGGAAGTGCCGTCTTGGCCATCGCGGCCGCCAAACTCGGGGCGTCCCGCGTGTACGCCGTCGAACTTGACGGCGAAGCCATTCCTGACGCGGAGCAGAATGTGCTTCGCAACGGCGTCGCCGATCGCGTGCATGTCTTTGAGGCTGACGCCGGTGCGCTGTTGCCACTGTTGGCGCCCGTCCGGGTCGTGTTGGCCAACATCATCTCGTCCGTCTTGGTCGAACTGTTGCCGATCATCGCGGAGTCGCTCACGGAGGATGGCGGTGCGATCCTGAGCGGCATCCTACAGGAGGAGCGCGAGGAGATGCTGGGCGTCCTCGCTGCCACGGGCTGGCGCGTGCTCGATGAGGATGCGGAGGACATCTGGTGGTCGGTCTCGATCGCGAGGGCGTAGCCGCCGGACGACCGAACTTCGTCACGACCGAAGCGTTTGCGGTCGGGGCGACGTGCGTGCTGGATGAACACGCCGCGCGACACATGCGCGTGCTGCGGCTCGACTCGGGTGCGGTGGTCGGCGTGCGTGACGGGCAGGGACACGTCGGAGCCGGTCAGCTCGTGCGACTCACGAAGACACAGGCCTACGTCGAGATCAGCGACGTCGAGATCGTCGCGCCGCTTCCGGAGGTGCACCTGCTCGTGCCCGTGGCCGACCGCGACCGGATGTTGTGGTTAGCCGAAAAGGCGTGTGAGCTGGGCTGTACGAGCTGGCGGCCGGTCTTGTGGCGACGCTCGCGCAGTGTCTCACCGCGCGGGGAGGGCGTCGCCTTCCAGCAAAAGGTCATGGCTCGGATGACGAGCGCGCTGGCGCAGTCGGAAGGGGCCTGGCTTCCGCAGCCCTTTCCCGAGGCGCCGCTCGAGCGCGCGCTGCTGGCGGCGCCTCCCGGGGACCGCGTTGTGCTTGACCCAGCGGGAGCCCCGATGGTTGGTCCCGCTGCGGCGGCCCTGCAGGAACCGATCGTGTTGGCGATCGGGCCGGAAGGCGGGATCGAAGCGGATGAACTCGAGGCGCTGGTGGCCGCCGGCTTCCGCCCGGTTCGACTGGGGCCGACCGTCCTCCGGTTTGAGACTGCCGCGGTCGCGGCGCTGGCCATCGCCCGGACGGCGCTGGGTGCCGTGGCCGCCTCTCCTTCTCCGCTTCGGGAGTCCTGATGTCCGACGCCTGTATCTTCTGCCGCATCGTCGGTGGAACGATCCCCGCCACGTTGGTGGCCAGCAACGACCACGCAGTCGCCTTTCGCGACCTCCATCCCCAGGCGCCATCGCACCTGCTCGTCATTCCGCGGCGTCACGTCGCCTCGCTGGCCGAGGCCACCGACGCGGCCGAACTCGGGGCGTTGCTGCTGCTGGCGGCCGAGGTTGCCCGGTCGGAAGGGTTGGCGGAAACGGGGTATCGGGTGGTGGCCAATACCGGGAATGACGGCGGTCAAACCGTACACCATCTCCATTTGCACGTGCTGGGTGGCCGGGCGATGCAGTGGCCGCCGGGATAATTGGTCGTATCCCTCTGGAATTATCGTACTTTGCGCCTTGACCTCCCTCCTCGGGCTGGGTAGGATTTAAGGCTGTCGTTCTATCGCAACGTGTCTGTCACGCCATCATTTACGAGGTTTCGTTTGTCCGAAGTCATCATCCACGAGGACGAGAATTTTGAGCGTGCGCTCAAGCGCTTCAAGAAGAAGTGCGAGAAGGCCGGTATTTTGTCCGACCTGCGCAAGCATCGTCATTATGAGAAGCCCTCGGAGAAGCGCAAGCGCAAGATGAACGCGGCCGTCCGCAAGAATCGGCGCACCCGTAACGGGTGAGCGGTTCCGTGGATGCCGGCGGTTCGTTGCTGCCGCGGTTGCAGCGTGATCAAGCCAATGCACGACGGGAGCAGCTGAAGGATCGCGTGCTCCTCCTTGGAATGATCATTTCCGAGGTCAAGAACAGAGAGATCGAACTCCGTCGTGATGCCACCGACGATGACGTCATCGATGTCATCCGGAAGGGCATAAAGAAGCGGCGCGAGTCCGTCGAACTCTACGGCAAAGCTGGGCGAACGGACCTCCTCGAGAAGGAACAGAGCGAGGTCACGGCCCTTGAAGTGTATTTGCCTGCCCAGGTCGATCCTGAAGAATTGCGCGCCGCCGTTCGCGCAGCGATGCAGGGTGGAGCGGTCAACATCGGTGCCGTGATGGCCAAGGTGATGCCGCAGTTCAAGGGACGGGTAGAAGGCGGTACGATCAACGCAATCGTGCGCGAGGAACTCGCGCGCGGGTGACAACGACAACGCACGACACGTCGTGGCGAGCCGAATGACAGCACACAGCAGGTTTCGAACCCGGACTAGCGCCCTCGGCGGTCCGGGTTCGTGCCGTTTCAGCCACGATACACACCGACGAACACCCTCGGTATGATGAACGCGCACGCCCTCGGCATTCTCGAGTTCCCTCGTATGCTCGCGCACGTCGCGGGACGCGCGAACTCCGGTCCCGGCGCCGCCGCCGTGCGCACGCTCGCGCCCCGACGCGATCGTGAATGGATCGAGGCCGAGCACGCGCGCGTGGGCGCGATGCGCGCGCTCGTTGCCTCGGAGCTCGGGTGGCCGACCGAGCCGATTCCGGAACTGGGCGAGCCGCTGCGTCGATTGCGCATCGAAGGGCTCACCTGGACGGCGCTCGAGCTCCTCCAAGGCGCCACCCTGATCCGCTCGTCGCGTCGCGTGCGCGACGCGCTTCGCGATCCGCGACGTCCGCGCATCACGGTCGCGTACCTGCAGGCCTATCTCGACCAACTTATCGACCTGCGCCCGCTGGAGGACGCGATCGGTCGGGCAATTTCCGATGACGGCACCGTGCGCGACGACGCGTCGCCGGCGCTCCGTCGCGTGCGTCGAGAGCTCCGACAGGCCGAGGGCGAGCTCGTGCGATTGCTCGAGCGCGAAATGGCCAAGCTCGAATCACATCATCAGGTGAGCGATCTGTCGGTCACGATGCGCAACGGCCGTTGGGTCATGCCGATGCGCCGTGAAGCGCGCGGGTACGTTGGCGGTATCGTGCACGACAGTTCGGGAACCGGCGCCACGATCTTTGTCGAACCGCCCGCGGCGGTGGAGTTCGGCAACCGCGTGCGCGAGCTCGAGATCGAGGAGCTTCGCGAAGTCGAGCGCGTGCTGCGCGAACTCACCGAGCAGCTGCACCCGTATCACGATCAGCTGATCGCCGCGTTCCATGCGCTCGTGGCGCTCGACGCGTTGTACGCCCGCGCGCGATACGCCATCGAGGCCAGTTGTGCGCCGTTGACGTTTTGCGCGCCGGCCGAAGGTCTCGCGATCGTCGATGGACGCCATCCGCTGTTGCTCTCGCGCGGTACACCCGTGGTCCCGTTCGATCTGACGCTGTTTGAGCAGGAGCGCACGCTGCTCGTTTCCGGTCCGAACACCGGCGGCAAGACCGTCCTGCTGAAGGCGATCGGCTTACTGAGTGCACTCGCACAGTCGGGAATCCCGGTTCCGGTCGGTGCGACGAGTCGATTGCCGGTATTCGATGACGTGTTCGCCGATGTCGGCGATGAACAGAGCATCGAGGCCAGTCTCTCGACCTTCAGCGCGCACCTCAAGAACCTCGCTGAGATTCTGCGCTCGGCCACGCCCGAGTCGCTGGTGTTGATCGACGAACTCGGCTCGGGTACCGATCCGGCTGAAGGCGCGGCGCTGGGCGGTTCTATTCTCGAAACGCTGACGCGCCGATCGGCGACGACCATCGCGACGACGCACCTGGGACAGCTCAAGCTGCTGGCTACTGAGGTGGAGGGCGTCGTGAATGCATCGCTGCAGTTCGACGCGGTGCAGTTGGCGCCCACCTATCGATTGCTGAAGGGTATTCCCGGTCGCAGCTATGGTCTGAGCATCGCCCGTCGACTGCAGTTGCCCGAGGACATCATCGTGCGCGCCGAAGAGCGGTTGCCGCACGGTGAGCGCGACCTCGCGGTGCTGCTATCCGACGTCGAAGCGCGCGAGGGAGCGCTCGGTGTGCGCGAGCAGGTGATGGACCGCGAGCAGGAAAAGTTGCGCGCACGCTTGGCCACGGTCACCGATCGCGAGCTGAAGGTGCGCGAGCGCGAGCGTGAGGCGGAGAAATCGGCACGTCAGGAGGCGCGCAAGTATCTCTTGGACGCGCGCGGTCAGGTGGAACGCGCCATCGCGGAGATCCGCGCCAAAGCGGGTGAACAGGCGGAAGCGCTCGAAGAATCCGCACGAGCGGCGCGACGCGCCGTCGAGGAGGCCGCCGCCGCGCAGGGACTCGCCGTCGAAGCGGTACAACAACGCGCTGCGCGCGAGAAGGTTCGCACGCAAGTGCGTGAGGCCGTCGATGTGGCCACGCCGCGTCCCGGCACGCCGCAGAAGGCGCAGCAGCCGTTGGCCGAGGGTGATCGCGTACTGGTGGGGACGCTCGACAACAAGAGCGGCCAGGTGCTCTCCGTGCGCGGTAAAGAAGCGCGCGTCGTCGTGGGTTCGCTCACGGTGACCGTGCCCTTGTCGACACTCACGCGGTCGTCCGCACCGCCGCCACCGGCGGTCAAAGTCACGTACGCCGGCAGTATCCCCGAGGCGGATCCGCTGCGCGAAGTCGATGTGCGCGGACTGCGCGTGGATGAAGTCGACGATCAGGTACTCCAGGCGCTCGATGCGGCCGTGCGCTCGGACATGCGCGAGCTGCGCATCATCCACGGCAAGGGAACCGGGGCGCTGCGATCCCGCGTGGGTGAGATGCTCAAGAAGGACACCCGGGTGGCGGGCTTCCGGCTGGGCGCGTGGAACGAAGGTGGGGCGGGAGTGACCGTGGCCGAGCTCACGTGATTTCCGACGAGATCATCGAGCGCGTGCGGACGGCCGCTGATATCGTGCAGATCATCAGCGAGTTCGTGCCGCTCAAGCGCGCCGGTGGTGACTATCGCGGACCGTGTCCGTTTCACGGTGGCACGAATCCGAATTTCTCCGTGTCGCCCAAGCGAGGGAGCTACCACTGCTTCGTGTGCCACGAAAGCGGCGATGTCTTTTCATTCGTACGGAAGCGTCTCGGCCTCGATTGGCCATCCGCCGTCAAGATGATTGGTGAGCGCGTCGGTATCGACGTCATTGACGTGCCCATGCGCGCGCAGGCGTCGGATCCGAATGCGCCGAATTTCGAGGTGCTCGCGGCGGCCGCGGAGTGGTTTCAACGACAGCTCACCGAAGAGGCGACCGGACGCGATGCGCGGGCGTATCTGCAGCAGCGCCAACTCGACGACGCCGCGTGGGAGCGATTCGGACTGGGCTTCGCGCCGCGCGATCTGCAGGCGTTGCGCCGATATCTGCATTCTCTTGGCGCCGATGATGCGCGCCTGATCGAAGCTGGCTTGTTCGTGGTGCGCGAAGGCGAGACCGAACCGCGTCCGCGTTTTCGCGGACGCCTCATGTTCCCGATCCTCGACGAGCTCGGTCGGCACGTGGGCTTCGGCGGTCGCGCGCTCGGTGACGACACGCCGAAGTATCTGAACAGTCCGGAGTCGGTCGTCTTTCAGAAACGAAAGACGTTGTACAACATGCATACCGCGAAACAGGCGATGCGCCGTGCTGGTCGCGCCATCGTGGTGGAAGGCTATCTCGATGCGATACGACTGGTGCTGGCCGGCATCGAAGAAGTCGTGGCGCCCCTCGGTACCGCGCTGACCGACGAGCAGGCGCAGCTGCTGGTGCGATATGCGCCCGAAGTCTTCCTGCTGTACGACAGCGATGAGGCGGGGCAGAAGGCGACCTTTCGCTCCGGTCTGGAGTTGCTCGGGCACAAGGCCACCGTTCGCGTGGTCACGTTGCCCGAGAACGAAGATCCGGACACGTTCGTGCGCGACCACGGCCGCGCCGCGATGGATACGCAACTCAGCTTGGCGATCGACCTCTTCGACCGCCAGGTCCAGATGCTCGAGCGTCTCGGATGGTTCTCCGATCTGCGCCGGCGTCGCATCGCCATCGATAAGCTGCTGCCCACTATTCGTGCGGCCCGCGATCCGTTGACGCGCGACCTGTATCTGGCGCGTCTCGCCGATGTGTCGCACCTCGACAAGGTTACGCTGTCGACCGAAGCGGACGCGGTGACGGAGCAGGGCCGGCGTCGCGCCCCGGGTGGGCCACCGGAGCGCAGCTCCGACGAGCCGATGCCCGAGTTCGAAGGGTCGGCGGTGGATGCTGAACCGGCTCCACTCCCACCTCCCGACGGAGACAAGCCCGTTTGGAAGTCGCGCAAGAACAGCAAGTATGGCGGTGGGCCCGAGTGGAAGACCACGAACATTCCACCTCGACCACGTCGTGACGAACCCGTGGAGCGGTCACTCGTGCGCGCGATGTTGGCGGATCGCGGGATCGCCGAACGCGTGGCCGAGCGTCATCCCCCGAGTTCGTTCCGGCACGCCCAGTATGGTGCGCTCTTTGCGGCGTTACTCGACGCGCCGATGAACGACGATCTGGACCAGATCGCCGACCGCTTGGCTCCGGACGCGCTCGCGGTGCTGCGCGAGCTTACCGATGGGGCCGTTGCGATCAATGTGGAGGCTTCGGACATCGGGCTCAGCCTCAGCAAGCTCGACGCGCGTGTGTTGGAATTCCGGGTCGATGAGATCCGTGAGGCGATGCGAACTGCAACGCGAGAAGCGCAGGACGCGTTGATGAAGGAGCGCCTTGAACTCGAGGCCGAAATCCGTCGGCTCTTGCCTATCCGCAGTCCGCGGGCTAAACCGAAGGGGTGACGGTCGACCATCGACCTGATCTCCCTCCTGGAGGTGTAGTGAATACCGAACTGCAAGCACTGTTGATCGTCCAGCAGGACGATGAAGTCATACGCGCCATCGAGGCGCGGCGCGATGCGCTGGCCCCTCGGCTCGCGACGCTCGACAAAGCGCGCAAGCGCGCGGCCGATGAGGTGTCCCGTACGGAAGGTGCGCTCGAGCGCGAGCTCGAGAAGCACCGGGCGATCGAAGCACGCCTCGTCGAACACAAGGCCCGACATGACAAGAACGTCGAGGTTTTGAATTCGGCGCAGAAGCTGAAGGAAGTCACCGCCGCCGCCGCGCAGGTCGAAGCGGCACGCAAGGTGGTCGCAGACGAGGAAAGTGAGTCGTTGGCGATCTCACGGCGCATCGTCGATCTGCGCAATGCCCTCGCCGTGCACCGCGAAGTGCTCGAGCGGACATCGTCCGACCAGGAGGCGGCGCGTTCCACGCTGGCCGCCGAGATCGCGGTCATCGACAAGGAGCTCGGTGTGGCACGGGCCAAGCGGAACAAGTCGTCCGAAGGCGTCGGCAAGTCGCTGCTGAGCAAGTACGATCGCGTGCAGGCCCGTCGCCGGACGATCGTCGTCTTCGAGCTGCACGATGATTTTTCGTGCGGGAGCTGCGACACGTCGATTCCGCTGCAGCGTCGTCTGCCGATGTCCACCGGTGCGATCATTGAACCCTGTGAAGGGTGTGGCTGCCTGCTGTACTACATCCCGGCGCCGCCGGTCGCGGTCCAGAGCTGATTTCGGGTACGTCGGCCGCGTCGGGGGTATGGTGGCACCGTTTTGGGTGCATCCCCCGCCGCTCTGCCGGTACATTGCGGGTGTGACTGCGTCCTCCCGTTCTCAACTCGACCGCCGCCTCGAAGGCGGCCCCCTTTCCACCTCGCTCCAGCCGGCGCGGCTGCGGCCGGAGGCGCGGTGGATCGCCACGGTCCCCGCCGCTGGCGAGGGCGTGCGCGGGCTGATGCAGGCCTTGCTGCTGCCGGAGCCCGTGTGCCGCCTCTTGGTGGCCCGTGGCTACGGAGACGTCGAGGCCGCCAAGCGATTTCTGCGTCCGCGCCTCGAGCATCTCTCGGCGCCAAACACGCTGCATGACTTGCCGCGGGCCGTCGAGCGCATCGCCGACGCGGTACGCGCCCAGGAAACGATCTTCGTGCACGGCGACTATGACGTCGACGGAATGAGTTCGACGGCACTCATGGTGCGGGTGCTGCGAGGACTCGGGGCCGAGCACGTCGTCCCGTTCGTACCGAATCGACTGACCGACGGTTACGACCTCGGCCACGCTGGCGTGGAAGCGGCGCAGCGTGCGGGCGCCACCTTGGTAGTGACGTGCGACTGCGGAACGAGTGCGCGCGACGCAGTGGCGTCGCTCAACGCTTCCGGGATCGATGTGATCATTACCGATCACCATTTGCCGAGCCACGCGTTGCCCGCGTCGTACGCGATCTGCAATCCGCGCCATCCGGAGTGCACGTCGGCTGACAAGGATCTGGCGGCGGTCGGCGTGGCCTACAAGATCGCGTTGGCTCTGTGCGAGGCGTTCAACGTGTCGCCGGCGCTGGCGCACCGTCAGCTCGATCTCGTGGCGTTGGCCACGATCGCCGACGTGGCGCCGCTACGTGGCGAGAATCGCGTCATGGTGCGCTACGGCCTGAAGCTGTTGGCAGAGACGACGCACCCCGGATTACGGGCGCTGATCCGCTCGTCGGGACTCGAGGGCAAGCCGCTGACCGCCGGGCGGGTTGGCTTTGTGCTGGCCCCCCGCCTGAATGCGGCGGGTCGCATCGCGGATGCCAAGCTCGGACTCAAGCTGCTGCTCGCCGAGCGGGAAGACGAAGCGAACGTCATCGCGCGGGAACTCGAAGAGCTCAATCGCGCGCGTCAGGAACTCGATCGCGCGGTACTCGATGATGCCATGCGACAAGTCGACGCACCGGGGATGGCCGATCGCTATGCGTATGTCCTGTCACGCGAGGGCTGGCACGCCGGAGTGATCGGCATCGTGGCGTCGCGCATCGTGGAGCAGACGGCGCGTCCTGCGGTGCTCGTGGCGGTGCAGGATGGCATCGGCAAGGGGTCAGGGCGGTCGATCAGCGCCTTTGACCTCCACGGGGCGCTCGGTGAGTGTGCGATGCATTTCCAGCGCTTTGGCGGGCACCGGGCGGCGGCGGGCCTCACCATGGATGCGGCGCAGCTTCCGGCGTTCGCCGAACGATTTGACGAGGTCGCGCGTGCGCGACTCACGCCCGACGATCTCGTGCCGGAACTGCGCGTGGATCTCGAGGTCCCGATCGACAGCGTCGGCGAGGAGCTCGAGGCTCTGGTGCGGCACTTCGAACCCTTCGGTATCGGAAACCCCTCGCCGCTGTTTCGTACCACCGGCGTGCATCTCGCCGCCGCTCCGCGGAAGGTCGGCGGCGACGGGCTCAAGCTGTCCCTCGACGGCGGGCGTAGCACCCTCGAAGCGATCGGCTGGGGAATGGCGGCGCTCGCCCCGACGCTGAGCGTGTCGCGCCCGGTGGACCTCGCCTATCGGCTCGACCGCGATGAGTATCGTGGCGTGTCGCGCCTTCAACTTCGGGTCGCCGGCGTGCGACCCTGCTCGGAGTAGCACGTGCGGATTATTTCAGGAAGATGGCGAGGCCGTCGTATCGACGCTCCCGAAGGGGAAGCGGTGCGTCCCACCGGCGATCGCGTACGCGAATCGTGGATGAGCATCGTGCATCAGATTCTCCCGGAGGCGCGCGTACTCGATCTGTGTGCGGGAAGCGGTGCGCTTGGACTCGAGGCGCTCTCTCGCGGGGCCGCCAGCTGTGACTTCGTTGAACAGTCGCCCAAAGTGCTCGCCGTCATCCGGGGGAACCTCGAGAAGCTCGGGGGCCATCCGGACGCGCATCTGCATCGCGAGGAGGCGGTGCATTTCGTCGCACGACTCTCCGCCGGCGCGTACGATATCGCCTTTGCGGACCCTCCGTATTCCGCGGAGACGGTACAACGTCTGGTCGATTGCTGGATGGCCGTCCCTTTCGCCAACGTCTTCGGCATTGAACATTCGTCATCGGTGGTTCTGCCGGCACTCGGCGAGACCCGCCGGTACGGCTCCACGTCTCTGACCTTCTTCCGCGCCCCTTCGTGACGCCGTCCCCAGTCGCCTCCGCCGAGCGTGTCGCCCTGTACGCCGGCTCCTTCGATCCCATCACACATGGGCACGAGGACCTGATCCGGCGTACACTGACCTTCGCCGACCGGGTGATCGTCGCCGTGGCGAACAACGTGAGCAAGCAGCCGCTCTTCTCCGTGGACGAGCGTCTGCGCTTCATCTCGGAGATCATGGGGCATGACAGTCGGATCGAAGTGCGCGCGTTCAGTGGACTGCTGGTGGATTTTGCGCGCGAGGTCGGGGCGCAGGTCAACGTCCGCGGGCTTCGCGCGGTCAGCGATTTCGAATACGAATTCCAGATGGCCCTGATGAATCGGCATCTGCTTCCCGAGATGGAAACGGTGTTCATGACGCCGTCGCTCGATACCACGTATATCAGCTCGAGCATGGTCCGCGAGGTGGCGCGATTCGGTGGCGACGTAAGCGGTCTGGTGCATCCGTTGGTCGAGAAGGCGCTCGTGACGCGATTCGCCGAGTTGCGATGAGTACCGTGCCGTCATTCGACGATGCGGCCGGCGCGTTCCTCCGATCCGTGCATGAACGGGCGGCGGCCGCTCCGCGTACGATTCTCTTCCCGGAAGCCACCGACATTCGGACGGTCGAAGCGGTGATCGCGCTCGGCAAGCTCGGATCGGTGGTGCCGGTGCTGGTGCGCCGCAACGATGCGCCGACCGGTGTCGTACCGTCGCGCAGCGTCGAGATGATCGATCCGCTCACGGATCCGCGCACGCCGCGTGTGGTCGAGCATCTGCTGGCGCGTCGCGGGGCGAAGGGACTGAGCCGCGAGGATGCCGAGCGGCTGGCGCGCGATCCACTCTACTTCGCCGATTCGCTGGTCGCGCTGGGCGAGGCCGACGGATGCGTCGCCGGGGCGGTGCACACGACCGCCGATGTCCTGCGCGCGGCCATCTGGACGATCGGCGCCGCGCCGGGGGTACGGACGGTGTCGTCGTCGTTTTATCTGATCGTGCCCCCCTTCCGTGGGAGCGAGACGGAGGTGCTCACGTTCACGGACTGCGCCGTCATTCCCGATCCGACGGCCCGACAGCTGGCGGACATCGCGATTGCGGCCGCCGCCGATCGTCGCCGGATCGTCGGGGATGAGCCGCGCGTGGCATTCCTCTCCTACAGCAGCATGGGCAGTGCCGACGGACCGACCGTGAGTAAGGTGCGCGAAGCAGTCTCGATCGTTCGAGCCGAGGCACCCGGCGTGATCGTTTCAGGAGAGCTTCAGGCCGATGCGGCGCTCCTGCCGGAGATCGCCCGTCGGAAGGCACCGGGCGAAGGCGCCGCGGGGACCGCGAACGTGCTGGTGTTCCCCTCACTCGACGCCGGCAACATCGCCTACAAGCTCGTGCAGCGCGTGGCGCATGGCACGGCGATCGGCCCGATCCTGCAGGGGCTGGCGCGCCCCTGCAGTGACTTGTCGCGGGGGGCCACTTCGCACGACATTGTTCATGTTGCGGCGATTACCGCGTTACAGGCTGGCAATCACGCTCGTTCCTCCACCGCTTCCTGAGCGCCTCATGAGCTTTATCCTGGATCGCAACGACGACGTGCTGCTGGTGGATGTGGAGGGGCAGCTCGTGGTGACGAATCGTCAGGAGTTCAAGCAGGCGATTCTCGACGCGGTCGAGCAAGGCGCCCGCACGGTCGTCATAGACTTCGCCCGGTCGGGCTACATCGATAGCTCAGGCTTGGGCGCGCTGGTCTCACTGAGCAAGCGCGTTCGCGATGCGGGCGGCGACTTGCGGCTTGCGGGACTCAATGAGGATCTGCGCACGCTCTTCGAGCTGACCCGCCTCGACCAGCTTTTCCCGCTCTACGCGACTCGGGCCGACGCGCTCGCGGCGCGCTGACCGCGTGGCGACGCGCCTCACGTCGCGGTCAGTCGGGGGCGCGACGGTCCCCATGACCGGCCCCTCTGCGCCGCGGCCCGTGGTGGAGTCTCCGACGCCAGCGAGCCGGCGATGGACGGTCGCGTCGGATCTCACCTTGATCGAGCCGGTCGTCGAGACGATCGTCGCGCTCTGCGTGGCCGCAGGATTTTCCGCGCGTCACTGTAATCTCAACGTGCCGGTGGCTGTCACCGAAGCGATGGCCAATGCGATGCTGCGCGGCAACGGCAGCGAGCGGTCGCGAACGGTGCAGGTGAGCGTTGAGGTCGACGGGCATTCGCTGCAAGTGGACGTTACCGATGAGGGTGTGGGATTCGACCTGTCGTCACTGCAGCAGAGCCCCGATGAGGCCGACTGGTTCGAGCGCGAGGATGGCCGCGGTGTTTTTCTCATGCGGAAGTTGATGGATCGCGTGGAGAGCTCCGGGCCCCACGCCGAGACCGGGCATTGCATCCGCCTGATTCTCCATCGGACATGATCGAGGTCGCTGCGCTCCTGGCCGCGTTTCTCGAGGCCACCGGACGCGAGGCGGCCATTTGGGAACGACGCGAAGGCGAGGCACCGGCGCTGATCGGGGCATCGTCGTCGACCTTCGCGGCTCGTAGTGAACCGGGCGTAGGGGCGTGGGATGCGATCGCGTGGGCGCAGTCGCACGGGCTGCATGCACAGCTGGTGACAGCGGGCGAGAGCGTCGGCTGGCTTTTCGTGGAGAAGGGCAACTCGCCCGAGGCGGAGCGATTGCTGGCGCGTCTTGTGCCTCAGGTGCGCCGACTCACGCGCGAGCGTGACGGTGCCACCGGTGAGCTGGTGGAGCGCTACGAAGAGATCAGTCTGCTGTACGCGATTGGTGAACTGCTGGGTGGCACGACGTCGGTGGAGAATGTCGCCGATACGTTGCTTCGCGAGCTGGCGGTGACGGTCGGCGCCACGCGCGCGGTATTCCTGCAGAGCAATCGCGACACCGGCACACTCGTGCCGATCGCCACGCTCGGCCTCGACGACGTGGAGTATCCCACCATCTCGTTCGATGACGTCGGCCATATCGCAGTGACGGCGTACCGCAGCGCCGGTGCGATCACCGAAGAGGGCACGGCGGCGCGTGCGTCCGATCCCGTGCTCACGGCGCGCGGTGGCGCCTTGATGGCCGTGGCGATCACGCGCCCCAGTACGGGAGTCGGCATCACCGGCACACATCAGGTGCCCGTGCGTCGGGGACATGTCGTCGACCCGCGCACGCCCGTCCCACTCGGAGTGCTCGTGATGGGTGGACGGGCCAACGGGCAGCCGTTCAGCGCCGGCGATCGCAAGCTCGCGGTTGCGGTTGGCACGCAGATCGGCACCGCCATGCACAACGCGTCGCTCGTGCGCGCGGCCGTCGAACGCCAGCAACTCGTTCGGGAAATGCGGCTGGCGCACGATCTGCAACTCAAGTTGCTCCCCAAGCCAGCGGTCGTTGGCCCGGAAGCCCGTGCGGCGGCCAGATTGGTGCCCGCGGAGAGCGTCGGTGGCGATTTCTTCCTGTTGGCGCGGCTCGATCGAGATCGCACGGGTGTGCTGATCGGCGATGTCTCCGGACACGGCTATCAGTCGGCGCTCGTGATGGCGCTGGCCCTCAGTGCGGCCGCGATTCACGTACAGGCCGCTTTCGATCCGTCAATTGCGCTGGATGCCGTACGGCGGTCGCTCGACGACGAACTGACGTCCACCGAGATGTCGATCACGATGTGTTATGCCGTGATCGACACGCGGGCTGGTGAGGTGCGCTTCGCCAACGCCGGTCATCCGCATGCGTTTCGCGTCGGCGCCGACGGGCAATGTGTGCGTCTGACCGCGGTGGTGCCGCCCATCGGTTTCAGTGACGCCCCCATCGAGGAGTGCGTGATGTCGTGGCGTCGTGGCGATCGGCTGGTGCTGTTCACGGACGGCATCACCGATGCACGTGATGCGCTCGATCGGCGGCTCGGTGAGGACGCCGTGCTCGACATGCTCGCCACAATGACGCATGGCGAATCGCCAGACGCCATGCTCGACGCGTTGTTCGCGCAGGTAGAATCACATACACGCCGTACTGCGCTGCGCGACGATCTCGCCGCCGTCATCGTGGATCGTCCATTCGAGGAACGCTCGTGAGTCAGAAACATGGATTTGGAACGCGCGGCACACGGCCTCCGCGTCCTGAAGGTGCGCTGCCCGCCGCGCGGAAACGGTTCGGGCAGCACTTCCTCAAGGACGCGCGCGTGCTCGACAGCATCGTGGACGCCCTCGGACCACTCGAAGGGCGTACGGTCGTCGAGATCGGGCCGGGCCGCGGCGCGCTGACCGATCGTCTCGTCGAGCGCGCGGGCAGGGTCATTGCCATCGAACTCGATCGCGATCTCGTGCAGCACCTGCGGACGCGCTATGCCGACATGCCGCACGTCGAGATCGTAGAAGCCGATGTGTTGACCGTCTCCTTGCCGACGCTCGCGGGCGGACCGTATGTGCTGGTTGGCAACGTGCCGTATTACATCACGACGCCGATCATCTTCCACGCGCTCGAACTGCCGCGCCCAGAGGTGGCCGTGTATCTGGTGCAGAAGGAAGTGGCCGAGCGCATGGCGGCACCGCCGGGTGATAAGACCTATGGCGCGCTGAGCGTGAATCTGCAGGCGGTGGTCGACGTGGCGATGGTGCGAAAAGTGCCGCCGTCTGCGTTCAACCCGCCGCCGACCGTCGATTCCGCGGTGGTGCGTGTCACGCCGCGCGCCGTGCCGTCGGTGGAGGCCGAGATCGAAGAGAAGTTTCGCAGCTTCGTGCTGGCGGCCTTCGGACTGCGCCGCAAGCAACTCATCCGCGTGGTGCGCACGGTCGCGTCCCTTGATGCCGAACGCGCGGCGACGGTACTGCAGGAAGCGGGTCTGCCGAACGACGTGCGACCGGAAACGCTCACGCCGGCGGACTTCGCTCGGCTCGTGCGGGTGCTTACGCCGCGCCCTGACTCGCCAGCGAGTTCGTAAGGGCGAACGACAGCCCTTCCAGCTCCATCGCCATATTCACCGACTTCAGTGACACATGCGGCGGCACGGTGATCTGGGCCGGCGCGAAATTCAGAATGGCGCGGATGCCGGCGGCGACCAGACGATCGACCACATCCTGCGCGTCGTCCGACGGAATCGCGAGCACGGCAATGGGGGCCTCTTCCCGCTGAATGTCCCGCGCGAGGTCGGCCATGTCGTGCACGATCGCTTCACCCCACGGCTTCCCGATCTTGGTGGGGTCGTTGTCGTACACGCCCACGATCTTGAAGCCACGCTGGCGAAAGCCACGGTAATTGGCCAGAGCCGCGCCGATCTTGCCGGCGCCGACGATGACGACTTTCCACTCGCGCTCGAGGCCGAGGATTTCCCGAAGGTGCGCCGTCAGTTCATGGACGGGGTAGCCCAACCCGCGCTTGCCGAACGACCCGAAGAACGACAGGTCCTTTCGAACCTGGGCCGGGGTCGTCCCGCAGAGATGTGCCAGTTCGTCACTGGAGGCCGTTTGCTGGCCCTGAGTGTCGAGATCTTCGAGGTACCGCAGGTACATCGAGAGGCGTCGGACGGTCGAATCGGCGATGCGTTTCACGGCAGAGTCGGTGGCTTGTGAAATTCTTCACAAAGTTAGACAGCCCGCGCACGATTTACCAGCGGGGCGGCGTCCGCTCGCTATCTTCCGCCATATGTCTCGCCCCACGACGCTCTCGGCGCGCGCCGCTCAGCGATTGGCGTCCGGTCCCCTCGACCCCGTCACGCTGATGTGCGACGTCTGCAAGGTCGATCGCCTGCAGGCCGACGCCGCCGAACGCATGGCCGTCGCGCTACTCTCCAGCCACCCTGAGTTCGTCCGACTGCCCAGCGGGCATTGGGCGCTGGCGGCGACACCGGCGTCGGCGTCCGCTGTGTCGACCGGCCCCGGGCGCGACGACATCGGCTCCGAGAGCGCGCCGTCCGGCTCACTCCTCGATGTGAACTTCGCCGTCGTCGACGTGGAAACCACCGGGACGAGCCCCATCGCTGGCGACAAGATCACGGAGATCGCGATCGCGCAGGTGCGCGGTGGTGCGGTCGTCGACGTCTACGCGCAACTGGTCAATCCGCAGCGTCCGATTCCGCCGTACATCACGCAGCTCACGCGGATTTCGTGGGAGATGGTGCGCGACCAGCCCACGTTTCGCGAGATCGCGCCCGCGGTGGTGGAACGGCTCGCCGGCCACGTCTTCACGGCCCACAACGCGGCCTTTGACTGGCGCTTCGTCGGCGAAGAACTCGACCGCGGCATCGGTCATCTGCTGGCCGGCCCGAAGCTCTGCACGGTGCGGCTGGCGCGCGTCCTGCTGCCTTCGCTGCCGCGTAAGTCGCTCGACCACGTGACGCGCTACTTTGGCATCGAAATCGAAGCGAGGCACCGGGCCGAGGGCGACGCCGTCGCGACGGCGCAGGCGCTCGTCCGGATGCTGCGCATCGCGGCAGACGAAGGCGTCGACTCCTGGCCCGCGCTCGAGCGCCTGTTGTCCACACCCACGGCCAAGCGTCGACTCACCGCGAGCGATCGCCGCCGTCGCGCGTTCCCGCTTCCTGCTTCCGAGGATTACATCGCGTGAGTTTCCCGCATCCGTTGCTCGACACCCGTACGCTTGGTCGCTGGCGTATCCACGCCATTCAGGCCGGCGGCCAGCAACTCGACGGCGGCGCCATGTTCGGCGTCGTCCCCAAGACGCTTTGGGAGCGTCGCCTGGCGTCCGACGCCAAGAACCGCATTCCGCTCGGCATGCGCTGTCTGCTGGTGGAGCACGATGACGGTTTGGTGCTGATCGACACCGGGCTGGGCAACAAGGAGAATCCGAAGTTCCACGAGATCTACGGCGTTGAGAACGACGGCACCGAAGGACGCACGGCCCTGGAGGATGGGATCCGGGAGGCGGGGTTCACGCCGGACGACGTGCGGCTCGTGATCAATACGCACCTCCATTTTGACCATGCCGGCGGCAACACCTGGCGGAATCCCGCCGGTGACGTGCAGTCGACGTTCCCCAACGCGCGATTCGTCGTCCAGGCCGGCGAGCGTGCCTACGCCGAGCATCCAAACGAGCGGACCTCCGCCAGCTATTTCCCGGCCAACTGGGCGTCGATCGTGGCGGCCGACCGATTTGACTTCATCACGGGCGATCGCGAGATCGTTCCCGGCATTTCGGTACGTCTGACGCCGGGGCACACGCCGCATCATCAAAGTGTCATCCTGCAGTCCGGCGGCGAGACGGCGTGCTTTCTGGGCGACGTCGTTCCCACCTCGCACCACCTGCCGCTCCCTTGGATCATGGGGTACGATGTGGAGCCGTTGGTCACGCTCGAGTCCAAGCGGGCCTTGTTGGCCGACGCCCTGCGCGACGACTGGCTCCTGATCTTCGAGCACGACGCGTCGGTGGGATTCGGACGGGTGATGCACGACGGCAAGAGCTACCAGCTGGCGGAGTGAGTTCGGACTGAATCCAGGGTGAATCGCGTGCGGAACCGGCGGTGCCCCTTGACGTTGTGCCGATGGTGTCTACGTTTCTGAGGTTATCTCTGCCGTAGCAGCTATTCGGCAGGTTCGAACGTGGAAGCGATTCCGTGTTCACAATTGAGAAGCGGGCCGGCAGCGACGCCGGTCCCACCCTTCGGCCCTCGCGTCAGGCTCAGCCCTGCGGAGGTGTGCTGCTGGAGTCGATCGACACCGTGTCTCTCGTTCGCGCCCGTATTGGGTGTCGGGCTGGGAGCTGCACGGTATGCGACGCGGACTCCTCCAGGGGTTCGCGTTTTCTGTTTCTTCTACTGGAGCACGGCCTATTCAGGATTCGACGAAGCGTCCGCCACGGGTGAACCGGCAGATCCGGATCAGCCCCGTTCGCGTGATCGGCGCCGACGGAAGTCAGCTCGGTATCATGGAAGTCGACGTGGCGCTCGCCCAGGCAGTCGAGCAGGGGCTGGATCTCGTCGAAGTGGCGGCTGCGGCGCGGCCGCCCGTGGTCCGCATCATGGACTTCGGGAAGTTCAAGTTCGAGCAGGCCAAGCAGGCTCGGATCGCGAAGAAGAAACAGCACGTGATTCATCTGAAAGAGGTCAAGTACCGGCCGGGCATCGATGATCACGACTTCGAGACGAAGACCCGCCACGCGCGGCGATTCCTCGAAGAGGGCAACAAAGTGAAGGTGACGCTGATGTTCCGTGGCCGACAGATCGCGCATCCTGAGCTTGGCAGACAGGTGGTCGATCGGGTGTCACAGGAACTGGCCGATCTTGCCAAGATCGAGAGCTCGCCGTCCATGGAAGGAAAATCGATGACGATGATTCTCGCGCCGAAGTAGTCAGCGCGTGATCGCATGCAGGGCCGCTTCCGCATCGGAGCGGTTGACCGTAGCCGTGAGCAGAATATGCCGAAGATGAAGACCCACAGCGGCGCCAAGAAGCGCTTCACCGTGACGGGATCGGGGAAGGTGCGGCGTCTGAAGGCCTACAAGAGCCACATCCTGACCAAGAAGACGTCGAAGCGTAAGCGCAATCTCCGCCGTCCGACGATCGTCGCGACCAACGGCGAAGTGAAGCGTATCAAGCGTCTTATCCTGGCCTGAGGACCTACTATGCCCCGCGTAAAATCCAACGTCGTCCGCCTCAAGCGGAAGAAGCAGATCCTCAAGCACGCCAAGGGTGCCTTTGGTGGCCGGTCCAAGCTCTGGAAGGCCGCCAAGGAAACCGTGGAGCGTGGCTGGCGCTACGCGTACCGCGATCGCAAGAACAAGAAGCGCGACTTCCGTCGCCTCTGGATCGTGCGTATCAACGCCGCCGCCCGCATGCACGACATGTCGTACAGCGTGTTCATCAACGGCCTCCACGCCGCGGGTATCGAGATCGACCGTAAGGTCCTCGCCGACCTCGCCGTGCGCGAGCCGGAAGCGTTCGCGCTCATCGCCGAGCAGGTTCGCAAGGCGATCGAGGCCAACACGGCTGCCGCGTAACGAACACGTGCAGCACGCCGTGAACGGCTGCGCCGTTCGTGGTTAAGTTGTAGGGCCGGCATCGACGCGATGTCGGCCCTTCGTGCATCCGCGGCGGACTCGCTCCGCCACCCGTCGCGATCCCCCGATTTCCGATTTCGTCTCGTGCAACTTTCCGAGTACCTCGCCCAGGCGAATGCCCTCGCGCAGGACGCGCGTGCGCTCCTTGACGGGCTCGAACCCGACACGCGCCTCGACGCGGCCAAGGGGCAGCTCAACGCCCTGAAGGATGACCGGCTCGCCGCGCTCCAGGGCGCCCTCCGCGCGCTGCCAGCCGAAGATCGCCGCGCCGCCGGTACGGCGTTCAACACGCTCAAGCAGGGCATCCAGGAAGCACTCGACGTCTTCGCGGCGCGACAGGCCTCGGCGGCCGGTGTCTCGACGTTCGACGCGACGATGCCGGCGCGCGGCATGTGGCGTGGCTCGTTGCATCCGGTCACGCTCGTGATCGACGAGATCTGCGAGATCTTCCGCGAGCTCGGATTCACCATCGCCCTCGGGCCGGAAGCGGAAACGGAGTGGTACAACTTCGGCGCGCTCAACTTCCCGCCCGATCACCCGGCGATGGAGCTGCACGACACGTTGTACCTCGGAAAGGACACGCTGCTGCGCACACACACGTCGCCGGTGCAAGTGCGTACGCTGCAGACGTACAAGCCGCCGGTGCGCGTGCTCGCACCAGGGCAGGTGTATCGCCGCGACTTCTTCGACGCGACACACGCGCCGGCGTTCATGCAGTTGGAAGGACTGGCCGTGGACGAAGGCATTTCGTTCGTGGATCTCAAGGCCACACTCGCCGAGTTCGCGCGTCGGTTCTACGGCGCCTCGCGTCGCGTACGCTTCGGTCCGTCGTATTTTCCGTTCGTCGAGCCGGGCGCGCAGATGGATGTCGAAGTGGATCTGAACGACGGCAAGGGTCTGCGTTGGGTCGAGATCCTCGGCTGTGGTATGGTGCACCCGCATGTGCTCGAGGACGCAGGCCTCGACAGCGAGAAGTTCACCGGATGGGCGTTCGGTATGGGACCGGCGCGCATTGCGATGTCGCGCTACGACATCAGCGACATCCGTGTTCTGTACGATTCCGACGTCCGTTTCCTGGAGCAGTTCGCGCGATGATCGTTTCTCATGAATGGCTCAAACAGTTCGTGCCGCACACGCGTTCCGCGCAGGACATCGGTGATGCGCTCAGCCGACACTGTGTCACGCTAGACCACATCGAGCGGCTCGGTGCCGAACTCGCGTCGTTCGTCGTCGCGCAGGTCGTCGAAGCCGGGCGCCATCCCAATTCCGATCATCTGTGGGTGACCAAAGTGGACGATGGCAGCGGGACGCTGCTCGATGTCGTCTGCGGCGCGCCGAATGTCGTGGTCGGCACCAAGTATCCGTTCGCACGCACCGGCACGATCATGCCGGGTGGCCTCAAGATCGAAAAGCGTAAGATTCGCGGCGAGACGAGCAACGGGATGCTCTGCTCGTCGCGTGAGCTCGGCCTCGGTCAGGAGCACGACGGCATCCTCGCGCTCGAGACCGACGCCGCGCCGGGCACACCGTTGCTCGACGTGCTGCCGATTGCCGATGCACGACTCGATCTCGACGTGTTGCCGAATCGCCCCGATCTGCTGTCGCATGTCGGCGTGGCGCGCGAAGTCGCCGCCGTGCTTGGCGTGCCGATGTCCGAGCGTCCCGCCGAGATCGCGTCGGCCGCGCCCAATGTGCCGGTGCACGGTGCCCCGTCGAGTGCCGCCGGCGCGCAGGCGACGGTACGGATCGACGATGCCGTCAGCTGTCCGCGGTACGTCGCGGCAGTGATTACCGGCGTCCAGGTCGGCCCGAGTCCCGATTGGCTGCGCCAGCGGCTCGAGAGCATCGGACAGCGCAGCATCAGCAACGTCGTCGATGCCACCAACTATGTGCTGCACGGCCTCGGTCAGCCCGTGCATGCCTTCGATCTCGCCAAGCTGGCGGGCAAGGGTATCGTGGTGCGGCCAACGATCGATGGTGAATCGATCGTGACGCTTGATGGCACGATGCGGTCGCTCACGGCCGGAACGACGGTGATCTGCGACGGCGAACGTCCGGTCGCCCTGGCCGGTTTGATGGGTGGGCTCGACAGCGAAGTTACGGCCACCACGACGGACGTGCTGTTGGAAGTCGCCGTCTTCGAGCCGCGATTCGTGCGTCGGGTACGTCGCGCCGTCAATTTATCTACCGATGCCTCGTATCGCTTCGAACGCGGTATCGACGGCGGCAACACGCTCGAGGTGGCGCGCACGGCCGCCGCGCTCATCACGCAGGTCGCCGGTGGTCAGGTCGTCGAGTTCATCGACGTGGGTGCGCCAATGGCCGCGCGCAGTGCGGTGACGGTGCGTCCGTCACGGCTCGCGCGCGTCTTGGGTGTCGTCGTGGCGCCGTCGGAGATTCGCCATCGCTTGGAGTCACTCGGCTGCACCGTCGTCGAAGACGCCCACGGTTTGGTCGTCACGCCGCCCACGTGGCGACATGATCTGCTCATCGAAGTGGACCTGATCGAAGAAGTCGCGCGACTCGTTGGATTCGATACACTGCCCGACGAATTGCGGCCGTTCCGGCCGGGCAATGCACCCGATCATCCGCTGCATCTCGCCGGTCGACGGGTCCGTGATCTGTTGGTGGGTATGGGACTCGCCGAGACGCGACCGATGCCGTTCACCAGCACTGGAGACGAGCATACGCCGCGCGTGCGCAATCCCCTGGCCGATGACGAACCGTTCTTGCGCGCGTCGATCATCGACACGCTGGCCCGACGTGCGGAGTACAACCTCACGCGGATGCAGGGCAACCTGCGGTTGTTCGAGGTTGGCAACGTCTTCATCGGCACAGCGGACCGACTCCCGCGTGAGGAAGTCCGTGTCGGCGCCCTGATTATGGGCAGTCGTCGTCCGGCCCATTTTACGGAGCCGCAGCCGCCGGCGTTCGACCTGTGGGACGCGAAGGAGATTGCCGTGCGCGTGCTTTCGGCGGCCTTCCCCGGCCAGTCGGCCACGGTCGTGGCCGGATCGACGCCTGCCATCTGGACGCTTGCCGTCGAAGGACGGGGAGAGGTCGGTCGTGTCGAGACTGTCGCCCTCGACCGGCCGGTGTGGGCCAGTGAGGCCTTCGGGATCGAAGTCACGTTGGGTGTAATGCCCTCGGCCGACGTGGCGGCGCCGCGCGCCAACGGGCATGATACCAGTCCGGTGGAGCGTCAATCCCCGGCTTCGGCGGGCGTCCGCTTCTCGGCGCTTCCGACCACGCCGGCGGCCGAAATCGATCTCGCGTTGTTGGTACCGGACGGCGTTGCCGCCGCGACGGTCGAGCAGGCGCTGCGCAGTGCCGGTGGTGAACTGCTCGAACAGGTCACGCTGTTCGACGAATTCCGTGGAGCCGGTGTGCCAGAGGCCCATCGGAGCCTGGGGTGGCGGTTGACGTTCCGGCATCCGGAGCGCACCCTGCGGGACAAGGAAATCGAAGGTCGGCGCGCCCGCCTGCTGGATCTCCTCGACAAGGAACTCGGTATCCGTCCTCGTGCGTCCTGAAACCGCCGCGTTTCGCGAACTCGATACGCTCGTTCGTAACCTCAGCGACCAGCTGGCGGGGTACCGCCGGCGTGCGCTGTCGGCCGAGTCGCGTACGCGTGAGCTCGAGCAGCTGGTGGCGGAGCGTGACGGGACGCTGATCGAGGTTCGGGCGGATGGACAGCGATCGAATCAGGCGCGGGCACTGCTCGAGGCCAAGGTTCGGGAACTGGAAGCCAAGGCTGAGCTGGCCAAGGCTGAAGTGGTTCGCGTGCAAGCAGCCTTCGCGGCGGCGGCGGAGGCCGCTACGCCGCAGGCGGTCGACAGCGAACTGGCCCGTGAGAATGAGCGGTTGCGGACTCGCCTCGCCGAGGCCGGGGAGAAAACCACGCAACTCGGAGAGCGGGTGCGCTTTCTCCGTCAGCAGATCGGGCACGGAGCGGAGCGGTGATCGACAGCAAGCTTGTCGTCAAAGTCCGGATCGTCGGCGAGGAGTACACCCTCCGCACTGAGGCATCACCGGAGCACACCAAAGCGGTGGCCGAACACGTGGACCGAACGATCCGGGCCATCATGGGTGGCGGTTCCACGATGGAGACGCAGAAGGCGGCGATCCTGGCCGCGCTGCAGATCACGGATGAGCTCTTCCGTGAGCGCGCGGCCGTCGAGTTGCTGTCGACGGATATCCGACAGCTGGCCGCTGACATTCGCCCGCTGCTTCCTCCCGCCAAGCGTGGCGAGGACGGCAATCCGGTCTGAGAAACGGCTCGTCCGCGGAAATGAGCGGGCGGGACGGCCGTCGTCTGATGCTCCCCGTTGCGGGTGCCCCGACGCGTCCGTACGTTCTGAAAGTCAACGGCATGCGCGCACCCCTGTGCCGCGGCAGCGGAGGTCGCTCCCTCTCCGCCGGCCGCGGCGCATCGTGATAGTCGCCCGTGCCGTGCGCACGATAGATCCGCTGGAAAACGATCAAGAACCCGCGCTCAACCGCGGTGGAGCATAGATCCTCATGGGCGAGATTCCCGCAGCGGCGCTAGTTGGCGCCCTTGGGTTTGTCGCGGCTGTCGTCGCGTACGTTGTCGGACGACAGTCGTGGCGTAAGGTGGAGACGACCGAACAACAGCGAGCGCTCGTCGTCGCCGAAGAGGGCGCGGTGCGCGTCATTGATGAGGCGAAACGCGAAGCGGAAACGCTCAGGCGGGGCGCGATCGTCGCAGGTAAGGAGGAAGTACTTCAGCTCCGGGAGTCGCACGAGCAGGATGTGCGGCAACGTCGCGTCGAGCTCGAGCGCGAGGAGAAGCGGGTGCTCGAGCGCGAAGCCCAGCTCGACCGTGCTCGCGAGTCACTCGAGAGCCGCGAACAGGAAGTACAGCGGCGGGGATCCGAGCTCGGGCGACGAGAGACGGTGGCCACGTCGAAGGAGCAGGACCTCGACAAGCTCATCGCGGACGAACGTCGCAAACTCGAACAGTTGGCGGGCCTCAGCGCTGACCAGGCGAAGGCCGAGCTGATTCGTCGGCTTGAAGACGAAGCGCTGGCTGACGCAGCGAGTCGGCTGCGCGAGATTCGCGAGTCGGCCAAGCGCAACGCGGACCGGGAGGCCAAGAAGATCGTGGCGCTCGCGGTGCAACGTGTCGCTGCCGAAACGACGGCCGAGAGCACGGTGTCGGCCGTTTCGCTGCCGAATGACGAGATGAAGGGACGCATCATCGGCCGCGAGGGACGGAACATCCGCGCCTTCGAACTGGCGACCGGCGTGGACGTGATCATCGATGACACGCCGGACACCGTGGTGGTGTCCTGCTTCGATCCGGTTCGGCGCGAAACGGCACGCCTCGCTCTCGAGAAGCTCGTGAGCGACGGCCGCATCCATCCGGGGCGCATCGAAGAAGTGGTCGCGAAGGCGCGCAAGGAGGTCGAAGTCGCGATCATCGAAACCGGTGAACAAGCCGCCTACGACGTCGGTGTGGCGGGATTGCATCCCGAACTCATCAAGCTCATCGGCCGCATGAAGTGGCGTACCAGCTACGGCCAGAACATCCTGTCGCATTCGAAAGAAGTCGCGTGGCTGGCCGGCATGATGGCCGCCGAGCTCGGGCTGGATGTCGCGCTCGCCAAGCGCGGCGCGCTGTTGCACGACATCGGCAAAGTGCTCACGCATGAGCACGAAGGCACGCACGTCCAGCTCGGCGTCGAAGTCGCCACCAAGTACGGCGAGAATCCGTTGGTGGTGAATTGCATTGCGGCCCACCACGACGACGTGCCGCACGAGAGTGAGGTGTCGGTGCTCGTGCAGGCCGGCGACAGTATTTCCGGGTCGCGCCCCGGTGCGCGGCGCGAGGCTTTCGAGACCTACGTGAAGCGGCTGGAAGGACTGGAGAAGATCGCCTCGAGCTATCGCGGCGTGGAGCGGGTGTTTGCGATCCAGGCCGGCCGAGAGATCCGCGTCGTTGTCACGCCGGAACAGGTGGACGACACGCGGATGACCGCGCTCTCCGAAGAGATTGCGCGTCGCATCGAGTCCGAGCTCCAGTATCCGGGGCAGATCAAAGTCGTGGTCATCCGAGAGAGCCGGGCGGTGGATTTTGCGCGCTGAACTGATCGACGGAAAGGCGATTGCAGCGAGCGTGCGCGCCGACGTGGCGCGCGACGTCGCCGGACTGCGCGAACGTGGTGTAGTGCCGGGCCTCACCGTCGTACTCGTCGGCGACGATATGGCCAGTGCGACCTACGTGGGAGCCAAGGAGAAGGCGTCTCGCGAGGCTGGCATGGCGGGCGGCACCATTCGTCTGCCCGCCGACACGACGCAGGACGCGTTGCTGTCGCTCATCACGCAGCTCAACGGCGACGCGGCGGTGCACGGGATCCTCGTGCAGATGCCCCTCCCCAAGCACATCGATCCGGATACGGTGATCCGACATATCCGCCCCGACAAGGATGTGGATGGCTTCCACCCGGAGAACGTGGGCAAGCTGCTGATCGGACACACTGACGGCTTTGTGTCCTGCACACCGGCGGGCGTGATCGAGATGCTGCTGCGGAGCGGCGTAGAGACGCGCGGCGCCGAAGTAGTGGTGGTCGGCCGCAGCAACATCGTCGGTAAGCCGATGGCCGCGCTGCTCGTGCAGGCACGGGCCGGTGGTGATGCCACGGTGACGATCTGTCATAGCCGTACGAAAGACCTGGCGTCGCACACGCGTCGTGCCGACATCTTGATCGTAGCGGCGGGCCGCGCCGAGATGATCACGGGTGACATGATCAAGCCCGGGGCGGTGGTGATCGACGTCGGCATGAACAGCGTGCCCGACGCCACGCGCGCGAAAGGGAGTCGCTTGTGCGGCGACGTGCATTTCGCGAGCGCCGCGGAAGTCGCGTCACGTATCACGCCCGTTCCCGGTGGTGTCGGGCCGATGACCATCGCGATGTTGCTCCGCAACACGGTGCGTGCGGCCGAACGCACGGTGAGCTGAGTCGCATGGCTGGGCGCCGCGCGAGCGGATATCAGAGCTACGGACCGCCGGTGCCCTCCGACGAAGCACCGGGCAGCGCGCCGGAATCGGCGATCGCCGTGCACACGCTCACGAGTGCGGCCAAGGATCTGATCGAGGGGGCGTTTCCACCGTTGTGGGTGCGCGGTGAGGTCAGCGATTTCAAGGCGCATCGGAACGGGCATTGGTATTTCGCCTTGCGCGACGCCGAGGCGCAGGTGAAGTGCGTGATCTGGAGTTCGGCCGCCAAGCGCATTCCGGCGCCGCCCGATGACGGCATGCAGGTGCTCGCCTACGGTCAGATGACGGTCTGGCCGGTACGCGGCGATCTGCAATTTTCCGTGCGCGCGCTCGAGGCCGAAGGCGATGGTCTGTGGCGCAAGGCGCTCGAACGTACGCGCCTGAGCCTCGAGAAGGACGGGCTCCTCGATCCCGCCCGCAAGCGCGCGCTGCCGGCGTTCCCGCGGCGCATCGCCGTGATCACGAGCCCCGATGGCGCGGCGATGCATGACATCATCACCGTCGCGCGCGCGCGCAGCGCCGACGTGGAGATCGTGATCGTCGCCGCCAAGGTACAGGGCGAGGGCGCGCCGGAATCACTCGTGGCCGCGATCGAACGCGTGAGCCGTTGGCAGGACGCCGACGTGCTCATCATCGGACGTGGAGGCGGTGCACGCGAGGACTTGTGGGCGTTCAACGACGAGCGCGTGGCCCGGGCACTAGCGGCGTGTCCGATCCCCACGATCTCGGCCGTTGGCCACGAGGTCGACGTCACCATCTGTGACCTGGTGGCCGACGTGCGCGCGGCTACGCCGTCGGCCGCGGCCGAACTGGCCGTGCCGTCGCGTCGCGAAGTCATCGCCCGTGTCGAGTCGCTCGGAAATCGACTGGCCGCCGCCGCGCGGCGGCGTGAGGAGCGCGCCATCGCATCGCTGGCCCAGGTGCAGAAGCGGTTGGGGCTCGCCGCGACGCGCATCGTGGAGCGTCGTCGCTCCCGTGTCGAGTCTCTGGCCGGTCAGCTTCATGCGCTCTCACCATTGAGCACGTTAGCGCGCGGTTTTGCGGTAGCGCGAACGCCCGCGGGCGCTACTTTGAGCGGACGGGATCAGTTCGTATCGGGAGCCCCATTCGATCTGTGGCTCCGGGACGGCATTGTGTCGGCGATCGCCGGGACGGGGCGTTCGCTCCCCGAGTCGGTTCCAGGGTTTCCACCTGAGGAGGGCGTATGAGCTTCGAACAGTCACTGACCCGCCTCGAGGAGATCGTGCGCGAGCTCGAGCGCAACGACGTCGATCTCGAGCAGGCGCTTCGCCTTTTCGAGGAAGGCATCACCCATCTGCGCACGGCGGGCGAGGCGCTCAAGACGGTCGATGCGCGCGTACAGCAGCTGGTCGAGGCGGCCGATGGGTCGTTCTCGGTCGTCGAGCTGGGCGACTGACGCGATGACGCCGGTCGGAACCAGTACTGAGACCTCGGCGCCGTCGTTCGCGACCGAACGCGCCGCCGTGCAGCAGGCGCTCGACGCGTTTTGCGCGCGCTGGCTCGGCGACATCGCGCCGCTGACCGCCGAGGCGATCCGGTACTCGCTCCTTGGGGAGGGGAAGCGACTGCGCGCGATCCTCCTGATGGAGGCCTACCGCGCCTGTGGCGGCACCGGCGACGCCCGGGACCTCGCGGCCTCGGTCGAGGTCGTGCACGCGTATTCGCTGGTGCACGATGACCTTCCGTGCATGGACGACGACGACGTCCGGCGTGGTCGACCCACGGTGCACCGGGTGTATGGGGTGCCAGTGGCGACGGCCGCCGGATTGGCGATGGTGCCGATGGCGGCGCGCAGCGCCTGGCACGCCTCGAAGGCGATGGGCCTCTCCGATGCCGTTTCCGGCGATATCGTGCGCGATCTGATGGACGCCTCCGGTGCCGGTGGGATGATCGGCGGTCAGCTCCTCGATCTCGAGGCCGAAGGGGTACACCTTACACTCGAGGCGCTGGAGCGAGTGCACCGTCTCAAGACGGGTGCGCTGATCATGGCGTCCGTCACACTGGGGGCACGCGCCGCGCTCGCGTCCGAGTCGCGCCGACGGGCGCTGGCCCAGTATGGCGCGGCCATCGGACTCGCGTTTCAGATCGCCGACGATGTGCTGGACATCACGGCGACCACCGATCAGTTGGGGAAGACGGCAGGGCGCGATATCGCGCTGCACAAGAGCACCTATCCCGCGCTTCTGGGCGTGGATGGAGCGATTGAGCGCGCTGTGGCGTTAGTCGAAGAAGCATGTCGTGCGCTGGCGGACGAGGGGCTGCTGACCCCCACGCTCGACCAGCTGGCTCGCTATATCGTGGAACGGCGTTCGTAGGCTGGCGCCGCTGTTCGAGAAGTCCGTACCGCTGCCGTTTCGAATTTCGGCGTACCTGTTCGTCGTACCTGATCGCCGCGGCTGTCTCCCGCAGCGCACCTCCTGACTCCGTCATGTCTATTCTGGAAGGCATCAACTCACCCGCGGATCTCCGCGGCCTGTCGCGCGACGAGCTTCGCACGCTCGCGCAGGACATGCGTACGCGCCTGATCGACGTGTGCTCGCGCACCGGCGGCCACATCGGCGCGGGCCTCGGCGTCGTCGAGTTGACGATCGCGCTACACACCGTCTTCGAAACGCCGAAGGATCAATTGGTGTGGGACGTCGGGCATCAGGCGTATCCGCACAAGTTGCTGACCGGACGGAACTCGGACATGGAGTCGCTGCGACAGGAAGGCGGATTGTCCGGCTTCCTCAAGCGCACCGAGAGCGAGTATGACACGTTCGGCGCCGGTCATGCCGCCACCGCGATTTCCGCGGCGCTCGGGATGGCGGCTGGACGCGACGTGCTCGGCGAGCAGTTCAAAGTGGCCGCGATAATCGGCGACGGCTCGATGGGCTCCGGCCTGGCCTACGAGGGCCTGAACAACGCCGGGCACTCCGATCGCGACATCATCGTCGTGCTCAACGACAACGAGATGTCGATCGCGCCCAACGTCGGCGCGATGCACAAGTATCTCACGAGCATTCAGCGCAACCCGCTCTACAACCGGTTGCGCTCGCGTATTGGCGATATCGTGGACAACGCACCGGCCCCGTTCGCCGGCGTGAGCACGCTCGTGCGGAAGTGGGAGGAAAGTGTGAAGTCGCTGCTGACGCCTGGCGTGCTGTTCGAAGAGCTCGGCTTCCGGTACTTCGGCCCGATCGACGGACACGATCTCGACGCGTTGCTGGAAACGTTCACGGCGGTGCGAGCCATGAACACGCCGCGTCTGGTGCATGTGATCACGAAGAAGGGTAAAGGCTTTCCGGCTGGCGATCACGGGGAGAAGTGGCATGCCCTGCCGCCCGGTCACGATCCGGCCACCGGCAAGCAGCTGGCGGTTTCCACGGCGAATGCCGCGTATACGACCGTCTACGGCAAGGGACTCGCCGAACTCGGTGAAGAGCGGAAGGACCTGGCCGTGATCACGGCGGCCATGCCGACCGGCACCGGCACGGCACCGTTCGCCAAGGCGTTCCCCGATCGGTTCTTCGATGTCGGTATCGCCGAAGGACACGGCGTCACGTTCGCCGCGGGTCTCGCCACGCGCGGAGTGCGTCCGATCGTGACGATCTACTCCACGTTCCTGCAGCGTGGCTACGACAACATCATTCACGATGCGGCGCTCCAGAAGCTGCCCGTCGTGTTCGCGATGGATCGCGCCGGACTCGTTGGTGAGGATGGCGAGACGCACATGGGTCTCTACGACATCGCGTACATGCTCACGGTTCCGGGCATGACGGTGACGGCGCCAAAGAACGGGACCGAGATGCTCGGTCTCTTGCGCGCCGCTGTCGAGCACACCGACGGGCCGTTCTCGTTGCGCTATCCGCGCGACGCCTCGCCCGACATCCCGGGCGCGATGTCGCAGATCGCTGCCACGCCGTACGCGACGTGGGAAGTGCTGCGCCATGGCCGTGATATCGCGATTCTCGCGGTCGGCACGATGGTGAATGCCGCGCTCGATGCCGCCGATCTGCTGGCCGCGGACGGCATGGACGTGACGGTCGTGAACTGCCGCTACATCAAGCCGTATGACGAAGTCACGCTGAACGCGATTCTCGCCAGTCACACGCACGTGCTCACGGTTGAGGAGGGTACGGTCGTGAATGGATTCGGCGCGTTCATCAGTACAGTCATTCACCGACAGGCACCGACGGTGCGCACCGCCGTGCACGGCGTGCCCGATCGCATTATCTACTCCGCACCGCGGAAAAAGCAGCTCTCGTCTCTCGGACTCGACCCGGCGGGTATCGCGGATCGCGTGCGGGCGTTGCACGAATCCGAAGCACTCGCCGGTTGATGCGCGTCGGCGTCATCGGCCACAAGGGATACGTCGGACTTCCTGCGATCCTCGGCACACTGCTCGACATCGCGCCGGGCCTCGGGCTGACGTTGCTCTTCGAACAGGATCTCTGGGAGATCGCCGAGGAGGGGGAAAAGCTCGAGACGCCCGAGCAGGTCGACGCGCTCTTCACGCTGGGCGGGGACGGTACGCTCCTTCGCGGCGCGCGGTTCCTGAACGGGCGCACGGTGCCGATTCTCGGTATCAACCTCGGTCGCCTTGGCTTTCTCACGGCGTGTAGCGGCGAAGAGTTCGAGCAGGGCGTTCGCCGTTTCGCGGCTGGGGATTTCGTCTCTGAGCCGCGCATGGCACTCGAGTCGTGCGCGCTCAATCGCGACGGTATCGAGCGGTGCAGCTGGCTCTCGCTGAATGACGTCGTCCTGCACAAGGGTGGCTTCGCGCGCGTGGTGAAGTTCACCGTGTTCGTGGACGACGAAGCCATCGGGTCGTACTCGGCCGACGGCCTGGTCGTATCCACGCCGACCGGCTCCACTGGCTATTCGCTCTCCGCCGGCGGTCCGATCGTCGTGCCGACGGTGGAGAGCATCGTACTGACGCCCGTCTCGCCCCACACGCTGGCCATGCGGCCGTTGGTGCTGCCGCCGCAGGTGGAGGTCAAGGTGCGTGCGGATGATGGCCCTGAAGAGCTTTTGGTGACGATCGACGGGCAGGTGGGCACTACCTTCACCGGTGGCGAGACGTTGGTGGTTCGCAAGGCGCGCAACGCCGTGCAGATTGTGCGCTTTCCGGGCACCACGTTCTTCACGCGATTGCGCCGGAAGCTCGGGTGGGGTGGACTCTCCGAGCGAGACGGCGAGACGATTTGAGGAGGTAGCGCATGCTCGTCGAGCTCCGCATTCGCAACGTGGCTGTCATCGACACCGTCGCGTTGCCGCTGGCCGCAGGGCTGAATGTGCTGACGGGCGAAACCGGCGCCGGCAAGTCGTTGATCGTCGGCGCCCTCGGGATGCTGCTGGGTGAGCGCGCGGCGACCGACCGCGTTCGGAGCGGCGCCGATAAGGCCACGGTCGAGGGCGTGTTCGAGCCCGGCTCGATGCCGGCGCTTCGGGCGATGTTGGATGAGCGTGGCATCGACGCCGACGAGGAAACATTGGTGCTCAAACGCGAAATCGGCAGCAATGGGCGTTCGCGGGCGTGGATCAACGGGTCGCCGGTCACCGCCGCCATCCTCGCCGAAGTCGGGGCGCGCCTGGTGAGCGTGCTCGGTCAGCATGACTCGCGGCAGCTGGTCGATGCCGAGCATCAACGCGACGTCCTCGATGCCTTCATCGGCGCGCTCGATATTCGCGCGCGCGTCGCCGACGCGTTCGCGCAACTGGGCGCCCTGCGCGCCCGCGAGCGCGAACTTGAAGTGCGTCGTCAGGATGCGGCCAAGCGCGCCGACTACCTGCGATTCGTCGCGCGTGAAATCGACGAGGCGAATCCGGTTGTTGGTGAAGACGAAACGCTCGATGGCGAGATCCGGCGCCTGTCGCACGCCGAGGAGCTGCAGACCTTGGCCGCGCAGGCCGCGACGGCGATCTCCGGAGATGAGCGCGCGGCGCTCACGCGCCTCGCCAGCGTTCGTCGTGCGCTGGTTTCGCTCGAGCGTATCGATCCCGACACCGGGCGCTGGCAGCTCGGCTTCGACGCGGCCGTCTATGCGCTCGATGAGCTGGTCCGCGAGCTCGAAACGTATGCGGAGTCGATCGAGGCCGATCCCGCACGACTGCGCACGCTGGAGCGCCGTCGCGATCAGTTGCTGTCGCTCATGCGAAAACACGGGCCGACGCTGCAGGAAGTGATTGATACCGGCTCGCAGGCACGCGCCGAACTCGAGCTCGTAGACGGCGGCACGCTCGATTTGGCCGCCATCGCCGACGCGCGGGCGGCAGCGGAAGGCGCGTTGGTGGAAGCGGCCGCCGAACTGACGCGCCGCCGACAGTCGGGCGCGCAGCAGCTCGCCCGCGCCGTTACGCAGCTACTCCCCGAGCTTGGGATGCCAGAGGGGCGATTGCAAGTGGTGCTCATGCCCGTCGATCACATCGGCGCGTTCGGAGCGGAGCAGGTCACGTTCGTGGCGGCACTGAACGCCGGCAGCGAGGCGCGACCGCTCGGGCGCTTGGCATCGGGTGGTGAGCTTGCGCGCGTGATGCTGGCGCTCAGCACCGTACTGGCGCGCCTGCAGCAAGTGCCGACGCTCGTGTTCGACGAAGTCGATGCCGGCATCGGCGGCGCAGTGGCGTGGCAAGTCGGTGCGCTCATGCGACGCGTGGCCAAGCACCACCAGGTGCTCGCCATTTCTCATCTCGCCCAGATCGCGGCGCGCGCGCATCATCACGTGGTCGTGCGGAAGAGCGCGATCGGGACCGTGACGACAGCCGATACGACGGTCGTTCGCGACGAACCGCGTGTGATCGAGATTGCACGCATGCTGGGCGGCGACGCGGACCGCGAAGTGAGCCGAGCGCATGCGCGGGAATTGCTGGAGCGCGGTGAGGACGAGGACAACATCGCGTCGTCGGTCACGGCCCCGACACGTCAGCGTCGAGGAAAGCCCGTATAGACGCGCAGTTCCAGCCGGTCGCTCACGGCTGACGGAGCACTCGCTCCCGATCCCGACACGGGAATGGTGTGCGAGTAGATCACTTCGGCCGGAAAGCGGGATCGACCGCGCACGTAGCTCGCGAGGGTCGAGAAGCTGGCACCGAACGCGGCCGCCTGAACCGTGCGGGACGGCAGCTCAAAGGTGCTCATGAGCGGCGCGCTCGACGTGGGATCGCCGCCCTCGTATCGATCGGCTCCCCACCGGCGAACCAGATAGGCGGCGGAGATCCCGAAGAACTGTCCGACGGACAAGCGCGGCGCGACTTCGAGTTCGAGTCGCGTGCCCAGCGATCGCGTGGCCGTGCTCACGACGAACGCGTCGAAGACGTTCGCGTCTGTGCGGAACGGAAGCGCCACGGCGATCTCGTCGGCGAGCGGTTTGACCGCACGCACGGTGGCACTCATCCAGAAGGACTTCGTGAGTACGAAATCCGTCGTGCTGCGCACCAGCAGCGCGTTGGCACCTTCGCCGATCGGCACATCGAACGGGTCATCGGTGCGATCAGCGCCGGCCGTTCCGAAACGCCAGCCGGCGGTGAGCATGCTGCGTACCCCGCGCGACGGCGTCAGCAGTCGCCGCACCTGATCGGCCTGAAAGCTGTCGAACAGCAGATACGACGCGGTGAGGTCGATGTCGCCGATACCGGCGCGACGGGTGTTGCCCAGTCGGGTGTAGCCCAGTTTCCACGCCGTGTCGCTGACAATGCGCGTCATGCCGCCCGGGCCGTAGACGGCCGTGGCGCCAGCGGGTGCGGCTCCCTCCACGATGTTGGTGATACCGAAGGCCGCGAACTCCGAGCGCAGGGTGGCGATCGTGGTCCGCACCGCGGCTTGTGCGCTCCCGTTCTCGATCGGGACCACCGGCGCGCCTCCCTTCGTCGCATCACCGTAGACCGACGCGATCGCACTGCGCGTGGTTCCGGCACGCACCAGCAACGCCTGTGCGGCGGCGCCGTTGGCGCGGATGGCGTCGCAGCCGGTGGCCGCCGGTGATGCACACCGGGTGATCTCGGCGGTGAGCTGCGTCCGCGCCAGATCGAGTTGTGACAGCACGGCGCCGTTGGCAGAGCGGGCCGCGGCGCCCGAAGTCGTCGTGTACGCCGGGTTCATCCCAACGTTGGCCGTGGAGCCCACGCGATTGAGCAGGAGCTGCGACACATCGCGCGACTCCACGTACGGTACGAGGAGCCGCAACGACAGGCGACGCGTCAGCCCCAGGCTCACGCCGAGAGGGGCGATGCTCTGACGCACTTCGCCAGCGGCATCGAGCGCGCCAAGCGAGAGGGCGAACGCCGATTGGCCGGTCAGCGTTCGGACACCTGCCTCGGCGGATACGAGTTGCGGGAAGATCGCGACGCCCGCTTGCGACGTGGCCAGCGACGCGAAAAGCGGTCGCGTCGTGGTGCCGCCACCCGCTGTCGGGGCATAGACAGCATCCCAGTCGTTCCAGAGGCCCGAGATCAGGAACCGCTTGCTCCCCTTCGGCAGAGGAATCGCATCATCGCCCAGGCCCGCCACCGTCTGCGCATGAACGGTGCCCGGTCGGACGACAGCGCCGGCCAGGAGCGCCACGCTGAGGGCGAGCATCGTGCGGAGCGAGGCGAAAAAGCGAGGCGCGGACGGCAATCGGTGTAGGGCCAAGGCGAGTTGTCATGTGCAAGGTGAAACAGCGCCTTTCCGCCCGACGCCTCCATGAGGCATCGCGTGAGAAGCGTCGTGCGCCGAACCGGCTAGATTAGCCCTGATCAGAGGGGGCGTCAACGAAACCCCTCGTCCCGTCACTCGAGAGCGTGCTGTGCATCTTCCTCCTGTCCCTTGGCAACTCACCGGCAACCACTGGCTGACCCTGCCGTGCATCAACCCGACGGACGGGGCCATTCACGCGGTCGGGGTACTGCATCGTGGAGCACGGGCGGCAATCGAGTTCGCCGGTTCGCCGGAGTTCATGTCGGGGCACGGTACCCCGCTCATGGGACCGGTGTTGCGTGTGGACGGAAATGTTCGTGTGCTCGCGGCAGAAGGCATCGCCTGGGAGCGAGCCCTCGGATGGTTGCCGACGTTCACCTGCACGATCGGCTCCTTGGTGGTGCGCGGGACGCTCTTCGCGCCGTACGGCCGCGATGCGGATATGGCCGGAGCCGTCTACACGTTCGCGGTGGAGAATCGCGGGGCAACCGACGTCAATCTCGAGATCGCGCTCGAGGGGGCTTTGGGCCATCGCCAGCAGCGCGTGCGGACGCCGCGCCCCTTCGATGACGACCATCTGGTCAGCATCGGTCCCGATGACGTGGTATTGCTCGAGGGAACTGCGATTCCCGGACTCGCCGCCATCGCGATCGGTAGCGACGGTCCCGCGACGCTCGAGGTCCCCTCGGAGGCGTCTCGCGATGCCCGACGCTTTGCGATACGGCGCGCGCTCGTCGTTCCGGCCAACGGGGCGGTGCAGGTCGCGTTCTACATCGCGGTTGGACCCGAACGCGATGGCGCGCAGGCGACGGTTGCAGTACTGCGACGTCGCGGATGGCGTGCGCTGCTGACAGCGACCAGAGAAGCCCTCTCGGCGCTCGAACAGACGACCGGCAGCGATGTGATGGATCGCATTGTGAACCGAAACCTGCTGTTCGCGTACTTTTACGGCGTCGGGCGCGGGCTGGACGATGCCCACTATTACCTCGTGCGGTCGCGGGCGCCTTGGCATTCCATGGGCTGCACCGTTCGCGACTGGGAAGCGCTGATGTGGACGCTCCCCGCAGTCCAGTTGGCCGATACGGGCCTGGCACGTGAACTGTTGGTTCGCGCCTGCGAGCTGCATGGCTATGCCCCCGGTCAGGGGGTGCACTACATCGACGGCACGCTGTTTCAGCCGGGGTTCAGTATCGAGGGGCCGGCGGCGTTCGCCATTGCCACCGATCGCTACATCCGCGACTCGGAGGACGATCAGATCGTCGAGGATCCTGTGGTGGCGGATACGCTGTATCTCGCATCGGAGGACATCACGGCACGTCGCGATGAGCGCGTTCCGCTGTATTCCACCGAAGTGATGCCCTCGGGCGCGCCCGCCAAGTATCCGTTCACGCTGCACGGGAATGCGGTCGTTGCCCTCGCCCTGGATGTGTTCCGTCGCACGCTCGACGAGGAAGCGGCGGCGGGTGTCGAAGACCCGGCCGCCGTACGCGCGGCGATTCGACGGCATTTCGCCGTCGATCGCGGCGAGAAAGCGCGGCTGGCCGTCGCGGTCGACCTCACGGGCAACGCGTCGCTCGACGACGATGCCGTCGGTTCGCTGCTCTGGTTACCGCTCTACGAAGCGCTTGATCGGGACGATTCGCTGTATCGCCGCTCGGTCCGGGCGCTGCGCGTCGAGGGCGCCGCCCCCGAAGCGACGGCGCTGCTGCCGCAGATCGCGCGTCTGCTGGGTCCGGAGGCGCAGGAGGTGCTGGCGTGGCTTCGTCGGGCACCACTCGACAACGGAATCGCTGCCGAATTCGTGGATGCCGAGGGGCGTGCGCTCAGCAATGGCGGTGACGCCGCGCTGGCCGGCTTGTTGGCGCACACCGTCTGGTACGCCGCACATGCCTTGGGACTTCGGGCTTGATTGCTCGGCGGCGCTTGTCCGGGTCAGGCCGCTCTGCTAAAATCCGGTCTGTGCGGGAATAGCTCAGTTGGTAGAGCACAACCTTGCCAAGGTTGGGGTCGCGGGTTCGAGTCCCGTTTCCCGCTCTGATCGAGGTCGAGATTTTGAACGTGGTTCGCAAACGGGAGCGCTTCGGCGCCCCCGTTTTGCGTTGCGTGCCGGCGACCGCTATGCTCCCTGCGTTGCGCGCACGCGGCCGACACCGCAGCAGCCCATGCGATACCCGGATGGCGAAACCGGTAGACGCGTGAGACTTAAAATCTCCTGCCTCATAAGGGCGTGCGGGTTCGAGTCCCGCTCCGGGTACGTGGGATGCTGAGTCGGTGGCGTGCGCACGGGCGAGTAGGCCGCCCTCACGACTCTTAGCGGTATGGAGCAGACATGCGAACAGTGCGCGATCCGCGCGGTACAACTTGGATTTGCCTCGAGTTGCCAGAGGTGCCCACCGATCAGCGCGCTGCGGCCGAGTCACTCCCACCAGAAACGGTCGCGATCGAGTGCAATTCGGGTGCCGAACGCGTCATTGCGCTCGTGGCGCCGGGGTGGGACGATACGATGAGTGATGCGGAGCTTTCGGAAACAATTTCAGCCCATTCGCGTTAAAGTCGCGGCGGGTATGCTGGCCGAAAATGATCGCGCGCTCAGTAGCGCGCGGCCAAGCGCCCGAGTCATTGTCGGCCAACCGCCATTTGCGTGGAATTCCTCGGTCACACAGTGTGTGACTGTGTCCGTTATCATCGACGCAACATCGTAGACCCGCCGACACCGTCCGTACGGTGACGGCGGAGTTTGCGTTGTGGCCGATGGTGGCGTGACGCCTCCGCGCCCCGCAGTACTCTGAGTGAAGCTATGTCGACCCTGCCATCGGTAGCGCCGCCGATCGCCGAGTGCAATCCGGTTCGATCACGAGCCGATTGGCAACGCATGTACGATGCGTCCCGCGCCGATCCCGGCGCGTTTCACGGCGACATCGCAGCCCAGCAGCTGCACTGGTTCGATCCCGCCCGGCGCGCTTGGCTGACGTGCGCGGCCGACGGGACATGGAATGGCTACGACGCGAGTACCGGCGAGCCAGTCGCATCCGACGCGCCGCGATCCTATCGGCCGTGGTCCCTCGCATTTGACGACCGCGAGCCGCCGTTCTACCGGTGGTTCGTTGGTGCGCGGACCAACGCCTGTTTTAATGAGGTCGATCGGCACGTGCTGTCGGGGCACGGCGATGAGACGGCGTTCCTGGTCGAGGGGGATCGCTGGGATCAATCCCGCGACCATGGGCGAGGGGCACCGGTCGTCGCGTGGCCGTGGACTCGGCGCGCGCTGCTCGTCGATGTCGCACGGTGCGCCATCGCCCTGCGTCAGTTGGGGCTCACGACGGGCGATCGAATCGCTCTCAACCTGCCGAACATCCCCGAGCAGATCGCCTGGACGGAAGCCGCGAAGCGCCTCGGCATCGTGTACACGCCGGTGTTCGGCGGCTTTTCTGACAAGACGCTGGCGGATCGTGTGTTCGACGCCGGTGCCCGGGTCGTCATCACGGCAGACGGTGGCTATCGCAACGCGCAGATCGTGCCGTTCAAGGCGGCCTTCACGGATCCCGCGCTGGAGCGCTACATCCCTGTCGCACGCGCTCTGGACGCCGTGCGAGTCGCGCTGGAGTCTATCGGTCTCAGCGCGGGCGATCGGTCGCGCGTGGTGGACGCGGCGGAGGCGGCGGTGCAGGGCGAGATCACCGTGGAACGCAGCGACATCATGCGCGGCGTCGGGCGCGCGCTGAGTACCCTCACCGAGAGTAGTTCGCTCTCGGCGACGGAGGCGAGTCGCGTGCGCACGACATTGGCACAAGCGCTGGTTGAGGTCGGCGCGGACGTGACGACGGTCATTGTAGTGCGCCACACGGGGCAGGCCGACGTGCCGTGGCGCGAGGGGCGCGATGTCTGGGCGCACGATCTTCTGGCAAAGGCTGATGCCGAACTCGTCGCGGGAGCGGCGCGAGCGGGAGTGCAGGTTGACTCGGGTGCGGCGCTGGCGAAGGTCGCGGATCTCGACTGCATCCGGGCCGTGTGGGAGGCGGTTCCGCCCGTGCCCGTCGACGCCGAGTTTCCGCTCTTCTTCATCTACACGTCCGGCTCGACGGGAAAGCCGAAGGGCGTCGTCCACGTCCATGGCGGGTACGTCGCTGGTGTCGCGTACACGATGCGGGTGGCGTTCGATGCGCGGCCGGGCGACGTGATGTACGTCGTAGCCGACCCCGGTTGGATCACGGGACAGAGCTACATGATATCGGCGGCGCTAACGACGCGCGTCACGTCGGTGCTGGCCGAAGGCGCGCCGGTGTTTCCGAGCGCAGGGCGTTTTGCGTCGATCATCGAACGATACGGCGTCACGATTTTCAAGGCCGGCGTCACGTTCCTGAAAGCGGTCATGACTGATCCGCAGAATGTGGAAGACGTGCGCCGCTACGACCTGTCATCGCTCCGGGTGTCGACGTTCTGTGCGGAGCCCGTCTCGCCGGCGGTGCAAGCCTTCGGCATGCAGCTGATGTGTCCGTGGTACATCAATTCATACTGGGCCACCGAACACGGCGGCCTGGTGTGGACACACTTTTTCGGCAATGCGGACTTTCCGTTGCGCGCCGACGCGCACACCTATCCGCTGCCGTGGATTCAGGGCGACGTGTGGGTTGCCGACGGCGACGCGGACAGCCGCGGACAAGCGGTTCCGCGCTCGGCGGCGGATGGCGAGCGCGGCGAGATCGTGATCGAGCAACCGTACCCGTATCTCGCCAGAACCATCTGGGGAGACGCCGCTGGCTTTGTCGTTCGCGACGGCTCGGTCGCGCCGACGTGGCGTGGCGATGCGGCGCGCTATCAGCAGACCTACTGGTCGCGCTGGCGTGATCGCTGGGCGTACACGCAGGGCGACGTCGCCATCCGTCACGCCGATGGCAGCTTCTCGTTGCACGGGCGCAGTGACGACGTGATCAACGTCTCGGGGCATCGTATGGGCACCGAGGAAATCGAAGGCGCCATTCTGCGGGACAAGCAGATGCACGCCCATTCGCCGGTGGGCAACGTGCTCGTGATCGGCGCACCGCACCGTGAGAAGGGGCTGACACCGCTGGCGTTCATCGTGCCCGCGCCGGGTCGACGACTCACGCTGGATGATCGGCGACGCCTGACCGAGATCGTACGGCAGGAGAAGGGCGCGGTGGCCGTCCCGGAGGAATTCCTCGAGATTCCGGCATTCCCTGAGACGCGCAGTGGGAAATACGTGCGACGCATGGTGCGCGCGCTGGTCGACGAACAGCCCTTAGGCGACACATCGACACTCCGCAATCCGGAAGTGATCCCGGAAATCGCCCGGGTGATCGAAGCATGGCGTGCACGACAGCGCATCTCCGAGGGCCAGCGTATTCTCTCCCTCTGGCGCTACTTCCGGGTACAGTACTACGACGTCAGCGACTCTGCGCGCATCGCGGTGGTTACGGTGACCAACGCGCCGGTGAATGCGCTCAATGAGCGCGCGCTCGATGAGCTCTGCACCGTGGTCGAGCACTTGCGTCGGCAAGACGAAGTGCGCGCCGTGGTCTTCACCGGCAGCGGTACGTCATCGTTCGTCGCGGGCGCCGACGTGCGGCAGCTGCTCGACGAGGTCGAGACGATCGAGGACGCGTTACCGCTGCCGAACGTGGCGCATCTCGCGTTCCGCATGATCGAGCAGATGCCCAAGCCCTGCATCGCCGCGATCAACGGCGTCGCGCTTGGCGGCGGACTCGAGTTCGCGTTGGCCTGTCACTATCGCGTTGCCGAGCCCACCGCGGTGTTCGGGCAGCCTGAAATTCGACTCAACCTGCTTCCGGGATACGGCGGGACACAGCGGCTTACGCGGCTGCTCGCCGATCGCGATGGCAACGAGGGATTTATCACCGCGATGGAGATCATCGGGGGCGGTCGGCAGTTCTCGGCGGCTGACGGCCTTGCCTGGGGCGTCGTCGATGAAGTGGTGGATGGTGCCACGGATGTGGTCTCGCGCGCGACCGCGTTGGCACGCGCCTTCATAACCGACGGCTCGAGCGTGCTGGCGCGACGCATGCCAAGCATCGCCGCGCGACGACTGGCATGGGAGAACCCCGGCCACCTCGACGTGGACGCCCTGCTTGCCCTCCCGCCGATCGCGCGACTGGCGGAGCAGTCTCAGCACGCCGGGCGCGGGCCGGCGATCGCGCGTGTGTTCGACGCGGTGCGGTGTGGCTGGCGCGACGGACTGATCGCGGGCCTCGCCCGCGAGGCGCGCCTGTTCGCCGAGGCCGTCGTTGATCCCGACGGCGGCAAGCGCGGTATTCAGGCGTTCTTCGACAAGCGCAGTGCGCCGCTGCCCACCCGTCGGCGACGGACGTTTGACGCAGACGAGCAGGCGGCGGCCATTGCCCAGGGCGAGTTGCTGCCGGTCGGCGCGCCGTTCTATCCGGGGTTCACGTCCATTCCGGCGTGGCAATACGGGCACGGCGTCATTCGCGACGAACAGACGGGAGCACCGGCGCACGGTCTCCCTCGTGATGCCGAGCGAGAGCTGGTCGTTCCCGTCGACCTGCCCGGCGCGAACGACGCGCTAGTGTACGTGCTGGCGTCCGAAGTGAACTTCAACGATATCTGGGCGATCACCGGCATCCCGGTCTCGCCGTTCGACAACCACGATCAGGACTGGCAGGTCACGGGATCGGGTGGCGTCGGACTCGTGGTAGCGCTCGGGGCGGAATCGAAACGCGAAGGGCGCCTACGGGTGGGGGATCTCGTGTCGATCTATTCGGGGCAGAGTGAGCTACTGTCACCGTTTGCCGCGCGCGATCCGATGTCCGCGGACTTCCGCATTCAGGGATACGAGTCACGCACGGGAAGCCATCAGCAGTTCTTGACGGTGCAGGCGCCGCAGCTGCATCCGGTTCCGACGGATTTGACCCTGGAAGCTGCCGGTTCGTACGTGCTGAATCTGGGGACGGTGGTGCGCGCGTTGTTCACCACGCTGCGAATCGAACGCGGCCGCACCATGTTCGTCGAAGGCGCGGCTACGGGCACCGGTCTCGAAGCGCTGAAGAGCGCCGTGCGACATGGATGCGCGGTCACAGGCATGGTGTCCACATCGGACCGCGCCGACACGATTCTCGCGAGCGGCGCACGCGGGAGCATCAATCGACGCGATGCGGCGCTTCAGTCGTGTTTCACACCGGTGCCGGATTCGGCGACGGAGATCAGCGAGTGGGAGCAGGATGGTGAGCCACTGCTCAACGCATTCCGTGCGCAACACGACGGACGGCTCGCCGACTACGTGGTGTCGCACGCGGGCGAGCTTTCCTTTCCTCGCTCGTTTCAGTTGCTCGCCGAAGGTGGGGCGCTCACGTTCTACGGCGCGTCATCCGGGTATCATTTTACGTTCGTCGGCAAGTCCGGCGCCGAGCCGCCGTCGCGCATGCTGGAGCGCGCCGCACTTCGGGCGGGTGAGGCGGTGCTCGTGTACTACGGCGTGGGTGACGCCTCGACGTCGTTGATTGATGACGCCGGGCTTGAAGCGATTGAAGCGGCCATATCGGCCGGCGCGCGCGTGTGCGTGGCAACGAGCACCGAGGCACAGCGCGAGTTCGTGCAATCGCTCGGCTTCGGCGACGGACTCCGCGGCATTCTCGCCATCGAAACGCTGGCACGTCGCGGTGTCGGTGACTTCGCGTGGCCACGCACCATGCCGCCGCTGCCGGATGTCCGCCGCGATGGAGCGGCGTTCCGGGAGTCCGTGCGCGCCTTTCAGGAGCAGACGCTCAAGCCGTTCGGGACGGCGGTCGGCAAGATTCTCCGGTCGGCGGACAATCCGAGGGGGGCACCCGCATTGATCGTCGAGCGCGCTGGCCATGATGCGCTCGCGGTGTCGACGTCGCTGGTGCAGCCGTTCACCGGCCGCGTGGTGTACTTCGAATCGATGCAGGGGCGACGCTACAGCTTCTACGCGCCCCAAGTCTGGACGAGGCAGCGCCGCATTCTGCTTCCAACCGCCAGCATTCTCGGCACGCATCTGTGCAACGCGTACGAGGTCGTCCGCATGAACGAACTGGTGGACGCGGGGCTGCTCGACGTCACCGCACCGACGATGGTGCCGTGGAACGATCTTGCGCAGGCACATCAGGCGATGTGGGACAATCAACACGCCGGTGCGACGTACGTGGTGAATCATGCGCTTCCCATGACTGGGTTGCGATCCGCTGATCAACTCTTTGAAGCCTGGGCAACTCAGGGGAGCCAGACGTGATGGCAAGTCGGGAAGACAGTGCAGCAGACGTGACTGGCACGCGCGAGCGCCGTCGCATCCCTCGAGGGCGGCTGGCGGGGAAAGTTGCCGTCGTCACGGGCGCGGCGGGCAACATCGGCACGGACATCACACGTCGATTCCTCGAAGAGGGCGCGACCGTCGTCATGACGGGGCGCGACAAGCGGAAACTTGAGGCGGCGCGGACCGCGCTCCGTGACGAGCTTCACGTCGCCGCCTCCCGTATCATCGTGCTGCCCATGGACGCGTCCGAGCCGGGTCAGGTGCGCAGCGGCCTCGCGCAGCTGTTCGAACGCGTCGGCCGCGTCGACGTCCTCGTCAACAATGCGGGCTCGGCAGGCCCCAAGTGTTCGATGATGGACTTGCCGTTCGTCGATGCGGAACTCGCGGAGCTTGCCGCTCGCGGCATCGTGGAGTCCGAGACCGTCGGAGCGGCGACGCGCAATCTCCTTGGCGTCTCGTGGAATCTTGTGCGCGCGTTGACGCCCCATCTGGAGTCCGGTGCCAGCATCATCAACGTGTCCACCATCTTCTCGCGCACACAGTACTATGGGCGGTCGGCGTACGTGGTGCCCAAGGCGGCGCTCAACGCACTCTCTCGCGGACTGGCGGCGCAGCTGGGTCCACGCGGCATCCGCGTGAACACCGTGTTCCCCGGTCCGATCGAGTCGCCGCGAATTCGTACGGTGTTCGCGGCGATGGATAGCCTTCGCGGAGTCGACGCGGGGACCACGGCAGTGGACTTCATGGGCCTTATGGCGCTCACGCGGAATCCGGCGCTCGACATCGCGGACAACGCGGCGCGGGCGGTCGCGACGACACCGGCACAACCGAAGGGGTTTCCGACGGTTCGCGACGTCGCCAACACCATCGTGTTTCTGGCCAGTGAGGACTCGGCGGCGATCAGCGGACACAACTTCGAGGTTACGCACGGCATGAGCGTGCGACAGGAGTCACGCAGCACGTGGGTGTCGCGCCCTGAGCTCCGCACCGTCGATGGAACTGGCGTGCAGATTCTGGTCGCGGCCGGCGATCAAGTGACGGACGCGCTGACCGTCGCGCGTGTGCAGGCCACCTGTGGTGCTCGCGTCCTTTTGACGTTGGGCACCGAGGAAGGCGTGCGCACCGCAAAGGATGCGCTCGGCGTCGATCCAATGGACGAACGCATTCGCGTCTTCCTGCTCGATCGCTCGCGTCCCGACACCGTCGAGCAATTCTTCGATGGTGTGCGATCGGCGGGCGAAGCGATCCAAGGGGCTATCCTCTTCCCGGCATTCGGTGCGTGGAGGTTCCGCGGAGACCTTGCCACCATCGCCGATGCGGACCTCGACGCCTTTCTGGACGGCGAGATTGTCGGCATGATGGCGCTGACGCGCGCCCTGTCGCGCTGGTGGCGAGAGGCGACGCCGGGGTCGGTCGCACCGCGCGTGGTGTTTCTCTCCAATGGCGACGATGGTGCGGGCAATGTGTACGCCGATGTGCTCCGCGCCGCGACCGAGGAGCTCTGCCGCGTCTGGCGCGACGAAGCGGAACAGCAGTATCGTGCCACCGCGCGGCCGGTCATCGAGTGGTCGAATCAGATTGTACGCTGGGGCAACCGAGACTCGGAGGAAGTTCCTTTCGCGGCGGGGCAGGCGGCCCGTCTGCTCTTCACGCGTCGTCGCATTCGACAAGTCAATCTCTACCTGCCGACCTCGATCGTAGAGGCGACGGGATCGCGGCGCGCCATCTTCGGATGGATGGAGTCGCTGATGGGACTGCATCTTGGTAAGGTCGCACTGATCACCGGCGGGTCGGCGGGCATCGGCGGTCAGCTGGGTCGGTTGTTGGCGATCTCCGGCGCGCGCGTGATGCTCGTCGCGCGACGACAGGATCAGCTGGAGGGTATGCGATCCGGCATCGTCCGCGAACTCGAGGACATCGGCTACTACGCGGCGCAAGATCGCGTGGCGATGCTCGCCGAAGTCGATGTCGCCAACGAGGCGTCCCTGCGCGCGGCGGTCGATGCGACGATCGCGCAGTTCGGTCGAATCGACTACTTGATCAACAACGCCGGCGTGGCTGGCGCCGAGCAGATGGTGGTCGACATGGACGTTGACGCCTGGCGCAACACGCTCACGGCGAATCTCGTCTCGAATTACTCGTTGATCGAGAAAGTGGTCCCGATCATGAAGCGTCAGGGCAGTGGGTACATCCTCAATGTCTCGTCGTATTTCGGTGGCGAAAAGTATGTGGCGGTGCCGTATCCGAACCGCGCCGATTACGCCGTCTCGAAGGCGGGACAGCGCGCTATCACCGAGAACTTCGCCCGTTTCGTTGGTCCGGAGATTCAGGTCAACGCCATCGCGCCGGGGCCCGTCGATGGTGACCGTTTGCGCGGCGTGGGTGGCAAGCCAGGCCTCTTTGAACGTCGTGGTCGACTCATCTTGGAGAGTCGCCGATTGAATGCGGTGTACGCGGCCGTGATCGAGGCCACGCGCAATGGAGCGGCGATCGGTGCCGTGCTGGATCTGCTGCGTGTGAATAGCGTACCTGCGCTGTCCGTCGAGCCGACGCTCCCGCCGCCCCTGCGCGCGTTATGCGAGTCGATCCTGCGTGGTGCGCGCGCGCGTGAGGACGAGGCGTCGAGCGGCGGCTACCTCATGCAGCGTTCGACCGCGTTGCGGCTCGTGAACCGGCTTCGACTCGGTGGGCATTTGTTGAAGGAGCCGGACAACGGGTCGCGATTCGCCGAGGCATGGCTCGAGGAATTCCCAGAACCGCCGCAGCCGTTTGTCGCGGCCAGCGACGTTGCGCGGGAAGCGAAGAAGATCGGCGACGGCGTGCTCAGCATGCTCCATCTTCGGAACATGCCCACGGAAGTCGAAGTGGCGCTGGCCACGGTGTTCTTCTTGAGTGACCGCGCCGTGAGTGGTGAAACGTTTCAGCCGTCCGGCGGGCTGCATCAGGAGCGCACGATCACGGAGCGCGAGCTGTTCGGCCGCGCGAAGCCTGAACGCGTGGCCCGCATGCAAGGTCAGACCATCTGGCTCATTGGCGAGTATCTGACCGCGCATCTCGCGCGTGCGGCGCGCTTGGCGCTCGAGCAGGGCCACGCCGGGCGCATCGTGCTGCTGACCCGGACGGTCGAAGCCGGACGCGAGGTGCAGCAGATGCTCCGGATCGTACTGGGCGCCGACCGGGTGGAATCGCTGGTCGTTGGTGGTGATCTGGAGGGCGGGATCGATCGGGCGCTCCAGCTGGCCGGTCCGCCCGCCGCCGTGGTGTCGACGCCATTCTCTCCACTGCCGTCTCGCCTGTTTCACGATGATGGATCGTCCTCCCTCGATGCGGCCGGGTTCGCGGACCTCGTCGAGCAGCACCTGACGCACCACTTCCGCGTGGCGCGGAAAGTGTCGCTGATGGATGACGTGCGCTTGGTGCTCGTCTCGCCCGACGTTCCGATCCGGCCCACCCACGCCGAATTCGCGCTCGCGAACTTCGTCAAGACGACCCTTCATGCCCTGACCGCTACGCTGGGCGTGGAGAACGAGCGACTGGTACACAACGTGCCGGTCAATCAGATCAACCTGACCCGCCGCGTGCGTTCGGAGGAACCGCGTGACCCGGTGGAACAGGCGGAAGAACAGGAGCGGTTCGCCCACGCCGTCCTTTTGGCCAGCGCGCCACTGCCCGAGGCCGCGGACAGCCGGTATAAGGCCCGGCTCTATCGCGGGTTGGCGATTACGGTCTAGCGTCTGTCGTTGACGGCGTCCGTCTTGGTATCTTGCGGCCATGACTGACGTCGTCGCGCTCGCAACCGAACTGCTGTCCATCGACTCCACCACGGGCCGTGAAAAGGACGTGGTGGATGCCGTCGCCCGCTGGCTCGTCGCCCACGGCTGGAACGTCAGCCTCCAGGAGGTCGAGCCAGGTCGCTCCAACGTGTGGGGTACGCGGCGCGGTGGCGGCGTGACCCTCTCTACACATCTTGATACCGTCCCGCCATTCCTCGAACCCCGACTCGAGGGCGGTCGCTTGTATGGGCGCGGCGCCTGCGATGCCAAGGGCATAGCGGCGGCCATGATGGTGGCGGCGCAGCGATTGGTCGACTCCGGTGAAGATCGGATCGACCTCTTGTTCGTGGTCGGCGAAGAGAAGGGCTCGCCAGGCGCGCGTGCCGCGAACCGGCTCAATCCCACCAGCCGCTTCCTGGTGAACGGCGAGCCCACCGAGAGCAAGCTGGCCTCCGGATGCAAAGGCGCTCAGCGGGTCATCGTGCGCGTGCGGGGCAGAGAAGCGCACTCGGCGTACGCCCATCTCGGTCGCAGCGCGCTTGATCCGCTCCTCGATCTATTGCCCAAGCTCCGCACGTTGTCGCTGCCGATCGACCCGATTCTCGGCGCCACGACGTACAACATCGGCGTGCTCCGCGCGGGCTCCGAAGCGAACATCGTGCCCGGGTTGGCTGAAGCGGAGATCATGATCCGGCTGGTCGGTGACATTGCGCCGGTGAAGGCGGCATTTACCGCGTGGGCGGGTGACCAGGTCGAGCTGATCTGGGGATCGCATATTCCGGCGCAGCACTTTCAGGTGCTCAACGGGTTCGAGGTGGAGCCCGTTGCGTACACCAGTGACATCCCGCTGCTCGATCGCTGGGGGACGCCGCTGCTTTTCGGGCCTGGATCCATCCATGTCGCGCATACGCCACTCGAGTACATCGACGTCGGCGAACTCGAAGCGTCGGTCGACGCTTACGAACGAATCGTTCGCACCCTACTCGCATGACTGCTCCCACCCATCGCTGGCCGGTCGCCGTTCTCGGCGCTACCGGCGCCGTCGGCCAGGCGTTTATCCGCCTGCTCGAAGGACACCCGTGGTTCGATCTGGTCGAAGTCGCTGCTTCTGAGCGCAGCGCCGGCAAGTCGTACGCGTCTGCGACCCGATGGCTCGAAGGCGCCCTGCCGTCGGCCGTCGCGGCGCTCGAGGTGAAAGCGTGCACGCCGGAGCAGGTGAAAGCGCCGATTGTCTTTTCCGCGCTCGACTCGTCGGTCGCTGGTGAGGTGGAGGCTGCCTTTGCGGCCGCGGGGCGGCTCGTGCTCAGCAACGCGAAGAACTACCGGATGGAATCCGACGTGCCGCTCGTGATTCCCGAAGTGAACGGGGATCACCTGGCGCTGCTCACCCAACAGCGGGCGAATCGTGGATGGCCAGGCGGCATCGTCACGAATGCGAACTGCGCCGTGACCGTCGCCGCGATGGCGCTCGCGCCGTTGCACACCGCGTTCGGCGTCACGAAGGTCTTCATCACCACCATGCAGGCGGTGTCCGGCGCGGGCTATCCGGGCGTGCCGTCCCTCGACATCCTCGGTAACGTCATTCCGTACATCGGCGACGAGGAGCCGAAGATCGAAACCGAGCTCGTGAAGCTGCTCGGCACCTACAACGGCGAGACGATCGTCGCGGCGCCCATCGTCACGAGTGCGCACGCCAATCGCGTCGCGGTCGAACACGGGCACACGGTCTGCATGTCGGTGGCCTTCGAACGGGCACCGACGCCGGATCAAGCCCTCGAAACTTTGCGCGCGTGGAAGGGCTTCGCTGCCGTGCAGGGATTGCCGTCGGCGCCGGTGCCGGCACTCGTCGTTCGTGACGAGTTGGATCGGCCGCAAGCGCGTCGTGACGTGAACGCCGGCAACGGCATGGCCGTGACCATTGGCCGCGTCCGCGCCGACAATCTGTTCGATCTGCGGCTGGTTGCGATGGCGCACAACGTGGTGCGTGGCGCGGCAGGCGGCTCGATTCTGAACGCCGAACTGCTGGTCGCCACCGGACAGCTCGACGGATTGGCCGCCTCGTGATCGTTGCAAAGTTCGGCGGCACTTCGGTGGCCGATGCCGCCGCGATCAACCGTGTGGTCGACGTCATCGTCAACAAGCAGGCCAGTGGTCCGGTGGTCGTGGTCTCGGCGCTGGGCGGCGCTACCAACGTCCTACTCGATCTCGCGCACAAGGCGGCGGCCGGTGAGTTGCTTGCCGCGCTGCAGATGGTCGAGCAGCTGCGCGATCGCCATCTTCGCGAAGTGCATGCGCTGCTCGGCAGCGCACCGGAAGCCGACGAGCTCGCCCTCGAGATCAGTGCGAGCTTCGATGAGCTGGCGCATTTGGCGGAAGCGTTCCGAACGCTCGGGTATCTTACGCCGCGTTCACTCGACACTGTCGCGGCGCTCGGCGAGTTGCTGTCGTCGCAGATCGTCGCCGCGGCTTTCCGGCATCGTGGGTATCCCGCCGTGTGGATCGATGCACGCGACGTGATGAAGACGAACGATTTCTTTACGCGCGCCGAGCCCGATGTCGACGCCATCGCGCTCGCGTCACAGGAGCACCTGCTGCCGCTGCTACAGCAGGGGAAGATTCCCGTGCTCGGTGGTTTCGTTGGCTCCGCGCCGGGGCGCGTCACCACGACACTTGGCCGCGGCGGATCGGACTATTCGGCTTCGCTGATCGGGGCGGCCATTGACGCCACGGCCATCGAGATCTGGACGGACGTGGACGGCATGCTCACGGCCGATCCCCGGGTGATCCCGGGCGCGCAACTGATTGAACGCATCAGCTTCGACGAGGCGGCCGAACTCGCCGCGTTCGGCGCGAAGGTGCTGCATCCGGCCACGATTGCGCCGGCGGTCCAGCGTGGCATCCCGGTCTTCGTGTTCAACTCGCGTAAGCCGGACGGAAAGGGCACCATGATCGCGTTCGACGCGCCCCGCCTTCCGGTTCGAGCGATCGCCGGCAAGCGCAGCACCACGCTCGTGAAGTTGCGTTCCTCGCGCATGCTGTTGGCGCCCGGCTTCCTGCGACGCGTGTTCGAGGTGTTCGAAACGCATCGCACGTCCGTCGACGTGGTGACGACGTCGGAAGTCTCGGTGTCGGTCACACTCGACGATGCCACCAACCTCGGTGCGATTCTGCAGGATCTCGCGGCCTTCGGAGATGTGGCGGTGGAACGTCGCAGCGGAATCGTGGCGATCGTCGGTGCGGGCATTGCCGACGGCAGCCGGGCGATCGCCGACGCGCTGATCGCCCTCGGTCCGATTCCGGTCTATATGGCGTCGCTGAGCGCCACCGGTATCAACTTCACGCTCGTGATCGATGACGAGCAGGTCGTGCCGGCGATGCAGCGTCTGCACGCCGCATTCTTCGAGCACGCCTCGTGAGCGCCGCACCAACAAACGGCGCACCGTCCGTCGGTCTGCCCGTGCGCGTTGCCCTCATCGGCATGGGGCGCATGGGGCGCGCGCTCGACGCGCTGGCCCCCGAGCGCGGCTGCGAAGTCGTCGCCCGTCTCGATGCGGCCGAGATGACCAACGGAATTACGGCCGCCGATCTGCGCGGCGCGCAGGTGGCGATCGAGTTCACCACGCCGGAGTCGTCGGTGGCCAACGCCATCTTGCTACTTCACGCGGGGTGCCCCGTGGTCATCGGCACCACCGGCTGGTCCGCGCAGCTGCCGGCGATCGAGGCGGCGGCGCGTGATGCACAGTGTGCGGCCCTGTGGTCGCCGAACTTCAGTATCGGCGTACAGCTCTTCCTCGCGATGGCGGAAGACGCGGCCAAGCGTGCGCGAGAGGTCTCCGGCTTCGACGCACACGTGATCGAGACGCATCACATCGCGAAGCTCGATGCGCCGTCGGGAACCGGCATCGCGATCGCCGATCGACTGCGCGACGGGCTGGGGCGCGATGTCCCGATCACCAGTGTGCGCACCGGCTCGGTGCCGGGTACGCACGAGATCATCTTCGACGCCCCGTTCGAGCAAATTCGTCTCGTTCACGAGGCGCGCGATCGGCGCGTGTTTGCCGACGGTGCGCTCACGGCAGCCCGGTGGCTCGCGGCCGCGCGCGCGCCCGGGGTGTACACGATGCGTGACGTCCTGGCATCGAGCCAGGCGATTTCCTGACCTCTCAGCGCGGAACGACGATGGCGCAGCGACTCTTCGGGTGCGGTACCGCACTCGTCACGCCATTCATGGCGGATGGTTCCATCGACGAAGTTGCCCTTCGGGCATTCGTGGAGTGGCAGGTGACGGAAGGCGTGCACATGGTGATCCCGTGCGGCTCCACGGGTGAGGCCGTCACGCTGGCGCCGGCGGAGCATCGTCGCGTCGTCGAGATCACCGTCGAGCAGGTCAACGGGCGCGTGCCGGTGATCGCCGGCGCCGGATCGAACGACACACAACGCGCGATCGCGACGTCGCGCGAGATGAAGGCGATCGGGGCCACGCACCTGCTGCACGTCACGCCGATGTACAACAAGCCGCCGCAGCGCGCGATGATCGCGCACTTCCGCGCCATCGCCGACGCCTGCGACCTGCCGATCGTCATCTACAACGTTCCTGGCCGCACGGCGATCAATCTCGAAGCCCGTAGCTGCCTCGAACTGGCGGCTGACCCGCGTTTTGTCGCGGTGAAGGAAGCGTCGGGTAACCTGGCACAAATCACGCACATCTTGCGAGAGCGCCCGGAGCACTTCGCCGTTCTGTCGGGTGACGACGGGTTCACGCTCAGCGTCATGGCGCATGGCGGCGACGGCGTTATTTCGGTGATTTCGAATGTGGTACCGGCATTGATGTCGGCACTCTGCGACGCGATGGCGCGCGGCGATCTCACCGAAGCACGGCGTCTCGATGCCGTGTTGGCGCCGGTGGCGCACGCCGCCTTCATCGAGTCGAATCCCATGCCGGCGAAAGCGATGCTCGCGATGATGGGACGCATGCGCGAGGACCTGCGCCTGCCGTTGGTTCCGATGCTCGCGGCACACCATCCGCTGGTGCGCTCGGCGCTGGTGCAGGCCGGCGCACTCGCGTCGTAACGATACGTTCGACGATTTTCACTTCCACTCGATTCTGCTCTCATGGCTTTCTCGCTGACCGATCTCGAAACGCGCTTCAACGACCCGCAGCTGCTCGATGGCGGCGTGGCCCTTCCGTCCGACGCGCAGAACTTGTTCGATCACGCGTTGGCGTTGCTCGAGCGCGGTGAGATTCGCGCGGCCCGTCGCGATGCGGATGGCACATGGCACGCGGTGCCGTGGGTGAAGCGTGCCATTCTGTTGGGCTTCCGCATCGGTCGCGTGGTGGAGATGCCTTCACATGCGCCGTTTCACTTTTTCGACAAGCACACGTTTCCCACGCGTGAGTTCCGGTTGGAGAATCAGGTGCGGATCGTTCCCGGTGGGTCCACCGTGCGTCGTGGTGCGTATCTCGCGCCGAACGTCGTCTGCATGCCGCCGATGTACATCAACGTCGGGGCGTATGTCGGTCGCGGTACGATGGTCGATTCGCATGCCTTGGTCGGCTCATGCGCGCAGATTGGCGAGCGGGTGCATCTGAGTGCCGCGGCGCAGATCGGCGGCGTGCTCGAGCCGATCAATGCCTCGCCGGTCATCATCGAGGACGATGTCATCGTCGGTGGGAACTGCGGCGTGTACGAAGGCACGGTAGTGCGGGCGAAGGCCGTCTTGGGCGCTGGCGTGATTCTCACGCGCGGCACGCCGGTGTACGATCTCGTGAAGGAAACGGTGCATCGCGCCACTGCCGATCAGCCGCTCATCATTCCTGAGGGCGCCGTGGTCGTACCCGGGGCGCGTCGCGTCAGCTCGGCGTTCGGCGAAGCGCAGGGGCTGTCGCTGCAGACGCCGGTGATCGTGAAGTACCGCGATGACAAGACCGATGCCGCGACCGCCCTTGAGGCGTGGTTGCGGTGAGCATGGCCCGCTCGCCGTTGGCGGTGCGCGGTGTCATCCGCGCGCCAGGTGATAAGTCGATCAGTCATCGGTCGCTGATCTTTGCCGCCATGGCGAGCGGCCCCACGCGCATTCGTGACATCCTCGCGTCGGCCGACGTGCACGCCACGGCGGGTGCGCTCCGCGCCATGGGGGCTGACATCCCGGCCCTCAGCGACGACTTCGTGGTGAACGGACGCGGTGTTGCGTCGCTGCATTCACCTGTGTCGCCGCTCGACTGCGGCAATAGCGGTACCACGACGCGTTTGATCGCCGGACTCGTGGCCGGTCTCGCCGGTCGCGCGGCCCGCTTCGAGGGGGACGCAAGCCTCTCTCGTCGTCCGATGCGCCGGATCGCCGCTCCGCTTACGCAGATGGGCGCGCGCATCGACTTCGAAGGCGCGACCGGACACGATGGACTACCGATGCGCGTGCATGGCATGCCGCTTTCGGCGATCACCTTCGTAAACACGCATGCGAGCGCGCAAGTAAAAGGGGCATTGATGCTTGCCGGACTGGCGTCGGGGTCGGGCGTTACGGTGCAGGAGCCGCAGCGCTCGCGTGATCACACCGAACGCATGCTGATCGCGCGTGGCGTGCAGCTGACCGTGTCCGACGACGGTGTGCTCCTCCCTCCGGCGCAGACACTCAATGCGGTCGATGTCGTGGTCCCGTCCGATCCGTCGTCGGCGACGTTCTTTGTCGCGCTGGCTGCGCTGGCCGACGAGGGCGAGATACGCCTCGAGAATGTGTGCCTCAACCCGACTCGCACCGGCGCCTTCGACGTCCTGCGGCGCATGGGCGTGCGCATCGACGTGGAGGATGAACGCACGATCGGTGGCGAAGTGATCGGGACGCTCGTGGTCTTTCCGGCGTCCCTGCAGGCGACGTCGATCGGCGGTGCGGAGATTCCGCGCTGTATCGACGAGTTGCCGATGATCGCCTGCGTCGCGGCGCGGGCCGTGGGTGAAACGCGCATTACCGACGCCGGTGAGCTGCGTGTGAAGGAGAGTGATCGCATTCGTGCGGTCGTTGAGAACTTGCGGCGACTTGGCGTGGACGCCGAGGAGCTCCCCGACGGTATGCGCATCATCGGGTCGAACGCGTCGTTGTCCGGGCACGTCGTCACGCATGGCGATCACCGGCTGGCCATGGCCTTCGGCATTCTCGGCGCGCTCCCGGGAAATCGCATCACGATCGACGATCCGGGTTGTGTGTCGGTGTCATATCCCGCTTTTTGGCGTGATCTCGCGCAGGCCGTTGGTCCGGCCACTCAGAGCTCCGCTAACGCCCCGGCCATCGCTAACGGCCCGAAGCCGTTGGTCATCGCTATCGACGGGCCCGCAGCCAGCGGCAAGAGTTCGACGGCCCAGTGGGTCGCTCAGCTTCTGAACGTGCACCACGTCGATTCCGGGGCCTTTTACCGTGCGATCACCCTTCTGGCGCTCGGCACCGGCGTTGCCCCGGAGCTGTGGACGTCGCAAGCGGTGCTGGCAGAGGCCCACCGGATCACCTGGCGCCTGACCGAGCGCTCGGTGCTGCCCTTGGTCGACGGCGCCGAGCATGACGAAGCGATGCGTGACGCGCCAGTCACCCGGCAGGTGTCACGCGTCGCGCAGATGGCGGCCGTTCGTCACTGGGTCAACGATCAGGTCCGGGCGGCCGGTGCGGCTACGGATGTCGTCGTCGATGGTCGGGATATCGGGACGGCCGTGTTCCCAACCGCGGCGCTCAAGGTGTTTCTGGTCGCCGATCCCTGGGAGCGCGCGCGACGCCGGCTGATCCAGCGGCTTGGCCGTCGGCCGAACGACGCGGAGATCGCCGAGGAAACCGAGGCGTTGGTGGCCCGTGACGCCCTCGACGCCGCCCAGAGCGCCCCCGCGCGGGATGCCATCACGATCGACACCACGACGGTGACGCAGGAAGAGCAGGTGGAGCGGATCGTGGCGCTGGCCAAGGCCACGCGGGACCGGATCCGCGGGCACTGAGCTCGCGGTCGCGGTGAGACGGATAAGGACCCCCATTGCCGCGGGGGCTTGATCCCTCTACGTTTCTGGGTTCCCGCTGTTAATCCGTTCCACCCTCATCTCGGCGCGGCGAGTGCAGTTCCGCGATTCGGAGATACCCACAAGTATGAGCACTGAACTGAGCCCTGAGCTCGCCGCCGAGCTGAACGCCGCCCTCAACGCGGACATGGACGAGCTCGACGCGGAGCCGGCGCACAACAAGCTCACGGCGCGCGAAAAGCGCGACCTGCAGAAGAGCCAGCTTCGCCCGCTTGCGAACCGTCGCCCGGAACTCTACGAAGAAGACGAGTTCTCGTCCGACGAGTATGAGCGGATGCTGGAGCTGTACAACGGCACGCTGGCGTCGATCGAAGAAGGTGAGATTGTCAAGGCGCACGTTCTTGAGATTCGCGAGAACCTGGTCGTCCTGGATATCGGCTTCAAGTCCGAAGGGACGATCCCGCTCGAAGAGTTCAAGGACATGCCCGACCTCAAGGTCGGCGACGAAGTCGAAGTGCTCCTCGAGCACCTCGAGGACCAGGAAGGCTCTGTCGTCCTGTCCAAGAAGAAGGCCGACTTCATGCGCGTGTGGGAGCGCATCCGCGTGGCCTACGAAAGCGACATGCCGGTTGAAGGCACGCTCGTCAAGAAGATCAAGGGCGGCGTGGTCGTCGACCTCATGGGCGTCGATGCGTTCCTGCCGGGTTCGCAGATCGCGCTCCGTCGTGTGCCGAACATCGACGAACTGCTCGGTCACAAGTACGAGTTCAAGATCATCAAGCTCAACAAGCGTCGCCGCAACATCGTGGTGTCGCGTCGTGTGATCCTCGAGCAGGAACGCGCCGGCAAGCGCGAAAAGCTCATGAAGGAACTCTCGAAGGATCAGGTGCGGAAGGGCGTCGTCAAAAACATCACGGACTTCGGTGCATTCATCGATCTCGGTGGCGTGGACGGCCTGCTGCATATCACCGACATGTCGTGGGGCCGTATCTCGCATCCGAGCGAGATGGTTCAGATCGGCATGGAGCTCGAGATCAAGGTCCTGGATATCGATTGGGAGCGCGAGCGCATTTCGCTCGGCCTCAAGCAGCTCCAGAGCTACCCGTGGAAGGACGTGGCGGCCAAGTACCCGGTCGGCACTCGCGTGAACGGCAAGGTCGTGTCGATCACGAACTACGGCGCGTTCATCGAGCTCGAGCCGGGCATCGAAGGCCTCGTCCATATCTCCGAAATGAGCTGGACGCGCAACGTTCGCCACCCGTCGAAGATCGTGTCGATCGGCGAAGCGATCGAGGCGGTGGTGCTCAAGGTCGACGAGACCGAAGAGAAGATTTCGCTGGGTATGAAGCAGACCGAGCAGGATCCGTGGGTGATTCTGCCGCTCAAGTACCCGGTCGGCACGCGCATCAACGGCAAGGTCCGCAACCTGACCTCGTTCGGCGCGTTCGTCGAAATCGAGCCGGGCATCGACGGCCTCATTCACATCTCCGATATGTCCTGGACCAAGCGCGTCCAGCATCCGTCGGAAGTCGTGAAGAAGGGCGACGCGGTAGACGTGGTGATCCTCAACATCGACAGCGAAAACAAGCGCATCTCGCTTGGCCTCAAGCAGGCCGAGGAAGATCCGTGGCTTCGCATCGGTGAGACGTATCCGGTCGGCACCGAGCTTCCGGGCAAGGTTGTCCGCCTGATGGACAAGGGCGTGGTCGTCGATCTCGGCAACGACATCGAAGGTTTCGTTCCGGTGAGCCAGCTCAACCCCGAAGGCACGGTCACGAACCCGGCCGACTTCGCGTGGGAAACGATGAACCTGGTGATGCGCGTGTTGGAGGTGGATCCCATCCATCGCCGTATCGTGCTCGCCGTGACGTCAGTCCCGGAAGAGCAGCCGCCCAAGCCGGCCGAGCCGAGCAAGGTGCATAGCTCCGAAGACGAGATCGGACTGTAAGCCGCACGCGGTGAGTAGAACGACAAAGGCCCCGGCAGAGATGCCGGGGCCTTTGTGTATGCGGGAGATCGACGGTGCGGGATGCAGAAAACCCCGCCTTTCGGCGGGGTTTTTTGCACGACTTCGCTCAGCTCGTAGTGTTACGCGTTACGGTTGCGACGACGTGCGAATCCGAAGATGCCGAGGAGGCCAGCGCCCATGAGCGCGTAGGTGGACGGCTCGGGGACGGTCTGGATGTTCGGGGACGAAACTTTGCGGAACTGGCCGCAGAGCTTTCCGCCGATGGCACCGCTGGTCGCGTCTTTGTAAGAACCCGTGTTGCCGTTCGCGCTCGCTGCAGTCGGAACAGCGTCGTAGCTCGAGCAATACTCCGACGAGCTACCGGGGTGCGGCCAATCGTAACCGACGACGGCGAACTCGAACTGCTCAGTACCGACTGTGAAGGCGTTCGACCAACCGGCGCCGGTGAACTTGTACCGCTCGTCGAGATTTCCTTGGTACAGCCAATTCACCGTCAACGCGTTGTACGAGACGCCGACGGCGGCGCTGTTGTTCAGGTAGAGATCAAACGTCAACTTTGCCGTCTGATTTGCCGACGTTGTCGCGTCCGACCCATTATCGAGGCGGAACCAGCCAAGGCTGAACACGTTGGAATTGTTGCCGATGAACGAGATCGCTTTCTGGTTTCCTCCCTGTCCCAGAATGTCTGGTGCGCGATCAAACATGAACTTGTCGTTTGGAATGGTCCACGACGTCGAGTTTGAATTGCACCCAGCTACGCTTCCTGCTGTTTGACCGGAGAAACAGGCATTGATGCCGTTTACAGCTGTAATTTGCGCCTGTGCCGGAGCCGTAACACTCGCCAGCGCGATCGCCGCACCGACTGCCATCGAAATCTTTTTCATAGTCACGTTGCGCTGCGCGCTGGGGAGTGAAGGAAGGATTTGCTTCTTCCATCACATGAGGCAGCCTTCATGCCAGTGATGAAGATCACGTAACAAACGAAAAGCGGCTTATTTTCGCCGATATGTCGCGTTTCGTCCCTATAGCACCGTCGAGTGCGCCATAACTGTCGCATTCATCTGTTGCACATGAACTACACTTCATGATCTTCCGTGCTGCGCGACAGTTGTCAGCTGCGCGCCGCGCCGTGGGCCCTTCAGCGACCGGATTCGCCCGACCGGTGCGACGGCGATCTCGCGCCGCTTGCCGAGGTTGTGACAGCTTCGCCCGTACGCCCGCTCGGTCGGCCACCGGAGCCCCGCACGACCACGCAGGGCCACAAACGACGAAGCCCCCGGTGCAGAGCACCGGGGGCTTCTCATACCATCGGACGAGCAACAGGAGGCGCTAGGCGCCCCGCGCAGTCGTTACCGGCCTACGATCAGGCCGAGGCCTTCTTCCGCCTGCTTCTCGCCCTTCTTGGCTGGTGCGGCCTTGCTGGTTCGCGGCGTCTTGAAGCACGCGAGCGCCATCAGAGCGAAGGCCACGAGGAAGAGCGTGGTCACCAAACCGACACGAACCGACGTCGTATTGAAGGTGTTCATCATCGCCGAGTTCACGATCTTCTTGAGCTGCAGGGCGTCGAGCGCGAAGAGCGCCAGTGAGCCGAGCAGGCCGAGCGTAAACAGGGCGGAGATGACGCCTACCGTCCGGGCCAATGCCCGACTGTCGAGCGCACGCGACATGAGGACCAGCAGCGACATGCCGAGGTACGGGAGCAGGAGCACACTGGAGAGCGCATTCGCGGCGCCGAAGCGCCACTGGATGTTACTCAGCTGGAGCGGCCACAGCTGCGACCCCGCCTGCAGAAAGGGGACGGCGACCAAGAGGATTGCGCCGAGGTACAGCACGCGGCGGACAGAGGGGTCGTCGTGAAGATCGAGGAAATCGGCCATGGCGGGTGTGGGAGCGTCGGCAAGGGAAGGCTTCAATGACACCATATCAGTGCAAACCGCGTTCCAGCAAACTCAGCTGAATGACTCGGTGCGACACCTACGTACGAATACTGTTCAAGGACGTCAAGAAGGTGAAGCCCGTCACACACGACTCGTCACGAAACGGCCATCGGAAGCATATCCTCGGACCGGCCCGAGGCGCGAGGGCCGTGGGTGTGACGGAGCTGTCGGAAATAGTGAGGAACACTTCAGAGTCAGAGACCATGGACCGATAGAAGGGGTGTGTCGATCCCGGCCGCGCGCCACGCGTGGCCAGGAGGCAATGGCTCATCACCCCGATGACGGGGCCGATAGCACCATGAATGCCCATCATCTCGCACCCGAGAATCGCTCCTATGTCGCTGACCCTTCGCCGTTCCCTGATCCCTGCAATTGCGACGCTCCTGTTCGCCGGTCCGTTCGCCCGTACTGCGGCGGCTCAGGACGACAAGGTGTACCCGATTGCTGAAGTCACCAATCCGCCGAAACTCGCGTCGTCCGTTCAGGCGGCCCGTCTGATCTCGGAGTCGTACCCGGCCGACCTGAAGAGCCGCGGCGTCGGCGGCATGGTCGAGCTCCAGTTTGTCGTCGACAGCAAGGGCAAGGTTGAAGCGGGCAGCGTCGAAGTGGTCGACGCGACGCAGACCGCGCTGGGCGAAGCTGCGAAGAAGGTCGTCGCCAAGCTCGACTTTCAGCCGGGCAAGCTGAACGGCGCCGCCGTGAAGACCAAGGTCGTCCTTCCGATCATCTACAAGCCGTAACGTTCCATCCCTGACGGTCGAGGAGCCGATCCCCTGCGGGGATCGGCTCCTCGTTTTTCTGCGGTTACGCGCTAGCTTCCCGCGCCATGTCACAGTCCTCGACCATGCGCCAGAAGCTCGAGCGGTTGGCCAGTGCCCGCGATGCCTCCGAGCAGGGAGGTGGCGCCGCCCGCCTCGCCGCTCAACACGCCAAGGGCAAGCTCTCCGCCCGTGAGCGCCTCGATGTCCTCCTCGATGAAGGATCCTTCGTCGAGATCGACCGATTCGTCACGTCCCGTTCGCTCGCCGAAGGCGAAGCGCCGATTTACGGTGACGGCGTCGTGGCCGGTCACGGGCGGATCGAAGGCCGGATCGTCTACGTCTTCTCGCAGGACTTCACGGTGTTCGGCGGATCGCTCTCCGAAGCGCACGCCGCCAAGATCTGCAAGATCATGGATTTGGCGGTACGCAACGGCGCCCCAGTCATTGGACTGAATGATTCGGGTGGTGCGCGGATCCAGGAAGGTGTGGTATCGCTCGGCGGATATGCCGACATCTTCTTGCGCAACACGATGGCGTCGGGGGTCGTGCCGCAGATCTCGGCGATCCTCGGACCGTGTGCCGGCGGTGCCGTGTACTCGCCGGCGATCACCGATTTCATCTACATGGTGCGCGGTACGAGCTACATGTTCGTGACGGGACCGAATGTCGTGAAGACGGTGACGCACGAAGATGTGACCATGGAGCAACTCGGCGGCGCCGACACGCACGCCGGCACCAGCGGTGTCGCCCACTTCGCCTGCGATTCCGAGTTGGCGTGTCTGCAGCAGATCCGCGAGTTATTCCGCTTCGTGCCGTCGAACAACGTGGACGACCCGCCACGTGGATCCGGACGCGATCCCCGCGATCGACGCGAGGAATCGCTGCTCGACGTGATCCCGGACAATCCGAACAAGCCGTACGACATGCACGAGGTCATCGGCCGCATCGTGGACGACGGCGAGTTCTACGAGGTGCAGCCGGACTACGCCGGCAATATTCTCGTGGGCTTTGCGCATCTGGGCGGCTACAGCGTCGGGATCGTGGCGAACCAGCCGGCCGTGCTGGCCGGTGTGCTCGACATCAACGCGTCGATGAAGGCCGCGCGTTTCGTCCGCTTCTGCGATTGCTTCAATATTCCGCTCGTGACCTTCGAAGACGTTCCCGGGTTCCTGCCCGGAGTGACGCAGGAGCACGGCGGCATCATCAAGCACGGCGCCAAACTGCTGTACGCGTACTGCGAAGCGACGGTGCCAAAGCTCACGGTGATTACGCGCAAGGCCTACGGTGGCGCGTATGACGTCATGAGTTCGAAGCACATCCGCGGCGATTACAACGTGGCCTGGCCGACGGCGGAAATTGCCGTGATGGGCCCCAAGGGCGCCGTGGAAATTCTTTATAAGAAGGAAATCGCTGAAGCGAGCGATCCGCAGGCGGCGATGGACGCGCGCGTTGCCGAGTACACGGAGAAGTTCGCGAACCCGTACAACGCGGCGGCGCGCGGCTATGTGGATGATGTCATCGATCCGCGCGACACGCGTCCACGGCTGATCGACGCGCTCGACGCGCTGCGCGGCAAGCGAGATCGCAATCCGCCGAAGAAGCACGGAAACCTTCCCCTGTGAGGCCGCCGATGTTCAGCAAAGTGCTGGTGGCCAATCGGGGAGAGATTGCGCTGCGCGTAATCCGCGCCTGTCAGGAACTCGGCGTGAAGACGGTCGCGGTGTACTCCGAAGCCGATGCCCGTGCGCCGCACGTGCGCGAGGCCGATGAGGCGGTGCTGGTCGGTCCGCCGCCCTCGAGTCAGAGCTATCTGGTCGGTGAACGACTCATCGAGGTCGCGCTCCGCACGGGCGCACAGGCGATTCACCCGGGATACGGGTTTCTCTCCGAGCGCGCGTGGTTTGCGCGCGCCGTGCGCGACGCCGGTCTCGTGTTCATCGGACCACCGGCCGAAGCGATCGATGCCATGGGATCGAAGACGGCAGCCCGTCAGCTGGCGATATCGGCCGGCGTGCCGGTCGTGCCGGGTACCACCGAGAGCGTACGCGACGCCGACGAAGCCATCGCCATTGCCGAGACATTCGGATTCCCGGTGCTGCTCAAGGCGGCCGCTGGTGGGGGTGGTAAAGGCATGCGCATTGTGCGCGCGGCTTCCGAACTGGCCGACGCGCTCGCGTCCGCCAAGCGCGAGGCGCAGAACGCATTCGGTGACGATGCGGTGTACATCGAGAAGTACATCGAAGGCCCGCGCCACGTCGAGATTCAGGTGCTTGCGGACACGCACGGCAACGTCCTTCATCTCGGTGAGCGGGAATGCTCGGTGCAGCGTCGTCACCAAAAGATGATCGAAGAGGCCCCCAGCGTTGCCGTGTCGCCGGAACTGCGCGCGCGGATGGGGGCGACGGCCGTGGCGGCGGCGCGCGCGGCCGGCTACGTGAATGCCGGCACGTGCGAGTTTCTGCTCGACAAGGATGGGCAGTACTACTTCCTCGAGATGAACACGCGCATTCAGGTCGAGCATCCCGTCACGGAGCTTGTGATGGGACTCGACCTGGTGCAGTGGCAGATTCGCGTGGCCGCCGGCGAAGCGCTGCCGTTCGCGCAGAAAGATTTTGCGCCGCGCGGTTGGGCCATGGAATGTCGGATCACGAGTGAGGATCCGTCGAACGGCTTCCTGCCGAGCACGGGCCGTATCGAGTATCTGCATCTGCCGACGGGTCCCGGGGTGCGATGGGACGGCGGCATCGAGTCGGGCAGCGAGGTCGGCCTCCACTACGATCCGATGCTGGCGAAGCTGATCGTGCACGCGCCGACGCGCGACCTGGCGATCTCGCGCATGCGCCGCGCGTTGCGTGAACTCACCATCGACGGTATCGAGACCTCACGCAGCTTTCATCTTCGGGTGATGGATCATCCGGATTTCCAGCGTGGCGATATCACCATACAGTGGCTCGAACAGAACCTGCCCGCGTTGACGGCGCCGGCAACGGATCGGGAATCGATCCGACTCGCGGCAATCGCGGCGGCCCTGGTCGCGCACGAAGAGCGTCGCGCCGGCAGCGGCACGGCGACGGCGGCCGTGATGAGCGATGGCTCGACCGTCGGCCACGAGGCAAGTCGTTCGGCGCACGGTCCGTCGTGGCGCGATGTTGCCCGGCGTGAGTCGCTGCGGTCCTTGTGAAGAAGAATCGACGTATGCGCCGCGCGTCCGCGGCACCGGCGGTCGAGCAGATCGCCACCATGACGATCGACCGGATCGCCAAGGGGGGCGACGGCGTCGGCCGCGCGAACGGCTTGGCGTGCTTCGTGCCGCGTACGGCGCCGGGTGATGTGGCGCAAGTGGCCTATGTCGCCCACGCGCGACATGGTCGTGGTCGGGTACTGCAGATCGTGACGCCATCGGCCCATCGCGTCGATGCCCGCTGTGCGCATTATGAGCGTGACCGGTGTGGGGGCTGCCAGTTGCAGCACGTTGATGACGACGCGCAGCGCGATGCGCGTCGCCACATCGTACAGGATGCGCTCTCTCGCATTGGGAAGCGGACGATCGAACTGCCCGAGCTGGTCACCGGTGAATCCTGGGGCTATCGAGGACGATTGACGCTGATGTTGTTGCCGCGCGGTCGAGGCTGGACCGGTGGACTGCATCCGCACGATGATGCGGCGCGCGTCTTCAATCTCGAGGAGTGCCCGATCGCGAATCCGGTGCTCGTGCAATGTTGGCGCGACATGCGTGAACGACTGCACGGGATGCCGACGGATCGCTTCCTTCGCGTGTCATTTCGTCTGTTGTCGGCCGAGGCAGGACAGGAGACCGTCGCTGTCGTGGTGCAGGGTGGAGAAGCGTGGAGCGGCGCCGCCGAGTGGGCCGCGGCGTTGCTGCGTGCGTCGGCGCCGGTCCGGGCGGTGTGGTGGTTGCCGCGTGGCGGCGACCCGGTTGGGCTGGCGGGAGACGTGGCGACGGATGCCGCGGTGATGGGCGCCGCGCTGCAGCTCGAGGCGGACATGTCGGCCGGCAACGCGACACTCGACGAGGCCGCGGAGGCTGGACGCTACGAACCGGACGCTCGCGAAGCGCTCGCGTTCGCGCAGGTGAACCCCACGGTGGCCACGGCGCTGCGCGATTTCGTGTTCGCGTCGGTGCGCGCGTTCGCTCCGCAACGCGTGGTCGATGCCTATGCCGGCAGCGGTGAGCTGACGGAGCGCTTTGCCCGTGATGGGGCGCAGGTGGTGTCGATCGAAGCCGATGCGTCGGGCACGGCCGCCACACGGCGGCGCGTAGATGAAGCAGGGCTGGCGGATCGCGTGAAGGTGATCACGGCGCTCGTGGAATCGGCGCTGCCGGCGGCACTGCCCGCCGACGTGGTCGTGCTCAATCCGCCGCGTGCTGGTGTGGCGGTGGGTGTGACGGCGTTGCTCGAGCAGGCGGCCAGCCGCGGCGTGCGCGGCATTGTGTATGTGAGTTGTGATCCGGCGACGCTCGCGCGGGATCTCGCGCGCGTGCCGGGGTGGCGCATCGACGCGGTGCGCTGTTTCGACATGTTCCCGCAGACCGCGCACGTAGAGACGGTGTGCGTCCTGCGCCCGGAGACGACGGTATGAAGTACATCGTGGATGTGAACGGCGAGCGCGTGATCGTGGATCTCGATGGTGCGTATGCCGAAGTCGACGGCGAGCGTGTCGCCGCCTCGCTTGCTGCGGTCGAGGGGACGCCGGTGCGCCTGCTGCGCATTGGGGAACAGGTCCATCGTCTGGTCGCGCGACGTGGATTGTCGCGGGGGCGCTGGACGCTCGATTTGGATGGTCAGCGCGTGGAGGCGGAGGCGCTGGACGAGCGGATGCGGGCCATCCGCGATCTGACCGCGGCGGCGGCCGAGGCCAGCGGGCCGGCGCCCTTGATGGCGCCGATGCCGGGGCTCGTGGTGCGTGTGTCGGTGGCCGTCGGCGACACCGTGAGCGCGGGGCAGGGGCTCGTGGTGGTGGAGGCCATGAAAATGGAGAACGAGCTGCGGGCGTCGGTGGCCGGGGTGGTCACGGCGGTGCTGGCGGTTCCGGGACAGGCCGTCGACAAGGGCGCGCTGCTGGTGGAACTGGGGCCGCTCCCGTCGGAGTGAGCGGTGGCGGGAATCGGCCCTGATCGGCGATCAGACCTTGGCGGGGGGCGTGTTCCGGCGCATCCGGTTCACGCCCTTGATCACCATGAACAACGTGAAGGCGACGATCAGGAACGTCAGGATCTGGTTGATGAAGAGGCCATAGTTCAGGGTGGCGACGCCCGCCTTCTTAGCCTCTTCGAGAGTCGTGAACGGGCCGCCCTGCAGCGCCAGGAAGCGGTTGGAGAAGTCCACGCCGCCGGTGGCCAGACCGACGATCGGCATGATGATGTCGTTGACCAGGCTGTCGACGATCTTCTGGAAAGCGCCGCCGATGACGACACCGATCGCCAGGTCCATCACGCTGCCCTTCATGGCGAATTCCTTGAACTCCGACGTCATCGACATACCAGCTCCTTGAGGGGGGATCGGGGGCTTCGTCGCCCGCAGGGATCAGTCTGGCTGACTGACTACCCGACCGGCAAGCGATCTCGGGTATTAAGATTTCGAAGCCGTCCACCGGAAAGACCCTCAACCCTCGGATTGACACAGACTTCAATGCTGAGTAACCTACGGGTCTGTCCCGTTTTCCGGGCGATTCAGCTGCAAGCAGTGCCTGTTTTCCCTTCGTAGTTCCTTTATCTCTTTCTGAGCGCCTCTGGTGGCGTCTCCGAATCACGCACGGATCACGTTAGCATGAAGACCTACAGCGCGACCCCGAAGGATATCGACCGTCGGTGGTATATCGTCGACGCGGAAGGAATGGTCCTGGGCCGTCTCGCGTCGGAAGTCGCGAAGATCATCCGCGGCAAGCACAAGCCCATGTACACGCCACACATGGACACGGGTGACTTCGTCATCGTGATCAATGCGTCGAAGGTACAGGTGACCGGCCGCAAGGCCGAGCAGAAGACCTACTTCAGCCACACCGGCTACATGGGCCACGAGAAGCACACGCCCTTTGCCTCGGTGTTGGCGAAGCATCCGGAGCGCGTGATCGAGAAGGCCGTGTACGGCATGCTCCCCAAGACGGCGCTGGGCCGTCAGGTACTGCGCCGCAAGTTGCGCGTGTTCGCGGGTGCCGAGCATACGCATGTTGCGCAGGTGCCGAAGACGCTTTCGTTCTCCTCCGCCGAGGCCAAGTAATGTCAGAGCAGATTCAGACCATCGGACGTCGTAAGCGTGCGGTGTGCCGCATGTACATGACGCCGGGTTCGGGCAAGTGGGACGTCAACGGCCGTACGCTCGGCGAGTACTTCCCGCGTCCGACGCTCGTCTCCGCGATTCAGCAGCCGTTCACGCTGACCGATACGCTCGGCAAGTACGACATCAAGGCCGTCCTTGACGGTGGTGGTGTGGCCGGTCAGGCAGGCGCGGTGCGTCTCGCGATCGCCCGTGCGCTCGTCAAGATCGACGAGAACAACAAGAAGAAGCTTCGCGAATACGGCCTCATGACGCGTGACGCGCGTGAAGTCGAGCGTAAGAAGCCGGGCCGCGCTGGCGCCCGTAAGCGTTTCCAGTTCTCCAAGCGCTAGTACACGCGGTTCGCCGCGTCGTATTGCGTATCTCTCACGCTGTCCGAGTCGGCTGCGGGTACCGAGCTCCTTCCAGGAGCCGGTCGCAGCCGACGGTGACGACAGCGGACGAATTCCAAAACCTCCAAGTACTCTTCAGATGACGACTCCGTCCCTCGAGCAGTTGCTCGCCGCGGGCGTTCACTTCGGGCACCAGACCCGTCGTTGGAACCCCAAGATGCGCCGGTTCATTTTCGCCGAGCGCAACGGCATTCACATCATCGACCTGCAGAAGACGCTCCGCCAGATTGAACTGGCGCAGAAGCTCGTCCGCGAGGTCGTGTTGCGCGGCGACAACGTGCTCTTTGTCTGCACGAAGCGCCAGTTGGCGGCCATCGTGAAGGCTGAAGCCGAGCGTTGTGGCGGCATGTTCGTCACCGAGCGTTGGCTCGGCGGCATGCTCACGAACTTCCAGACCGTGAAGAAGCAGGTCAAGAAGCTCAAGGACCTCGAAGCTGGCACCGAAGACGGAACGCTCGCGAACTACACCAAGAAGGAACAGCTTCTCATGTCGCGTCAGCGCGAGAAGCTCGGCAAGTACCTCTCGGGTATCAAGACGATGAACCGCCTCCCGGGGCTGCTGTTCATCATCGACTCGAAGAAGGAGCGCATTGCCGTTTCCGAAGCGAACAAGCTCGGCGTGCCCATCGTCGCCATCGTGGACACCAACGCCGATCCCGACCTGATCACGGTGCCGATCGCCGGTAACGACGACGCCATCCGGTCGGTCGAGCTGATCGCGAAGGTGATTGCGGATACGATCGATGAGGCGCGCCGTGAGGCGCCCGCGCGTCCGAGCGACGAAGAGCAGGAGAGCTACACGTTCTCCAGCGATCGTGGCACGGAGCCGGCTGGTCGCGGCGAGCGTGGCGGTCGTGGTGGAGATCGCGGTGGCCAAGGCGGCGGACAGGGTGGTGGTCAGGGCGGTGGACAGGGTGGTGGAGCTGGAAGCGACAGTCGTCGCCCGCGCCGTCGCCGCGCCAAGCCGGAAGCCATCGCGGCACGCCTGAAGCCGGGCACCGAGGGAACGGCCGCTGAAGGCGCCGCCCCGGAAGCCGCTGGTGACGCCGGAGAAGCGGGAGCCGAGTCGGCCGGACAGGAGTAACGTTCGGTCGGGTTCCTGACCGCCGGATCAGGCTTCCACTGCAGCACCGCGACGCCGCCGGCTCAACACCGGCGGCGTTCGTACGCAGTAGCTCGGAATTGTTCGCACTCGCATCGCATCGCAGATACTGACACTCAGCATATACAGGGCTCGAAGATGACCACGGTGATCACCGCGAAGGCTGTTTCGGAACTCCGCCAGCGCACCGGCGCCGGCATGATGGATTGCAAGAAAGCGCTCGAAGAGAATGGCGGCGACATGGACGCTTCCATCGAGTACCTCCGCAAGAAGGGCATCGCGAAGGCCGAGAAGCGTGCCGACCGCTCCACGAGCGAAGGCATCATCGGCGGTGAGATCTTCAACGATGGCCGCTCCGGCGTGCTCGTCGAAGTAGCGTGTGAGACGGACTTCGTCGCGCGCAACGAAGACTTCGGCAAGGTCGTCGCGAAGCTCGTCGCACAGCGCGTGCACTCCACCGCCGCCGATGTCGACAGCTTCCTCGCCGAGCCGTTCGCGGCGGATTCGTCGCAGACGGTGGCCGAGTTCGTCAAGATCGCGTCGTCGAAGACCGGTGAAGCCGTGAACGTCAAGCACGTCGCGCGTTTCGATGCCGGCGCCAATGGCGTCGTGGGCATGTACCGCCACCACAACGGCAAGCTCGCCACGTTGGTGCAGGTGACGGCCTCGACGCCGGAAGCTGCCGCCCACGAGTCGACGTTGCAGCTGGTGAAGTTCATTGCCGAGCACATCGCCGCCTCGGCACCACTCGCCGTCGATCGTAACGGCGTGCCCGCCGAGAAGATCGAGAGCGAAAAGCGGATCGCCGAAGAGCAGGCGCGTGAGACGGGCAAGCCGGAAGCGATGATCGAGAAGATCGCGACGGGCAAGATCGAAGCGTTCCTCAAGGACGTGACGCTGCTCCCGCAGGCGTGGGTGCGCGACCCGGCCATCACGATCGCGGCGCTGGTCAAGGACCATGCGGAGCGTGCCGGTGGTACGATCACGGTCGATCGCTTCGCTCGCCTGCAGCTCGGCGCCGAGTGAGCGCCGTGGGCGCCGCAGACAGGAAGTACACGCGCATTCTGCTCAAGCTCTCCGGCGAAGCACTCGCCGGAGATCGCGGCGTCGGTTTCGATTTTGAACGGATCGGTTCCTTCGCGGACCAGATCGTCGAAGTAGCGCGCATGGGCGTGCAACTCGGTCTGGTCATCGGAGGCGGAAACATCGTGCGCGGCACGCAACTCTCCCAGATGGGAATGGATCGTGTCGGCGCCGACTACATGGGCATGCTCGGTACGGTCATCAACGCCATGGCCATGCAGGATGTGCTCGAGAAGAAGGGGCTCGACACGCGTGTCATGACGGCGATCCGCATGGAAGAGTTGGCCGAGCCCTACATTCGCCGGCGCGCATTGCGCCATTTCGAGAAGGGGCGTACGGTCATCTTTGCCGCCGGCACGGGTAACCCGTATTTTTCAACGGACACGGCGGCAGTGCTGCGGGCGATTCAGATGAAGGCGGATGTCATCATCAAAGCCACCAGCGTCGACGGCGTGTATTCGGCCGACCCGAAGAAGGATCCGAACGCCACGATGTACGAGTCGATCAGTTATCGCGATGTGATGCTCGAAGAGCTCCGCGTCATGGACCAGACGGCCATTACGCTGTGCAAAGAGAATCAGTTGCCCCTGATCGTGCTGAACCTTCACACGCCGGGCGCGATCGCACGCGCCATCAACGGCGAACGCGTGGGGACACTGGTTTCATGAGCACCATTGCGCAGATCCTGAAGGACACGAAGAGCGGCATGGACAAGGCCCTCGAGGCCTCGAAGCGCGACTTCGCCGGCATTCGTACCGGCAAAGCGTCGCCGAGCATGTTGGACACGATCAAGGTCGAGGCGTACGGCTCGCTGGTGCCACTGAATCAGGTGGCACAGGTGTCGGCGCCGGAGCCGCGTATTCTCCTCGTCACGCCCTTCGACAAGGGCCAGGCGAAGGTGATCGAGAAGGCGATTCGCGAGTCGGAACTGGGCCTCGACCCGGCGCATCAGGGTGGCGTGATTCGCGTGCCGCTGCCGTCGATGAATGAGCAGCGCCGCAAGGAGCTGGTCAAAGTGCTGAGCAAGCTTGCCGAAGATGGCCGCATCGCAATCCGTCATGCCCGTACCGACGCTCGCGACAAGGTCAAGAAGCTTGACGGTGTCTCCGAAGACGATAAGAAGCATGCGGAGAAGGACCTCCAGAAGGCGCACGATGACTGCATTGGCAAGCTCGAGGCGCTCTTGAAGACGAAGGAAGCCGAGATCATGGAGGTTTGAGGCCGCTTTGCGGACCGCTCGCTGATATGCCCCTTGCCCCCGCCCATCATGGCTGACACCGAAACGGATCTGCTGGCGCGCATTCGCGTGCACGGCGCGGTGCCGCGGCATATCGCGATCATCATGGACGGCAACGGTCGCTGGGCGCGTGAACGTCACATGCCCCGGCCGTTCGGCCATCGGTCCGGTATGAAGGCGGTGCGCGCCGTGGTCGAAGGTTGTCTCGAGGCAGGGGTCGAGTGGTTGTCGCTCTTCGCCTTCTCACAGGAAAACTGGCAGCGGCCGGAGACGGAAGTTTCGGCGCTCATGTCGCTGCTGGAAGAGTTCATTGCCCGCGAAGCGGACGACCTGCACAAGCAGGGCGTTCGCGTTCGTGTTCATGGCGACCTCGATCGACTGAGCGGTCCTGCCGCTGCCGCGGTCGAGCGCGTCATGCGTATCACCGAGACGGGGACGCGACTCGGTCTCAATCTGTTTATTTCGTACGGCGGTCGTGCCGAGTTGGTACGAGCGGCACGCCTGATGGCGATCGATGTGCAGGCCGGTCGACTGACACCGGATGCGATCACCGAAGACGAATTCCGCGCACGCCTGTTCACGGCCGACTGCCCCGATCCCGATCTCCTGATCCGGACCTCGGGAGAACAGCGACTGTCGAACTTCCTGCTGTGGCAGGTGGCCTACGCCGAACTGTACATCTCCGCTGTGCTCTGGCCGGACTTTGGCCGTGCGGCGTTGTACGATGCCATTAGCGATTTTCAGCGTCGTGACCGACGCTTCGGGCGCGTCAGTACCTGATGCGCTTGTACGCGCTCTCTACCCCCCTCGCGTGAACGAACTTGCCCGGCGCGCCGTAGTCGCCCTCATCGGAGCGCCGATCGCGCTCGGGATTATTTGGCTCGGCGGCGCGCCACTCGCCACCCTGGCCGGTGCGCTCTCCGGCGTCGCGGCGTGGGAGTACTATCGCATCGCCCGTGAAGGGGGCACAACACCGATGAGTGTGGTCGGTATCGTGCTCTCGGCGCTCATTCCGATTGCCGTCCATGCGCAGCATCTCGGCGTATTCGCCGTGCCACTCGTCGTGTGGATCCTGGTGCCGTTGTTCGTGCTGGCGCTGTCGATCTGGTTGCGCGGCGTTGGCGGCAAGCCGCTCGGTGCAGCGGCCACCACCATCTTCGGCGCGCTGTATACCGGCGGCACGCTCAGCTACGTCTACGCGCTGCGCTACTTCGGCTACGCCGTCGGTGACGCAGCTGGTGCGCTCGTCGTGATCATGCCCGTCGTGCTCACGTGGGCCAGCGATACCGGCGCGTATTTCACGGGTCGTCTGGTGGGTGGTCCCAAGTTGATTCCGTCGGTGAGCCCGGCGAAGACCATTTCCGGCGCGGTCGGTGCCGTGGTTGCGACGGTCGCTGCCTGCGCAGCCTTTGTGCACTATCTACTCAAGCCGCAGGCGCAACTCGCCTTCAGTCCGACCGGGTTGATTGTCTTCGCCGTCTGCATCAGCGTCACGGCACAGATCGGCGATCTCACGGAGTCGTTGCTCAAGCGCGAAGCCGGCGTGAAAGACAGCGGCACGCTGTTCCCGGGCCACGGCGGCGTGCTCGATCGCCTCGACTCGTTGTTCTTTGTGCTACCCGTGACATACGCGCTGTACTACGCCCTGTTGCTCCCGGCTCCCGGCGCATGAAACCCGACGGCAATTCCACGAGGACCGCGGTGAAGCCCGCCGGTGTTGCCATTCTCGGATCGACCGGATCGATCGGGACCAGTGCGTTGCGAGTGCTCGCCCGTCAGCGTGACCGCTTCGTGCCAGTGGCCCTCACGGCCAACGGCAACGTGGCCGCGCTTGCCGAGCAGGTAGCGACGTGGATGCCGGCATTCGTCGGCCTGGTGCAAGCGCATGCCGACGCGCCCGACGACTGGGGGGTTGGTGCCGAATGCCTCGTCGCTGCCGCGACGCACCCCGATGCGCAGATCGTGATCAACGCCGTGGTGGGTGCGGCCGGTCTGCCCGCAACCCTTGCCGCCTTGCGTATGGGCAAGCGGGTTGCTTTGGCGAACAAGGAGACGCTGGTCGTGGCCGGGGCGATCGTGACGGACACCGCGCGGCGGCACGGGGGCGAGCTGGTGCCGGTCGACAGCGAGCATTCTGCCATCCTGCAGTGTCTGGCGGGCCGCCAACCGCACGAGGTACGTCGACTGGTGCTGACGGCCTCCGGCGGTCCCTTTCGCACGTGGCCGGCGGAACGCATCGCCGCCGCGACGGTGACAGACGCCCTGAAGCATCCGACCTGGCAGATGGGCAGCAAGATCACCATCGACAGCGCCACGCTCGCAAACAAGGCGCTTGAGGTCATCGAGGCGCACCATCTGTTCGGCGTGCCGTACGATCGGATCGATGTCGTCGTGCATCCGCAGAGTATCATCCACTCGTTCGTGGAGTTCGTGGATGGCAGTGTGCTGGCGCAGATGGGCGTCCCGTCGATGGAGCTGCCCATCCTCTACGCCCTCACCTATCCGGAACGCGTTCCCGATTCCGGCGTACCATCCTTCGATCCTGTCGCGCTTGGCGGTCTGAGCTTCGAAACCGTCCGCTCTGGGGATTTCCCTCTGTTGCAGCTCGGAATCGACGCCGGACGGCGCGGCGGCGCGGCACCGGCGGTTTTCAATGCGGCCAACGAGGTCGCTGTAGCTCATTTTCTGGCCGGTCGGCTCAGCTTCTCGGGAATCGCCGAGCGCGTGTCGGCTGCGCTGCACGAGTTGGCTGACGCGCCTGGCGCGTCCCTCGAGGAACTGCTTCGAGCGGATGCCGCGGCGCGCGATCACGTGAATGCCCAGGTGGGGTGCTGACACTGATGTCCTCGATTACACCGTACATCGCGCCGTTGCTCGTCTTCGGTCTCGTCGTTTTTGTCCACGAGCTCGGGCACTTTCTCGCGGCGAAACTCACGGGCGTTTACGCGCCGGTTTTTTCGCTTGGGTGGGGCACTCGTCTGTTCGGCGTGCGCCGCGGGGAAACCGATTACCGCGTGTCGTTGATTCCGCTTGGCGGATTTGTGCGCATGGCCAGCCGGGATGACGAGTCCATGGCGGGTATCGAGGGGGGCACCGATCGTGGCTCGCTCGCCGCTGCGGCGGAGCGCCCGGCCGATGTGGCACCCGCGCTGTGGGATGCCGACTCCATGGCCCCGTTCGGCCCCAAGGCTGTGCCGGCTGACCGCCGGGTGGAGAACAAGTCCACCTCCGCCCGTGTGTTCATTTTGTCGGCCGGCGTGATCATGAACATTCTGCTCACGCTCGTTGTCTCCACTGGCATCTACTATCGCGCCGGCAACACGTACGTGCCGGCTGTCATCGATTCGGTGGTGCCGGGCGCACCGGCCGCGATCGCCGGCCTGACGGGTGGCGATCGTATCGTGGGTATCAATGGGCATCCGATACGCGCCTGGGATGAAGTGCTCGACGAAGTGGCTCCGGTCACGACGGGCACGCTGAGCGTCGAGATCCAGCGCGGCGCGGCGCGCTTCACCAAGGAACTCACGCCGCAGACCGCCGTGATCGATGATCCCGTGACCGGCGCCAAGAAGACGGTCGGTCGGATCGGCATTCAGGTCCGGGCGGAAACCGTCAACGAGAAACTGAGTTTCGTCGCGGCGATGTCGGCGGGCGGTGATGCGACCTGGCGGATGGCGACGAGCGTCGCCTCGGTACTCGGCGGGTTGGCGTCAGGGCAGGTATCCGCCAAGAATCTCGGCGGGCCGATTCAGATTGCGCGCACGTCGGTGCAGGCGGCCAAGCGTGGTCCGGAAACACTTTGGTCGTTGATTGCCTTTCTGAGCCTCAACATCGCCATTCTGAATCTCGTGCCGATTCCAGTGCTCGACGGCGGGCAGATCCTCATGGTGCTGGCCGAACGCATCAAGGGGAGCGCGTTCAGCGGCCGTGTGCGGGAGGGCTTCGCTCGCGTCGGCGTGCTGGCGGTGCTTGCCTTGATTGTGCTCGTCACGTTCAACGATCTGCGCAATCTCTTCACGAAGTGATTGCATGATCACCACGGTGGCGGTGCGTCGCGCGGCGATGGGGCTTGTCGCGCTGGTGACCGTGGCTGGCAGTGGGTGTCATCGAGCTGAGCGGGCACCCGCGCCACTCATGCCCGTGCTACCGCGCATTCCGCGCGATGCCGCCCGTTACGAGATCGATGCCGTCGATGACAGTACGGCGACCTTTCGCGTGTTCGAGAGCCGCGGGTTACGGGTCGGACTCTCCGCGTACGCCGTCGATCCGGTGCATCGCGATGCGCTGGTCGCGCGACTCACGATCTTGCGCCGCGATAGCACGACCGCGACGGCGCTGGTGACCTCACAGGTGGCACGCGTCACGACCGACCATTTCTTGCTCGTTCCGCCGCCACGCCGCGCGTGGTGGCGTACGAAGCTGTTCTGGATCGGTACGGTCGTGGGCGGCGCCATCGGCGCGGGCACGACCGCGGCGATTCGCTGAATCGTCGCTCTACGACGAGTCGCGCACACCACGACCAGGGGCAAGACCAATGCGCTGCAGTCGCCGGTAAAGCGTGCTCCGCGTGATCCCGATGGATTTTGCCGCGTCGCTCATCGTTGCGTGCCCGGCGATCAAGGTGGCGTAGCGCGCACGGAGCGCCTGCCGATGGGATTCGACGGCGGCCGAGGTGTCGTCCAGCGTATCGAACGCCGACGCCTCGATGAAATCAGCCGCCGCTGACGGTGCGGCGTCGACGACCTCGCGCAACGCGGCTGGCAGGAGCTCCTCGGTAATCGTCGGGCCTTCGGCCAGCGCTGCCAACCGCTTCACGAGATTCTCGAGCTCGCGTACGTTGCCGGGCCACCGATACCGCTCGAACGCCGCCCGGACCCGCGGTGAAAATTCTCGGGCGAGCGTGCCGTGCGTCTGCGCCAGAAAATGCTCGGCCAACAGCACGGCGTCGCCGTGACGCGTCCGCAACGGTGGCAAGGCGATGGTGAGCACATTGAGCCGATGATACAGGTCATCGCGCAGGGTACCGCTGGCGATCGCGTTCGTGACGTCTCGGTTGGTCGCGGCGATGATGCGCACGTCCACTCGGCGTCCGGCTGTAGCACCGAGGCGCGTGATCTCGCCCTCCTGCAGAACGCGCAGCAGGGCCGCCTGCGCCGCCGGCGGAAGCTCACCGATTTCGTCGAGGAACAGCGTGCCCCCGTCGGCCGCTTCGAACTTGCCGATGGCGCCGTCGCGCCGTGCGCCGGAGAACGCGCCGGCGACATGGCCAAACAGTTCGCTCTCGACGAGTTCGCGGGGCAACGCCGCGCAATTCACGGCAACGAACGGCGCCTGCGCCCGCGGACTCGCGGCATGAATGCCTTGTGCGACCACTTCCTTTCCGGTGCCCGACTCGCCGAGCAAGAGGACGGGCAAATCCGTCCGGGCGCAGGCGCGGGCGAACCGGCGCACGTCGTCGAGTACCGCGGCGCGACCGAATAGCGCGTCCATCGTATACCGCACGGCGGACGCGCCGCGCGGCGGCACGAGCGATGACACGAGGGCCGTGTGCACCGCCGGATTCGTGGTGGTACGCGATGGCGTGTCAGCGGCTGCACGCGACTCAGCACGCGACTCCGTGTACGGCGTGCGCGAGCCCGTGTGGCGCGTATCGGCTGGTCGCTGGCCTCGCGTCTGACCGGCCGGGAGCACGACGCAAGCGCCGATAGGCGTCCGTCCATCGCGCATCGCGTGAACGGCGGCCATCACCCCGAGCAGCGGATGCGTCGCATCGCGCACGACCGACTGGCTCGGCAGCTCCCGGCTGCCCGCACGCGAGCTGCCGGTCGGCGCTCGGGGGGCCACGTCGGATTCTGTGCTGATGCGGCGCAAGGCGTCGGTGGCGTCGCGACCGGACGCCGCTAGCCGACGTACCAGGCGCTCGGCCGGCGACGATGACGCGATGATTTCCCCGGCGCGATCCACCACGAGGATTGCGTCACCGGGATACTGGCCGACCAGCGCACCGAATCGCCGCAGCAAGGTGACGCGGCGTTCCGATTCCCGTGCCACGAGCCGCTGCTCGAGCGCCACGGCGATCGCGCTGACGAGCGACAGCGTGTGCGGATGCGCCCGCTCCCGCAGCCCGGAGAGATCGAGCACGCCGAGCACTTCCTGCGTGAGCGGATCCCGAATGGGCGCAGCGGCACAGTGCCAGCCTTGCCAGCGTTCGCAGAAATGCTCTGCGCCAACGATGTGCACAGCTCGCGCGAGTGCGAGCGCGGTTCCTGGTCCGTTCGTTCCGACGGCCTCCTCGCTCCAGAGCGCGCCCGGACGAAAATTGATGTCGGCCAATCCCTCGAGTGCTTTCGGGTCGCCGGTGGCCGCGAGCATACGGGCGTTGGCGTCGAACAACGCGAGGATATGGCCTTCGAGCGCTGAACCACCAGCGTGCGCGCGCACGGCGAGATCGGCGTGCGGCAGCCAATCGACATCGTCACGCAGGGCGGCCAATGAGCGGTCGTCGAGCTGGAACGGTGCGCGCGGCAGCGAAGGGTGAATGCCGCGTTGAAGCGCCCGTGCCCACGAGGCCTTGACCGGCGTGCGCACCGTGTCGAGCTGCTCCAGCGCCTGCGCACCGTCGCGCATCACGCGCTGCCACGCGGCGGTGAGGGATCGCTGGGCACTCCGTTCGACCGGCAACATCTCGTGCAGCCTCATCCCGCCCCCTGTGCCCGTGGTCATGGGTGAAGCATTGGAACCGGACCCCGGTGTCGCAAGAGACGCGACAGGTGTCGCAGCGTCCGGAACCGTTCGGTGCCGGACGCTGCCGGCGTCAGCTGGCGATCAGCCGCCGATCAGCTGCAGATCAGGAGGAAGCGGCGCGTAATGGGGGCGCCATCGGCCCTGAATGCCACTTGGAGCGTGTCAGTGCCCATCACGCAACGCGGGGCCTGGATTCGCACTTCGTAGCGTCCTTCGGGCAGTGAGAGGGCGCGCGCGCTATCGGCGCGCAGTTCGACCGACGGCCCACCGTCGAGCGACGTGAAGGTGACGCGCGCATCGCGCGGGGTCACGTCGTAGCTCACCACGGCGCAGCCGCGTACCGGCAGGCTCACTCCGACGCGGTCACCGGCCTTGAGCGTGACGACGGTGTCGCGCACCGCGGTGCTGCACGAGGTCGAAGCATTGGCGATGACCGCCCGCACCGCGAGCTTGGCGCCGACCGGGAAGTCGCCGCTGAATCGTCCTGTGCCCACCAGTCGATTGTCGACGTAGAGTCGCGCGGAATCCGCCGCCACGATCTCAAGTCGCGCGGTGCGCGCCGCCGTCGCTCGGGGCGCGCGTGTCGGAGCGGCCGTGCGCAGGCTGTCGCGTGCCGGCGAGCGCGTGGTGCGCGCCGCGGTCGAATCCGCGAGTGACACGATGCGTGCGCCGAGCGCGCTATCGGCGATCGGTCCGGTATCGGCCGGCGGCGTGGCGGCGAGTGGAGCCGAGTCGCCCAACGTCGGCCCTCCGAGCGCCGTCGAGGCCGAGCGATCTCGCAGGGTAAACCACGTCATCGCGGCGCCGAGGAGGAGCATCGCTGCCACAAGCGCCGTCCGGCCGTTGGCGCCGCGAACCGCGGGAAACGCATCGACCGTATGCGAGCCCAAATGCGGCGTGAATACGCTGCGCAGTGGGGCGCCGGGCAGGGCACCAAGGGCATCGAGCAGTTGCGTGGCCGACTGGTAGCGCTGCTCGGGCTGCTTGGCGAGCAAGCGCAGGATGACGGCCTCGAATTCGGGACTGAGCTCAGGAGCAAAGGTACGAGGCGGTGCCGGGGCCGTTTCGATGTGGTGCTTGGCGACGGCGTACCAATCGTCCCCTTCAAAGGGCAGGTGTCCGGTGGCGGCGCGATAGAGCGTAATGCCAAGGGCGTAGAGGTCGCTGCGACCGTCGATCTCCTGTCCACGCGCCTGTTCCGGGCTGAAATAATGGGGGGTGCCCATCACCTGATTCGTGGCGCTCAGCGAGGCGGCACCGGCCAGTGCCCGGGCGAGGCCGAAATCGGCGACGACCGCCTCGCCGTCCGTGCTAAGCAGGATGTTATCGGGCTTGATATCCCGGTGAATGACGCCGCCGGCGTGGGCGATCGAAAGCGCCGCGGCCACATCGGTGCCGATGCGGATGCATTCGGCTTCCGGCAGTCGGCCGGCGAGCGCGAGTCGGCGTCCAAGGGTGAGCGGGTGCAGATCCATGGCCACGAACACCGTGCCGTCGACCTGCCCGACGTCGCGGACCGTGACGATATTGCGGTGCCGGAGACGGGCGGCGGTGGCCGCTTCCCGACGGAAACGGGCTTCAGCGACGTCTTGTCCCGAAAATTCCGGGCGCAGGATTTTGAGGGCGACCGGGATCTCCAGATCCTGGTCTATCGCCTCGTATACCCACGAAAAGGCCCCCGAGCCAAGAAGCCGGGTGACCTGATATTTGCTGATTATTTGCCCCAAATAGCGGTCGGGCACGTCGAGGTCCTTTACAGGCGGGGCAAGGTGGACTAAGCTTTTGTGCTTCCTACTATTGCGCGCACAAAAGGCTGCGCACGACACGCGCTGAGAATATTACGACGATGGCGTTCGATAAGGCACTCACGATCGACAAGTACCGGTCCCACGATGTGGATACCGGATCGACCCGGGTTCAGATTGCCATCCTCACGGATCGCATCAACTACCTCACGGGACACTTTCGTACGCACGCGAAGGACCATCATGGTCGCCGCGGGCTACTCAAGATGGTGGGCAAGCGTCGCCGCCTGCTCGACTATTTGAAGCGTACGGACGTGCAGCAGTATCGCACGCTCGTGCAGGACCTTGGTCTCCGATACTAAGTCGGACCACGCCATGTCGTCGCGCGGGGGCAGTCATGCCTCCCGCGCGATTTGCGTTCTCATGAGGCTATTCAGCAGATGATGCATCGAATCGAGCGGACGTTCGCCGGTCGCCCCCTGGTCATCGAGACCGGTCGGATGGCGAAGCAGGCGGCGGGTTCCGCGATCGTACAATTCGGCGAGACGATGGTTCTCGCCGCTGTCACCGTGAGCGAGAACCAGAGTCCGCTCCCCTTCTTCCCCTTGACGGTTGAGTACAAGGAGAAGACCTACGCCGCCGGCAAGATTCCGGGTGGATTCATCAAGCGCGAAGGGCGTCCCCACGATCACGAGATCCTGGCGTGCCGCATCATCGATCGCTCGATCCGCCCGCTGTTCCCGGAAGGCTTCAAGAATGAAGTGCAGGTCTTCGTCTACGTCATCTCCGCCGACCAGGAGAACGACGCCGACGTGCTGGCGCTGCTCGCCACGTCGTTCGCGCTGAACGCGTCGAAGATCCCGTTCATGGGACCGATCGGCGGCGTGCGCGTGGGTCGTGTGCAGGGACACTGGGTGCTCAACCCGACGTTCCAGCAGCTGGCCTTCTCCGACATGGAGCTGATCGTCGCCGGTTCGCAGGACTCCATCGTGATGGTCGAAGGCGGCGCGCTCGAAGTGTCGGAATCCGACGTGCTCGAGTCGCTGCGCCTCTCGCATGATGGCATCCGTGAACTGATCGCGATGCAGAACGAGTTGCTGGCCAAGGTGCAGGTGCCGAAGATGGCGTGGACGAAGACGGAGTCACCCGACGCCGTCATCACCCGCACGAAGGCGCATGCATCGGGTCGCGTTCGCGAAGCGCTGAATCAGAAGGACAAGCACACGCGCATTGAAGCGATCGAAAAGGTCAAGAAGGAAGCGGCGGCCGAACTGCTCCTCGAGTTCCCCGACAACGCGAAGGACATTCACAGCGTCCTGGGCGATGTCGAGTACAACGAGCTGCGCGCCCAGGTGCTGAGCACCAATCTGCGTGTCGACGGGCGCAAGCCCGACGAAGTGCGCGGCATCAGCATCGACAACAGCGTGCTGCCTCGTGCGCATGGCTCGTCGCTCTTCACGCGTGGCCAGACGCAGGCGCTCGTCGCCGCGACGCTCGGCACCGCGAAGGACGCGCAGCGTCTCGACACGATCAACGAAGCGGGCGAGACCACGCGCTCCTTCATGCTGCACTACAACTTCCCGCCGTTCTCGACCGGTGAAGTGCGTCCGATGCGTGGCACCAGCCGCCGCGAAATCGGCCACGGGAACCTGGCCGAACGCGCGCTGCAGGGCGTGCTGCCTGACTTCGCCGATTTCCCGTACACGATCCGTATCGTGTCGGAAGTCCTCGAGTCGAATGGCTCGTCGTCGATGGCCTCGGTCTGCGGCGGCTCGCTTGCCCTGTTCGATGCCGGCGTGCCCATGAAGGCCGCGGTCGCCGGTGTGGCGATGGGTCTGATCAAGGAAGGCGACAAGTACGCCATCCTGACCGACATCCTCGGTACCGAAGACCATCTCGGCGACATGGACTTCAAGGTCGCCGGTACGAAGGACGGCATCACGTCGATCCAGATGGACATCAAGATCGAGGGGCTCGACCTCAAGATCATGGAAGAGGCGCTGCTGCAGGCCAAGGTTGGCCGCCTGCACATCCTCGCCGAGATGGACAAGGCGCTTGCCGCGCCGCGCGCTGATCTCTCGAAGTACGCGCCGCGGATCGTGACGGTGCAGATCCCGGTCGACAAGATCGGCGAGCTCATCGGACCGAAGGGCAAGAACATCCGCGGTATTCAGGAAGAAACGGGTGCCGAGCTCACGGTCGACGACGATGGTACGGTGACGATCGCCGCCGTCGGTGCGGAATCGATGGAGCGTGCGCGCAAGATGGTCGAAGGCATGACCGCCGAGGCGGTCGTGGGCGAGACGTACGAAGGCACGGTGAAGACCGTGACCGCGTTCGGCGCGTTCATCGAAATCATGCCGGGTACCGAAGCACTCCTGCACGTATCTGAGATGAAGTGGGAACGCGTGGAGAAGCCGGAAGACGTGGTCAAGAAGGGCGATCGCGTCACGGTCAAGCTCGTCGATCGCGACGAGCGTGGACGTCTCCGCCTGTCCATGAAGGCGCTCCTCCCGCGCCCCGAAGGCATGCCGGAAGAGACGCCGGGCGAGCGCCCGCCGCGTCGTGAAGACAGCGGCGATCGTGGTGGTCGCAGCGGTGGACGGAGCGGTGGTGGTGGTCGCGATCGGCGCTAATACGTCGGGCGCGCAAGCGCCCACGTTGCATCGCACGGATCTGCCCAATGGACTGACCGTGCTCTCGGAATCCGTTCCGGGAGCGCGGTCGGTTGCTTTCGGGGCCTGGGTCCGCGCCGCAACGTTGCATGAACGACCCGAACAGATGGGTGTGTCGCATCTGCTCGAACACATGGTCTTCAAAGGCACGCGCACGCGCAGTGCCCAACAGATCGCACTCGCGCTCGAGACCTTGGGCGGTTCGCTCGATGCGTACACCGAGCGCGAGCACACGTCGTATCAGGCCCGCGTGCTCGACGAACATCTTCCCGAGGCCGCGTCGGTCATCGGTGAGCTGATCTTCGAGCCGTTGTTGCGTCAGGCCGATCTCGCCCTCGAGCGGAAGGTGATTCTCGAGGAGATCAGCATGGTCGACGACACGCCGGACGATATCATCTTCGACGTGCATAATCGTGCCGTCTGGGGTGATCACCCGCATGGTTTCCCGATCCTCGGCACGCGTGCCACGGTGAAGGCGCTCTCGGTGGCCGATCTGCACGATCTGCACGAGCGCGCGTACCATCCCGGCCGGCTCGTGGTCGCGGCATCGGGCCGCGTGGAGCATGACCAACTGCTCGACGTGCTGCAGAGCACGGGGTGGAGCACACGAGAACGCGGTGACATGACGCCGTTCCCGCTCGATCCGGTCGAAGCAGCCGGGCCGCACGCCGAGCACGTGTCGCGCAAGGACATTGCGCAGACGCACATCGTACTTGGCGGACAAAGCATCGCCTTCGGTGACAGCCGCCGATACGCCTTTGCCCTGCTCGACATGTTGATTGGCGGCGGCATGAGCTCGCGCCTATTTCAGAAGGTGCGCGAAGAATTGGGGCTCGCCTACAGCGTGCAGACGTTCAGCAGCTCGTACGCCGATACGGGCGCGCACGGCGTGTATCTCGCCAGCGCACCGGAAACGGCGCAGGAAGCGCTCGATGCCGTCCGTGATGTGCTGCGTGATGTCGCCGCGAACGGCCTCTCTGAGGCCGATCTCGCGGCCGGCAAGCGTCAGCTGCGCGGACAGCTCGTGCTGTCCATGGAGGGCGTGTCGTCGCGCATGTATCGGGCGGCCCTCACCGCGTTGTACGGAGAGCCGTACCGCAGCATTGATGAGCTGAAAGCGCTCGTCGATGCCATCGACCTGGAACAGGTGCGCGACGTCGCGCGCGAGTTCTTCGATCCTGATCGACAGATTCTCGTCAGCCTCGGCCCCAAGGCTGTTCGCTGACGCCTCACCTTAACCGGATATCGCGACTATGCGCATCGGTGTACCCAAAGAGATCAAGACCAATGAGAATCGGGTGGCCCTCGTCCCGGCCGGCGCTGAAGCGCTGACGGCGTCGGGCCATCAGGTATTCATCGAGAAGGGCGCTGGCATCGGCAGCGGCTTCGAGGACGACACGTACCGCGCCGTCGGCGCCGAGATCGTTCCCGACGCCGCGACGGCGTGGGGCAATGCGGAGCTGCTCTTGAAGGTGAAGGAGCCGATCGAGAAGGAGTGGGGATTCCTGCGCCGCGACCTGACCCTGTTCACGTACTTCCACTTCGCTGCCGACGAAACGCTCACGAAGGCGCACCTGGCCAGCGGTGCCACGTGCATCGCGTACGAGACCGTCGAACTGCCGAACCGCGATTTGCCGCTGCTGATCCCGATGTCTGAAGTGGCCGGCCGCATGGCGGTGCAGGAAGGCGCGAAGTATCTGGAGAAGCTGTACGGCGGCCGTGGCGTGCTGTTGGGCGGCGTGCCGGGAGTGGCGCCCGCTAAGGTCGTGATCCTGGGCGGCGGCATCGTGGGCGTGAACGCGGCCAAGATGGCGGCTGGGCTCGGTGCGAAGGTCGTAGTGCTCGACCTGTCGCTCGAGCGACTCCGCTACCTCTCCGACGTGATGCCCGCCAACGTGCAGCTCGTGCACTCGAACCGGCACAACATCCTCGAGCAGATCAGCACGTGTGATCTGGTCATCGGCGGCGTGCTGATCCCCGGAGCGAAGGCGCCGAAGCTGGTGCGTCGCGCGGATCTCTCCCGCATGCGTCCCGGCGCGGTGATTGTCGACGTCGCCGTTGACCAAGGCGGCTGTGTGGAAACCATCCACCCGACCACGCACGAGAACCCGACCTACACGGTGGATGGAATCATCCACTACGGGGTAGCGAACATGCCGGGCGCGGTGCCGCGCACCTCGACGTTGGCCCTCACGAACGCCACGCTGCCCTATACGCTGCTGCTGGCCAACAAGGGCTGGAAGAAGGCACTCCGCGAAAATGGTGCGCTCCTCAAGGGGCTCAACATGACCGACGGGAAGTTGACCTATCAGGGCGTTTCCGATGCCTTTGGCATGGACTTCACGGACCCGGCGACGTTCGTCGCGTAAGGCGACCCGTGGGACCAGCGGAGGCCACCGGGACGAGCGTCCGGTGGCCTCTCGTCGTTTCCATCCCGGATCGGGTAACGTGTGCTAGGTCACGCTGCCGCAACAGCTTGTAACTGCTCTGACCGACACGTACCTTACCGACCACTGCTGCCGCAGCATGCCCTTTCCCGGCGCCCCGCGCCGTCGAGCACATACCTGGATGTTCTGGCCCTTTAATAAGTCCAACTCGTTCTTCCCGGCGAATGCCATCGCAGTCGATCTCGGCACCGCCAACACCCTGATTTACGTGAAGGGCGAGGGGATCGTGCTGAACGAGCCCTCGGTCGTCGCGCTCGATCGCGAGACCAAGAAGCTCAAGGGCGTCGGTCTGGAAGCGAAGCGTATGCTTGGTCGCACGCCCGACGGCATCATGGCCGTCCGGCCGATGAAGGACGGCGTGATCGCCGACTTCGATGTGACCGAGAAGATGCTCCGGTACTTCCTCACGCTCGTGATCGACAAGCACGTCTTTAAGGTGAAGCCGCGTGTGATTGTGTGCGTGCCGTCCGGCATCACCGAAGTGGAGAAGCGCGCCGTGCGTGACTCGGCGCTCGGTGCGGGTGCGAAGGAAGTCTTCATGGTCACCGAACCGATGGCTGCGGCCATCGGTGTCGGTTTACCCGTGGAGTCGCCGACCGGCAACATGGTGATCGATATCGGCGGTGGCACGACGGAAATCGCCGTGATCGCGCTGTCCGGCATCGTGAGCGACACGTCGATTCGCACCGGTGGTGACGAGCTCGATATCAGCATCGTGCAGTTCATGCGCAAGAATTACAACCTGCTGATCGGTGAGCCCACCGCCGAGCAGATCAAGATTCAGATCGGCTCGGCGTATCCCGTCGGCGATGAGCGCGAGATGGAAGTGAAGGGTCGCGATCTCGTGTCGGGTATTCCCAAAACCGTGCGCGTGCACTCCAGCGAAATCCGCGAGGCGATTCAGGAGCCGATTCAACAGATCGTCGACGCCGTGCGTCGCGCGCTCGAGATCACGCCGCCCGAACTGGCGTCGGATATCGTCGATCGCGGCATCGTGATGACGGGTGGTGGTGCCCTGATCCGCGGACTCGACGTGCTGCTCAGCCAGGAAACAGGATTGCCGATTCACGTCGACGAAGATCCGCTGACGTGTGTGGTACGCGGTACCGGCAAGATCCTCGATGACGAGGAGAAGTACTGGTCCGTCCTCACGACCTGATCGCGCGGTGGCCCGAAGCGTCCGATCCGATGGGCGACTCGACACCGGCTTCGCGCTGGTGTGTGTCGTGTTGGCTGTCTTTGCTTTGATCCTTCCGCGACGCACGCGCGAAGGATTCGCTGCCACGTTACGCACGACGGTGTTGTCGCCGCTCGTTGCGCTGGAAGGACGCGCTTCATCGGTACGCGCGGCGATCGTCGCGCGCAACGATGTGCTGGTCACGCGTGGCCAAGTGGCCACGCAGGCGTTGCAGGTGAAGGCGGTCGCCGACGAGAATCTCACGCTGCGCAAGTTGCTCGGTCTGTCGGCACGACTGCAGGATGGATTCGTGCCGGCCGAGTTGCTTCCGCCGCGCGGCGCCGGCGATGAATTCACCATCGCGTTGGCGACCGGCTCCGATGCCGGTGTGCAGCCGTTCCTTCCCGTCGTGACGGCGGATGGACTCGTCGGCATGGTGCAGAGTGTGGACCGCGCGACGAGTTTCGCTATCACGTGGGCGCACCCCGATTTTCGTGTGAGCGCGATGAGCGTGGATGAAGGTGCGTTCGGTATCGTGCAGCCGCATCTCGGTGCCGGTGCCGAGCGCTGGCTGCTTGAGATGCGTGGCGTACCGTTTCGCGCCAAGCTCGAGCCGGGCACACTCATCGTAAGCTCGGGATTGGGCGCGACGTATCCGCGCGGCATCCCCGTCGGCACGGTACTCGGCGAGCTCTCAACGCCAGAGAAGTGGGCACGCACCTATCTCGTGAAGCCGTCGGTGCTGCCGGAAGCGATCGGTCCGGTGCTCGTCCTGCTGTCGTCGAGGGCACAACGCGGTGTGAACGGCGTGTGGACCACCGTGAACGCGGCCGACAGTGCGGCACGCGCGGTGGCGGCCGCTGGTGACTCGCTGGCCAGAGCGGCGGCGCTCGACGAACTGGCGGCGCGGCGCGCCGCACTCGACGCGGCCGCCGACACGCTCACTGATTCGACGCTGGCCTTTGTGGCGGGCACTCGCGGCACGGCGGCGGACAGCGCGCGTGCGGACAGCGTGCGCATGCGCGTGCGTTCGGACAGCCTTGCTCGAGCGCGCGCGCGACCAGACACCACCAAGCCCCGAGTCGTGGTGCCGCCGCCGGCGCCGCGTGCGGGCCCGCCACCGGACGCGCGGTAATGGCGCAGACGACGATAGTGCCGTCCTGCTGGAGCATCGCATGAATCGTCCGCAACAGCAGACGCCGGGCGTCGGCAGTGCACTGCGCGCATGGCTTGGCTTTGCGCTACTGCTCACGGCGCATTTCGCCGTGCGTCCGTTGTTCAGCGGCCGCGCCAACGTGGACTTCATCGTCATCGCGATTCTGTTTTCGGCGGTGCGTATGCGGCCGGGGCTCGCCGCGCTCACGGGCTTTCTCACCGGCCTGGCGGTTGACGCGCTTTCGCCTGGATCGTTCGGCGCGTCGGCGCTCGTCCTTACGCTCGTGGCGTTCGGCGCGTCGTGGCTCAAGGCGGTGTTCTTCGCCGATCATGTGGCGCTCACCGGACTGTTCGTCTTTGCCGGCAAGTGGCTCTTCGATGTGGCGATGACCTTGCTGACCGGCGGGGCCTCCGGTGCGTCGCTCGTGGTGACGCTGTTGCTCTGGTCGCCGCTCTCGGCCGCGTTGACGGCGCTCCTGGCGGTGTTGTTGCTCACGGTGTTTCGCCCGCTGTATCGACCGCTTACCAACTGACGTCGTGAGCTACCATCCGAACGCGATTCTTCGCCGCGCGCGACTCGCGCGCGTGTTGCTGTTCGCGTCGTTCGTGGCGCTCGGCGGCGCGTTCTTTCGCGCGCAGGTGCTGCAGAACGCGGAGTACGTGTTGCAGTCGGAGAACAACCGGTTGCGCGAGGTGCCATTGCCCGGCGCCCGCGGCACCATCTACGATCGGCACGGTGAGGTAATCGCCGAGAATCTTCCGGGGTACTCGGTGTCGATCCTGAGTCCGACGGAAGATTCGCTGCGGTCGGCGCTCACCACGCTGTCGAAGGTGATCCAGATCGACTCGGCGCAGCAGGAGTTGGCGGTGCGGCGATTCCGTCGGGCACGTACGCGACCGGCGGTGATCTTCAACGACGCGTCGTTCCAGGTGGTGTCGGTGCTCGAGGAGCGTCGCGTGGAGTTTCCCGGGCTGATCATTCAGAGCTCGCCCAAGCGGTACTATCCGGACGGCGCCGCCATGGCGGCGCTGATCGGCTACACCGGTGAAATCGCGGAAGACGATCTCTCGAAACCGAAATACGAGAGCTACAAGGCCGGCCAGCAAGTCGGAAAGACGGGCCTCGAGTTACAGTACGAGGCGCAGTTGCGTGGCAAAGAAGGCCGCCGGTTCGTGGAAGTCGATGCGCGCAATCGCGTGGTGCGAGATGCCGGCGTTCGACCGGAGGAACAGCCGGAAGCGCCGCCGGCATTGCGCACGAATATTGATCTCGATCTTCAGCGATTCGCGCACGAATACTTCGGTGATTCGCTGCGCGGCGCGGTGGTGGCGCTCGACCCCAAAACGGGCGGTGTGCTCTCGCTGTACAGCGCGCCGAGCTACGACATCAACAAGTTCATCGGTGGCGTGTCGAGCAGCTTCTACGAAAGCCTTCGGGTCGACCCGCACCGGCCGCTCGTGAACCGCGCGCTCTCGGGTACGTACGCGCCGGCATCGACGTGGAAGCTCGCCACGGCGATCATTGGTATGGAGCTGGGGTTGGTGACCATGGAAACCCGCATGCAGACGCCGTGCACGGGCGGCTACTACTATGGTCGTGTGTTCAAGTGCTGGGATAAGCGTGGTCATGGTGATGTCACGCTCGCGCAAGCGATCGCGAAGTCGTGCGACGTGTACTTCTATCAGCTCGGACTGAAGATTGGGCTCACACGTTTGTTGGCGGGTGGCGTGTCGCTGGGGTTCCGCGACAGCACCGGCGTCGACCTCCCCAACGAGCGCACGCCGCGTTGGCCCGAATCGACCGCGTACTTCGATAAGCGGTACGGCGCACGCGGTTGGAATCGCTCTGTCGTGTTGAGTCTGGCGATCGGCCAGGCGGACAACGCGCAAACCCCGCTCAGTATGGCGCGCTTCTATTCCGCGATGGCTACTGACGGGATGGCCCCAACGCCCCAAGTCGTCATGCGCGACCCGGAACGCAAGCAGATTCTCAATCTCGACAAGGCGCAGCTGGCGAGCATTCAACTCGCGCTGGCCGACGTCGTCTCGCGCGGCACGGCCGCCGGTGCGCAAATCCAAGGGCTCACGATCGCCGGCAAGACCGGCACCGCGCAGGTGAACGGCCAGCTCGACAATGCGTGGTTCGTCGGATACGCGCCGGCCAACGATCCGAAGATCGTCGTGGCGATCATCATCGAGGAGGGACTTCACGGGTCCACCGCCGCTCGCGCGGCAACCAAGATGATGGAGCGCTATCTCAAGACGCGGTTGACGATGACCGCCATCGTCAACGACTGAGGCAGCGAGACCATGGCCGGTATTTCCGTCTTGCGTCGACAAAGCATCGACGTGCCGCTGTTGGTGATCGCGTTGCTGCTCACCGGCTTTGGCATCGCGATGGTGTTCTCGGCGGGGCAGATCGACAGCCCGACACCAATTATCGAGAATGCGTGGAAGCGGCAGCTCGGCTGGTTTGGGGCGGCGCTCATGGCCACATGGATCATCTCGCGTGGCTCGGTGCGGTTGATCGAATGGAGCGCCTGGCCGCTGTACGCCCTGAGCTGCACGCTGCTGCTGCTCGTGCTGTTTGTGGGCACTGGCGCCGGTACGGCGGCGAGCGTGAAGGGCTGGCTGAGTATCGGCGGCGTGCGCATCGGTCAGCCGGCCGAGTTGGCAAAGCTGGCCACGACCCTGATGCTGGCGCGCGTGCTCGCGGCGCAGCGTGAATCGATACGGTCGCTGATGGATTTGTGGCGCCCGCTGCTCGTTGTCGGTGTGCCGTGGTTGTTGGTCATGGCGCAGCCCGACCTCGGCACCGGCATCGTCTTCATTGGTATCTGCTTTGCGATGCTGTTCTGGGCCGGGGTCCCGTGGCCGTTGCTGCTGCTGTTGGCGAGCCCCGGTATCAGTCTCGTGCTCGCGTTCAGCACGGGTATCTGGGGCGCATGGTTTCTGATCCTGGTCGCGCTCGTGCTGTGGTACCGCCCATATCTCCTCGAAGGCGTCGTCATCGTGTTGATGAACGTCATCATGGGTGGCGTCGCGCCGATTCTCTGGGACAAGCTCAAGCCGTATCAGCAGAAGCGATTGTTGGTGTTCCTCGATCCGAATGTCGATCCACAGGCCTCCGGCTATCACGTCACGCAGAGCAAGGTGGCGATCGGCTCGGGTGGACTCTTCGGCAAGGGCTTCACGCTCGGCAGTCAGAAACGGCTCAAGTTCCTGCCGGAGCGGCACACCGACTTCATTTTCTCTGTGGTTGGTGAGGAGCTCGGGTTCATCGGCGTCAGTATTGCGCTGTCGCTGTTCCTCGCGCTTTTCCTGCGGACGACCCGTGTGGCCTCGCGGGCCAACGACGCCTTTCCGAGCCTCGTCGCCTTCGGATTGGTCTCGGCGTGGTTCGTGCACGTCATGGTCAACGTGGGCATGACGCTCAACCTCATGCCCGTTACCGGTATCCCGCTGCCGTTCTTCAGCTACGGCGGTTCGTTCCTGCTGGTCAGTTGGACGGCGGTCGCCGTGCTCCTCCGAATCTCCGCGGAAGGGCGTGGTCAGCCCGACGCGATCGGTCTCTGAGCGATCAGGACACCGATCTCGGCTGTGCGCAAGGTCTAGCCTTCGGGGGCCAGACCGCCAACATTAGGAGTCTATGGCCTGGTTCCGGAAGGATAAAAAGCCCCGACAGCCGCGACGTGAGCGCCTCGAGATTCCCCCCGACACGTGGGAGAAGTGCGAGGCCTGCGGGCATACGGATATCCGCGACAAGTTCTTGCGGAATCTGAATGTCTGCCCCGAGTGCGATTTCCATCGCCGTGTGCGGGCGTGGGATTACGCCGCGATGCTGCTCGACGAAGGCTCGACCGTTGAAGTGGGAAGTGAACTGCGTTCCGTCGATCCGCTCGGCTTTCCCGACTATCCTGCCCGCCTCAAGCGCGCCCTTACGAACGCTGGTGACAGCGACGCGATTCTCACTGTGACGGGGCTCCTCGAGGGGCTCCCCGTGGGCATCGGGATCATGGACTTCGCGTTCATGGGTGGCTCGATGGGCTCCGTCGTCGGCGAGAAGATCGCGCGACTCGGGCAGCGGTCGCTCGAGAAGAAGCATCCGCTCGTCATCGTCTGCGCCTCCGGCGGCGCGCGCATGCAGGAGGGTATTCTCTCCCTCATGCAGATGGCGAAGACGTCAGCCGTGCTGTCTCAGCTGGCCGAACGTCGCATTCCGTACATTTCCGTGTTGACCAACCCGACCACGGGTGGCGTCAGCGCCAGTTTCGCGATGCTGGGTGATGCGATCCTAGCCGAGCCGGGTGCCGTCATCGGTTTCGCGGGGCCGCGCGTCATCAAGCAGACGCTTGGGCAGGACCTCCCCGAAGGATTTCAGACGGCGGAGTTTCTCCTCGAGAAGGGCATGGTCGATCAGGTCGTGCACCGGAAGGAGTTGCGGGATACACTTTCGCGGCTCATGAGGCATATGACCGGACGTCCCGCGTCGGCGGGGCACGCGCAGGAAAGCTGACCTCGAACCCACTGGCCCCGCCGCCGCCTTCGGCGGCTGAGCGGGCCTCGATGGCCGATTCGGCATATCACGACGCGCTCCGCCGGCTGTTCTCGCGCACTGGCGGTGCGTGGCGTCTCGGTCTCGAGCGCGTTTCGGAACTGCTCGGGTTACTCGGCGATCCGCAGCGATCGTACCCCGTGTTTCATGTGGCGGGCACGAACGGGAAGGGGAGTACCGTCGCGACGCTCGACGCGATGCTCCGCGGTTCGGGCCTTCGCGTCGGTCGGTACACCTCGCCGCACTTGGTGGATTTCGCCGAGCGCGTGGTCGTTGACGGCGCGCCGATGCCACATGAGGCCATTACCACGTGGCTGGGCCGGTGGGAGCCCGAGATGACGCGCCTTGGCGCCACCTTCTTCGAGGCGACGACCGCTATGGCCCTCGACTGGTTTGCGACCCAGCAGGTCGATGTGGCCATCGTGGAAGTCGGGCTTGGTGGCCGCCTCGATGCCACGAACACGGTGGATCCGCTCGCGGCGGCGGTCACGCAGATCGGATTCGACCATCTCGAGTTTCTTGGCGATACGCTGGAGTCGATCGCGGGAGAGAAGGCCGGCATCTACAAGCGCGGCGCGGCCGCCGTGGTCGGCGAGACGCAGCCGGAGATTCGGGCGCTCCTGGCGGCTCGCGCGGAATCCGTGGGGGCGGATCCGGTGCTGGTAACCGGTCGCGACTGGCAGGTGCGCGATATCTCGGTCGGTGGCGCCGGCACTTCCTTCACGCTGGTCACGGCAGACGGTGAGCGACGCTTGACGACTCCCCTGATCGGCGAGTTTCAAGCGCACAACGCGGGTGTGGCGTTGGCGATGTTGCGAGGCGCCGGCGGGCGATGGCTCGAGATCGAGCGGAATGCCGAGGCGTTGCTGCCCGAGGTGCGGCTGTCGGGACGCTTTCATCGCGCCGGTCCGTGGCTGTTCGATGTGGCGCACAACGCCGACGGCGCCGCCACGGTGGCGGCCAATCTGCTCGAGGTCGGTGCACCGCTGCCCGTAAGCGCCGTCGTGTGCGTGCTGCGCGACAAGGACTGGGCAGGAATTCTCCGAGCGGTGGCGCGGGTGGCCACGCACATCGTGGTGACGATGGCGCCCACGGCCCCAGTGGCGCGTGCCTGGAATCTGGACGAGGTCATGGCATGGGCTGAGGCCGAAGGGCTGCCAGTCCAGCGTGTCGACGATTTCGCGCTGGCGCTCGACCGCGCACGTGAACATGCCGCCACCGTGCTCGTGACGGGATCATTTCACACGGTCGGCGATGCCATGGAGCGGTTGCAGGTCGATCCGCTCGCTCGGTAACTTTCAAGGATGCCTCCAAAGCTCCTCCCGGGTTTCCGAGATTTCTATCCCGAGCAGTTCGCCGAGCGAGCCCACATCTTCGAGACCTGGCGCCGCATCGTGCGGCGCTATGCGTTTCAGGAGTATGATGGGCCGCCACTCGAGCCGCTCGAGCTCTATACGCAGAAGAGCGGCGATGAGATCGTCGGTCAGCTGTTCGACTTCGTCGATAAAGGTGGACGTGCGGTCGCCATGCGTCCGGAGATGACACCGACATTCGCCCGCATGGTCGGCGCGCGCGCGCAAACGCTGCGCAAGCCGGTCCGCTGGTTCTCGATGCCGCAGCTGTTTCGCTATGAACGGACGCAGAAAGGACGGCTGCGCGAACACTTTCAGCTGAACGTCGACATCGTCGGTGAAGCCGACGTCCTCGCCGATGCCGAACTGCTGTCGGTGGCGGTGGAGATCATGGCGGCGTTCGGGTTGACGGCCAGCGACGTGCGGGCGCGCGTGAGCGATCGCCGATTGCTGAACGGACTGCTCGCACACCTCGCCATCGACGAGCCCACCTGGCCGGCGGTGTACGCCGTGCTCGACAAGCTTGAACGTCAGCCGCAGGAGATCTCGGCCGAGAAGCTGGCGGCCGCCGGATTACCGCCGGCGACCGTCGAGGTGATTCTGGGATTCGCGACACTCGACTTCGCCACGTTGCAATCGCGGTATGGTCAGGCACCCGAGGTTGCACCGCATGTGGAGCGATTCGCCCAGTACGTCTCGCACTGCGACGCGTTGGGCATCGCCGACTGGCTGCGCTTTGACCTCACGATCGTGCGCGGGCTCGCGTACTACACCGGCATCGTGTTCGAACTCTTCGACAACATCGGCGAGTTCCGGGCGATCTGCGGCGGCGGACGGTACGACAACCTGCTCAAGTCGCTCGGCGGCACCGATCTGCCCGCGCTCGGATTCGGCATGGGCGACGTCGTGCTCGGCGAGCTGCTGAAAGCGCGCGGATTGATGAAGGCGCCGGCACCGTCGGTCGCGCTCTGGATCGCGCAGGCGCCGGACAGTGCGTCGTATCCCACCGCGATGTTACAGACGGCGGCGCGACTGCGGGCCGATGGTCATGCGGTGGAGTTTGCGTTGCGCGATCAGCGCGTGGAAAAGCAGTTGGAAGCGGCCCGGAAAGCCGGAAGTCTCGCCACGATCGTGGTGGATACGACCGACGCCGCGCCGAGTTACCGCGCCCGCGCGGCCGGCGCACAGGAAGCTATCGTGCAGACCCTTGATGCCCTGAGCACGTGGGCATCGTCGACGTTGAATCGAACGGATACCAGCCATGAGTGACGACAAGAAGCTGACCACACGCGCCGACAACTTCAGCGAGTGGTACAACGAGTTGGTCCTGCGTTCGGAACTCGCCGACTACTCGCCGGTGCGCGGGTGCATGGTCATCCGGCCGCACGGCTACGGCATCTGGGAGCGCATGCAGCGCGCGCTCGACGACATGTTCAAGGCGACGGGTCACGTGAACGCCTACTTCCCGCTGTTCATTCCGGAGAGCTTCCTCTCGAAGGAAGCGGAGCACGTGGAAGGCTTCGCGCCGGAATGCGCGGTGGTCACGATGGGGGGTGGCAAAGTGCTCGAGGAACGTCTCGTCGTGCGCCCCACGTCGGAGACGATCATCTACTCGATGTTCGCGAAGTGGGTACAGAGCTATCGCGACCTGCCGTTGTTGTACAATCAGTGGGCCAACGTCGTGCGTTGGGAGATGCGTACGCGGCTGTTCCTGCGCACGATGGAATTCCTCTGGCAGGAAGGCCATACGGCGCACGCCACGCATGACGAGGCCGAAGAAGAGACGCGCCGCATGCTGGGCGTCTACCGTGAGTTCATGGAAGGCTACATGGCCATGCCCGTGATCACCGGGCAGAAGACGAACTCCGAGAAGTTTGCCGGCGCGCTCCGCACGTACGCCTGTGAAGCGATGATGCAGGACAACAAGGCGCTGCAAGCCGGCACGTCGCACAACCTCGGGCAGAACTTCGCCAAGGCATTCGACCTCAGCTTCCAGAACGAACAGGGTGAGCAGGCGTTCGCGTGGAACACCAGCTGGGGCGTCTCCACGCGTATGATCGGCGGCCTCGTGATGACGCATGGTGATGACGCGGGCCTGCGGTTACCGCCGAAGCTCACGCCGATTCAGATGGTGATTGTGCCGATCTGGAAGACCGAAGAGGAGCGCGCGGCGACGGTGGAGATGGCGAAGCGTATCGCCGATGACCTGGGCAGCTTCAAGCGTCCCGATCACGAGCGGATTCGCGTGCATGTCGACGACCGCGTCGGCGTGAAGCCGGGTGCGAAGTACTATCACTGGGAGCTGCGCGGCATTCCGTTGCGCATGGAAATCGGACCGCGCGATCTGGCGTCGAATACCGGTATGCTGGCGCGTCGCGACACGCGTGAAAAGCGTCCGATCAGCTTCGATACCCTGCGCACCGAACTGCCGGTGGTGCTCGATTTGATTCAGGCCGACATGCTGGCGGCCGCCCGTGCGCGCGTGGAAGCGAATACGATCCGGGAGCGCATCAGCTACGACAAGTTCAAGGAAGTCATGGACGGCCCGGGCGCGTTTGTGTATGCCGGTTGGAACGGCGACCCCGCGGTGGAACAGCAGGTGAAGGAAGAGACGAAGGCGACGATCCGCGTGATTCCGGATCTGGAGTACCGCTCGCCGGAAGCGCCGACGACGTGTATGGTGACGGGTGAGCCTGCGAAGTATGAGGTCGTGTGGGCGCGCTCGTACTGAACGACGCGATGCCATCGTCTGGATCCGAACCGGCGTTTCCACGGCGGGGTGGTGTCCTGCACGCGGAGCAGGTGCCCATTCCGGCGATTGCGGCCGCGGTGGGCACGCCCACGTACGTGTACTCTGCGAATACCATCCGCGCACGCCTGCTGCGTCTCGAGCAGGCGTTCGCTAGCGTGCCGCATCGCATTCACTTCGCGATGAAGGCGAATTCGAACCTCGCCGTGCTGCGTTTGCTGCACGAGCTCGGCGCTGGTGTCGACATCGTCTCGGGCGGCGAGCTGTTCCGCGCCCGCGAAGCAGGCTTCATCGGCCGCGATGTAGTGTTCAGTGGCGTCGGGAAGACGGTGCGCGAGATCGAGCAGGCGCTCGAGGAACGTGTGCTGCTGATCAACGTCGAGTCCGAAGCGGAGCTCGTCACGATCGATGCCGTGGCGGGCCGCCAGGGCGTCGTGGCGCCCATCGCGATCCGGGTGAACCCCGAGGTGACGGTCGACACGCCGCACGCGTACATCAAGACCGGCGAGAAGGGACAGAAGTTCGGGATCCCGCGTGACGACGTGGCACGTCTCGTCGCGATGGTGCACGAACTGCCGCATGTCGCCCTGCGCGGCCTGGGCATGCACCTCGGCTCGCAGATCGGCAACGCCGACCCAATGCGCGACGCACTGCCTCGACTGCTCTCGGCCATCGCCTCCGCCCGCGCCGATGGACATGCCATTGCGTACATGGACGTCGGCGGCGGACTCGCCGTCCCGTATCACGCCGATGAGGGCGATGCCGACGTGGATGACTACGCGGAGATCGTACTCGCGGCCGCCCGGGAGACCGGGCTGACGCTGTTGCTCGAGCCGGGGCGGTTCCTGGTGGCGGAAGCGGGCGCGCTCATCACGGAAGTACTCTACCGGAAGCATGCCGCCGGCAAGGATTTCATCGTGACCGACGCCGGCATGAACGACCTCGTTCGGCCAGCGCTCTATCAGGCGTATCATCGCATCGACGCCGTGGAGTCAATCGAGGGTACGGTCGTGGCTGATGTCGTCGGACCGATCTGCGAATCGGGTGACTTCTACGCGAAGGACAGGCCGATGCCGGATGTGTCGGCCGGTGCCTTGCTCGCGGTGCAGACCGCCGGCGCCTACGGCTATACGATGTCGTCCAATTACAACTCCCGTCCGCGCCCCGCCGAAGTCATGGTGGATGGGGATCGCTTCGCCGTGATCACCGAGCGCGAACGCCTCGAAGATCTCGTACGCCACGAGCGTGCGCACCTCCAGTGGAGAACTGCCTGATGCGGATCGGCTTACTGTCGGATACCCATGACCGCGTGCCTGCCGTCCGCGAACTGCTCGAGCAGATGATCGCCGGTGGTGTGTCGATCGTGATGCACGCCGGCGACTACTGCTCGCCGTTCACGCTACAGCCATTCCACGACCTGTCGGTGCCGCTGCTCGGTGTGTTCGGACGCAACGACGGCGACCATGATGCGTTGCAAGCGGCGGCCAAGTCCGGTTTCGGTGCGACCGAGCTGTACGAATCGCCACACAGCTTCGACCTCGGCGGCAAGTCGGTGTTGCTCATTCACGATCTCGCCGACGTGCATCAGCGCTCGATCGATGGCCATGAAGTGGTCGTGCACGGCTTCACGCACATCCCCGAGATGAAGTCGCGCGGTGATTCACTGCTGGTGAATCCGGGCGAAGGGTGCGGCTGGCTGCACGGCGCGCCAACGGGTGCCATTCTCGATCTCGACACGAAAGCCGTCGAGTTTCTCAAGCTTACCGGTCCGGAGTGGAAGTTCTGATGAACAGCCGTATTCTCATCCTCGATTGCGGATCGCAATTCACGCAGCTGATCGCGCGCCGAGTACGCGAAGCTCGCGTCTACTCGGAGATCCATCCGCCGTCGAAGTCGCTCGAATGGATCCGGGCGTGGAAGCCGGATGGCATCATCCTGTCGGGTGGACCAAGTTCGGTGACGGACGCCGATGCCCCCACGATCTCCCGCGCACTGCTCGACATCGCACCCGTGCTCGGCGTGTGCTACGGCATGCAGCTGATCGCGCATCTGGAAGGTGGTGCCGTAGTCGGCGGCGGTCGGCGCGAGTACGGCCGCGCAGAGGTCACGATCGACGAGGCATCGGGGCTATTCAGTGGATTTGCGGCCGGCGAGCGTACGACCGTTTGGATGAGTCACGGCGACCATGTGGAACAGGTGCCGCCCGGCTACGTCGCGACGGCGCATAGCGGCCACACCCTGGCCGGCTTTCGTCACACCACGCGTCCGATCCACGCCGTGCAGTTTCACTCGGAGGTCGCGCATACGGTGCGCGGCGCCGAGATCATCCAGAATTTCCTCTTCGGCGTGTGCGGCTGCACGCCGGACTGGACGCCGGGCCACTTCATCGATTTGGAAGTTGCGAAGATCCGCGAACTGGTCGGCGACAAGCAGGTGATCTGCGGATTGTCCGGTGGCGTGGATTCCAGTGTCGCGGCGGCGCTGGTGCACAAGGCGATCGGCGATCAGCTCACCTGCATCTTCGTCGATACCGGACTCCTTCGCCTCCATGAGCGCGAGCAGGTGGAACGCACCATGCGCGCGCATCTGGGCATCAAGCTGATCACGGTGCGCGCGGAGGATCGTTTCCTGAACGGCCTCGCTGGTGAAGGTGATCCGGAAAAGAAGCGCAAGATCATCGGTCATACGTTCATCGATGTGTTCGAGGATGCGTCGGCGGAGGCGGGGCAGGGCGCCGAGTTTCTCGTGCAGGGCACGCTGTATCCCGACGTCATCGAGTCGGTGAGTGCGAAAGGCGGTCCGTCGGCGACCATCAAGACGCACCACAACGTGGGCGGCCTCAAGCCCGACATGAAGTTCCGGCTCATCGAGCCCCTCCGCGAGCTCTTCAAGGATGAAGTGCGAAACGTCGGACGCGAGCTCGGTCTGCCCGAGGAGATGGTCGGTCGTCATCCGTTCCCCGGACCGGGGCTCGCGATTCGCGTGCTTGGTGAAGTGACGCCGTACGCCGTCGATATTCTCCGACGCGCCGATGCGATCTATCTCGAAGAGATTCGCGCTGCGGGCCTTTATCAGGAGATCTGGCAGGCGTTCGCCGTCTTTCTTCCGGTGCGTTCGGTGGGCGTCATGGGCGATGGCCGCACGTACGAGCATGTGATCGCCTTGCGCGCCGTCACGAGCACCGACGGCATGACGGCCGACTGGTTCTCGTTCCCGCATGACGTGCTTGGACGTATCTCGAATCGTATCATCAACGAGGTCGATGGCGTCAACCGCGTGGTATACGACATCAGCTCGAAGCCACCCGCCACGATCGAGTGGGAGTAATCCTGTGCGCCTGACCAGACTGTTCTCGACGCGGTTCTTGTGCGCGACGATGAGCGCCACGCTCACCCTCGCGCTCACCTCGGCGCTCGCCGCTCAATCGGCGCCGTCACATGGTGTCCGTCCTACGCGGCTTGTGATCCGCGGCGCGACGATCATCGAGGGCAACGGTACACCCGCCGAGGGGCCTAAGGATATCGTGATCGAGGGCAATCGCATTGCGCAGATCGTGTCGCTCGATCCGGTCGCGATCAAGGACGGTACGGCTCGGCGTCCCACGGGCGATGTGATTATCGACGCGACCGGTAAGTATGTGATGCCGGGGCTGATCAACCTGCATGGACACGTGCAGGATGAGCGTGGCGGGATTGCCCAGCCGCTCGAGTATCAGATGAAGCTCTGGCTCGGCATGGGCATCACGACCGTGCGCGATGTCTCGAGTGAGACACCGAAGACGCTGCAGCTGCGCGCGCGCAGCTTGAGCGGCGACCTGCTTGGACCGCGTCTGTATGTGTACGCTCGCTACGCGTACATGCCGGTGCCGCGCAACGACGTGGAAGCACGGCAGCGTGTGCGCGATCTCAAAGCGCAGGGTGTCGACGGGCTCAAGCTCTTCGGCATGGACAAGGACGTCTATCCGGCGGTGCTCGATGAAGCCCGCAAGCTTGGACTGCGCACGGCTCATCACATGGCAGTCGATGAAACCAATGCGTGGGATGCCGCAGCTGGCGGACTGACGAGCATCGAGCACTGGTACGGCGTGCCGGATGCGGCCATCACCGATGGACTCCAGAGCTTTCCGTCGAACTTCAACTACGCCGACGAAGGCATGCGCTTCCGCTACGCGGGGCGGCTGTGGCGCGAGGCGGATCCGACGCGCCTGCAGGACGTGCTGAAGGCGATGGTGAAGGCGAACGTCGCGTGGAATCCGACGCTCGAGATCTACGAGGCCAGCCGCGACCTGCAGCGCGCGGAAACGCAGCCGTGGTTTGCCGAGTATCTGCATCCCACGCTCGACAAGTATTTCAAGCCGGATCCATCGAACCACGGTTCATACTTCGCGAACTGGAGCAGCACCGACGAAGCGTACTGGAAGGAGAACTACCGGATCTGGTTTCAGGCCGTGCGCGACTTCGAACGTCTTGGGGGAGTCGTTGGTGCCGGTGAAGACGCCGGGTTCATCTACCAGGTGTATGGCTTCGGGTTGATTCGTGAGCTCGAGCTACATCAGGAAGCTGGTTTCGCGCCGCTGCGCGTACTACAGCATGTCACCGCGAACAACGCGAAGATCCTCGGCGAAGAGTCGCGGCTCGGGCGGGTGCGCCCAGGGTTCCTCGCCGATCTGATCGTCATCAACGGCAATCCGCTCGAAGACCTCAAAGTGTTCTACCCGCCGCGCGCCGATGCGGCGGCGGGGCCCGGTGGCGGTGTGGCGTGGACCATCAAGGACGGCATTCCCTACGATGCGCCTCGCCTGCTGCGCGAAGTGCGCGAGTTGGTGTCTTCCGCGAAGCGTACCAACGGCCGTTGAGCGTCGCGGTCGAGTCCAGCCGGGACTGGCGAGGGGACCTGCGTGACATGGCGCGCATCGCCATGCCGATCGTGTTCATCAATCTTGGCATTCAGGCCATGGGCGTCGTGGATGCGCTCATGGTCGGCAAGCTTGGTGGCGCGGCGATCGCTGCGGTTGCGCTAGGCAACTTCTATTTCTTCAACGCCAGCGTCTTCGGCCTGGGACTGCTTTGTGCGATCGATCCGGTCGTCGCACAGGCGGTCGGCGCCGGCGATCACGACGGTGTCGCGCGCGGCGTGCAGCGTGGGTTCGTGCTCGCGGCGCTCGTGTCAGCGATCGTGCTGCTGGCGCTGCTGCCGGTAGAATGGTTTCTGCTGAAGCTCGATCAGCCGGCCGATGTGGTGACAGAGACGGCGGTCTACACCCATCGCCGTGCGCTGGCCATTCTGCCGTTCTTTGCGTTCAACGTGTTCCGGCAGACGCTGCAGGCGATGGGCCCGGTGCGCCACATCCTCATCGCCGCGGCTGTCGCGAACGTCGCGAATGTGATCGTGAACTGGCTGTTGATCTTCGGCAATGCCGGTGCTCCGGCGCTCGGCGTCGAGGGGGCCGGCTACGCGACCGCGATCTCCACGTGGATTATGGCGCTCGTACTGTTGGCCTTGGCGTGGCCGCAGCTGCGGCCGGCCATTGTGCCATGGCGCCGGGAGACGCTGCATTGGGGGCCGTTCATGCGGATGCTACGCATTGGCGTGCCGATTGGCGTGCAGTGGTTCTTCGAGAGTTTCGCCTTTGGGCTGACGGCACTCTTCATGGGCTGGATGGGCACGGCGTCGCTCGCCGGCCATGAGATCGCACTGAACATGGCGGCGATGACCTTCATGGTGCCGCTCGGGATTTCCGGTGCGGCTGCCGCCGTGGTCGGTCGTGCTATCGGTCGTGGGGACATGCCGTCGGCGCGTCGTGATGCGGTAGCGGCCATCGCCTGTGGCGGCGGTGTGATGTGCGTGAGCGGCGTGGTCTTCATGCTCGCCCCGGAGTGGCTGGCCACCCGATATACGACAGAAGCCGCCACGGTTTCGGTGGCGGTGTCGTTGATTCCCTTGGCTGGCATGTTTCAGGTGTTCGACGGTCTGCAGGCGGTCACCAGCGGCGTGCTGCGCGGAACCGGTGACACCCGGGTGCCCGCTATCCTGCATCTGGTGGCGTTCTGGGGCGTCGGAATCCCATTGGGGATGTATCTGGGATTCCGCACACCGCTGCGCGAACGCGGACTCTGGATGGGGCTCGTGGCCGGACTGGCCGCTGCCGCACTCTTACAGAGTCTCCGCGTCGTGAATCGGCTGCGCTTGGATATCCGCCGCGTTGTCGTCGATCACTGATAACTGATCGACGACACCGTTCAGACGCGCTTTTCTTCGAGCAGAGCCATGAACTCTGCCGAAGAGCTGATCTCCAGCAGGCGGCCCGGTACGTCGCTCTCCTTGCTGAACTGCGCGATCTTTCCCAGTACCGGCAGGTACTGGTTGGAGACCTCGAGCGGCGGCGCGACGATGAGGAAGAAGAAGTTGACGGGCTTGTCGTCGATGGCCTTGAAGTCGACACCGTCTTTCTTGCGGCCAAAGGCCACGCGCAGACGGTTGACGACGAGGCTGCGGCAATGCGGGATCGCGATTCCACGGCCAATGCCGGTGGAGCCGAGATTTTCGCGCCGCTTGAGCATCTTGAACAGCATGCCCTCGGATTTCTCATCGAGCTTGAGCAGCCCGATGAGTTCCTTGAGAATTTCGTCCTTGCTCGTACCCTGAAGCTCGAGCTGGACAGCGTCTTCGGAGAAGAACTCGCGCAGTTCCATAGCCTTCTATCCTAACCATGCGGACGCCGCTGTCAAACCTCCGCGTTGCTCGACCGATGCTGGACCGCTAACTTCAAGTGTATGTCCCGTAAGACGTTTCCATTCCGTGTGCCCCATTCGGTGCCACTCTACCTCGCGCCGATGGCTGGCGTGTCGGAATCTCCCTTCCGGCGTCTCTGCCACGCGCACGGCGCCGACGTGGTCGTCACCGAGTTTCTCTCGGCGGAGGGCATCCGCCGAGAGAACGAAGCCACGATCAGTAAGCTCCGGTTTTCGCCCGACGAGCACCCGATCGGTGTGCAGATTTTCGGTGCCGATCCCGCCGCGATGGCTGATGCAGCCGCCGTGGTTACCGATCTCTTCATGCCGGACTTCGTCGATATCAATTTCGGCTGCCCCGTGAAGAAGGTCGTGCGCCGGAATGGTGGGTCGGGATGTCTACGCGATCTGGACCTGGTGCAGGAGATCATCCGGGCCGTCTCGAAGGCCACGCCGCTGCCGGTCACGTGCAAGATTCGCAGCGGCTGGAGCGAGGAGATGCGAGACCCGGTTGGCATCGCGTTGCGCTGCCAAGACGCGGGCGCTCGCGTGCTTGCCTTGCACGCCCGCACCAGGACGCAGATGTACACGGGGCAGGCGAACTGGGACGAAATCGCCAAGGTGGCTGAAGCCCTCGACATCCCGGTGTTGGGCAACGGCGATATCAAGACGGCGGCCGACGCCAAGCGCATGCTCGACCATACGCGGGCCGACGGAATCATGCTCGGACGCGGTTCGTATGGTCAGCCGTGGGTGTTCAAACAGGCGCGCGCGCTGTTCGAGGGCCAGCCCATGCCGGAGACGCCGGGGGTACACGAGCGCTTCGCCATCGCGCTCGATCACGCCCGGCTGGTGCAGGGCTACGAGGTCGACGCGATCGGTGCCGCGCTCGAGTTCCGCAAGCACCTCGGTTGGTACGTGAAGGGGCTCCCGAATTCGGCCGACCTTCGGAAGCTGCTGCACCAAGTGCGCGACTTCAGCGAAGTCGAGGAGATCTTCTCGAACTACCTGCTGCATTATGAGGAGTACCGGGCGCAGCGGCTTGCCGCCAGCGACCCGGATATCTCGGATCTGACCTGCGAAGCCGCCTGACCGCCGCAGGTACCGGGTGGCCGGGGGGCAGTTGCGGGAACCGCCCGTGCCCCCCTAGTGTACGGAGTAGTGCAGGACCGTTAGCCGGGGGTGACTGGCTTCGACGGGGTTGGTGAAGCTCTGGTTGCGTGCCCAGGTCCTCGAGCACCTGGTAAAACACTCGGGAAAATTCCAATCGCGAACAACAACCTCGCGCTCGCCGCCTAACCTTCGGGTTACCGGCAGTGCTCACAAGGCAGCCCGCCCGGGGCGGCATGTGAGTATCGAAAATCTGGGCTAGTCCGACGTCGCGCCTGCGGGCGTTGGGCAAAACTTTAGCAGGCTTGTCTGGACGTGGGCTTTCTGTTGGCCAGCGGACAGAGACCTCAATCAACAGAATACGCACGTAGACGCTGGGGTCGATTCAGTCTCGGACAGGGGTTCGATTCCCCTCACCTCCACTTGGGCGCCTCACCGCATTCGCGGTGGGGCGCTTTTGTTTATTCGACCGTCGCGACCGTCGTGGTCGAGCGCCATTGCGCCGGCAGTTGCTTCAGCAGACGCGCCTTGAACTTGTGGTAGTCCACCGTGATCGTGTGGCGCGGCGTGTCGAGCTGCGGATAGTCCGGGGCGGCCAGTTCCTCGGCAATCGCCCCTTCGAGGTCCCTGGGGGGCACCCACGCGCCGGAGAGGCGCCTCGCGAGCACCTTCGCCTGCAACTCGGCTGCCGGCCAGATGCAGCCCAGCGGCTGGAAAAGGCCCACGAACGAGAGCGTCGGAAACCGCGCTGGAAACATGCGCAGGTAGAGGGGCACCGGACCGCGCGAAAAGTCGACAACGTCAGGCGCGAGAAACGGGTGTGCGATCCAGTAGCCGGTGCACGCGACGATGATGTCGTAGTCCGCCTGCGTGCCATCCCCGAAATGCACGGTATGTCCATCGAAACGCGCGACATCCGGGCGCGGCGTGATGTGTCCGTGGCGCAGCGCGTAGAAGAGCTCCGAGTTCACCGTAGGATGCGTCGCACCAAACGCATGATCCGGCTCGGGCAGTCCGTAGTCGCGATTAGCGCCTTGCAACAGGCGCAGTAAAAATTGATTGATCCTCGCACGTACCGCGCGAGGCATCCATTGCGTACGCTGCCCGACGACGTCACTCGGCTGACCGAACAGAAACTTGGGCACGATCCAGTACCCGCGGCGCCACGACAGGTCTGTGGTGGTCGAAACTCGAGCCGTTTCGACGGCGACATCGCACGCCGAATTTCCGCCGCCGATGACGAGCACCCGTCGGCCGGTGAACCCCGCGGCGCGCTTGTACTCGTGCGAGTGCATCATCGTGCCGCTGAAGTCGCCGGGATATGACGGCATACGCGGGCGCCAGTGATGTCCGTTGGCCACGACCACCGCGTCGAAGCGCTCGTGTGACTCGACCTCGCCCACGCGAACCGTCATCGCCCACTGCTCGCCGGGCAGCGGCTCCACCCGAACGACATCCGTCCCGAAACGCACGTGCGGCGTGACGCCGAAATGTTCGGCGTAACTCTGGAAGTACTGCGCAAGTTGCACGTGCGACGGGTAGTCTGGATACCACGATGGCATTGGAAAGTCGTGGTACTGCGACAGCGTCTTCGAGCTGATGATATGCGTCGTTTCAAAGACGCTCGAGTGCGACGTCTCGAGCCGGAACAGCCAATTGCCACCGACTGCTTCGTTCCGGTCGAAGCAGACGACGTCAGTGAAGCCTGCATCCAGCAGGTTCTTGACCGCGGTGATGCCGGATGGTCCGGCACCGATCACGGCGATGCGTGCGCTACGCGCCAACATGCTCAGGCGAGAGCGGCGTGTGCAGCGGCCAGGCGGGCGACCGGCACGCGATATGGCGAACAGGATACGTAGTCGAATCCGACCTCATGACAGAAGGCGACACTTTGTGGCTCACCGCCATGCTCGCCGCAAATGCCCACCTTGAGATCGGCACGTGTGGCGCGACCGTCGCGCACGGCCCACGAGATCAGCTTGCCAACCCCCTTACGATCGAGAACCTGAAACGGATCCTCGGCCAGGATGCCCTTGTCGATGTAATGCGGCAGGAAGCGGCCGGCATCATCGCGGCTCAGGCCGAACGTGGTCTGCGTGAGATCGTTCGTGCCGAACGAGAAGAAGTCGGCCTCGGTGGCAATCTCGCCAGCCGTCAGCGCCGCCCGCGGTAGCTCGATCATGGTGCCGATGAGATACGGCACACGCTCACCCATGACACCCATCACCTGATCGGCCGCCCGTTCGATGATCTCGCGCTGATGACGGAGTTCGGACACATCTGATACGAGCGGCACCATGATCTCCGGTCGCACGTCGATGCCACGACGATGCGCGCGTACGGCCGCCTCGAAGATCGCACGCGCCTGCATTTCCGTGATCTCGGGGTACACGATGCCGAGACGGCACCCGCGATGCCCAAGCATCGGATTGGTCTCATGCAGCGCCGCGACGATGCGGGCGAGTTCGGGGCGGGTGAGCCCCAGCGACTGCGCCAGCATCGTCGACTCTTCGCCACCATGCGGCAGAAATTCATGCAGTGGCGGATCAAGGAGGCGGATGGTCACGGGAAAACCGTCCATCGCCTGAAAGATTCCTTCGAAGTCGGCGCGCTGCATCGGCAACAGCTTCTCCAGCGCGCGACGACGCCCACCCAAGTCGCGTGCGACGATCATCTCACGCATGGCGGTGATGCGCTCGCCCTCGAAGAACATGTGCTCGGTGCGGCACAGTCCGATGCCTTCGGCGCCGAAGTTGCGCGCGACACGTGCGTCGCGCGGCGTGTCGGCGTTCGCTCGTACACGAAGACGACGGTCCTCGTCGGCCCAGCCCATGAGCTTCGCAAATCCACGATAAGTCGGCGCGTCGGCCGCTGACAGGGCACCGTTGTTCACGCGCATCACTTCGCTGGGCTGCGTGGGCAGGTCACCCGCGAAGACGCGGCCCGTGCCTCCGTCCAGCGTGATCCAATCACCCTCGTTGATCACGTGCTCACCGATGCGCATCGATCGCTGCTCGTGCGAGATCTCGAGCGCGGTGCACCCCACGATTGCGCACTTGCCCATGCCACGGGCAACGACGGCCGCGTGGCTGGTCATGCCCCCGCGGGCGGTCAGTACCGCGCGCGCGGCAACGATGCCATGGAAGTCCTCCGGCGTCGTTTCTTCGCGCACCAGAATGACCTGCTCGCCAGCCGCATGACGCCGCTCGGCCACGTCGGGGTCGAACACCACGATGCCGCTGGCTGCGCCGGGGCTAGCCGGCAGCCCGACCGCCAACGCGGTGGCCCGCACGTCAGAACTGATGACAGGGTGCAAGAGTTGGTCGAGCTGATTCGGCTGCATGCGGAGCACGGCCTCGCGCTGCGAAATGAGACCCTCGTCCACCATGTCGAGTGCAATGCGCAGGGCGGCGGCTGTCGTCCGCTTGCCCGTGCGCGTCTGTAGCAGATAGAGCGTGCCGCGCTCCACCGTGAACTCGATGTCCTGCATGTCACGGAAATGCTTCTCGAGGCGATCCTGCGTGGCCATCAGCGCGGTGTACGCCGCGGGCAGCATCGTTTCCATGTCATCGATGTGGAGCGGCGTACGGATGCCGGCGACCACATCTTCACCCTGCGCGTTGACGAGGAACTCGCCGTAGAAACGACGCTCGCCCGTGGACGGATCACGCGTAAACGCGACACCGGTTCCCGAGTCCTCGCCCATGTTGCCGAACACCATCGATACGATGTTCACACCGGTGCCGAGCGTGTGCGGAATGCTGTTCACGCGTCGGTAGTCGACCGCCTTCTTCAGCGTCCATGAGTTCCATACGGCTTCGATCGCGCCCCACAGCTGCACCTGGGGATCCATCGGGAACTCGTGTCCCGTGGTGAACCGGATCAGCTGCTGGTACTCGTGCACGAGTGCGCGTAGGGCGTCCGCGCTGAGTTCGCTGTCCGTCGTTACGCCGTTGGTGACGCGCTTGCTGCCAAGCAACTGCTCGAACTTTGCGATCGGTACACCGAGGACGACGTCGGCATACATCTGCAGGAAGCGGCGGTACGAATCGTACGCGAAGCGTGGATTTCCGCTCGCCTTCGCCAACCCTTCAACCGTCTCGTCGTTGAGGCCGAGATTGAGGATTGTCTCCATCATACCGGGCATGGAGACCGACGCACCGGAGCGCACCGAGACCAGCAGCGGATTCGACGCATCGCCGAAACGCTTGCCGCTGACTTCCTCGAGACGCTCGAGCGCGCGAGTTACCTCTTCCCGAAAGGCTTCATCCACCAGCCCATCGGCGAGATATGAGACACACCGATGGGCGGCAATCGTGAACCCGGGGGGCACCGGTACGCCGAGATTTGTCATCTCGGCGAGATTCGCGCCCTTTCCACCCAGGATCGTCTTCATGTCCCGCGTACCGTCAGCGCTGCCGTTTCCGAAGAAATAGACGGAGCGGGTCATTCAGTTCTCCCTTGCAGTATGTGGAACGAAGATCACGCGATACCGATCGAAAGACCGGCACCTCCGCCGGCGCGTAACAGCTCTGGTTCGCTCGGTGTGGCGGTCGGATACTTCCCAGAGAAGCAGGCGTGGCAATAGCCATCCGGACCCTCTGGCATCGCAGACAGCATGCCATCGATGGACAGATAGCCGAGCGAGTCGACGCCGAGGTGCCGGACCAGCTCGTCATGCGTCATCTGCGCCGCGATCAACTCTTCGCGACGCGGCGTGTCGATGCCGTAGTAGCACGGGCTGATGATCGGTGCGCTCGAAACGCGCATATGCACTTCGCGCGCACCCGCCCCCCGCACGAGCGACACGAGGCCACGCGTGGTGGTGCCGCGCACGATCGAGTCGTCGACCATGACCACACTCTTGCCCTCGAGCAGCTCGCGCACGGGATTGTACTTCACCTTGACCTTGGCGTCGCGACCGGCTTGCGTCGGCTGGATGAAGGTCCGCCCGATGTAGTGGTTGCGAATGAGCGCGAGCTCGTACGATGTGCCGGATTCGTCGGCGAAACCGAGCGCGGCCGAATTCGACGAGTCGGGCACCGCGAAGACGATATCGGCTCCCGGTGCCGGGCACTCGCGCGCCAGCTGACGACCAAGCGCGCGACGCGAGCGGTCGACGGAGCCGCTGAACACGGCGCTGTCCGGCCGGGCGAAGTACACGTGCTCGAATACACAGCGATTGATCGGGGCCGGCGGCAGCGCATGCACCGACCGCAGACCATGCGCGTCCACAGCGATGATCTCTCCCGGCTGTACTTCTCGCTCGTAGACCGCCCCGACGATGTCGAGTGCGCAGGTCTCCGAGGCGAACACCCAGCCGTCGCCGAGTCGGCCCATGACGAGCGGGCGCCAGCCGTGCGGGTCACGCGCGACGAGTACGGTGTCGTCCAGTACGATCAGCAGGCAGTAGGCGCCTTCGACGCCCTGCAATGCCTCCGCCACCCGAGCTTCAGGCGTCGCGCCATGGGCTCGGGCGATGCGATGGACGATCGCCTCGGAATCCATGGTCGACGAGAAGATCGCACCACCATCTTCCAGGTCACGGCGCAGTTCAACCGCGTTCGTCAGATTGCCGTTGTGCGCGAGCGCGATGTGACTCCGGCGCACTCGTGCGAGGATCGGCTGTGCGTTCTCGATCGCCGACGCACCCGCCGTGCTATAGCGCGTGTGCCCGATCGCGATCGGTCCACGGAGCGCATCCATCTCCTCGTCACCGAAGCCCTCCGAGACGAGTCCCATCGCACGACTGACTCGCGCATGCCTCGCGTCGTCGACGGCAACGATGCCCGCCGACTCCTGACCGCGGTGCTGCAGCGAGTACAAGCCGAGTTGCGTAAGGGCTGCTGCGTCCCGAACTCCGTAGACGCCGAAAATACCACACATGGGAAAACTCCCGATCAGTCGTTGGTAGGAGCGTGCGATGAGGCCACCGCATGCTCGGCCGGCGTCTCGCCATCCATGGCGAGCGGAATTGCCTCGTGAAACGCCTTCGCGAGCCAGTTGATCGGCGCCGAAAAGGTGTCGTCCGAAATCGTGAACTGCGCGCCGCTCTCGGCGCTCGTCACGGTGCCGATCACGCGCGCCGGCACCCCATGGCGTTGCGCGATCTGCAATACCGCGGCGCTGTCCGCCGTGGACAACACCACGCGTCCGTGCGCTTCGCCGAACAGCAGCGCGCGGTGAGGAAGCGTGGCCCACGGCGAGAGATCGACGGTGAATCCGAATACGCGATCGCGATCGGCCATCGCGCACTCGGCGAGTGCCACCGCCAATCCGCCATCGCTGCAATCGTGCGCCGAGCGCACGACCCCTCCGCGAATCGACTCCAGCAGGGCGTCGATCAAGGCGCGCTCGCGCTTCGGGTCACACACGGGCGGTTCGCCGATCGTGAGTCCATGAATTTCCAGCAGATACTCGCTCGCCCCGAGTTCTTCGGTGCAATCGCCCAGCAATACGATGTCGTCGCCGACCGTCTGAAATCCTGATGGCGTGACATGTGAGAGTGATTCAATGAGTCCGACCATGCCGATGGTCGGCGTCGGATGAATCGCCCCCTGCGGGTTCTCGTTGTACAACGACACGTTGCCACCGGTCACCGGCGTTTCGAGCACGGTGCAGGCTTCACCCATTCCGGCAATCGCTTCGCTCAGCTGGAAATACACTTCCGGCTTCTTCGGATTGCCGAAGTTGAGATTGTTCGTGATCGCCATCGGGCGCGCACCCGTGCACGCGACGTTGCGCGCGGCTTCGGAAACAGCGGCCCGACCGCCATTGCGCGGCGACAGCGCGACGTGGCGACCATTGCCATCGATACAGAGCGCTATGGCCTTGTCCGTGCCACGGAGCTTCACCACGGCGGCGTCGCTGCCGGGGCCTCGCATGGTGCTGGTGCGTACCGTCGAGTCGTACTGCTGCCACACCCACTTCTTGCTGGCGATCGTTGGCGAGGAGAGCAGGCGCTCCAGCGTCCACGCGTGGTCGCGTTCGTCGTCGAGCGCCACCACGGCGTGTGCTGAGCGTCCGCGCGCGGCCTTCAGCGACTCGCTCTCCTTCGGCTCGAGCACGTACTGCGGGCACTCGGTCACCAGGCGCGAGCCGGGGAACTCGGCCACCACGCGCTCGCCTTCGGTCACGCGGTACACCGGTTCCGCGATCACTTCACCGATCACGGCCGCTTCGAGATCCCACTTGGCCAGAATCGCGCGCACATCCTCTTCATGCCCGAGCTTCGCGACCACGAGCATCCGCTCCTGCGATTCCGAAAGCAGAATCTCGTATGGCGTCATCCCCTGTTCGCGGACGGGAACCTTGGTCACGTCGATCGTGACGCCGACATCGCCGCGCTCGGCCATCTCAGCCGACGATGAGGTGAGCCCGGCAGCGCCCATGTCCTGAATCGCCACGATGTGCCCGCTGCGGATCAACTCGAGTGACGCTTCGAGCAGCAGCTTCTCCGTGAACGGATCGCCGACCTGCACCATTGGGCGCTTGGCCTCGCTGGATGCCGACAGATCTTCCGAGGCGAACGACGCGCCGTGAATACCGTCGCGGCCCGTGCGTGCACCCACAGCCATGATCGGATTGCCGACACCGGACGCCACGGCGGTGATGAGCTCGTCCTCGCGCATGAGGCCGACGCACATCGCGTTCACGAGCGGATTGCCTTCGTACGACGGATCGAACACAACTTCACCGCCGACCGTGGGCACGCCGACGCAGTTGCCATAGTCGCCGATTCCCTTCACGACACCGGCAAAGAGCCAGCGAACGCGGCTCGACGTGAGCGGACCGAAACGCAGCGAATTGAGCAGCGCGATAGGGCGCGCGCCCATCGTGAACACGTCGCGCAGAATACCACCGACACCGGTTGCCGCGCCCTGATATGGCTCGACCGCCGACGGATGATTATGTGACTCGATCTTGAACGCGACCGCCCAACCGTCGCCGACGGAAATGACGCCGGCATTCTCACCAGGGCCCTGGAGCACCCATGGCGCCTTGGTCGGCAGTGTCTTGAGCATGGGACGCGAATGCTTGTAGGAGCAGTGCTCGCTCCAGAGCGCACTCACGACGCCGAGCTCGGTGAACGTGGGCGTCCGGCCAAGCATGGCAATCAGCCGCTCGTACTCGAACTCCGTGATGCCGTGCTCGGCCACCATGGCCGGCGTGATCACCGGATCGCCCGGGCGTGATTCCACGGGACGTGCATTGGACGCGGCGGTCATGCCTTCACCTCGGCGAGCATCGATTCCAGGATTGACGCGAACAAGGGCACGCCGTCGGTTGACCCGAGCGTCGTGTCGAGCGCGCGCTCAGGGTGCGGCATCATGCCCAGCACGTTGCCCTCGGCGCTGACGATGCCGGCGATGTTGCGCAGCGAGCCGTTCGGATTCGCCGCCGCGGTGGCTTCGCCGTCCCCATTGACGTAGCGAAAGACGACCTGACCCTCGCCTTCGAGGCGAGCCAGCGTATCGGCATCCGCGGTATAACGACCATCGCCGTGCGCGACCGGGATGGAGATGACTTGATTGAGATGATACTGTGACGTGTAGCGGGTCGCGATCGACTCGACGCGCAGGTGCGCGGGTGCACTCACGAAGCGCAGACTGGCGTTTCGCAGCAGGGCGCCGGGCAGCAAGCCAGCTTCGCAGGCGATCTGGAACCCGTTGCAGATACCAAGCACCGGTCCTCCGCGTTTGGCGAAAGCGATGACTTCCCGCATGATCGGACTGAATCGTGCGATCGCCCCGGCGCGCAGATAGTCGCCGTAACTGAAGCCGCCGGGCAGGATGACGAGATCGACGTTCTGGAGGTCGTGATCCTTGTGCCACAGGTACACCGCCTCCTGACCGAGGTGATCGGCGATCGCGTGGTACGCGTCCTCGTCGCAGTTAGAGCCGGGAAACCGAACGATGCCGGCCTTCACGCGTGCTCCACCGAGGCGATCTCGAAGTCTTCGGTGACCGGGTTGGCCAGCAACTTCTCGCACATGGCCGTGATGCGCGCACGCGCCGCGTCCGCCGTCGCGGCTTCGGTCTCCACGATCACGTGGCGCCCGACGCGCACGTCGCTCAGGTCGGCGAAGCCGAGCGAATGGAGTGCATCAGCGACGGCCTTGCCCTGGGGATCGAGGATCCCGCGACGCGGAACGATATGGATGGCGCAGCGGAAACGGGTCATGCCAAGGGCTCCTCGCGACCGGCGTCCGGCGCGATGTTCTGTCGTGAAGGACGACGGCGTCGACGACGACGTCGGGGGTCGAGGGGTTCGTCGAGGTCATCCTCGGCCGCGTCATCATCCTCACGCGGGCCGGGAATACGATCGAGTAACCCGAGAAAAACGGTGCGGCCGATGCCATACAGCACATAGGCCATCAGGGCCGGGAAGAAGAACTTCTTCGGCAGAAAAATGACGCCGACAAAGGTGCCGACGACCAACAGAAATCCGAGGATGCCGTTGAGCGTGCGAAAGTTCACCGTCGGCACCTTGGCGTACTGCACGTTGCTGATCATCAACATGCCAAGGCCGAGCATGACCCAGCGCAGCATCTGATGCCAGGGCAGGTCGCCGATCATCGTCTCGGTATACAGCGGCGTCTGACTGAACCAGTAGTACGTCGCGAGCGTCATGCCGGCCGCGGGGCTGGGCAGACCCGTAAAGTGCGTGTTCTTCGTGCCGGCCTGCTCGACGTTGAAGCGCGCGAGCCGCATCACAGCGCACGCCGTAAAGAAGAAACAGAAGATCCATTCCCACCGTGTACTCTGGAAGACCGCAAAGTACATGATCAGCGCGGGCGCGGTGCCGAACGAGATCGCATCCACGAGCGAGTCAAGTTCCTCGCCGAAACGCGAGCCCGACTTCGTGGCGCGTGCGATGCGACCGTCGAGCGTGTCAGCGATCGCGCCGAACACGATGAAGCGGGCCGCCGCATCGAAATCCCCGCGCGAGGCGGCGACGATCGCGAAGATGCCGAAGAACAGGTTGGCCAACGTGAAGCCGTTGGGTAGGGCGACGGCCACGCGCGGGCGCGGACGGCGTGGGCGCTCCACGCCATCGGTACCGGTGCCTCGGGTCTCCGGACGACTCATGTGGGGATTCCGACTGGGGTACGGGAGGCCCACGCCGCCACGAGGGCGACGAGCGTGAGGACATATCCGGCGAGCCACCACGGCCACGAGCGCAAGCGTAGCGCGGCCGCGAAGGTCAGCGCGGCCAGTACGGCGACGCCGAGCAGAAACGGATAGCCCTCACGCGCGAACATCAAACGGAATCCTCGGGAAGCCCGAGTCGGTGGAGATCCATCGGCGCGCCTGTGAGTCGCGCGAAGGCATCCCGATAGCGCAGGCTCGTCGCGCGAATGACCTCGTCCGGCAGCGTCGGGGCCGGCGCTTCACCGTTCCATCGTCCGGCGCGGCGCTCGACATCGAGCCAGTCACGGAGCGGCTGCTTGTCGAAGCTCGGTTGACCGCGACCCGGCGTGTAGCTGTCAGCGGGCCAGAATCGCGAGCTGTCCGGCGTGAGCACTTCATCGATCAACAAGAGGCGACCGTCACGCCAGCCGAACTCGAACTTGGTGTCCGCGACAATAATGCCGCGGGGTTCCGCCGTGGCGCGTCCGAATTCGTACACCGCTCGGGCCAGCCGTTCGAGCGTGGCGGCCGTTTCGGCGCCGACGCTCGCAATCACACTCGCAATCGTGATGTTCTCGTCGTGTCCGGTTTCCGCCTTCGTGGCCGGGCTGAAGATCAGCGGATCGAGACGATCGCTCTCGCGCAGTCCGGCCGCCAATGCCTCGCCGGCTAGTGTACCGTGCGCCTGATACTCTTTCCACGCCGAGCCCGTGATATAGCCGCGGATGACGCATTCGATCGGCACGACATCCGCTCGCACACACAACATGCTGCGGCCGGCAAGCGCTTCGCGATACGGCGCCAGCGCCGGTACTTCGCGCACGATCTCGTCGGTGTCGGCTGATAGCAGATGATGCTCCACCACGCTCGACAACTGGGACAGCCACCACGCGGTCAGCTGCGTGAGCACAGCGCCCTTGTACGGAATGGCTTCGTTCATGACGATGTCGAACGCGCTGACGCGGTCGGTCGTCACCAGCAGCAAGCGATCGTCATCCACCGCGTACACGTCGCGCACTTTGCCGCGCCGCACGAGCGGCAACGGCAACGCGGTCTCAATCATCGCGGCGGGTAGCCGCGTACTCATACGCGCACCTCTTCCACTTCGACACCGGCGCGTTCACGCGCCAGCCACGGTGCCACGTGCTCGTCGAGGAACTCCACCACTTGCTCGGGCGAGCGACCGACGAATCGTGTGGGCTCCGTGACGGCCTGCAGGTCTTCCAGTGGAATGCCGAACGCGGGGTCGGCCGCGAGCCGCTCCAGCATATCGTTTCGCGGCGCGCCATCCTTCACGGCACGCGCCGCGTCGATGCTGTGGCCGCGAATGAGCTCGTGCGCCTCCTGACGATCGCCGCCCGCCCGCACGAACCGCACGATGATCTCTTCCGTCGCCATGAACGGAAGCTCGTCATCGACGCGGCGGCGGATACGGGCCGGATGCACCTCGAGCCCGCGCACCACGTTCTGCATGAGCACGAGAATCGCGTCGGTGGCGAGGAACGATTCGGGAATCACCAGACGGCGATTCGCGGAGTCATCCAGCGTGCGTTCGAAGTACTGCACCGCGTGCGTCTGATTGGCGTTCGGCTCCAGCGACAAGACGAACCGTGCGAGCGAGGCGATCCGCTCGGAGCGCATCGGGTTCCGCTTGTACGCCATGGCGGACGACCCGATCTGATTCTTCTCGAACGGCTCCTCGATTTCGCCGAACGCCTGCAGCATACGGATGTCGCCGGAAAACTTCGATGCTGTCGCCGCAATGCCGGCCACCACGCCGAGTACCTGAGCGTCCACCTTTCGCGAGTACGTTTGGCCGCTCACCGGGATGGACGTGGCGAAACCCATACTCGTCGTCACGAGGCGATCGAGCTCGCGCACCTTCGCATGATCCCCGTCGAACAGCGACAGGAAGCTCGCCTGCGTCCCGGTGGTACCCTTCACGCCACGAAACGGCAGCTGCGCGATGCGATACTCCAGATCCTCGAGGTCGAGCAGGATATCTTGCATCCACAACGTCGCACGCTTACCGACCGTCGTCAGCTGCGCCGGCTGCAGGTGCGTGTAGCCGAGTGCCGGTTCGTCCTTCCACTCGCGCGCGAACGTACCGAGGGCCTCGAGTGAATCAATCAGCTTCTCGCGCAGCAGGTGCAAGCCGCGGCGCATAAGAATGAGTTCCGCGTTGTCAGTGACGAAGCAGCTCGTGGCACCGAGGTGAATGAACTTGCGCGCCGCCGGCGCGACGTCACCGAACGCATGCACGTGCGCCATGACGTCGTGGCGGAACTTCTTCTCATAAACGGCGACGGACTCGAAGTCGATGTCGTCGAGGTGCGCGCGCATCTCGTGGATCGCGGCGTCAGGAATAGCGATACCGAGACTCTGCTGCGCTTCGGCCAGCGCCAGCCAGAGGCGACGCCAAAGGCCGTACCGCATCTGGGGGCCCCACAGCGTGAGCATGGCGCGCGACGCATAGCGGTCGGCGAGAGGCGAGGCGTACGAGGTGCGGTCGGGTGCGGTCACGTAATCAGCGGAGAGAGAACGACGTCTGGAGATACTGTCGATTGCGCTCGAATACCACGTACACAGGACCGCGAGCGCCGTATCGGTCGATGGCAGCCGACGCCGCCTCGGCCGAATTCACTCGCGACTGTCCCACCTGCACGATCACATCGCCGTCCTGTAGCCCGATTTCATCGCGAATCCGATCGGAGACGCGATACACGAGCGCTCCGGCGTTCGACGCGACGCCGCGTTCCTGGCGAATGACATCGGTGAGCGACACCAGCTGGAGTTCGCGCAGCACGGTGACCTTGGGCGCGCTCACTTCCGGCGCGTCCGCGACCTGCAGCGAGAATCGCTGCTCGGCACTGCCACGACGAACAGTTACCGGCAGCTGTTCGCCAACGCGCAGATCGAGTAGTCGCGCTTCCCAGTCGAACGGATTCTTCACAGGGCGCGTACCGGCAGCGATCACCTGATCACCCGCTCGGACTCCGGCGCGATCGGCCGGGGAGCCGGGCACCACGCGGGCGACGATCGCGCCCACTGCGGCCGCTTCGCGCGCGCTCTGCACGTCGGGCGTTTGCAGTCGAATCCCCACCCACGGCTGCCGCACCGAGCCGTGATCAAGCAGGTCTTCCACGATGCGCTTGGTGCGGTCGATCGGGATGGCGAATCCGAGCCCCACCGATCCGCCGCTTGGCGAGTAGATCGAGCTGTTCACACCGACCACCTCGCCGGAGGCGTTCACCAGCGGTCCACCGGAATTCCCAGGGTTGATCGCGGCATCGGTCTGAATCATGTCGACGTACACGCCGCCGCCATCGCCTCGTCCGGCGAGGTTGCGACCAACGGCACTCACGACGCCCACCGACACACTGGGCTCGCTGTTCCCGAGCACGAAGCCAAACGGGTTGCCGATCGCGATCGACCACTCGCCCACGATCAATGTGGACGAACTGCCAAGGGGAGCCACCGGCAGATTCTTCGCTTTGATCCGCACCACGGCGAGATCGTTCGTTTCATCGATGCCGACCACCGTGGCGTCGTACGACGTGCCATCGCGCATGCCGATCGAGACCTTCGTGGCGCCCGAGATCACGTGGGCGTTGGTCACGATGATGCCGTCACTCCGCACAACGAACCCGGAGCCGATGCCGGCATTGCGACGCTCCCCGGTGCGCCCGCCCATGAAATACTCGAAAAAGTCGACCGGGACCTTCTGCACCGTTTCCGTCTGCACCGTGACCACGGCGGGAGCCACGCGTTCCACGGCCGTCGTAATCGCGGTTCGTCGCGACCCATCGATCGTCTGTGCGGGAACGGGACCGACCGGTTTGACCGGCGCTGGGGGAAGCGTGCGGGCCTGCGCGTTCGACGTGCTGGGGTTCGCCCCTTCGCAGCCGATCAGGGCAAGCGCGACCACAAGGGTAAGCGTCGAGCGTTGCACGATCACTGAAATCCTCGAATCACGAGGCATCGGCGTAGAGCTCGGCCGGATACGTGACCTCGCGCAGCGACAGGCCGTGGGCCGGTGCCGGAGCGGGCGTGCCCGAATTGTCAGGTGCGACGAGGAGCCGCGCGATCGTTCCGCGCGGTCGCCGTCCCTGAGCCACCTCAACCATCGTTCCGACTAGAAAACGCACCATGTGATGGAGAAAACGGTTCGCCGCAACTTCGAACACCCAGCCGCCGTCGCGCTCGACCCACCGCGCATGCTGAATCACGCAACGGTGGTGATCATCGACCGGCGCCGTGTGAGCGACGGCAAACGCCCGAAAGGTGTGTTCGCCCAACACACTGTCGGCTTCTCCCTGGAGTGCCGCCGGATCGAGTGGGTGTCGGATCGACCACTCATATCGTCGACGGAACGGGGAGCGTGCCGCCTCATCCGTCCCGATAAGATAACCATATCGACGCGCGATGGCGCTGCGCCGCGGGTGAAATTCCGGCACCATCCGGTGCGCCTCCGCCACCCAGATATCATCGGGGAGAGTGGCATTCATTGCCCGACGGAGGGTCGCTGGCGTCCAACGCTCCGGCACCCGGACGCCGACGCCCTGGCCGTGCGCGTGGACCCCCGCGTCGGTTCGCCCCGCGCCAATGGCGGGAACCGCGGTCGCGCACAAACGCTCGAGGGCGATTTCCATATCGCCTTGCACGGTGCGGACGACGGGCTGACGCTGCCAACCGGCGAAGCGCCCCCCGTCATACTGCGTTACCAGGAGGATCGGTCGCGGGTCCATGACCTGGGGGAAGCTAGGCACCAGACGCGTTCGCTTCAACTGATTCGCCTTCAAAGGCGCTCGACTATTGCGCTGTCGCGTCCGCTGACGTTTCCTCCACTCGCCATGCCTCCTCGCTCACTTGCTTCGCTGGCGTACGCGCTGTCCGCCACATCCGATCTCGACGGTGCCCTCATCGCTCTAGGTGAGTGCCTCGCCGAGTTGGATCGCGGCGCGTCGGTCGCCCTGCTGCAGTATGACGCGCGACGCGACATGCTGAAGGACCGGCTCACGCCCGTCGGCGCGCAGGTAGTCCGGACGTCGATGGAGACGACCTTCGATCACTTGCCCGAGGCGGCCCGCGCCAAGATCCTGGCTGGCGGACCGTTCGTAGACGTGAGCGACCGCTCCGCCGATTACGCCCGACTGTGCGGCTTTACGGCCGCACTTGACGGCGGCATTCTGGCCGTCCGCGGGTTGAAGGTGGAGGGGCTGCTGGGCGCCGTGCTGGCACTATACGAGCCGCGCAAGATTTTCGGGACCCGCACAACCGAGCGGTTGGCGCCGGCCGTCGCGCTCTTCGACCTAGCCTACGTGCGCCTCGCTGAGCGCGATGCCCGCGAAGAGGCCGTCCGTACGCTCGAGGACGTGACGCAGCGGGTACATGGGGAATACGTCAGGAAGCTCACGGCGTTGGAAGCGGAGCTGCGTGAAGTGCGCAACACGCCGCAGCACATCAGCGCGCTGAATCCGGCGGAGGCGATCGCCATTCAAGCGGACGCCGCCCGGTCGGGCGAGGAGGCCCGTCGGGCGCTGCGCCGGGCCGAACTCGCCGATCAGCAACTGACGTCGGCCGTCGGTCAACTCGAGCAGGCGCATGTCGAGCTGCATCGGCGGAGTGAAGCCCTTCGCCAGCGGACACGTACGTTGTATCTGTTGGACCGTGCGCTCTCGCTCGACGCGGAGACCACCGACTCGCGGAAACTGGTGGACGGTCTGCTCGCGTTGGTTGGCGATGATATGCAAGCACAGCGATGCTCCCTCATGCTGCGGGCACCCGAGCCAGACTACCTCTACCTCGCGGCGGCACGCGGTATCGCGCCGAACATCGTGGAAGGGATGCGAATCCGGATCGGTGAGGGTGTTGCTGGCCGGGTCGCGGCGGCACGAGAACCCTTGCTTGTCCAGGATGTCCGAGAAGCGTCGCAGCACCCGCTGCTTCGTGACCAGTACTTCACGACCGGCAGCTTCATCAGCTTCCCGCTCGTGTATCACGACGAATTGGTCGGCGTCCTCAACCTCACAAATCGCGCCCAGCGTGGCATCTATACCGACGAAGACGTCGAGCGCGTGCGACTGCTGGGTCTCGTGATCTCGCTTATCATGTCGCGGAACGCGCTCCCGGAGCGCCTGCTCGAGTCGATCAATGT